>CAZTPX010000041.1:0-67477 GCA_964615095.1 uncultured Planctomycetaceae bacterium | reverse complement strand
AAGACCTGCACCTACCAGGTCTGCCACATCGTCAAGGAGTGCCACACGAAGGAGATTCCTTACCAGGTTTGCCGCATGGTGCCTGAGACCCGCGTGAAGCAGGTCGCCTACACGGTCTGCAAGCCGGTGTGCTACACCAAGACGATCCAGTGCTCGAAGCTCGTGCCCAAGTGCGTGCCCTACACGGTCACGCGGTGCGTCCCCGTGGTGGTTTGCAAGCAAGTTCCGGTAACCGTCTGCTGCCCGGTGCCGTGCTGCAAATCGGGTTGCTGCGAAGAGGTGAAGGCCTGCGCTCCGGCAGGCTGCGGCAACTGAGCGCCCGTCTCGCGCCCCCGGTGGGCAAGAGGTCTGGTCTAAGCGGCGGCTCGACTCTGCAAGGTCGAGCCGCCGCTGTTTCTTGGGATCACTTTTTGCCCAGGCACCACAAAGTTTGGGTATGCACCGACCACGATCGGTTAATGCTTCCCTGCCGGACGGCGGCAGTCTAACCGTCGGCGCCGACGGGACTTTGATCTTTGATCCCTCGGCAACGGCTGCCGACCCGATAGTCTCGGTGTCGATCTCGCCGAACGCGGTGCCCGAGCCGGGAACGCTGATGCTGCTGGGCGTCGGAGCCGTGGGCCCGCTGGGCTTCGGCTGGCGGCGGCAACGGGGCAGCGAGAAGGACTGCGAAGCCGGCCTTCGCGCAAGTAGACGATCCGCCGGTTCTGTCCTTCCCTGCGCATTCGTCCACGGCGCACATGGAATGTCTCAAGTCCTTTCCAAAACTGCGCACCGTCGGTCTTAGTGGACCGCGCGTCACGGAGGAGGCGACGGACGCTCTGCGCAAGGAACTGCCGGCGCTGGGCGTCGAGCTGAGGAGGTAGGTCCCTTCTGCCGGAAGGGACTATTGTGCGCCGATTTGCCGGAGAACTTCGAGCTTCTCACGCGGCCCGAAACACAGTAGTCCCTCTCGGCAAGAGGGACCTACTTGCTTCCCACCATGACCAGGTCGACACTCGTGTCGCGGTCGAACGGCTGTTCCGCATAGCCGCCGAAGTACTGGACTTCGGCCGCGCCCGCCCGGTGCATCCATTCGCCCAGTTCCGCTTCGTAGAACCCGAGAAACTGCGGCGACTCGTGGGCCAGAATCGCCCCACCGTTGGGATCGGCGACGATCAACTCGACGTAGCCCCGCTGGTCGCAGCGGTGTACGCCCTTGAGGATCAACACGTCGCCCTGCGGCAGCCGCGTGTGAACACACTTCTGCCAGACGCAGGGGCCGTCTGGCAACCGCCAGAGGTTGAGAACCTGGACGATCAATATGCCGCCCGGCCGCAAGGCTTCCATCATGCGGGCGATGGCCGTTTGCACCATCGCCGTACCGGTTGCCAGGGCCAAGGAGTTTCCCACGCAGATGACCGCATCCCACGAGCCGGCCGCGGGAATCGGCTCCTCAAAACCGCGCACGGTCCAGTGCAATCCGGCTGGTTCACCAAAGCTGGCCTTGGCCCTTTGGATCATCGCCGGACTGAGATCGGCCGCTTCGACCTCCAGGTCCCAACCGTGGAACATGACCGCATGGTGTCCCGTGCCGCAGGCCGCATCCACGACGCGTTTCACGCCGGCCTGCTGGAACCAGTGGCGATAGGACGGCCCCTCGGCGGCCAAGCGCTTCGGCCAGTCGATCATGGACTCGTAGATGTCGGTGAGTTGGTTGAAGAGGTTGGTATTCATGTATGTCTCCGTTATGGGTGCCTCTGTGTGTCGGTGTTTCCAATCGCGCTCAGGCTGTGAGGGGCTGTTGAGTTTGGTAAACAGTGTTCTTCCCGCCCCCACTGCCCCTGCGGCAGTGGAGCGATGTTGGGCGACTACACTCGCGCCCTCCGCAACGTTCACAGTTCGAGCAAATTCATGCCCTATGAAGTCTCCGTGACGCTTGGGCTAGCCGCACCGCACTCATCGTCCGCCAACCGCTCGGCCTTTTCCGCCACAAAGTATATCTCCGGCATAAACCACGATCCCAAGAACGGGAAGGGGCATCGAGCCACCTTCACAAGATAAAAGAACTGCTCAATGCTGCCTTTCAAGACCCGATAATCGAAGCCCGTATGCTCGAAATAGAAATTCAAGCCGGGAACGATTTCGTGTACCGTCCGATTCCGTGGCGCAAACCCAAGGAACGAAAGCATCGTGTTCTTCAGATTCACGTTCTTCAAGTCGGCGTCGGAACGGACGAACCGCTGCGCCATCCGGTAGAATCCCTTGTAGAGCGCCGGTATGCCCACCTCGACAGGAACGCCGACGATCAGCTTTCCACCCGGTTTCAAGATCTGGAAGATCGCGCAAATTGCGTTCTCGGTCTCTGCGGGCGGGAGGTGCTCAAGCACTTCGAGACAGAACACGACGTCAACCGCATCGTTCCAGGCAGGACTGATGGTTTCCGCAAAACTCACGCCAGGAGTGCGGGCCAAGTTCTGCCGTGCTTCCTCCAGAAGATTCTGGGCCGGCTCGTAGCAGATAATGCCTGAATCGCAATAGCGATCTCTTAATAGCTTGCAAAGCTCGCCACTGCCTGCGCCGAAATCGCAAATCAATCCGGGGAAAACTGCCGGACTACCAAGTAATTCAACGGCAAGAAGCAGCCGCTGTCTTTGTAACCAGCGCTTCAGAGGGTTCTTGTCTTGGAACGTTATTTCCGTGTACGACATGCGGAGCTGTTGGTATCAACGAGGATCATCAATGGTCCCGCTGTAAATACTCTCGCGACTGTCGTCTACCCAGTGTCCAACGGGTGCGTGGCTTTCTACCCAATCGTGGAGCCGTTTTAGCCACTGTACCTCGACCGCCTTCTCCCCGTCATCGAAAACGATGATCCGCACATCCCGCCCCAGAAAATCGTGGCGTGCAACCAGATCTTCCCATTTGCCTTCGATAATCTCGGCCATTTTGTACCTCATCGATAATCGCCATGCCAACCGTTCTAGGGCAATCATGGCACATTCACCTTACAATGGTATTATAGCGGTTTTTCACTGCCAAAGCGAGAAGGGCCGAAACCGCATGCACAAAAATCCGGAAGCTACGGTCCCCACTTTCCCGGTCTCTTCTCCGCCACAGCCTTATATGGGTCTTCCGGCCAAGCGTGCTTGGGGTAGCGGCGGCGGAGGTCCTTGCGCACCTGGTGATAGGTCGTCCGCCAGAAACTGGCCAGGTCGTCGGTCACTTGCTGCGGCCGATGATTGGGGGCCAAGAGATGCAAGAGCACGGGCACGCGGCGACCGGCCACCCGCGGCGTCTCCAGCATTCCGAAGATCTCCTGGATCCGCACAGCCAATACCGGCGGCTTGCCCGGCTCGTAATGCAGCTTGATCCGGCTGCCGCTGGGAACCTCGATTCGCTCGGGGGCCTCGCGGGCCAAGATCCGTTGCTGCTCGTGCGTCAACGCCGCCTGCAAGTGCGCCAGCCAAGGCGCTTTGCGTAGTTCCTCCAGCGACCGGCAGCCGTGGCATACGCGGGGCAGAACGGCCTTGATTCCTTCCGCATCGAAAGCGGGCAGTTCCAACTCCGGCATCCACTGCGAGAGGCAGCGGACACGGTTGACATAGTCGGCCGTATCCGCGTCGTCCCAAGGAAAAACCGCGTCCAGCGACTCGGCGGCCACCGCCGCCAGGATCGCACCGACTTCATCGCCGTCGGGTAGCGCCGCCGGGCTTTCTTCCAAGAGCAGGTCTTCCCAATAAACGCGGCGGCGGGCGATCACGCGACCGCTCGCCGCGTCGAACTCGACCTCCGTCCGCGTGGCGAGCCGATCGGTCGCCAGCCAGTCGCGCTCGACAGCCGAGGCCTGGCGCACCAGGGCCTCCGCCCCGCCGCGATCGACGTCCACGGCCAGAAACAGCGGCGCATTGCGGACGGCGCTCGACTCGACCACCCGCACGCCCCGGCCACCGACCATGCGTCCAAAGCGGCTGCCCGGCCCGCTCCGTCGCACCAGCCGATCGGGAAACGCCGCTAGCAGGCTACGACGCACCGCCTCGGCGGGGGAGGGAGAGAGGGGGAGAAGGGGAGAAGGGGAGAAGGGGAGATGAGGAGACGTGGGGAGGGGAAGCCTGTTCGGCTCTATGTTTCCCCTTCTCCCCCTCTCCCTTTCCCCCCTTCTCCCTTTCTCCCCTTCCGCACGTCCGCTCTCCCGCACCGCTTGCCGCAGCTCGCGGAGCAGTTGATCGCGGGCGTGCAGAAGGAACTGGGCCGTCGAACGATGGATCCGACCCACGGGCGAATCCATCCGCCCGGACTCGTCGAAATCCTCCAGCGCCGCCACGCGGTCGTACACATCCGAGTCGGAATCGGCCGCCGCCGGGCGGTTGTGCGGAGTCGCATCCTCGCCGCGCTCGAACGGATCGCGCTCGCTCAACAGTGCCGCGGCCAGTGCGACGGCCTCCGGCTGGCCGAGCCGATGCCCTTCCAAGAGCATGCGGGCCAACCGCGGACTGACCGGCAGCCGGGCCATCGCGTTTCCCAGCGGGGTGACGTCGCCCGCCGCGTCGAGCGCTCCGAGTCGCTTGAGCAGGGCCTCGGCCTGCTGGAGCGATGCGGCCGGCGGGGCCTCGAACCAAGGAAATGCCTGCAAGTCGCGCTCGCCCCAGACGCGCAGCTCAAGCATCGGGCCGGCCAGGTCGAGACGGCGAATCTCCGGCTCGTCGCCCGCTGGCCGCTGGCGGTGGGTCCGCTCGGGCCAGAGCCGCAGGCAGACGCCCGGCTGCGTGCGACCGGCGCGGCCTGCTCGCTGGTCGGCCGAGGCCTGCGAAATCGGCGCCAGTTGCAAACGGTCCATGCCGACGTGCGGATCGAACGATAGCGATCGCACCAGACCGGTATCGACCACCGCGGTGATGCCTTCGATCGTCAGCGACGTCTCGGCGACGTTGGTGGACAGAACGACCTTGCGGCGACCGATCGGCCCGAGGACTTCATCCTGCTTCTCGGCCGGCAGATCGCCATAAAGTGGCAAGATGGCCAAGTTCCGCGCGGCGGCGAGTGCCGCCAGTCGCCGCGCCGTCTGTCGGATCTCGCCCACGCCCGGCAGAAAGACGAGCACGTCGCCGGGTGTGCGATCGAGAACCTGTTTCACGGCATCGGCCGCGCGCTCGGCTGCGTTGCGGCCCCGCAAGTCTTCCAGGTAGCGGATCTCCACGGGATGGAGCCGCCCTTGGCTCTCCACCACGGGGCAGCCGCCCAGCCAACGGGCGATCGGTTTTGCGGCCAGCGTGGCCGACATGATGACCACTTTCAGGTCCGGCCGGACAGTCTCTTGCACGCGGCGGATCATGGCCAAGGCCAAGTCGCTGTTGAGGCTTCGCTCGTGGAACTCGTCGAAAACGACCGCGGCCACCGATTCCAGGAAGGGGTTGTCTTGCAGCATGCGGAGGAAGATGCCTTCCGTGACCACCTGGATCCGCGTCTTGGGACCTATGCGGCGATCGAAACGGACCTGGTAGCCGACCTCGTCGCCCAGCGTCACGCCGCGCTCCCAGGCGATCCGCCGCGCACAGGCCCGGGCCGTCAGGCGGCGGGGCTGCAGAACCACGATCGAGCCGCCGCGGGCCAGGCCCGCATCGAGCACGGCCGGCGGCACGCGGGTCGTTTTGCCCGCGCCGGTGGGGGCCCGCAGCACGATGGCCTTCGAGGCGCGCAAGCCCGCCACGATTTGCGGTAGGACTTCGTCAATCGGCAAGGGAGCAAGCATGGGTTAGTAACTGTTTACGCGGTTCTTTCGTTTTTGATATAATAGCGGCACAACCAACTGCAACTCAAGTCGGTGCTATTGAACATGGTTCTGTTGTGAAGATACACGTAGATTCCGCACCGAACATGGTGGGCCTCGCGACCATGAGCACATGGTGCCCGTCGGACGACCCTACGCCTACGCTCGTGTCGTCTTCGGCGAGTCGCACTGAATGGATGAAAGCACCATGAACTGGAATCAACCGATAGCTGGAAACCGATGGCGATGCAGGTTCCTGTCCGGCCTGCGTGCCGGCGGCGGGCTGCTTTGGCTGTCAATTGTTGCGTCGCTGTGCCATGCGGACCCGCTGGCGGAATTTCGCAACCTGGCCGACAACCGCATTGCCGTCCGCATTTCCTTCGGACTGCGGAGCGCGGAGCCGCTGAGCGATACGCGAGTGGAGTTGGTGCTGGGCATGAGCGTCACGCCGGCCTGTCAGCGCCCGGCGTCCTACCGAATCATCAGCTTTCACGACGACCACTATGCCTACGAAAAATTCGCCACTCCCCGGCAGGCGGCCGCCCGCACGGAAGTCGAGGCCGAAGGGCCGCCCGGATGCCCTTTCACGCGTTTCGAACGGACTGTGGTCACACTGGACCTGCCGTACCCGCTCAAACAGGGCCTGGAGTATTTCGTTGTTGCCCAGGGCTCACAGGGGGAAATGGTCACCGGCGGGCACACGGCACAAGGCTTCATTTTCAGCCAGGCGAAGGGCGAGACCGTTCGCGACGATGCCGTGGATCTGGCCGTCTTGGGACTGCGTGGCCTGGAACCGGTCGGGCCCGGTATCATTGCCCTGGAATTCGGTCCGGCGTTCTCCGCCGAGGCGGCCGGCCAGACCCGAAACTACAGCGTCCGCGTGGCGGGCAAGCCGGCGCCGGTCGTTCGCTTGGGGCGGATCAGCAAGATCGATACCTACCTGCCCACCGGCTGGCCCTTTACGGCCATCCCCATGCACGAGGTCTTCCTGCAAGTCGACAAGCCACTGGCCGACGGCGACCTGGTTGAAGTCGAAGTGAACCGGGCGGTGACGACGGCGGCAAATCGGGCATCGTTCCGCTTCGAGGGGAAACGGTCGCTGAGCAACTCGATCAAGGTGAACCAGGTCGGCTATCTTGCCGATTCACCGGTCAAGCTGGCGTACCTTGGCCGCTGGCTGGGGTCCTTCCCGGAGAAGGCGGCGGCGGCGGCCGAACCGCGTGATGATCGCACCAGCGATTCCGTGGCCCAGGCCTTTTGGAGCCAACTGGATGAACCTAAGGGGCAGCCGGAGAAAGCCGCTCCGCGAGCCTCCGCCCCGCCGACCTCCACCGGGGCAGCCGCCTTGGCCTTCCAGGATTCGCCCGCGTTCTGCCTCTGCCGCGAAGCGGACCGGGCCGTGGTCTTCCGCGGCAAGGCACGACTGGTCCACCGCTCGGGCGAGATGACCGAAGGCTATTACAAGGTGGATCATTCGGGCGAGAATGTGTACCTGCTCGATTTCACGGAATTCAAGACGCCGGGCAGGTACTTTATCGCGGTGGCCCAAGTTGGCCGCAGCCTGCCCTTCGAGATTGGCGACGACGTCTACAAGAGAGCGTTCGAGGTGCAGGCCTACGGGGTATTTTCCCAGCGCTGCGGCATCGCACTTTGTCCGCCCTATAGCCAATGGCGGCGGATCGCATGCCATACCCAGGGCCTGACCCTGACCACGCAACTTCACGATGAGCCACACGAGATCCAAAAGGACCTGTCACGGAAGGTCGTGCGACAACTGCTGACGCAAAAGGCCGACGCGAAACTGGATAAGCTCGACCGCGACCCGGCCCTGGTGGCGCGCTTCCCGCTAGACGGCGATTTCAAGGACGTGTCGGGGCACGGACACGACCTGACGCCCGTATCGGCGGGCCAGCGATTCAGTTCCGACAAGCAGATCTCGCCCGCCCATGATCGCGTGTTCGGGCCGACCCAAGCCGGACGCAGTAACGGGGCCACGGCCAGTGGCATCTCCGCCGACGCCGCCAGTGGCTACACCCTATGCGGTTGGTACCGCAAGGATGAAAACGCCGATTTCCATGGAACGCTGTTCGGTTTCGGCAGCGGCGAGTGGGGCAAGCCGCGAATGCTGGTCACGGTTGATTGGGGAGTCGTTTCCTTCAGCGTAGGCAGCATCAGCCCGGGTACGCAGCACGCCCGTATCAATGACAATACTTGGCGCCACGTGGCGCTGGTGGTCGGGGCGGCATCCGAGAAGCCGCAGCAGGCGTCGTTATACGTGGACGGCCACGCGGTGTGCTCGGCCGAGGCTAAGATCCGCACTGCCGGCGACTTCGCGCTGGGCGCCATCAGCGGCAATGGAAGCGGCAACGCCTTTTTCGCCGACGTGCGCCTCTACCGGCGTGTACTGACGGCCGCGGAACTGGGCGTGCTGGCCACGCTTCGGCCGGCCGAGGCCCCCGCGATCATTGCCGCCCACGGTGGGCACCACGATGCGGGCGATTACAACCCCCGCTCGCATCTCGACGTGGCTCAGAACCTCATGGACGCCTATGAAATGGCGCCGCGGAAGTTCTTCGACGGGCAGTTGAACATCCCGGAGAAAAGCAACGGTATCCCGGACATCCTCGACGAGGCGCACTGGGCGCTGCGGCTGTGGCTGGACCTGCAAGACCAGGACGGCGGCGTGCGTCACGGCAGCGAATCGGCCGGCGACCCGAATTTCATCGAGACCGTGGAACTCGACCACCTCGGTGACTATGCCTACGCCAAGGACGCCGCCGCATCCTACGAGTTGGCCGGCGCATTGGCCCAGGCCGCGCGAATTTGGCGCTCGCTAGGCAAGGGCGAGGAAGCAGACGATTTCCTGAAGCGGGCCCGGCGGGCATACGGCTGGGCCGAGAACCATCCCCCGCCAGCCAAGACGCCGCAGCAGTACGCCTTCCAATATCTCGGGCCGAAGGCCTACGCCGCCGCACAGCTCCTGCACACCACCGGCGAGCCGCGGTTCAACGCCGATTTCCGCGCGGCCTGCGTCTGGTCGCGCAAGCCGGATGCCGAGCTGGAGGTCTATTCACGCTACGATCAGAGCCTGGCGGCCTGGGCCTACGTGAATTGCCCCGCGGCGGTGGCCGACGCCCGCCTGCAAACCACGGTCCGCCGGGCGATCATCGAGCGCGCCGAGATGTTCATCCGCGAGTGCCGGACCATGGCCTACGCATTCATCCGCCATCCGATGGCTCCCATCAGTTGGGGAACGGGGGCGTACGAGAACTACCTGCCGGTGATCCTCTGGTCCTACAAGCTCACCGGCGACGACAAGTACCGCGCCTGGATCGTGCGGACTTGCGACAACACCTTGGGCGCCAATCCGCTCAATCGCAGTTATATCGTCGGGCTGGGGACGCGGACGGTCCACGCCCCGCTGCACAACAGCCGCTACTGCCACTTGGGCGAGGTCGTGCCGGGCCAGCAGGTCGAGGGGCCCGTACAGGCCGCCGGCGGCTATCGCGTGGCCGAGACCGCGTATCCTCCGCCCCGCGACAACTTCGCCGCCTTGCAACACTTCGTCGACTGCCATTTTGCCATCGACATGGACGAAGGTGTGGTGGCGTCGCAGGCCAAGACCATGGCCGCCTTCGGCCTGCTGCTCCCCGACCACCCGGTAGCGGAACTCCATGCCCGGCGGTAAAATGGCTTTCTGAGCCGATATTGAAATGAATCTTCAGGAGCGTTAATCCATGAACCGTTTTTCTCTGATCCTGGCCGCGGCGCTGGCAGCCGGCGGCACTGTCGCCCTGGCGGCGGAAACGAAAGGCAAAACCATGTCCTACGGCGAGGCCCGCGCATTTCTGGCGAAACACACCGAACTGATTGAGCTGACCAACGACGACGGGGCACGCGTGGCCATTTGTCCCGCCTGGCAGGGCCGCGTGATGACCTCGACCTGCGGCGGCATGGAGGGCCTGAGCTTCGGTTTTATCAACGACGAATTCATTTCCGCCGCCAAGCCCAATCTGCACTTCAATAACTTCGGGGCTGAGGAACGGCTATGGCTCTCGCCCGAGGGCGGACAGTTCAGCCTCTGGTTCGAGCCTGGCAAGCCACAGAACCTCGACAACTGGTTCACGCCGCCGGCCTTCAACGAAGGCGCATGGAAAGTCGTCTCCCGCTCCGGCGAGCCGTTCCGCATGGCCACCACGATGAAGTTGCAGAACACCTCGGGCACCCAATTCCACCTGGATGTCAGCCGCGGCGTCCGGTTGCTGGGCACTTCCGACCTGAAGCAACTGCTGGGAGAATCGGCGGCCAAGAAGATCGCCGCGACGGGCGTAAAGAGCGTGGCCTACGAGACCGATAACCGCTTGACCAACCGTGGCGCCGACATGACGCTGGACAAGGGACTCGTTTCCATCTGGATCCTGGGCATGATGAACTGCGGACCGCAGACGGTGGCGATCGTGCCCTACAAGCCGGGCAGCGAGGCCGAGTTGGGGCCGGTGGTCAAGTCCGATTACTTCGGCCCCGTACCCGCCGAGCGGCTGCGGACCTTGCCCGAGGCGGTGCTCCTGCGGGCCGACGGTAACTACCGCTCGAAAATCGGCGTGCCGCAGCGGCGTGCCCGCAATGTGATCGGTTCGATCGATTTCCAGAACAACGTGCTCACGCTGGTCACTTTCAGTATGCCGGCCGATCCCACGCAGACGCTATATATGAACAACCAGTGGGGCGGTCCCTCGGCCGAGCCTTACAAGGGCGACGTCGTCAATAGCTACAACGACGGTCCTCCCGCGCCGGGCAAGAAGGGCCTGGGACCGTTCTACGAAATCGAGTCGCTCTCGCCCGCCAAGGCATTGAAGACCGGCCAGTCGCTCGCGCACCAACACCGCACCATTCACATCCACGCCGACCTGCCCGCACTGGCCGACCTGGCCAAGGAAGTGCTGGGAGTGGAGTTGGAGAAGGTCCGAGCCGAGATGTTGGGGAAATGACGAACGACCGGTGAAATCCGAAACCCGAAGCACGAAATCCGAAACAAATACAAATGGGAAAACTCAAATGCTCAAAACTGTTTTGAGTTTTCCTTCTTTGAATTTGGTATTTGTTTCGGATTTCGATATTCGTGTTTCGGATTTCATTACGGGTCCATCCATGCGTCGAACACGCGGACTTGCTTCCAGTTGGCCGCGTTTTCTTCGATGAACTTGAGGTGCCGCGGGGCCTGCTGATAGGCATCGTGGTCCGCGCGCTGGCGGAAGACCACCAACAGGGCCACGTCGAAAGCCCGATCGTTGACCGGCCGCTGGTATTCGCCGGCGAGCTTGCCGGCCGCGAAGAAGCACGTGCCCGGATGATCGGTCAGATAGGTCTTGCAGGCTGCCACCAGCCGGTCGATGGCCGCGGGCGAATTGTCGTGCAGGCTGAAAAACACGTTGTGTGAAAGCATCGAAAATCTCCTCGCTGAAAAACGACCATTGTAACGACAAAGCCGCCGTGATGCTACGGGACCGGCAGCAGCCGTAGGGTGGGCTGAGTAACACGGGTCCCACCAAATTCCGGATCGAATCTGGCGGGACTCGTGTTACTCGGCCCACCCTACATTGCCGTTCCCAGCTTCTCCACCAGCGCGGCGGTTTGCTCCTCGGTGTGTCCCCAGGTCAGGCTGACCCGCAGACAGGCCTCGCCTTCGGGCACGGTGGGAGGGCGAATGGCGGGCACCAACAGACCATTCTGGCGCAAGCGTTGAGAAAGTTCCACGGCACGCTGCGGCTGACCGACCACGATCTGGATGATCTGGCTGGCCGACCGCCCTAACTCCCAGTCGCGGGCCACAAGTTGCTCGCGGAGCGCGGCCGCTCGTTGCAAGAGCTCGCGGCGGCGCTGCGGTTCCGTCTCGACGATCTCCAGCGCGGCCAGGGCCGCAGCGGAAATCGCCGCCGGGGCCGCCGTCGAGTAGATGTACGGCCGCGCCCGGTTGACCAGCCACTCGATCAGCAGCCGGCTGCCGTTGACGAAACCGCCGGCGCAGCCCAAGGCCTTGCTGAGCGTGCCAACCCGCGCGGTGACGGATTCCTCCACACCCAGATGCTCGGCTAGGCCGCGACCGGCTGCCCCGAACACGCCCGTGGCGTGGGCCTCGTCGATCAGCAGCATGGCCTCGTGCCGCCGGGCCGCTTCGGCCAGTTCGGCCACCGGCGCAAGGTCGCCGTCCATGCTGAAGAGGCTGTCCGTGACGATCAAGCGGCGGCGGTAGCCCGAGGCCCCGGCCAGCAGCACATCCAACCGCCGCCAATCGGCATGCGGGTACGCGCGGACGTCGGCACGGGAGAGCCGGCAGCCGTCCCAGAGGCTGGCATGGTTTTTGGCGTCGCCGAAGATCACGTCGCCGGGGCCGGCCAAGGCGGTGACGGCGGCCAGGTTGGCGGCAAAGCCCGACGGAAACAAGAGCGCCGCCTCCGTGCCCTCGAACTCCGCCAGGCGCTCTTCCAAGTGCTGGTGCGTCCGGCTGCGACCCGTAATCAGCGGGCTGGCCCCGCTACCCAAACCTCCAACTTGGATGGCGGCAAGCGCGGCGGCCGCCAAGCGTGGATCGGCGGCCAGGGCCAGGTAGTCGTTCGAGCCGAAGTTGATCAGTTCCCGCCCGTCGAGAACGATCTTGGCCCCCTGACCGCCTTGGCGGGCGCTCAGCCGGCGGCGGAGACCGGCCCGATCCAGAGCGGCAAGTTCGTCAGATAGCCAGGAGAGCCGCGACATCAGGGCGCGGGTCCCGGGTTCGGCTGTCCGGCCCGATCCATGATCATCTTCTGCACGTCCTTGGTATATTGGGCGGCGGATTCAATGAACGACGCGGGCACGACGATCTCGGCGTGCAACTCGTCGGGCGTGGCCTTGACCGCAAAGCCGATCGGCGCACAGCGGGGGAATTGCGGCAGAGAGATCCCCATGGCCTCCATTTCGTTCTTGGTCGTCGCCGCCACGGTGCGGAGGATCAATTGCATGAAACCCCGCGGACTGACGTAGGCCACCCACTGCGAACCGGCGGGGAACATGGCAGCGGTGAGGGAAAGATCGGCGTCTTCGGCCAGGCTCTTTTTCGGTTGCTTGAGCACGTCCAGGGCCGCAGCCATGCGCTCCTGGGAAACGCCCAGTCCGACCAGCACCGTGTGTTCGTCGGCCGCCGCGAAGTAGCCCACCATCGTGCCGCCCACGCCCAGCATCTCGTCGAAGACCGCGTGATTGGCTTCCGCTCCCGGGATATTCGAGAGATCGAAGTGTACTTCCTGCTGCAGGGCCGGCTTGCCGGCGATCTCCAGGCGCTTGGCGGTTGTCGACTTCACCACGCCTTGCTTGGCGTCTTGTAGCCGCTTGTTCGTGTGCTCGATAAACTTCTCTTGCAAATCGAGGACTCGCTGCGAATTGTCGACCGTCATTACGCAGTACATGTTGCCGAAGATCGGATCGCCGCGCTTGCCGGTCTTCATCACGAATTCTATCGAACGCACCTGACGGAGCATCTCGAACGATTCCCTGTTCAGGGCCGCCGCATCTTCGGCCGGCATACCGTTAACCCGCTTGATGCTTCTCAAGACGCCCGTGGCGAAGTCGATGTAGTTGTCGGCCGCGCTGGGAATGCCCACGCCCGCGAGGGAAAAGACAAAGGGGCCGCCCGGCACGCCGGAGAGCGGTTTTCCCTTCGGTGGCGGGATCAGGGCCACGGCCTTCGACACCAAGCCGCCGTTGACCAGCCGTGCCCGGCCGACGATGTGGATCGAGCCTTGCTTGTCGCCGCGGATGCCGATCGCGGCCAGCGAGATCTCGCCCGGGGCGGCCATGAAGCCCTTGCTGAGATAACCCTGGATCGACTTGGCGAAAGCATCGAGTTCCGGAGAGCTTCCGCCGGCACTGTCCTTTTTTTTCAGATCGGTTTCGGCCTGCTTAGCGGCATACTTGATGCCGGCGGCGGTGCCGATAAAGAAGGCGTCGTTCTCGGCCAGCCAAGGTTCCAGCCCGGCCATCTCGGCGGAGATGTCCTGCTTGGCCTCCAGGGCTGCCTCCACGGCCACCCGGTCGCTTAGGGAAGAGATGACGGCATAACCGCCGCGGAAAGCGAGACAGTGAATGGACTTGCTGCCGGTCTTGGTCTTGACCTCGCTGATCTTCTCGCCAGCCTTGACCACCTCGAAATTGCCGAGAAAGTCCTTCTCGTTGGCGACGGCCACGAAGAAGGCACCCACGCTGGCGTCTTTCTCGGTCTTACCAGCCATCCCGAAGAAACCTACCGCTCCCTTTTCGTCGATCCCCTTACTCAGGCCCAACTCGTTCTTGGTCTCCATAAGCAGGTTGTTCGCGGGCGCTTGGAAGGCGACAGCCACCTTCCGCAGTTTCTCATTGGCTTCGTCCATGTGGTTCACGGCGCCCCAGCCCTGGACCGTGCTGGGAATGATCTTCAGATAGCTCTCGGCTGCGCGGGCGGACGCCGCCACGGCCAAGGCCACCAGCAGGAACGGAAGCGTTCGAAAGAGGTGCTGTCGGGTCGGATTCATGAGTCGGGTCTCCTTCGCGAGGTTGATCGGTTGTGGGAACACAGACGGCCAGACATCTCGCCTGCCCGGCCCGGTCTGGAAACCGCTTATGACCGGCGAAGCAATAAGTGTCGCCTTTCGCTCCGCGAAAGTTGCGCAACTTTCGCGGAGCGAAAGGCGACAATACGACAGTAATTGATTCGCCGGTCCTTATCGGGGCAGGAGGATTGCAAGCCATTAGGTTATCACAAAGGGGGTCGGTTGTCAAAATCGCTCTTCGATCTTGTGCTGGCCAACCACAACTACAGCAAGTTGAGCACCGCGGAAAGGGCCCGATCATTATGGCTGAGAAGCACCAACAGGAGCGTCAAGGTTTGCAGGGCGTCGGGCCAGGGAGGATGATCGGCGGCATACCAAAGCCGGCCGGTACGGTCAACGGCTAGTGTCGCACGGCTTTCCCGCATCCGCAGGAATGTCTGTTGCCGAAGCTCTTCGCCAGGCAGAACGGGACTAGCAAGACTCTCGGCAATCAGACCCGCCAGTCTCTCCGCTTCCACTGCTTGCCCGCGCTCGTCGACCACTTGGCAGTCCTCGCCATCGTCGCCGATCCACATGCCAAAATGGGCCTGGGCGGCCGCCACTTGTTCGCCTAAAGACAATGTATCCGGCACACTCCGTGTGCCGTTGCCGGCGGCACACGGAGTGTGCCGGACACATTCGGCGGTTTCCGCGGGAATGATCTGGCAAGCCACATTTCGCATCAAATCTTCCAAGTAGGCGACGACTGGTTTTGCGGCACAGTCCAACACGAAGCGCAGCGGACGAAGGGCGTGATAGGCCGGGCGAAGGTCGCTGAGGTAAATGTCCGCCGCCGCAAAACGCCGCAATGGCCCGAAGGCCCGCGTGGGACGATCGATCGTCGCCTCGGCGGGTTGGTTCTGCAACGAAGCCGCAATGTCATCCAGCAACCCGCCTCGCGAAAGCGGTTCCGCTTGTGTCCAGAACTTCAGTCCTACGGTGTGCGGAGCGCCGCCGGAATTGCCCACAAAGACACCTCCGCCGGCGGCGAGGTGCTGGATTGTTCTGGCCGTACAAGGCACACTGGCCGGTCCGATATCGATGGCCTCGCCACCGGTCCAGCGGATGCCCTCCACGATCGCCGCGATGATCGCCGCCGTTGCCAGGCGGCCGTCGCTGCCGACAACCACGGCCGGTGGACGGTTTTCGGCCTGAGCCGCCGGACTGACAAGCCTTTTTGCGAACTCGACGGCGATCCGCCGCGCCAAACCTGGGCTGAGGTCGTTGATCGCCACATTGCCAACCCCTTCCGAACAGAACAACGGCGGCCGACGGGCCTGAGAAGCGAGTTCCGCCAATTGACGAATCTGTCGCAAGGAGAGACCGGCCGTATCGTCGCGCCGATCGCACTGGCGACAGGCAGGATGGAAGCCGGCCAGTCGTCCCAAATGCACGGCGCGAGAGATTGGGCCAATCTCGCCGGGACAGCGGTATTCGGCATGGGACGGGTCTGGGGTCATGCCCGGTAATTTAGGTGAAATCGGACTCCCAAGGCAAGAGGAAAGAAGCCTTGATCGCAACAATCTGCTAGCAATGGCAGTAGATCGCCACGCTACGATCACACCAAGAAAGGCGGACGAATGCATCACGCCCTGCCAGTTTCTCACCTTTCACACCTTTCCCCGCAACCGCTCCACGTCGCCGTGGAGCAGTTCCAAGTCACGGCGAAATTCGACGGCGCGGCGGCAATCGTCTTCCAACTCCGCAAAAACACCCGCAGCGGCCGCAGCCCCGGTCCAGCTTTCTACTAGGCGATCGATGGCCTGCTTGAGCCCGCCCCGCAAGCGACGCGTGAATAGCCAGAGCAGCAGGAAACACCAGAGCAGCAACCAGAAGGCCGAAGCGATATACGATTGCACGCCCCACATCGGCAAGGGCTGCTGCAACCACCAAGAGTCGTAAAAGAAGTTCTTTCCCAGCCGGAAGAGGAGAAAGCCCAACATGGCCAGCAAAAGAATCTCATAACACCAGCGGGTGAACCAACCCGTGTGCCGCTGGGCCTGCCGGGCAATCAGGGCGTCGAGGTCTTGCGACAAGCGGGTCGCAAAGCTCAAAGCGGCGGTATCGGCATCGGCTTCGAGCGTCGCTGTGGAGGCCGAGGCCTTGGGCAGGCCGGCTTCGGCCGCATAGCCCTCCAGCACGACCCCCGCGCGGCGGAGCTGCGTCGCATCGAACCCGTTGACGGCTGTCTGGGCCGGCCGCTGCTGCAATTGGCGGTCGCGGCGAATCTTCTGCCAGGATCGAGCGCCCTCGACCGCGCCCCAGAGGGCAAGCTGGACCGGCGTCCGCGCACGATAAAGCAGCGCAGCGGAGGCTAAGCCGCCGATACCCTGGTACAGCCGCAGGACGAGCGAAAAGGGACTGAATCCCCAGCGCAACGCAACCTGGCCGAGCAAGCGATTTTCCCATGGCTGCCGCGCGGAGAGCAATTCGCTGCGGATTTGCCCCGCCAGCGCCGACGACAATTCGCCGCGCTGCTGCTGGATCGTTGCGCGGAGGCTTTCGATGGCCGGCAGGGCTTCGTCCAGGCGGCGACGACAGCTTTCCAGGGCCTGCGCGGCGAGGTCCAGGAAGTTGGCACGGCGAATCCTGGCGGCCGCAGCGCCCGCGAATTGCCGCGTGAGCAAATCGACCAGGGCGGCAAACTCCCCCTGCGGCGACTGTCCTTGCTGGGTGGCGACCAAGGCGGCAAGCGAATCGACGAAGAAAATATGGCCCGGCTGATACCGCGGTTCCAACGTGTGCCGCCAGTCGTCGCGGACATCGGCGTCCTGGTCCGCATGCGTCTGCACGAAAACCAGCCGTGCCCCCGGCGCGGCAGCGGCAAGTTCCTCCGCCACGCGGGCGCTGCGGTACTTCTGCTGCGTCGTGGTAATGATCAGCACGTCGCACAACGGCAGGATGCGCCGCAAGCGGGCCAGCGTCGTATCGGCTGACGGTGATCCGTCGGCATCGGTGGTGTCGGGGTCCGGACAATCGACGAGAACCAGGTTCGCCAGCGCGGAAAGGTCCTGCTGGAACCAATCGATCTCGCGGGATTCCATGCCGAGGAGTTCGGCTGTTAACCCCGGCCGGCAGATCACTGCCGGGCGGGTCGTCGTCGGCCGGCTGCGGCCTGAACGGGCCAGTTCCGCTCCCGCCAGGGCGTTGATCAGCGAACTCTTGCCGGTTCCAGTACCCCCCAGTGTGGCGACTACCAATGGTGATTCCAGGCGGATGCGGAGCGCGCTGAGCCGGCCTGCCAGCCGGTCCATGATCGCGCGGCACGTTTCGGCCGGCCGCCAGGGCGGGGCAGAGTGCGACCAATCGTGCAAGCGACTTGCCAGGGCGTCGATCTCCGCCAACAATTCGATATGGGCCAAATCCTCGCTAGACATTTTTACACTTTGCGCGGTCCGCCATCATGCTTTTCCCTCCACCAAAGGGTCTGTTTGGCGTCATTTCCAACCGCTGAAGTATAGCGGATTTCCCCCGCGTTCTCGCCTGGGCGGAAAAAAATCCGAATCCTCCCCCTTGGAGGAATATGCTGAGAGCTAAATTTCCGTTAAACTTTAATTTTCGGCCTGGTGTTTGTGACGGAAGATAATGTGTATGCTGGCAATTCTTTACCGGGTTGCGAAGAACACTCCCATTCTCCTTGCGGCGAATCGTGAAGAGAGTTTTTCGAGACCCACCCAATTCCCCAAGATCCAACCCGGCACGCCGCGGATTGTCTGTGGCACGGACAAGCAAGCCGGCGGGACTTGGCTGGGGGTGAATCAGTTCGGCCTTTTGGTAACGGTGACCAATCGGGCCCGGACCCGGCCGCCGCTGGAACCGCGCTCACGCGGATTGCTTTGTCGCGATCTGCTCGACACACGTAACGCCCGGGAGGCCGCCGAGTTGGCGCAAAAGGAGCTGTTGACGGGCCGCTATGCCGGCGCAAATTACCTCTGTGCCGACGGCAAGTTCGCCGCCGTGGTCTACGGCGGGCATCGCGTGCAGATCGTCGAGTTGGAACCCGGCCTGCACACGCTCAGTTCCGGGAACCTCGACGACCTCCACGACGATCGACACGACTTTGTCCGACGGATGTTGACGTTGCACACTTTGGATTCGGCAGTGACGTTTCTGGCCGTGGCCAGCCGGGCTTTTTCCCGTAAGCCGGACAGCGAGGGGCGGCGGGGACTGGTGTTGGCTGGCGGCGAGTTTGGCACCGTGTCCTCCACCTTGCTCTCGTTGCCACGGAAGATCCAACAGTCGATTCTTCAGTACAGCGATGGTCCTCCCTCCGATCATCCTTACGAGGACCTCTCCGCGCTGTTGCGGCAGGTGTTGTCGGCCGGCCGCAGCCGCAAGTCGGCCGTCGCGGTGGAAAAGAAGGAGAGCGAGGGCGCCAAGCCCAAGAGTCCCAAGCAGGTGGCCGGCGGCGATTGATCCGGCGCAAGCCGAACTGTGCTCGTTCCACTGGGCCTGGCGCTCCGCCGGGCTATGGGCCGCGAGTTTTCGCCTGGGGGGCCACGGAGCGCAATTTTTCAACTTACATTCAAGAAGCAAATAACGCATGACTAGTCAGCCAGCAGAAGAAAGACCCGAAGGTCCGCCAACCGTTTCCGGCGCGGCCGAAGGTTCGGCCCCACGCACACGAAAGCGTCGCCGCAAGTCAAGAAAACAGTCCGGACCGGCCAACGTATCGGTGGCCCAGTCGAACCAAGATCTTTATTTCGAAGACGATGACGACGATGATTTGGAACTTCCCTCGTATGGGAAGCGTTTCCCTCCGGCGACAGAGGAAGCAACGCCGGACACCGCGCGGAAGGCTGTGAAACCGGCGGTTGCCAGACCGCAAGGAACGCCAGCGGCGAGGCCGCCAGCGATTCCAGCCGCGAGACCGCCAGCGGCTTCCGCGGGAAGGCCGCGAGCGGCTTCCACCGCGAAACCGCAAGCAGTTTCCCCTGCCAGACCGCAAGCGGCCAAACCGGTCGTCGCAAAACCGCCGGCCGAGCGCAGAGCGAGGGAAAAACTGCCTCCCAGCGGGGGAACTGCCGTGGAGAAACCGGCGGTTGCCAAGCCGCCAGCGGCCGCGCAGGCAAAACCCCCGGCAAAGCCGCAAGCAGGCGGCAAGAAACCGCTGTCCGCAAGGCCGTCCGTGGCGGAAAAACGGCCGGTCGTCGCAGAACCATTAGCGCCGGAAACTCCCGTGATTGCCGAAAAACCACGCCAGGAGCGGCCACGACGGGAGAGAACTCCGCGGGAAAAAACTCCGCGGGAAAAGGCGCCACAGAAAGAGGTGCCGCAGGACAGGGCGCCACGGGAAATATCGCCACGCGAAGAGCCGGTTTCCGAACGTCCGCGCTCCACGGCGCCGCGCGGCAAGGTGGTCCATAGCGAGCGGTTTGCCGCCTTGGGATTGAGCGACATCATGCTCGACGCCCTGGCCGCGGCCACCTATCAGGAGCCGACCCCGGTCCAGGAGGGGTTCATTCCCCGCGCGCTCGCGGGTGTGGACGTGATGGGTCAGGCCCAGACGGGCACGGGCAAGACGGCCGCCTTTGCGATTCCGATCCTGGAGATGCTCCAGCCACAGCGCCGCGGCGGACCGCCGCAGGCCTTGGCCCTGGTGCCGACCCGCGAATTGGCTGTCCAAGTCCGCGACGAATGCGAAAAACTGGCCCTGGGCCGAAATGTCTCGATCGTGGCCGTTTACGGCGGCAAGCCGATCCGCAAGCAGATCGAACAGGTCAACCAGGGCGCGAGCTTCATCGTCGGCACGCCGGGCCGCGTGCTGGACCTGATGAGCCGCGGCGCGTTGGTTTGGAGCGAGCTGCGGGTTATCGTGCTGGACGAGGCCGACCGCATGCTCGACATCGGCTTCCGACCCGACATCGAGAAGATCCTCCGTCGCTGCCCTCAGGCGCGGCAGACCCTGTTGCTCAGCGCCACGCTGGCCCCGCCAGTCAAACGGCTGGCCGAACGCTACATGCGCGAGCCGGAGGTACTGGACTTCTCGCCCAAGAACCTGGCGGTCGAGACGATCGAACAGTTTTACTTCACCGTCGATCCGGAACGGAAGTTCGATCTGCTGGTCAAGCTGCTGGAGCGGGAGGACCCCAAACAGGCGATCATCTTCTGCCGCACCAAGCGCGGGACCGACAAGATCTGCACGCGCTTGTCGCGGCGATTCGACGGCGTGGACACAATCCACGGCGACTTGCAGCAATCGTCCCGCGACCGCGTGATGAAGGCCTTTCGCGAGGGCCGCGTCCGCTGGCTGGTGGCCACCGACGTCGTCGGTCGCGGCATCGACGTCACCAGCATCTCGCACATCATCAATTTCGATATCCCCGCGTTTTGCGACGACTACGTACACCGTGTCGGCCGCACCGGCCGCATGGGCCGCGAGGGTGTGGCCTACACCTTCGTAGCACCCGAGGAAGGCGGAGAACTGACGCGGATCGAGATGCGCATCAATCGCTTGCTGATCCGCGACGAGATCCCAGGCTTCCAGGCATTTGGCGACCCGCGGCCCGCCGACGCCGTGGTACTGGGCGAAGGGCCCGGTGACATCGACGACGAACGATTTGAGCAACCCAAGGCGCTGCCGGTGTTTGGCAAGCCCGTGCGGAGGATACGGCGGGCGCTGTAGGAGCCTACACGTCCCCTCTCCACGACCCGCTGCGCGCGAACCCCGGAGAGGGTTAGGGTGAGGGCAATTTGTGGCGAACTCAGCCATTTCCAAGCTGTTGCGCCGCATAAACCCTCACCCCTTGCCCTTCTCCCGAGTGCGGGCGAGGGGAGACCTTTGTCCTCACCCCCTGCCCTTCTCCCATCCTGCTGGGTACAGCACGCGGGAGAGCGGAGACTTTCCGGATAGCTCTAACTTGGGATGTGGTGAGGCACAGTCGTCGCACCCCACGCTGGGCGTCCCGTCGCAACCCATCATTCTGCTATGTTTCCTGACTTAGGAAACATTGCTTTTGCCACCTTGGGACGCTTGCCATACCCCCAGAGGTTGCGCATAATAGTAGTTTTGGCGTTCCGGACTACCTCGTTTTCTTTGTTTCCGCAGGATTCTCCCATGCCCAACGAAGTCAAGATTCGCCTTCTTGTTGCCGACGACCAGGAAATAGTCCGCCAGGGGGTAAGAGCCCTGCTTGCAGGCACGGAAATCAGAGCTGTTGCCGAGGTCGGCAGCGGACAGGAGGTCCTAAAGGCCATACAAGAAACCGAGGTTGACGTTGTTCTGCTGGACATCCGCATGCCTGACGGCGACGGGCTGACGACCATGGGGCGATTGAAACTGGAGAAGCCGGGCCTGCCGGTCATCCTGTTTTCCGCATTTGACAACCCCGCTTCGGTTGCGCGGGCCATTGCCTTGGGGGCCAGCGGGTTCCTCTTGAAGGGCTGTAGCCGCGATGAGTTGCTCAGCGCGATCCGCCTTGTCGCCAGCGGCGAGAATGTCTGGAGCCGGGAGAAGCTCCGGAGCGTGAGTGGGGCCCTGCGCACGGCCCGGGCGACCAACAACCTGGAAGTTTCCTTGAGCGAGCGCGAGGGAGAGGTCCTGCGGCAGATGACCTTGGGCGCCACGAATAAGCAGATCGCCCAGGCGATGAACATCAGCTACGAGACGGTCAAGGAACATGTCCAACACGTCTTGAGGAAGATCGGACTGACCGATCGCACGCAGGCAGCCGTGTGGGCGGTGCGAAACGAGTTGGTGTGAGAGCGGCTGCGATCGATTTCCACCCGGATACGGAGAAATCATGCGGTGGTTGATCCTGACTGTTGCGGTTATCATTATCCTGGCCCTGCTGACCGCCGGCGCATACTTTGGGCTTGGCTGGTGGCAACCCCCGCACACCACGATCGGCGAATCGACCGCCGGAAACGATGCTGCAAGCGAGTCGGCCACGCTGGAAGATGCGCTGTCCATCGCCCATCAGGCGCTGGATGAGATCGAACACAAGGTGCGGGACTATTCAGCCGTCATTGTCAAGAAGGAACGGATCGGCAAGGACCCGGTGGAAACCGTGATGTTTGCCAAGATCCGCGAGAAACCCTTCAGCGTTTATCTCTATTTCCTCGATCGCAGCGACACCAAGAACATCAAAGGCCGCGAGGTGATCTTTGTCCAAGGGCAGAATGACGGCAACCTGCTGGTCCATAGGCCCGCTTCCATCTACAGCGGCACGCTATCGCTGAATCCCAAGACTTGGCCTGCCACGATGGGCGAGCACTACCCGATCACGGAGATCGGCCTGGCCAACCTCTGCCGGCAACTGATCCAGCGCGGCGAAGCGGCGGGTGAGCCGAGCCAGGTCCACGTCAAGCGGTATCGTAAAGCCCGTATCAACAGCAGGGCCTGTACCTTGCTGGAAATCGCCTATCCGGTCGCTGAGCCGAAGCTCCGGGGCTATTTGGCCCGAGTATTCGTCGACAACGAATTGCACTTCCCCATCCGCGTCGAGATCTACGAGTTGCCGGTCGATTCGGGCAAGGGGCCGCAGCTTTTGGAGGAGTATACCTATCTCGACATCAAGCTCAACAACGGCTATACCGACCTCGACTTTGATCCGAAGAATCGCCAGTACAAGTTCCCTTGAATTTGTGGGGTGGGACCCGGGCACCATGCGCAGCATGGTCGGCTTGCGAGCGCCGGCCCACCAAGGACCGGTCATGGTGGGCCGGCGCTCGCAAGCTCGCTGGTCCCACCCTACAGCCTCCCCGCTCTGAGTCCCGCCCGTGAAAGCACCCTGGAAATGGCTCCGCCCGCGCCGCAAGCAGATGATCGCGGCTCGCGATGCGCGCATCGGCCTGGCGGAACTGGAGCGGGCCGTAGGGGCCGTCGAGCCGGCCGCGCGGCTTGTTCCGCCGCGGCTTTTGCGGCGCGTGATACGATTGCACGCTTCGCCGCCGGGCATGGGCTTTCGCGTGCCCCACAGCAAGACTTACGTCATTTCCCGCAGTGACTTGCTGGAAATCGCCGACCGCAGCGAGATCGGCTTCGGCCCCGCCGATGACCTGCCGGAGAACGTGATCCTGCTGGAGCGTCCCGGCAGCGAAACCTTGGAAGAACGGCCGCGCGGCGAGGTCCTGCTTTTCTACTGGGAGTTGCTTTACCACGCGCGGATCCACGATGAGTTCCGCCGCCTGGCCGATCGAAAGCACTTCCGCGCCGTGGAAGTCCAGGAGCGGATTTCCGCGCTGGGCAGTCTGGAGTTCGACGAAATCCGCAACGTGTTGCAGCAAGAACGGTTCCTGCTGCCGCCCTATGACGACTTATCGGTCTACGTGGAGTTCGTGGCCGTCTATCTGGGCATTCGCTATTTCCAGCCGTGTCTGATGGCCAGTTTCTTTCCGGCGCTTGAGTCGCTGGAAAGAATCGACGAGATCATTGCGCGGGACATCCGTACGGAAGGGCTTCTGGTGGCGACTCGCCTGCCCGGCACACCGGGACCAGACGAGCTGCGCGAGGCGGCGCGGCTGGCGGCAGAGGCCTTCGACGCCGATCCGCTGGCGCTGCCTCCCGGCTTGCAAGAGGGCGGATCGCGCGAGCAGGCCGCGCAAGGGGCGCGCGGCCGTCGCCGCTCGGAGAAGAAGTACCGGAGCTGGTCCCAGTCCGCCGCGCGGCAGGCCGCCCGCGGAAACCTGGCGGGGGCCGCCATCCGCCGCGCACGGGCCGAATTCCAGGCCCCGCGCGAGCGGGCCGCTGAAGCAGCGAGCACCTTGCGGCAGGAAGTACACGGGCTGGTCGATCGCCTGCAAGCGGCCCTGGGGATTGAAGGCGAGGAACCCCGGCCCTGGCGCGAGGCCTTGCTGGCCCTGGCCCATCAAACGCCGCGGGGTCTATGGACGGTCGAGGCCCGGCTGCTGTACGACCTGCAGAAAGTTTGCGTCGATCGGCAGCGGACGACTTCGACGATCGACGTCATGGGATGGATCTTGTCGCTGGGGCGGCGGCCGCTGCGGCGGGAACTGCCCAACCAGCGCCTGGTGTTGGTGGCCCGGCACCTGCGCAGCGCCCAGCGGCGGCTGCCTGCCGTGCGGATCTCCGACCGGCAGCGGCGGCAGCTCGCGGAAGTCTTGAACGCGGCCACGAAGACAGCCGAGGACCGCCTGCGCGAAGGCTTTCGGCCTAAGCTCGTCGCCGCGCTCGACGAGGTCGGCCTGCTGCCGCAGAACCTGGTCGAAACCGTCTCCCGCCGGAAGCTGGTGGAGGAGTTGCTGGACCGCATCGTGGAGCGGCGATTCCTCACCTTGGGCGAGGTCCGCGACGCCGTTTCCCGCAACCAGGTCAAGGAGCCCGACTGCGCGGGTCCCGGCAACTTCTTCCACGGCGACGCCGTACTGCGGCTGAACCGGCGGCTGGGCGTGGTCCTGGACGGCGTTTACGAGACGGGCGATTTCTACCAGCGCTGGATCCAGCGGTTCAGCCTGGTGGCGTTCGGCACGTTCCTGGGCCGCTGCCTCACGAAGTACCTGGTAATGCCCTTCGGCGGCGCGGTCGTGATCCTGATCGTCGCGGAGCACCTGGTACACATGCTGACGGGCAAGGAAGAGTCCTACACGCCGACGTTGAGTGATTGGAGAAACTACGATCCGACGCTGCTGCTCGGCGTGGTGCTCTTCGGACTGATCCACGTGCCGCAATTCCGCCACGCCGTTTGGGAGTTGCTCAAGCTCTTTGGCCGAACGCTGCGGCTGGTCTTCTTCGATTCCTTCCGCTGGTTCTTCAACCTCCCGCTGGTGCGGCAGATCGTGCGCAGTCCGGCGACGATATTCCTTTTTCGCTACGTCGTTAAGCCGCTCCTGCCGACACTCGCCGCAGGGTTGGTCCTGCCGTGGGAGCGTGCCGGCTGGCCGATGATGGCCGAGTTGGGGGCAATCTTCATCTTGCTGAGCGTGCTGATCAACTCGCGCTTCGGCCGCAATCTCGAGGAAGTACTGGTCGACTGGGGCGTGGAAAGCTGGCATCGCTTCGGCATCCGTTTCGCCGTGGGACTGTTCTGGTGGTTCGTCGATCTCTTCCGCTACATCATGCAGGGCATCGAACGGCTGATGTACGCGGTCGATGAATGGCTGCGGTTCAAGAGCGGCCAGAGCTACCTGACGATGTTCGTGAAAGGATCCCTGGGAACGATTTGGTTCTTCATTGCCTACGCCGTTCGTTTCTGCGTCAACTTGCTGATCGAGCCGCAGTTGAATCCGGTCAAGCACGTGCCCTGGGTTACGGTCTCGCACAAGATCCTCGCGCCGATGTGGATCGCCATGGACCTGCGCGGGATTCTCGCCCAGCACATGAACACGGCGATAGCCGATGTGCTGACGTTCTTGATCGTCACGCTCACGCCAGGCATTTTCGGCTACTTGATTTGGGAACTGAAGGAGAACTGGCGGTTATTCGCGGCCAACCGCTCGAAGACGCTCGATCCCGTGCTTGTGGGATCGCACGGAGAAACGCTGCCGCGGCTGCTCAGGCCGGGGCTTCACTCGGGCACGATCCCCAAGCGCTTCGCCAAGCTCAGCCGTGCCGAGCGAAAAGCGCTCCAGGCCGACGGCGATCCGCAGGTGGTCCGCAAGTACCGCGAGGCGCTGCACCATGTTGAAATCGATTTGCGCCGCTACCTCGAACGCGAATTTGTCGCCTGGTTCGCTGCCGCTCGCGGCTGGCACGGTCCGCTGCCCCAAGTGGGCGAGATCCGCCTGGCCACGAATGAGATATCCGTCGAGATCGACATGCCGGGCATACTGGATGGCCCGTTGGTCATGGCCTTCGAACTGGCGGGTGGCCGGACGCATTTGCAACTTTCCGGCAAGATGCGTCCCGAATGCCTTTCCGAATCGGCGCGGAAGGTTTTCTGCGCGGCAATCGTGAACGTGCTCAAAACGGGCGGCGTAGAAGTGTTCGACTGCCTCGATGGGACCATGCCGGGCGACGGCGTTTTGCCGCCGCGAGAGGTCGGCGCCTGGCCCGTGCCTTGGCCGCAGTGGGTGGCGACCTGGGAGGACGACGGCGGGGTGTAATGCGGTCCGCGCCGGGGCGGGCTTTAGCGTAGTAGCGAGCTTGTGACATTTCAGCGGAATGAAGTGCTTCTTGGAGACCCCACCGAGACAAGCTCGGTGGGGTCATTGCTACATTCCGCTGAAACGTTACGCGCGTTCGATCTCTACCCAGATTATTATCACCGCGGCACCAGCGCCGGGTTCAGCCCGGCTTCAACCGGCGGCGGAGGCAGATCCACCTTCTTTTTCCAACCGCGGGGGATGGAAACATCCCACCAATGTCCGCCTGGGAACGGCAGCGAATTCACGATGGAATTGATCGACGGTTCGCGCAGTTGATAGACGATGCGGTCCTTGCCGTTGGGCGAATAGATCTGGATGGCATAGGGCAGCAAGGACTTCGTGGAGCCGGTGACTTGCAAGATGACCTGGACCCGGCTGAACTCGGCAGCTTGCTGCTGGAAGCGGGGATAGGCCTCCAGCCAGACCTCGTTTTGCACGTCGCGGGGCGTGATGATCCGCATGAAATAGCGCTGTTTGAGTTTCTGGGCCTCGATGCCGAAAACGAAGGGCAATGGGCCGTCGCCAATCCCCTTGCCCTGCAACTCCTTGGGCATGACGAACTCGGTGACTAGCGTCTCGGCATAATTGAACTGGTAGATCGACTTGCCGTCGCAGAGCCATTGCTCCGACTGCTTGGGGTCCTTGGCCTCGATCAACATCAGCCCCTTGTCGGGCGCGGCGAACTTCAAGGTGCCTTCATCGGGCGTTGGCGGCTGATTGCCGTTGCCGAACACGGCGTCGTATTTCCAGCGATAGAACTTCGACTCCAAGAAATGGATCTCTTTGTTCCGCTTTTCCCAGTCGCGGAGAAGATTCTCCAGGGCTGCCGCCTCCGGGGGCGAGAGCACAAAGGGTGCCCGCGGCGGCGCAGGCCGCAACATAGGACCTTGGATCGGTTGCCCGGCGGCGGGCGGTCCCGCGACCGGCGGGCCTTGCGGATAGACCGTGCGATTGTCGGGCGGCGAGTTCCCGTAAGCCGACGGGCCAGCCGGGGCAGGGTCGCGGCGGTCAATCGTCGGATAGGGCGGGGGACCGACGGGCTGATCCGGCTGCTGGGGCTGGTACTGCCCCGTCGCCGGTGCGCCTGTGGCTGGATTGCCAGTTGCGGCAGGACCGGCCTGGGTTGACGGCTGGTAGTTCGGCGGACTATTCTGCGGATAATTGGGCGTGGCTTGCCAATGTTGCTCGGGCACTTGCGCCAGGATCCCGCTGCTCAAAAGCAGCCAAGCCAACGCTCCCGCCACCGTTGTCCAGTTCCGGCCCAAAGATCGCTTCATGGGTTCCCTCTCGCCGCAATCGTTGCTTGGCATTGCTATCGTCTCGTTCGCCGTCCGTGGCGACGGCGGGATTCTAGCAAGAAGTTTGCTGTTACCCTATGTCAGTTTTCCGGGAATAATTTGCTTTTTCCGAGAGAAACGAAGGTTCGGACTCGGCTGAAGCCAAGTGCTAATATTGTACGCGGTTGAGACTGACACTAACCCGAAGCGTAAGCGAGGATCCCAAGCCGTCCCCTCGCTTACACTTCGGGTTAGGGCAAATTGGGTAATCTCAACTGCGGATGCAAAGCGATTGTAAAATTTACAAAAGTCTACAAGCCTCGGCAGAGCATTCCGTCATCGTGCAAATATCATAAATTTTTTCACGACAACAGGTTGCGTCGTTATTGGCAGTTCGATCCGGTTGCCATGCTGACTTTGGCACAATAACTGCTTTAGTCGTATTCCGTGCTTACGTCTTCCTAGCCCAGTTCTCCAAAGTAACAAAGGCCAAGCCCGTGAATCTTAGGTAAGATCGCAGAACCATGCGACAACACCCAATACCTGGGTGGAACCGCTTTTCACGGTCCCAAGGGCCCCGTTGGCTCCGCAGCGAGCCAACGGGGCCCTGTGATTTTGCGCCGAGCTCATCTTCATTCCACCCCTCTCTGTGGGAGCCTGCGCCTCAAGGTTCCCGCAGTTTGTAAATATGGTTGCCTGCGCCAAAAAAGAATGCGAAATTGCACGCAACGGTATCTTGTCATTTGGCACTTTACATCGTAGTGTAGAAGGATTGGAGTTGTGCTGTCTTGCCATCCAACCCTGTAATTTCCTTCTCACAATTTGTTGGACTCGCCACGGGTCCGTATTTTAGTCTTCACAATACGAGGTATCGTTCCATGGCACGTTCGTCCCTTTCCTTCGCTTTTGCCCTGGCAACTGTCACGTTGCTTTTGCTAGGCGCCGCGGCAACGCCCGTTTCTGCCCAGCCGGCGGTTTCTCCTTCCACCACTCCGGCGACGGCTCCCAAACAGAAAGAGTATCCGGAGGTGAAGGACGCCATTACGGCGTTGAACAACAATGACTTCCTGGGCGCGCTCAAGAAGCTTGACGAAGTTGCGAAGAAAAATAGCGAACTCCCCCCCGCTAATATATTGATGTATCTGCTTGTCAGGGAGCGAAATCCGGCTCTCGCCCGTATGCAACTGGAATCTGCCGTTCACAACGCGCCCAACGATCCGGAAGCGTACATCATTATGGGCAGCATCGCCTTGCAGGAAAGGCGGGTCAGCGAGGCAACCATGGACTTCGATAAGGCCAAGCAAGTCTTGGAGAAGTACAGCGCGAACGCCGATCGCAAAGCGGCCATGGAGCAGCAGGTATTGAGCGGCGTTGCCGAGGTGGCCGAGGCCCTCGCATCCAACTCGGACTTCAATACGGACAGGCAAGTCGAGGAGTGGAAGATGGCCGAGTCGCGTCTTCGGGACCTCGTGAAGTTGGCGCCCGACAATCTGCAGGCCCGCCAGCGCCTGGCCCGCGCTCTATTCTGGCAAGGCAAGGCCCCCGATGCCTATATCGTCCTGAAGGAGGCCAGGGATAAGGACCGCGAGAATGCCAAGAAGAACCATACCGATGAACAGTTTCCCGTTCCGGAAGCTGTCATGGCCCAGTATTACGAGCAGTACGAAGGCCCGGAGGCCGACAAGAAGGGGCATCCGAAAACATGGTTCGATGCTGCTTTGCTAAAAGCTCCCAAGCATCTTCTGACCCGCCTCATCGTCGCCCAATGGGCCTTTGAGAAGGGCAATATCGCCTTCGCCAAGGAGCAGGCCGATGCCGCTGTGAAGATCGAAGAATCCGATCCGACAAAGTACGCGGGCAGCAACGTTGGCCACATGCTGCGCGGGGTGGTTGCCTTGTGGGAGCGCCGTTGGGCTGACGCGGAAAAAGACTTCGAGGCCGTCATCCTCCAGGCCCCGCGCGATTTCAACGCCCGCAACAATCTGGCCCTGGCCCTGGTCGAGCAGAAGGACGACGCCAACAAGCAGCGGCGGGCTTTGGAGTATGCCCGGACCAATTTCGAGGAAACGCGGACCAACCAGAATTTGCAGAACAGGCAAGGCGACGCCCTCTCAACCTTGGGTTGGGTCTACTTCTGCCGCGGCGAGTTCGAGCAGGCGCGCCAGGCCCTGGAAGAGTTCATCAAGGCAACCGCCGGCCGGTCGAACAATCTGGACATGGCTACCTATTGGGCACATATCCTGCACCATTCGGAAAAAGATTGGGAAGCGAAGGAACTTTTGGAGAAAACCCTGGGGACCAAGCGGCCGTTCTTCATGAGGACCGACGCGCAGGAGCTGCTCGAAAAAGTCAAGGACGCCAAGAAGCCTGAGCCGGCTACCGGCACTGGTACCGGCACCACGCCGAAGAAGCCTTGAGCCTGAAGATTCTGCGGACGTAACGAATCTGTGGGGCGGCCGTCACAACGGCCGCCCCCGTTGCGTTTGCACGTATCGGACCACGGGGCGTCAATTGTTGGAGTCCCGGCTTTAGCCGGCAATCTGGCAAAAATTCCCGCTAAAGCCGGGACTCCAACGTGTCATTTCTATCCGCGCAAACCAGAACGCGCCGGCAGCCGCGCGCATGAAAAAAGATCATGGCACGACGATCCATCGTCATACCATGATCTTAATCCTGAAATGAGACACTAGGTGTCTCATCCTCCCGGTAGGTCAATAGCTTTTGTATCGACCGTGCCGACAGGGAATCTGAAGTGGATCTGAGAAACTAGTGCAAGAGCACGACGGGCGCGTGCCCACTCTATACCAGATCGCGTCCCAATAGGCCCTTTCCTGGCAATAGCCGTCCCAGGCGTTGTCGCAGCAGTGACGGTGGGCTTCGCAGCAACCGGGAGAGAAGTAATACGGGGGAGCCGCACAGCAGTTGGCTTGGCAAGGGCAGACGCTCGGAGGAGATAAGGGATCGGCGGCGGCAACCCATTGGCTCCAGGCAATAAAGACCCCTAATATAGCAATCCAGCTCGTCCGTGGCATCGTATCGCTCCTTCAAGCGAGGGCCTGAGCCCGCGCGAAATTATTGGCCTGTTCGTCCACGCTCCACACTGACACGCCGGTGCCTGGCCTGAAGGGGGGTGGCCCTCGTGACGCGCGGGTCGATCCGCGCCGGCCGTATTGCACGGCCCGACGTGTACAGCAGTGAAGGATCGTCGCATGGCCCCAAGACCACGCTGGGCCGCAGTCCCCGAGCTCTAGGCTCGGTGGCGGGGGCCTACGGGTGAATTCGGCACGAAATCGGGCAGGCCGCTTGCGTATCCCGTGCCACGCGGACGAAATTCCGCTTGCCGGCGGCAGACGTGCGCCTAGTGACTCTTCTATTGCAGAAACGACCCGCGCCGACGACGTTGACTTTGCGCCAATGGCCGCATTCGCCGATCGTGACGATCCTGCCGAGGAAACATGCCTGAGACGGTTGACCAGGAATCGCTCGTTCTGTAGTATGGAGCTTATGAACACGCTACTTATCCTTGGCCATCAGCGGCCCGGTAGTTTCTGCCACGCCATTGCCCAAGCGGCGCTGCAAGAGCTTTGCGCCGCGGGACACGCGGTCGTGTATCACGATCTCTATGCGGAAGGGTTCGATCCGATTTTGCCCGATGCCGAAATCCCCAAGGGATCGGAACTGGCGGAGACCATCGCCCGCCATTGCCGCGAAGTGGCCGAGGCCGAGGCCTACCTGGTCGTGCATCCGAATTGGTGGGCCATGCCGCCGGCGATCCTCAAGGGTTGGCTCGATCGCGTCTTCCGCCAGGGCGTCGTTTACGAGTTTGGACCGCAAGGCGTGATCGGCAAACTCGAGGGCAAGCGGGCGATTGTCTTCACAACCTCGAACACTCCGCGCGAGGACGAGCTCCGCCTGTTCGGCGATCCGCTGGAGAACCTGTGGAAGACCTGCGTCTTCGGCTTCTGCGGCCTCGAGGATTTCTATCGCCGCAATTTCGAATCGATCGTCATGAGCACTCCCCAGCAGCGTGCCGGCTGGCTGGAGGAAGTGCGACAAATCGTGCGGGAACGGATGGGGTGAGATGGGAGATGAAAGATAGATCGGGTACGCCTCACCCCTCACCTCTCACCTTTCATCCCTCCACCGCTGAACCATCTTCTCCGCGCTGAACTCCTGCTCCACGCGTTGCCGTCCGGCGGCGCCGATCTGTCGGGCCACGTCGGGATGGTTGAGCAGGTACTCGGCCCAGCGGGCCAAACCGGCGCGATGCCCTGACGCGAACAGGCAGCCGGTTGTCTCGTGCTTGATCAGTTCACGCGTGCCGGCCACGTCCGTGGCCACGACAGGCACGCCGGCCGCCATCGCCTCGAGGACCGCCTGGGCCTGGCCCGGCAGGCGGCGGGTCGACCAGAACTGGTCCAAGTGCGGGAGGAACTCTTCCAGGTCGCCGCGGTCGCCCAGGAAGTGGACCTTGTCGGCAATCTCGACCTGGTCGCGGAAGCGGACGAGCCGATCGTGGTGCGGCCCCGCGCCGAAGACGAGGAGGTGGGCGTCGTCGCGAATCACTTTCAGCAGGTCGGCTGCCCAGATGGCGTCCTTGCCGCCGCGATCCGCCTCCAAGCGGCCGGCCCAACCGATCAGCCGCGCCGAGTGCGGCAGGCCCAGCCGATCGAAAATCTGCTCCCGCGTGGCGGCAGGCGGGGCCGCTTTGCAAACGCCGCCGGGAATAACCGCGATTTTTCCGGGGGCAATTCCTTGCTGCATGCAAGCCTCGCGCACGGCAGGGCAAGTCGCCACTACGCGGCTGGCCCGGCGGCCGATCCAGCGGTCGATCGCTCGTTGCAGCGGCCCGCAATAGTGCGGGACTTCGCGCCAAACGGCCACAAGCCGCGGTACGAGGGAACACTGCGCGACAGCCACTCCATAGGCCCGCCCCGCCGCTTGCCAAGCATGGATCGAATTCGGTTGAAATTCTCTTACATAACCAAGCAGTCGCCAGAAGGTCGTCGGGTCGGCGGGCCAGCGGCGGCCAAGGACATGGACGGGTATTCCCGCCCGAACCAGCCCCTCGCCCACCGGTCCGCCGCGGCTCAAGGCGCAGACTTGGACCTCGAATTCAGCCGACGGCATCCCGCGGGCCAGCAAGTTGAGGTGTTGCGCGGCACCTGTGCGGTCGAGCGCGTCGATGATGTGGAGGATGCGGTATTTCACAAGCGAGGTTCCTAAGTGAACCATTATACACAATCATATCCTCGCGCACACATCCTCAAACAGTTCAAGATACTTTTCGACCACCTTCCCCAGATCGAACTCCGCTTCCACCCGTTGCTGGCCGGCTGCGCCGAGTCGCGCGGCCAGCGGCGGATCGTCCAGCAGGCGACGGATGGCTGCGGCGAAGGCCGCCGGGTTGTCCGCCGGCACGAGCAAGCCGGCATCGTCATTTCCCAAGAGCCAACGGTTCAGGTGTGCGTCGACGGCCACGCTGGGCACGCCGGCGGCCATGGCTTCGACAATGGCCTGCGGCGAACCGTCAGTCGCCGGGGCAACATGCACGTCGGCGGCGGCCAGCAGGCCCTCGACATCATCGAACATGCCAAGCAGGGTTACCCAGGGGCGTAGACCAAGGGCCTCGATCCGTTGCATAACAGCCGTCGCTGGCGATTCGCCCGCCAACCATAACCGGGCTGCCGCCTTCTGCCGGACCACGATCGACCAGGCAGCCAGGAGTTGCTCCCAACCGCGGCCAGCCGCCAGCCGGCTTGTCGAGACCGCCAGCGGCGCGTGGGCCACCGTTTGCAGCGCGAGGTTCGACTCGGCCAGCAGATCGCGGGCCTCGATTTGTGTCTGCGGCCCGCGTCGCGGCAACCGCCGCACCCCCAGTGGCACGTCGACAATCCGCTCCCGCGGATATCCGGCGGCCTCCAACTCCCGCCGTGCAGCGGGACTGTTGGCCACAAAGGCCCGCGCCCGCAGGCATGCGCACTTGATGCCATGGCCACCGAATACCCGTACCTGGCGGAAACAATCGCCGTGCCAGCCGACCCGTTCCGGCACGAGTACCACCGGCATTTGTGGCCCCGTCGCCCGTACCACGGCCGCGGCTTCGTGCATCAGGCCCCAGACACAGAACACGTCGAAGCGGCCGGCATGCTGCCGCAGCCAATGCGTCAAGGAATGAGTCCATCGCCACGTGTTCCAGCGTCCCACCGGCGGTGGAGCGAGACGCACGACCGGGATGCCGTGATAAGAGATTTCCACGGGCCAGTGCGGCTGCCACCGGCCGGTGACGATCGTGACCTCCATGCCTGCATCCGCCAGGCCGCAGGCCAGTTGTCCCGCGCGAGTTTCCAGCGAACCGACGCGCGGCCAGAACCGCTGCGCTACGATCGCCAACCGCAAGGGTTTCACGGGCTATGCTCCGCAAGTTCCGCCGGCTCCAGTTCGGCCACATAAGGCAGGTTGCGGTACATATCGCGGTAATCGAGCCCGTAACCGACGACGAACACGTTGGGGATATCGAACACCACGTGGTTGGGCTTCATAGGCACTTCACAACGGCCTTCTTTTCGCAGCAGCACGGCCGTGCGCACGCTGGTTGGCCCCAGGTCGTCGATCTGCGGCAGCAGTTCCCAAAGCGTGTTGCCGGTGTCGAAAATGTCGTCCACCAGCAGCACGTCGCGGCCACGAACGTCGGACGACAACAGATCGAGATTCAGCACCAACGGGCCGGGACGCGTGCTCGGGCCGCGATAGCTGCGGGCTTGCACCAGTTCCAACCGTAGCGGCAAGTCGATCCGCCGGATCAGATCCGCCAGAAAGACGACACTGCCGATCAGCACACCGACAATCGTCAAGGGGCGACCCTGGTAATGTTCGCGGAGTTCCTTGGCAATCCGGTCGATGCCCTCGCGAAGCTGCTCTTGGCTGATTAACGTTTTCATAGCTCGATCCACGGGAGGAGAAAACAGTAGTTTAGAGGATTTGGCGAGCCGGTGAAAGCACGGGTGGGAGAAAATGACGGCGATTCCGGTTCTCGTCATTTTTTCCGTGGCGGTGGCGGCAGCGGCGAGGCGGGGCCCAGGTCCATCTCGTTGGTGTGCATCCCCTCGACAATCTTCTCATTGGTCTTGGGGAAGTACAGGAACTTCTGTGCGGAATAACGCGATACGGCGCTTCCCGGGCCTCCCTCCTGGGTGAAAAGTTCGGCATCGCTGCGGCCGTCGCCCTCCACGACCGCCATGCCCTTGGCCTCGGCGTAAGAAAACCGGGCACTGCGGATCGTGAAATGCGTGCCCGTCTTATTCGTCCCCTCCGCGATCACGTTGTCCTGGGCTCTCAGTTCCACGTTGCGGCCACTGCTGCCCGACACGGGGCTCATGTCATTCACCTCCAGTTGCTCGCATTTCAACACGGCAGCCTCCGGCCCAAGTTGCTGCGGATCGTCGCTCTTCAGGGTTTCCGTCCAGGACTGCGTGGGGGCATACGCCGCGCGGACCCGCCCGTGGAAAATCAGGTCCTTGCGGAGCTCGTTGCCGGTAATCGACCGCATGAATATCACGCGGATGCAAATCAATTGGTTCGGATCGGACGGCTGGGGTTGCTGCGGACTGAAACTGATCGGGCGGGTCGTCGCCGACGGTCCCAGGCCGGCGATCGGCCCGCCGGGTATGCTCAAACCTTGGCCGCCTCCGCGGCGGACGCTGGTAGCCCAGCCCGGCCCGTCGCCGTGGAAATCGCCCGTGAGATGGTCGAGTTCGAGGTTCTTGAATTGCATGCGGTCGTAAGAGGTGCGTTGCCCTTTTTCGATCGTGCTGTTCTCCATGAAGACGCCGTCGCCGCAAATCAGCTTGGCGATCTTCGGCTGGGCTTGCGGCCGCTGATCGGAAAGGCTGATCGGCTGCTGGAAGAGAACGTCCATCCAGCCGGTCACTAAGAGTTTCGACTCGCCGACCACGTTGACCGAGTCCTGGAAATGGGCCTTGCGGCCGTCGAAGGTCATGCCCTGCTGCCAATCGATCTTGATGGTCTCTCCGTGCTTGAGAGGCCGGTTGTCCAAGTCGTTTTCCAGGAATTTTTCCATCCGCCCGGGGCCTTTGGCGTCGAGCGTATTGGCGCCGCGGTCGATGTGGATATTCGGTCCGGTCAGACTCATGCCGCGGCCTTCCATGTGGGCTGGCTCGCCCGTGACCGTCACCTTGGCTTTGGGCGAGTTGGCCTCCGTGGCGTGCAGCCATTGGCCGGTGACCAATAGCGGCCGCTGGTCGGGCTGCGCCGTTTGCGTCTCTTGCAGTCTCACATTGTCGATGATCTTGACCTCGGTCAACTCGCCGTTCTGCTGCTCGTGCAGGAGTACGCTGGCTTGTACCAATCGCCCGCTGACTTCCAGATGGGCCTGGCGGCCGCTGGCCGCCGGAGCTTGCGGCCCCAGCGCGAACGGCAGGACTGGCCCGGCGGTCCGCGCTACTGGTCCGGCGGCGGACGGCGAGGGGAACGAAGCGAGGGGCAAAGTAGCCGCGGTCGATGGCACGTAGGGCGGCGACGCACCGGCCGCGACTCCGGCTGCGGCAACTCCGGCGGGCAGCGACGGCGGCGCGGCAGGCGCCTTGGCGAACCAAACTTCCAACCGCTCGACATTCTTCAGGGAGAATTGCGGCGAGTCGCCCACCACGTTCTGCTCGGCCAGCAGCCGATCGGGCTGGAAGCCGCCGCCTCCGGCGGCATCCGGCGGCGCCTCGTGCAGCCAGAAGTGGATGTCCCGGGCATTGAGCTCGCCCATGGCCTGAAACTTCAAATTGGCCCCGCCGCTAAACGAGATCAGCTCGTTGCGATCCTGGGGATGCGCTTCCAATTTCTGTCGCCAATGGGCCTCGAACTGCTGGCCTGGCCGGTCGGCCATCTCGCCCTGCAGCCGTCCGGGGCCGACGATCAACAACTGGAATTGCCCGTTATGATTCGGCGGGCCGGGAGTGTAGCGAAGGTTTGGCCCATGAAACTCACTACCATCTTTCCGCACGAACACCTCTTGGGCATCCTCCAGGTAAATCTGGCCGTCGCTCAAGTTATACTTCAATTGTTCGGCCTGCACGCGCAGATGGTCGCTGGGCGCGGTGACCGTGGTCGGTGTGCCGCGGGCCTCGATGCGGGAGGGCTGCAGATCGAAGCCCGGCGCGGTCTGTTTTCCGGGCTTGGCCGCGCCCTTGGGCGCGGCTGGCCGCGTGAAGAAGATGGAAAGCAACTCGCAGCCCATGTGGTCGGCCTGGGCGTTGGGCTGAATCCGCTGCACGTCAACCTGGTCGCGGAAGGTGGCCACTTGTGGATCGACCAGATTGAAACAGAACGGCCCGCGGCACGTGATCTCCACCGGTGCGGCGTGCGCCGAGAGTGGGCCGGGCAGCGGCCCGCCCGTCGGCGGCTTGGGCGCGCCGCCTTTGGCCGCGGGGGCCGCGGCCGATCCCATGTCGAGATGGACCCGCTCGACGTGTTCGAACTGGATCTGCTCGATGCCGCCGATGTTCGGTCCTTGCGCGTTGTCGACTCGCGGTCCCAGGCGGGGGAGAAGCTTGATCTCCATCTGTCGCCCCCGGCCCGAGCTCAGGCCCCAGGTGAAATCGACGTCGTTGGCGGTGGTGATCCGCTGTTCGCTGAGATCGACGTCGTGGGTCCGCACGAGCAAGTCGTCTTGATGGTCCGGCCGCTTGCCCTGGCTGCGGATCGTCACCGGCCCGCGCAGCCGGCCTTCGACCAGCCGCCCGATGCCGCCTTTATTGATGTCCAAGGGCGGGTCGAAGTGCAAGTCCGCGCCCTCGGGCACATCCATCACGATGGCGTGCCGCACCCGTTCGCGCAGGTCGGTTTCGTTCTCGTCGGAGAGGAAAATAACGGTCATGGGGCTGAGATCGACCCAGCCGTTATTGCCATTGACGTATTTCTGCCAGAGCAGCATGCCCTGGCCGTTGTTGTTGATGATCTTGGCGTCGTGAAGCTGCCAGGAGCCCTCCGGAAAAAGCTCCCGAAGATCGATGACCGGGGGCGGCCCCGGATCTTTGACGATGCCGTGGTCTGGCCTGTCCGGTGGGGGTTCGATCCAGGGCACGGCCAACAGCGCGTAAGCCCAATAGGCCACTACGACGATGGCAAAGCTGCCGCCAATATGGATCGTCCGAGGCGTCACCGGTGGATAACCAAGTTCGATCCTGCTGAGAGAATTCCGAAGACGTCGCTCATGTCCTGCTCGCTCAGCCAAATCGAATTGCGATTATCGCGGCTGGTGGTGACCCGCGTATCGTTGGTTCCCCGCATATAGAGACCGCCATTGCCGTGGGCGTCACGCAATTCGAGGTACGGCTTGCCCGCATTCGCCGCGGTGCTTCCCTGGACGATCTTGGGGCGGACCGTCCACATGCCGGAAGCCCGGCTCACGTCGTCGCTCAGGGAAACAGGGAATCGGCCCGCGTAGCGACCGTCGAGCATCAAAGTCATCTCCGAGTGATCGGTGCTGATTTGGGCGCTGAAGGGACCTTTAAGCACCTTCAACTCCTTGCCCGCGGGAAGGGGCTGCTGATCGTTAACGCCATTGATGTGCGCCAGAAGCAAGGCCGGCACCTGGTAATTGTCGGCGATGGAGTCCAGCGTATCGCCGGGGCGTACGCGATAAGGCCTTTCCAATAGATGCTCGCGCGAATAAATTACCCGTGCGGCCATCTGGTCGAGGATATGCGTAATCTCCTTCGCCTGGAACGACGGCAGGTCCGGATTGTCATAAACCTGGCTGAGCTCGAACAGCGCTTCGGCCAGCTTGTTCTCTCCCACCAGGAGCTTGACCCGCTGTAAGGTCGGTTCAAGTTTGAGCGGCGGCGCATGGAGGGTGGATGGCGGCGGAGCGGATGACGGCGTGAGCGAGGCCACTTGCCGGGACGGGTCAAACGGGTCGCGCACGCCCGACGGGTAACTCGAACGCGCGGGCGGGGGAGGCAATGTATCAGCGCTCCGCGGAGGATTCGCAGCAGGCGGCGCTGCAGGCGGTGGGGGCAACGACGTATCGGCGCCCGACGGCACAGCGGGCGGGGGCGGCAGATCGGCGCCCAGCGAGCGACTGGGGTCCGGCGGGGCAGACACGAGAGCACAGCCACCGGCGATATTCGGCGGCGCCATGTTACCCTGTCCCGCTATCACCGGCGGAATGTAGGGCGGGGCTGTTCCGCCGCCCGGATTGCCCGTTATCGGTGGCTGAGGGGGCAGGCTGGGCAAGCTGTTGGATTCCTGGCCCCCACTGACCGGCGACACCGCGGGGCCTTTATCTAGTTGCCCCATATCGATCTTGACTTGGGGCTTGTCGAAGTCGGGGAGCTTTTGCTCCGGTGAGCGGTTCAGCGAGAGATATACCCCGCAGAGCACCGCCAGCAAAAGGCCGAAAAATAGAATGTTTTTGAGCATGTTCATGACCGTCCTCCTTGACGAATCATGGGCGACTTTTGAGAACATCCCCGCCGCGTGCAGGGCGACATCCTATCGCCCGGCAGCAATCAATTTAGCCGGAGATCACCGACTTTGGCGTGGGCATCCTACGCGAAAAGGTGTTGCGACGCCAGGGCAATTTTCAATCAACCACCCGCCACAATATCAAGTAGGTCCGGCTTTCCAGCCTGACTTCCTCCGGTTCGCAGTCAGGCTCGGGCACCATGTACACATGGTCGGCCTGACCTACAGCCGTTTGACATCTTAGCTGGTCGTTGTTTTCAATTTGGCGAGAGAGCAGGTTTCTCTGTGGGCGGATAAGTCCGCCACCAAACCCACTCGTTGCTGGGCCGCGCCGGCGGACCACCCTGCAACGCGGGAACGCCGCCGCGCACCTGGGTCTCCCGCACGGTGAATTCATCGCCCGGCCGCCAGAAGTTGAGCTTCAGAACCTTCGTGCGAATCTCACGAAAAGGTACGCCGCTGCCGTTCTTTCTGTAGGCGGCGTACTTGGCCTGATCGTCGGAAACTCTATAGGCGTTCGTCAGGCCCTCAACATAGACCGAGAACCAAACATTGTTGGGGTCGACGTCTTGCCAGGTGGCAACGCCCCAAACCGTCTCGCCCACGCGCAACTCCTTGAGAGGCATTTTCTCCGAGGTAAGAAACTCGCGATTCTTGTCTTCCCGGGCGCGAATGGCGGGCAGCACGATGGGAATGTACTGCTCGACCATTACCTTGGCCGATCCTTCCACTTCCTTCCGCAACTGGTTGTGAACTTCCAGCGTGAAAACCGGAATGAATCGCACGGGTTTATCCACCTCTTCCAACTTATACAGCCTATAAAGTTTGTCTTCCGGCACCTCCACCGATCGCAGGACCTTTCCCGGGTTGGTTACCTGGTAGACTATGTACCAGATCTGCTTCCGCTGCATGCCGCCCCGACCGGGAATATCGGCCCAAATCATGCGCATGGGCTTGTACTTGATATCCAGCGTCCAGACTTCATGGTGGAAAGGCGCATTCTTCGCAAACTCGAACGAATCATCGACATAGAGCAATTCGGTGATGCCGTGGCGATCGATCGTGTCCGACGCGTCGCGACCGGGAACCACGTCCTGCATGACGCCCGGCACCAGTTTCCGGAAGGGAGAGACGGGGGTAATCCAGGGCGTGGTTCCCGCCGCGCCCGGGGCAGCAGCGGCAGGGGCCGCCGCCGCGCCCGCTGGCCCGGCGGCAGCAGGTCTGGGCGCTGCCGGCGCAACGACCGGTTGGGCCGACGCCCGATCGAGTGCAATGCCTAGCAAGACCAGGATGGCTATCCCGAAGCGAAAGGGGTGATTCATGAGAACGTTCACTTCCTGAAGATATAGTCTGCGGCGACAGAAATGGCACGCTGGAGTCCCGGCTTTAGCCGGTATTTATGCCGGCCAAAGCCGGGACTCCAACGGGCAAATTTCTTCCCGCGCGGGGGTCTAAACGCCTTGCGCGGTGTTGAAATAGGCAAAATTCCAATCTCCAGTATAGTTCGCGGCTTTTTCCGCCGTCAAGTTTCGGTATGCTGGAGGGGAGAGATTCTTTGCCATCCCCCCCTGCATTGATTATACGCCATGAAAATTGGCGCGATCCCCATCGCTAATCAACTTACCCTCGCGCCCATGGAGGAGCATACCAATTTTCCCTTCCGGCTGCTTATGAAACAAGCCGGGGCGAGTCTGGTGGTCAGCGAACGGATCGACGCGGCCGATGTGGCCCGCCGCGACCGCCGCGCCCTCCGTCTGCTTTATACCCAGCCGGCGGAATCGCCCCGCTCCGGCCAGATCAGTGGGGCCGACCCGGACGTGATGGCGGCGGCGGCCCGGGTGGTTGCCGAACTCGGCTTCAACCTGGTCGATCTGAATTTCGAATGTCCGATCCGGCGATTGCTGGCCCGCGGCGAAGGCGGCGCATTGATGGACTCGCCCGAGCGGATCGGGCAGATTATCGCCGCGGCGGTCCGGGCCGTGTCGGTCCCCGTGACCATCAAGATCCGCAGCGGCCCCAGCGCCGACGAGGAAACGGCCGTGGAGATAGCCCAACGGGCCGAAGACGCCGGCGCCGCCGCCGTGAGCGTGCATGCGCGGAGCGTCCAGCAGGCCTATGTTGGCGAGGCGGACTGGAGCGTTTTGGCCCGCGTAAAACGGGCAACCTGCCTGCCGGTCATCGGCGGTGGGGGCATTCGCCAGGCCACCGACGCCGTGCGCATGCTCGCCGAAACGGGTGTCGACGCAGTCTCCATTGGCCGTGGTTGCCTGGGAAATCCCTGGATCTTTCGCCAGGCCAGGGCCTTGCTCAATGGTGGCGGACGCATCCCCGGGCCGACCCTGGCCGAGCGCGGCCGCTTGCTGCTGCAATTGATCGAGGGCGAGTTTCATCTGTACGGGCCACCGCTGGCCCTCAGGCGTCTGCCGCGGATGAGCGGCTATTTTGCCCAGGCGCTGCCTGCTGCGGCCGGATTCCGGGACGAGGTCCGGCAGGTAAAGAACTTGCCCCAATTCCGCCGTTTGGTACGACAGTATTTTGGATAGGTTATGCGTTTGGTAGCGATTGCACCGCCGCGTTGCCTTTGCGCAGCGTCACAGGTTGTCAAAACACCGCATGTTGCCATTTTGCATGCTACGTTTTCTATGGTGGTTTAGAGCGCGTTAGGACCCCGGCCACAAAGTTGATCGATATTGCCGCGCGAATTTCCCCTGCCGGGGACTATGCGTCAGACCACGCCAGGAGGCCGCAAAAGGGGCCATGTGTCGCTCGGGGATGAAACTTTCGCTCAGCATTCTTGCAAGTACGGCAATCTTGCTTGCCGTGACGGGCTGCGCCGACTTTCGCATGCCGCGACTCGATCCCTCGGGCGAACACCTCTTTATCGTTGACCCGCCGCCCGTGACGAGTTGCCCGCCGGGCACTATCCCCGCGCCGGTGGCCGCACCGCCCGCGGTCATACCGCCCGCGGCCGCTCCGCCCGCCGTGGCTCCCGCGGCAGTTCCGTCGCTTGCTGGGCCATCCCCGGCGAGTCTGCCGGTCGTCTCGCCCTATAGCGACGTGGCCGTGACGCTCTCGCCCTTCCGGGTCGTGGAGGCCGTGGGAAGCCAGGTGCCCATGGTGGCCGGGGTCCGCGGTGGCGACAACTATCTCCGTACCAACCGCCGCCTGGAATGGTGGATTATGCCCGGCAGCGTGGGACAATTCACTGCCATCGGCCAAAACAACTTTGCCGATTTCCTGCTCGGTGACTACACGCATCCCCGCATCACTTCCGCCACCTCCGCCGTAGGCAGCACGACCCGCGTGGCCCAGCGGGCCGGCGGCCCGGGTACGAGCGTGAATGTTGTGTCCGGGCAAGGCTGGGTCACGGTCAGTTCGCCAGTCGAAGGTGTCACTCACGTCACGGTTGTCGCCCCCGAGGTAGTCCTGCCCGGCGAGCGGACGAAAACGGCGACCATCTACTGGGTGGATGCCGGATATGGATTTCCCTCTCCAGCCATCGCTCCCGCCGGCAGCAAGCAAGCGCTGACCACGACGGTCTGGCGGCAAACGAATCACAGCCCTCGCCCCGGCTGGATCGTCCGCTATGAAGTTGCCTGCGGTCCTGCGGCCCTGTTTGGCCCAGCGGGCACGCCGTCGATCGAGGTTGCGACCAACGAAGCCGGCCAAGCGCCGGTCGAGATCTTCCAGAAGGACCCCTCACCCGGCACCAACCAGGTGCGGTTACAAGTCTTCCGCCCGGCCGATGCGTGCGGCGAGCGAGCGATGGTCAAAGAAGGAAGCGTGTTGGTCACCTGGACGGCCCCTTCGTTGGGAATTCGCCAGAGTGGCCCCTCCACCGCGGCCTTCGGCGCCACGATTACCTATCGCATCGATGTCAGCAATCCGGGCGATCTGCCCGCCCGCGACGTTGTGGCCAGCGACGAAGTTCCCGAGGGACTGAGTTTCGTTGAGGCCAATCCGGCTGCCGTGGTCGAGGGCCGCCGTTTGCAATGGCGGCTGGGCGATTTGGCCCCACGGCAAGCGCAGAGCATCGAAGCCACTTTTCGCCCCCAGCGCGACGGCCTGATTACCCATTGCGTGGAAGTCACTGCGGCCGGCGGGTTGCGCTCGGGCCACTGCGCGACCACGAATGTGCTGGCCGCCCTGCCCGGCCCCGCCACCGTTCCCGCGCCGGCCACGCCCGTGTCGCCGCCTGTGCTTCCACCATCCGCGCCCGTCCTCAGCGGGCCGCCTGCCGTACCCCCGGCCCCTTCGGGCGCCCCGGTTTTGGACCTCAAGATCACGCCCGAGTCGCAGGCCGTGGTCGGTTCCGATCTGACCTTCGACATTGACGTTGCCAATCGCGGCACGGCGACAGCAAAGGGCGTCGTCATCCTCGACACCTTTGGCGAAGGCTTGGAACACTCGAAGAAAAGCCCGATTAGCGTTAAACTAGGCGATCTGGCCCCGGGACAAGTGCTTCCCACGTTTAGCGTCACCTTCCGCATCACCAAGGCGGGACGCCTTTGTCACCGTATTGAAGTGACAGCCGCCAACGGCGGCCAGGCAATGGCCGATTCGTGTGTTACGGCCGTTCTGCCGGCCGGCGGCACAGGGCCGGCAGTGACCGCACCGCCCGGAACGACGGCCGTTACCCCGCCACCGACAGCCCCGGTGGCCGTGCCGCTGCAAGTCCAGGTTTCCGCTCTGGCGACGTCGATGGTCGGCAAATCGGTTCTCTTTTCAGCCGATATCGCCAATCCCGGCAAGCAACCGGTGGCCAACATTACCGTTGCCTGCCAGACCGATGCCGCGCTCTTTGCAACCGATGGTACGGAAGGGGCCGAGAAGAAAGGCAATGACGTGGTCTGGTCCTTGCCTTCCATTCCGGCCGGCGGGTCCGTCCGCATTCAGGTACGGTGCGATTGCAAGCAGGCGGCGGCCACAGCCTGTTGCCGCTTCACCGCTGCGCCGGCCAATGGCCCTGCGGCCGATGGCCGGGCCTGCCTGGCAATTGCCCCAGCATCGCCTGCCACCGTCACGCCCACGCCGCCCGCCGCAGCCGCCGGGCGGCTGAGCGTGCTGGTCGATAACCGCAACATTGTCACGGCGGGCAAGCCGCAACAGTTCGAAATCCAGGTCACCAACCAGGGCGACCTGGCGGACAGCGACATTGTTGTCACCGCCCAACTCCCGCCCGGCTCGACCGTCGCTGCCGGCACCCGAGGTCCCAGCCCGGACATCACCTTTACGCAGCCGCCCGGCCTGATCCGCTTCAGCCCCGTGGCCGCGTTGCCACCCAAGATGCTGCTCATCTACCGGGTCGTGGTGACGACGTCGGCGGCGGGGCCGATCACTTTGGAGGCCCTGGCTACCAGCCATCAACAGACGCAGGCGGTGGCAGGCAAGAAAACCATCGAGGTCCTGCCCTGAATAGCCTTGCGTGATTCCTGTAGGGAACCACTCCAAACCATTTCGCCCTGAATCTTCGTAGACCGCACTTCCCAAGATTTTCAGACGCGTGTAGAATTGAATTCGTGGTAGTGCGAGGGCGATCCGAGAGGCTGTTCGAAGACCCGGTGTCGTGCGGTGTTGCCAACAGCTTCTAGCAATCCTTTTCAAGATTTTTTGCCGCTTTGAACGATATCCCGGCGTCTCTACTCATCTTTTTTTCCTTCGATCCAAGACCTTTTAGCGAGTAATCCATCCCGTTTCGGGCCTGGACTTTGTGGCGTTTGCGTGCGAATTCGAGCGCGCGCACAGGTACCGTAGCGTTCATCTGTACGCCACACAGGGGCCAGGGCCGACTCCGGCGCATTCGAACGCCGGTCATCGTTCCCTGGCCCCAATTTTTGGATCTTGATGTCCGACTTCGTCCAGCAACGTCACAAACCGCCCGCCGCCTTGCAGCGGCCCCGCGAGTTGCTCTTGGCCTGTCCGCCCATGCGCAGCAACGTCAACCTCTCGCGGATCGTGCGTGCGGCGGCCTGTTGCGGCATTCCCCGCCTGATCTGTTGCGGCAACGCCCGCATCCTGCCGGAGATCTCCCGCGAGACGGGCGACTCGATCCAGATCGAGATCCATCGCACGCTCCCGCCGGTGCTGGTACGGTTGAAGCAGGAGGGCTATCCGCTCATCGGGCTGGAGCAGGCCAGCAATTCGCAATCGATCTTCGAGTTCCAGTTCCCCCGCAAAGTCGTGCTGGTGATCGGCAACGAGCGGTTGGGGATCGAGGATGAAGTCCTGCGGCTCTTGAGCGGCACGATCGAGATACCCGTCTATGGGTTGCCCGCTGCGCACAACGCCGCCACGGCCACAGCGATGGCCTTGTACGAGTATTGCCGACAGTACCCGCAAGGGTGAGAGCGAGGGCTTGCGATACTTGTTGATTTATCGATTCGTAACTGTTTAGCGGAATGGAGGAGCAGACCCCAGCCCGCATGGTGCGGACGATCGGAATAAGCGACACACGGCCGTCTGCGGAATTTTTGAACTCACCCATTCGGGTGCGGCCAACGAGTGCAACACTTTGGCGCAAGAAATGAATTTTGAAACAGGGAGGACTTCGTAGAATCCGCGGCGGCTATAACGACCACCCGGCTCGATATTCGCGGTGCAGCAAGGCATTCGCTTCCGGTTCGTTGACGATCTTGCCGCCGAGCGGATCGTACTCGATCGGCTTGCGCGCCAGGGAAGCCACATGCACCAGTTGCACAATCTCGGCCATGGGGCCGCCGACCTCGAAATTCGAGAAAGGCTTCGGCCCGCCCTTGCAGCCGAGGATCCATTCGGCGTGGTGACCGGGCGAACGGGCGATGGTCGGCGCGGGGCCTTTGAAGTTCTGGAATTTGGCCTTCGGCAACAACTCCAGTCGCGTGTTCCACGGGCACGAGGTGAAGATCGCCCCTTGCGTCCCTTTCACCAGGCAACCCCATTCGGTCATCAAGTGCCCCAGCAGCACGTCCTTGGGCGGCTTAGGTCCGCCGTTGTACCAGGTCAACTTCACCGGCGGCAATGCGCCGCGGGCGGGGAAATCGAACTTGGCGACCAGCCGCCGAGGATACGCCTCAGGATGGATCTCCGAAGCCTCGGCCTCCACACGGATAATGGCCGGCGCAGCGGACTTAACTGCCGGATCGGCTTTCCACAACAGGTCGAGCTTCAGGGCGCGGACGGCCATGTTGATCGTGTGGCAGCCCATGTCGCCGCCGGAGCCGCTGCCAAAGGCCCGCCAATGCCGCCAAGCGCCGGGAACGTAGGCCGGGTGATAGGGACGCTGGGGCGCGGGGCCAAGCCACAGGTCCCAATGCAGTCCTTCCGGCACGGGCGGTTCGTCCTTGGGGCGCTCTTGCGGTCCATCGCCACCGGCCAGCCAAACGTGGGCCTCGCGCATCTCGCCCATCACGCCACCCCAGGCCAACTCCACCCCGCGCCGCAGATCCTCGGTGGCCGAGCCTTGGTTGCCCATCTGCGTGACGACCTTGTGCTCGATGGCCGTCAGACGCATGGCCCGCACTTCATGGACGGTGCGTGCCAAGGGCTTCTCGCAATAGACGTGTTTGCCCAACTTCATGGCCGCCACCGCCACCACGGCGTGCGTGTGGTCCGGCGTGCTGACCACGACCGCATCAATCTGGCGCTGCATTTCGTCGAACATCTTGCGGAAATCGGCATAACGCTTGGCCTTGGGGAACCGCTTGCCGGCCGGGTCGGCCCGCCGCTCGTCGGCATCGCACAAGGCAACGATATTCTCGCCGCCCACCCCGCCAAGGTTCGACTCGCCCTGACCGCAGACACCAATGCTGGCGATATTGAGTTTCTCGTTGGCAAAATAGGCGCCTACCGAGCGGCTGTCCTTGAGGATCACGATTCCGGCGGCCCCGACGATCGAGGTCTTGATGAACTTGCGGCGACCGAAAGCTGTTCGCATCTTCCTGCTCCTACTGGCATTTGGGGGTGGGAATTCCGGGCATTGATACGCAAGCTAGGATAACCGAATCGGCGGCGGAACTCAAGCGGCGCGCATTTGCAGAGCATTCTTGACAGCGATCGGCGGCCGCATTATAGTTTGCGCGGGAGGAAATGAGCCGTTGGAGTCCCGCCTTTAGGCGGTTGTTCCGGGAGGATTCCGGCTAAAGCCGGGACTCCAACGACAACACAGCGCCTCGTCAATCTTCCGGACGCTATTATTACGCCGGCATGGAAGATCCTCAAACCAACCCGAAGCGTAAGCGAGGATTCCTCGCTTACGCTTCGGGTTACTGCTGATCAAGTGTGTTGCCGGAGTAATATCTCCAAAGCCGCAATCACTCAACTCAAAGAAAACTGCATGAACTCTCCTGTCGCCTTCACACGCTATGTCTCATTCTCGTGGTTTTCCATGATAAGTCTCGTTCTCTTGGGCGTTCATGGCGCGAGAGGAGAAGACAATTCCACCGCTTCAGCCAACGAGCCTGCGATTGTCAATCTTACGGATTTGCCGATTCTCCCCGACGCCAAGGAAGGAGAAGGAAAAGTTGCTCCGGACAAGGAAAAAGATGCCTGGCTTTGGGTGAATCGCATTCCATCCTGGTTAAACCGCAAAGAGGTCAGGTTGGGCGACAAGATTTGTAAGACGTGGCTGCTTGTGGTCCACGGGAGTCTATCTTGGAACTATGCACTGCATGGCCAGTATTGCAGCTTAGTCACCGACCTTGGGCAATATGACGGGACAAAAGCCCACGTGCAAGTTTTTGGGGATGAAAAACAACTTTACGATAGTGGCTACCTTCCCCAAGTCAACCGTCCGATCACGGCGATTGTTGACCTGCGCGGCGTCAAGACCTTGAAGATTTCCGTGGCAGACGTGGAGGACGGCATACCCTGGAATGACAAGGTCTTTTTTGGGAATCCCGTTCTCATCAAGCGTCCTTTGCTCACGGCGGTAGGTACTACTGTCACTGCCGTCACGGCGGCTAGTACTGCCGGTCGTTCGGGTTCCACGCCTCCGACGGCCAGGATCATAGCATCTCCAACTCGCGGACCGAGTCCTCTGGAGGTCAAGTTTACCGGCGATCGATCCAAAGCTCCTGCCGGACAGGTCGGAAGGTATACTTGGACATTTGGCGATGGCGAAACCGAAACGTTGGCGCCTAATCCCAGCCACAAATATACCCGCCCGGGCATCTACGAAGTTGTTCTGCAAGTAGAAGACGATAAGGGCGGTGGGAGTGTAACTCGAGAATCGATCACGGTTCTTCCGGGTGAACGTCAGCCTCCCATAGCGCTCGCCCGGGCAACCCCACGGGCAGTCCGCTGCAAGGCAGAAGTGAAGTTCGACGCATCCGAATCATCCAGCCCGGACGGGACGCCCATAACTTTCCACTGGGACTTCGGAGATGGCCAAAAAGGTGAAGGGAAGAACGTCAGCCATGCCTTCCAGTCGCCCGCGCGTTACCAAGTGGTCCTGACCGTCGGCACTTCGCGCAAGCAAGAGACGAGCACAGTCATTTCCGTAAAGGTTGACGGCAATCCTCCCTCCCCCGTCTTTCCCCTGCGGAAAGGCGCCCGGGTCTTGATCATCGGCAATAGCCTGGTGGGCTTCAGTGGCCCGCTGGATGAGTGGCTGATGTTCTTGGACAAAATATCGCCCCGCCCCTTAGGACTCCAAACCGCGTCACGAGGCAAAGGCCTGGGGAAACTCGTGGAATACGCCACGTGGCGCAAACTTGCGGTCCACGAAAAAATCAACGAAGGCTGGGATGTGGTGATCATCCAACCCTGGATTGACGCCATCGACGACAAAGTCTCCGACGCAGACTTGCTGAAAGATGCCAAGACGCTCGTGGATTGGATCAAGGAAAGCGGCGCGTATCCGGTCTTCTACGAGCCGCAACTCGGATGGCGGGATATGGAAAGCAATCAGGCGAAAGGACATCGGCGGATCCGACATCTGGCCGACGCGCTTGATACGGGTTTCATTCCGGCCGGCCAGGCCTGGCTCAAGGTTGCAAAAGACTATCCCGCAAAGAAAGACGCGCATGGCGATCCTACGCTGGGTGACTCGCCCGCCTTCTTGCATCCGTACATGTATAGCGACTTTGGGCACCAGTCCTTCAACGGCTCCCTGTTCAATTCGCTCATGATCTGGAAATACCTGACAGGCCAATCGCCAACCACGGTAAGAGTGACTGCCGACACCCCGAATTTGAACAAGGAGGCCAAGGAGAGAATCATCTGGGACCGCGTTCCTTATCTGCAAAAGATTGCGGAGGAAGCCATCACCCCGGCGTCTGGAAAAGTGCGTTAACCCAACGGGTTAGCTTGCTTCGACAATGGTTGTGGCGGCGAGTTTCCCGAGGCTGGGGCGGGAAAGTGGCGGTTTAGGTAAGGTCAAAGCACGTATGGGGACGTTGCGACGTTCGGCCACAAATCCTTGAAGTCTTCAAGATCTGCCGCCTGGACCATGTGTTTGATATCGTGATCCCGTTCCTCGGTTGACCGCGAACTCCCTACACGTTGGGCGTGAACTGGCCCAGATCGTAGATGCCCAACTTCTTTTCGAAATCCGCCACTCGCGCCACGATGTCCTCGAAGCCGTGCGCGCCGAACAACTGGTGCTCCTTGTCCTCGAAACGGTCGCCCATCTCGTCAAACTCCTTGGCCGTCATGAGGCTGCGAATGGCGGGAAACAACACAGTGTCCTCACGCGATTCGTGGGGCCGGTACATGCGGATGAACTGCTCGAGGGAGTGGCAGAGCTGCTTGCTGCCCTGGGCATCCTTGACGGCTGCCGGCGTTGCCAACCGTATGGTCTCGTCGGTCAAGCGGCGGCCTGCCTGATGCTGTTCCCTCAGAACTTTCACCAGTTCGACGAGCTTGCCCGCCTTCTCGAAACGGGGGAAAAGCTGGTCCTCTTCCAGTTTCTCGTGATAATCCTCGATGAAGGTGCGGATGATCTTGGCCGCCTCGGCCACAACGGCAGGCTGCGGGTCTCGCTTGCCGTGAAGCCGGCGCAGCGACTCCTCGTAAATCAGCAGGATGCGGCTGAGCACGCCGTGCTCGCGCATCAGGTCTTCCGGCGGGGCAATGTCCATCTCCGGCGAGGGCTGCACCCCGCTCTTGGCGGGGGCGGCCGCGTCGCCTCCTTGCGCACTGCCGACAAACCCGGCAACGGCAAACCCACTGCCCGCGGCGGTTCCCGCCAGGAGAAATTGGCGTCGCGAATGCTGCGATTGGCTGTTCATGTCCCTGCTCCTTTCTTGAGTGGCTCATGGAAAAGTGTCGCCGGCCCACGCCGCGACGTTCTTTTTAGACTTTACATCGTAGCGCCGCAGTGTGGAAAGTCAACTCGAAGGTACTCGGCACACGCCGTGTGCCGAGTACATTCGATTCGCCACGGCCTTTGCGTTCGGAAGAAATGAGCGGCGTGGCTGGGGCAAGTCGCGATTCCCAAACGAACCGATTCCTGGCAGCTAGTTGTTTACCTGCACGGAGGTCTGTGTTAAACTAGGGGAAGCGTTGGTTTCCTGTTGGGCAACTGAGGACCGACCGGAAAATAACTTCCCCGTTTTGGCTGGGGCGCCGCCCAGCCACCCTCAAATCGGGAAGTTATTTCTCGGTCGGTCCTGAGCGGAAATCCAACTTATCGTGCAGAGGTAAGCATGCGTCCCTGGAAACTTGCGGAAATCAACTACGGCATTGTCAAAGGGCAATGTTATGAGGTCGCGGTCCTGCCCCTGGGGGCCACGGAGCCGCACAACCTGCACTTGCCCTATGGGACCGACATCTTCGAGGCCGACCTGGTGGGCGAGAAGATCTGCGAGGCCGCTTGGAACCGCGGAGCGAAGGTCGTGTTGCTGCCGACGGTCCCCTATGGCACGCAGACCAACCAGATGCGGTTTCCCTTGACGATGAACCTCAATCCGGCCACGCTGGCCGTCGTGCTGGGCGACCTGGTCGAGTCGCTCGCTCGGCACGGCATTCACAAGATCGTGCTGCTGAACAGCCACGGCGGCAACGACCTCAAGCCCGTGTTGCGGGAGCTCTACGAGCAGACGCCGGCCAAGCTGTTCCTCTGCAACTGGTACGCGACCTTCAAAGACCTTTACAGCGACATCTTCTCCGCGCCCGACGATCATGCCGGCGAGATGGAGACCTCGCTCATGCTGGCCTATCATGCCGAACTCGTGGCGCGGAACGCCGACGGCACCCTGGCGGCCGACGACGGCCGACCCGCGGCCTCGCGATTCGACGCCATCAATCGCGGCTGGGTTTCGATTACCCGGCCCTGGCACCTCTTGACCACCAACACCGGTTGCGGCAATCCGCACGCGGCGACGGCCGACAAGGGCCGGCGGTTGATGGAGGTCCTGGTCGAGCGGCTGGGCGGATTCCTCGCCGAGTTGTCGGCCTCGCCGCTGGACGAGCGGTTCCCGTACTAAATGACCTATCGCGATTCGGGGAGGCTAGTTCGTGGCCGTGCTTTCGTGAACCAACTCTAGGGAATTATCCCGATGTCGGAAACAAATCCTAATAGCGAATCGTCGACTCGGCCGGCAGCCGCCCCGGAACCGCGGGAACTCGATCTACTGCCCGTGATGGAAGGCACACTGGCCCAACCGTTGCTGGAAGGGATGCCGCTGGGTCCAACGCTTACGGATGCCGTGGTCATTGAACTGCTCAATAGCCGCGCCGCTTCGAGCGTGACGCAGCGTTGGAAAGACCGGCTGAGGTGGCTGCGCATGCGGATTCGGGCAACGGTCAAGCACGGTGGACTGCGCGAGTTCCCACCCAATCGCGTTCTCGTAACTTGGCGAAACAGCACGCCGCGAATAAACGAGCTGGTCATGCCCGTTATCGAGGCATTAGAACCGCAACGCTGCATCGTGATCTATCAGAACGCGGACGTCTTGGCGAAGTTGCCGGCGGGTGCGTACGCGACCTCGTGGCAGGATTCCGTGCCGCATGACCCGTCCAAATGGGCAGTCGCCTACCGTCGCTGTTGGCCCCGCTGGAGGGCAGGACTTAAGCGGTTCTGTCGCGATGCCGCTGCACCGCGGGGAACCTATGAGCGTTTTTCCGTCCATTTGATGCACGCCAGCATGTTGCTCCTTGGTTGTCTGGAGTTTCTGACGCGATGTCGGCCGACGGCCATTGTCACCGAACACGATCGCAGTTCGCTATGGTCGTGTTTGATTCTCGCGGCCCGGCAGTTGCAAATTCCTACGTTTGGCCTATTGCACGGTGTTTTAGCTCCCTTGCCAAGGGCGTTTCGCTACTCTCTGGCCGACTTTCAACTTTGCTGGGGTGAATCTCATCGACAAAATTTCCTCCAAGCAGGTGAAGATCCGGCAAGACTAATCCTGGCCGGATGCCCCCGTTTGTCGCGAGAGATCGTGCCGGAGCCTACAGCAATCCGCACACGGTTGGGGTTCGATCCCCACCGCCCGGTTGTCATGCTAGGTACGTCGCCGATCCGTCAGGCCGAGTGTTTACAAATCAGTGAAGTCTTTTGCGCGGGCATGGAGTTGCTGGGCAATGTGACGGGCATAGTCCGTCTGCATCCGTCGGAAAAACTGGAAACCTATGCGGAAACAATCCGCCGACACCCAAGCATCCATTTCCTTGATAATCGCCAGATAACATTGGACGAAGCCATGGCGGCTGCGGACGTGGTGGCCGTGCAGAACAGCGGGCTGGGGAGCGACGCCTTGGTGAAACGCCGCCTGGCGGTCGTAATCGACATACCACCTTCGCCCTTGGGGCACGGGTTGGAACTGGTCCAAGAGGCCGGGTGTCCGCGCGTGGTCACGCCGCAAGAGTTCGCTGCGACCGTCGCTCCGATGCTATTCGATGCAGAGCTGCGCCGCCAGCGGCAAGTGGCCGCCGAGCGTTATGTTGCAAACTTCTGTGCCTTCTTTGGTCGCGATTCCGCCCGCAGGATTGCCGAGGCGGTCAATGAGGTAATCGCTAGCGGTACGGTCAGTTCGAGCCGTAGCTTGCCGTAACCATTCCAATGAGCCCGTTGCCTGAGAGCGTTCGGAAGAAATGAACGAGGTGGCTTTGGCGCCGCTGGACGAGCGGTTCCCGCATTAGCTGCCGTCGCTCAGGCGTCCGCCACCTCGATTTCCAAGGCCGCCACTACGCGTTCGGCCAACAGTTCGGCAGCGCGCGCGGTATCGGCCGTCACGAGTACGTCGCCAATACGATCCGGGCCGGTACGGAAGGCGCGCACCAGGGCGCCTTCCGGGTAGTCGAACGAGATGCGCTGTACGCCCGGCAGGGATCGCATGGACTCCGGCACGCGCTGCCGCAACAGCCGCCCGGTACGGGGTGCGCGGATAATCAAGATCGCCGCGGCCGGGCCGGCGGCGAGGGCCGTATCCGGCGGCAGACCCAACGCCTGCTGCAGCGCGACGGCGTAGAGGTCGACGCCGTAATGGAGTTTCACGACCTCGGGAAGCCCCGTGGCGCCGGCGCGCGCGGCAATCTCGAATACGCGAACTCCCTCCCGCGTCCAAATGAGATCGGCGTTGCAAACGCCGTCGGCGATGCCTAAGGCCCGTACGGCGGACTTGCAAACTTCGGTCGCCTCTTCCACAACGCCGGTCGGCAGCAGCGTCGGACAGGAGTGTCCGATCGGCACGGCAACGGGCGGCGGCGTGACGACGTCGTTATGGCAAAGGCAGTGGACGATCGTGCCATCGACCACGACGAGCTGCGCGCCGAACTCGTTGCCGGAAAGGTATTGCTCCACGAGTATTTCACCGTGGCGGGCATGTTCGATCGCGCAGATTACGGCGGCATGCAGCCGCGCGGGCGAGTCCACTACCGTGACACCGCGCGACCCGGAACTGTCGGGCGTCTTGACGACGGCGGGATATCCGAGTTCTGCCGCCGCTTCTTCGGCCTGCTGTGCGGTCCGTACGCGCCGGTAACGCGCCGCCGGCACGCCGCAGGCGGCAAAGCGATCTTGCATGGCAGTCTTGCTGGAGGCGAGGCGCGCCGTGGCCGCGGTAATTCCCGGCAAACCCAAAGTATCGCACAAGCAGCCGATGGCGGGAACCGCCACATCCGTGCCGGTCGTCAACACGGCGTCCAAGTGCGTTTGCCGTGCTCGCGTGGCAAGAGATTCTACGTCAGTCGTATCGACGACCCAGGCCTCGTCCGCCAGGCCCATGCCCGGATCGGTTTCCCGGTAGGAAGCCACCAGCACGCGGCACGCCGCGGCACGCGCGGCGCGGATAAGGGGCAGTTGGTAGACCCCTGCGCCGAGGATCAATACGGTTTTCATGCAAGCGCTTTCTTCGCCGCCGCGAGGGACTCGGCATCCTCGGGCGCGAGTGTCTTGATGAGGACTGCCGGCACGCCGCCTACCACGCCGTAGTCCGGCACGTCCTTGGTGACTACGCTGCCGGCGGCAATTAGACATCCCTTGCCGATGGTGACGTCGGAGACAATCACTGCATGCGCACACAGCCACGTGCCGCGGCCAATGTGAATCCGGCCGAACTGGTACGGGCCGAAACGGAAGGAGTCGTTGTGCATCGTGTGATTGCCGGCAACGACCGTCACGAACGGGCCGATTATCACCTCGTCCTCCAACACGATTTCGCCGCCGCCGAAATAACAGTTGTAGCCGATATAAACGTTATCGCCCACCGTCAAATTCCGGGGGGTGTAGATATTGACGTTGGAACTGACTTTGAGGTTCTTTCCGCAACTCTTCAGCGCCATGCTCGCAAGCTTGCCTCGCCACGACAGAGCCCTGCCGAACCCCGGCAAGACATTAAGCATGTTGTTGACCAGCGCGTAAAGCGAGCGATTAAGCTTCATGACATCGATTTCTGCAGACCTAAGGTATTCAATTATAGCTGATTCTCACGTGAGGTCCGTGTTGGGCACGGCCGACGATCGCTATTGTCACTAATTCTTGACATGCGAACGAGGGTCTATTATAGTGAATATTGTCTTATCGCGCTGAGCCAAAAGCGTCGTTGAACACTCGATGACACAGATGCATCCTGGCTTGCGGGCTTTTCGCAGACGGCTGCGTTCAACGCGCCGAGAGCGGATCGATGCCTTTTGGCGCGGGGATTGCCGCCAAGCGCCAGGGGATACCGCATTTGTCCAACGGGCACGCATGCATTTCCTAGCCGTTTCTCAGAGACCAGAACTGTCGATCGTAATCCCCGTCTATCGGTCCAAGGATTCTCTGCCCGTGCTGCTGGAACAGTTGGCCGGGGAGATGAAAAAACTTGGACGTTCCTACGAGGTCGTCCTGGTGGACGATGCGTCGCCGGACAATACATGGGAATCGGTCCGCCAACTCGCTTCCGGCGATTCGCGCATCACGGCCGTGCAGTTGATGCGCAACTGCGGACAGGCGATTGCGACGCTCTGCGGATTGAGCCATGCTCGTGGACGGATCGTCGTCACCATGGACGACGACCTGCAGCATCGACCGGACCAGTTGCCGAAATTGTTGGCTGTCTTGGAATCGGACCCCGGGCTCGACTGCGTTTTCGGCTGCTTTCCCGAGAAGCGCCATACGTGGTATCGCAACATCGGTTCGCACGTCATTCACTGGGTGAACTCGCGGGCGTTTGCGATTCCAGCGGGCGTACGGTCATCGAGTTTCCGTGCGCTGCGTCGTCCGCTGGTGACGGCCATGTTAGCGCACCAGACGAGGAACGTGGCCATGGCGGCCGTCCTTTACAGTAGTACGATGCGCGTTGCCTGCGTACAGGTGGAACACGCAGCCAGGCAAAACGGAACATCCAACTACACGCTGGCCCGGCAACTGCGCATGGCGTTGGACAACCTGTGCAACGTCACCATGATGCCTTTGCGCGCGGTTTCGATTTTGGGCACGTGTGTTTTCGTATTGAGCATGGGCCTTTCGTGCTTTTACCTGGCCCGCTACATGGTGGGGCAGATCGGCGTTCCCGGCTGGACGACAGTGGTCCTTCTGCAGTCGTCCTTCGCCGGGCTTATCCTGCTGTCGGTAGGAATCATCGGCGAGTATATGATTCGGATTCTGCGGGAGGTGCGGGGCGCACCGCGTTTTGTCGAAAGAGATATCGTCGGTGTTTCGCCGCACAATGACAACGGCGAACTTTCCGCAGCCGAAAAAACCGGCGAACCCTCCGGTTCCAACAGTAGGCGATGAGATCGACGACTGCACGGCGGGAGGACCCTACCGACATGCCCTTGCGCAATTCGGACATGGCCTCCGCAAGGCGGGAAGAACCGGCGCGAAACGGGATGTAGCCAGGGCCGTTGAGGGACTACCATGGATTTCAGGTTTCGCGACTACCTGCTGTCACCGCTCAAATTGCTGGCGCTGCACCGCTGGATGCGCCAGACGCCGGCCTGGAGCGTGCCGCGGATGAACGAGTGGATTGTCGGACGGTTGCGGGAACTGGCGCGGCGCGCAGCGGAGCGGGTCCCCTATTACCGGCGCGAATTTCGCCGGCTCGACTTCAATCCCGATCGGTTGAACGACTTCGAGTATTGGCGGAAACTGCCCTTGCTGGATAAGGACTCGGTGCGGGCGAACTACGACGATCTTCAAGCCGCCGACGCGGGGACGCTGGGCGCGGTGCCCTGCACGACGTCGGGGTCGACTGGGACTGCGATGCGGTTTCTCTTGGACCGCGACGTGAACATGGCAGCCTTCGCGCTGTTTTGGCGTGTCTGGTCGCAGTGCCCCTCTTGGCGCATCGGCAAGCGGCAGGCCAGCCTCTCGGGATATGCCGCGGGAAAGTGGCAGTACCAGTGGAAGGCCCGTGTTCTCGCCCTGTCCTCCTTTCACTTGAGCCGGGAGACGGTCGCGGAATTCGCGGCCTTGATCGAGCGCTACCGGCCGTCCTTCCTGCGCGGCTACCCTTCTTCTCTTTACCTGTTTGCACGCCTGCTGGAGGAAGCAAACTTGCCCCTGAGATTTCCCGTGGTGTTCAGCGGCGCCGAGTCTCTCCTCCCCTTTCAGCGCGAGTGCATCGAGCGGGTTTTCGCTTGCCGCCTGGTCGATCATTATTCTCACTGGGAACGATGCGGTTCGATTTGCCAGTGCGCTCACGGCAGATACCACGCGGAAAACGACTACGGATTCCACGAGATCGTCGATGTCGACGGCGCGCCGGCGAAACCGGGCGAAATCGGACGGCTCGTGGCGACCAGCCTGCACAATCGGGCCATGCCGCTGTTCCGCTATGACACCCGCGACCTTGCCGCCTGGTCCACGGAGGTTGACTGCCCTTGTGGCAGCCGGTTCCCGATCATCGAGAGAATCGTGGGGCGGATCGAGGACGTGGTTCTGACACCGGAAGGGAAGTTGGTCGGCAGGTTGGACGCCGCCTTGAAATTCAGCCCGCATATCCGCCTGGCGCAAATCGTGCAGGAATCCATCGACTGCTTGCGAGCGCTCCTGGTGTGCGACCCGGGGTATAATGAGGAGGAAGATGAACTGCCACTGTTGCGGGAGTTGCGGGCGCGGTTAGGACCTTCCATCGACATCCGCCTCGAAAAGGTTGACGATCTTCCCAGGACGCCCTTGGGGAAGTTGCGGTTCGTAGTGTCGAAGATCGACCCCCGACGGAAGTTGGGACACCCTTGATTCGCTCGCCTCGAGGCGGTTGCCGGCCGGGCACGGGCAAACGGCCGGAAACGAGCGCGCCGCTGGGCCCTTGTGGAATGATCCATCATGAATACCGACGTAGCCGTGCGAATACACGCGGGCGCAGCGTATCCGACCGTGCCGCCTTTTGATCCGACGACCGACCATCCCGACGCTCCCTTTGGGTTCCGGGCCGAGGGACCTTGCAACGCCGTTTACGACCTGGTACGGAGCGCTTTGGTCGACCTGCGGTTGGATGGGGAAAACCTGGGCTCGGCGGATTGGTCGCCGCTGCGTGGAATCGCGTGCCCCGGTCAAACGGTGTTGATCAAGCCCAATCTCGTCAAAGACGTTTCCCGGCAGGACGCGGTGACGACGCACGCCAGTGTCGTACGCCCGTTGGTCGACTATTGCTGGAAGGCCATGCAGGGTCGCGGCAGAATTATCATCGCCGACGCTCCCCAGGCCGAGACGGACTTCGACACGGTTGTAGACCGCAACGGCCTGCGGGCGATGGTGGGAATCCTTCGGCAACGCGGCGTTCAGGTGGGCCTCGAGGACCTTCGGGCGTTGCGCGTCATCCTCCGCAACGGCGTATGGGTCGGCGAACAGGAAGTGCCTGCTCGCAGGGCCGAATCGGCCGTCGTCGACCTGGGACCCGCGAGCATGTTCTCCACGCAAGGCTGCAACGCCGAACTCTTGTATGGCGGCGGTTATGGTCGCAAGGCGACCGTGGCGCACCATAGCGGCGGGCGGCACGAATACTGCGTCTCGCGCAGCGTGCTTGCGGCGGACCTCGTCATCTCCGTTCCCAAGCTGAAAACACACAAGAAGGCGGGCGTCACCTGCTGCCTCAAGAACCTGGTGGGCATCAATGTCGATAAGAACTACCTGCCGCATTTTTCGATAGGTCCCGAGAACCAAGGAGGCGACGAGTTCCCTGGCCTTTCTCGCTGGCGCTCCGCCCTCGTCGCCGCAACGCGACAAGTGCATGACTTGCTGCTCGACCGCCACTGGAGAACGACCGGCAAATGGGTTTCGGCTATCCTCGGTGCAGCCGGCGTAGTGCTCAAGCCCAAAAGCAAAGACTCGTGCGGCGGAAATGACGCCGACGTGGCCGGAGCAACCTACCGGCTCTTGTCGGGTGTGAATTGCCGGCAAGGCGCTTGGCAAGGGAACGAGACCATCTGGAAAATGATCTTGGATCTGAACCGATTGTTCTTCTTCGCTCGGTCGGATGGAACCGTCGCCGATTCGGTCCAACGCCGTATGTTCTTCCTGGTGGACGGTATTATCTGCGGCGAAGGCGACGGTCCTATGAATCCTACCGCCGTTTCCGCAGGGATTGTGGCCGCCGGCCAGAACCCGTTTCTTGTGGATTTCGCCTTGCTGCGGTTGGCTGGAATTGATCCCACCAAGGTTCCTCTTTACCGGGAAGCATTAAGGACGGAAAACGCCTGGTTGAATACCGGTCGGGAGCCTTCAGTCTCTCTTAACGGGGCGCCCGTACATCCCTTGGCGAAAAACGCCGTATTGCACTTGCGGCCACCAGCGAACTGGGACTTTTCGTAAGGTTTGGCACTGGTTTATTTATCGTTATACCTGTGCAAAATGTTTGACATGCCGACGCTCTAGGGACATAATCGATGAAATAAGTTCCGCTGGACGAACGACAACGTTGACCGACTCCTCAATGGCCCCTGTTTCACGACCACTGGTGGTATGCGCTCGTATCTTGCTGGGGGCCAACTTCTTTCGCTGGCCATCCCGCTTTTTGCTGGCGACAGTATTATTAGTTAGCGGCAGTCTCGCGCTGACAGCTCAAGCACAGGTGTCCTATAACTTGACGGAAGACGTAAGCCTGTACGGACACTTGGATCAGCATTCCACGAGCCCCTATTGGGGCGGCGCTACTCCTGGCAACATGTGCGGGCCGACGAGTGCCACGAATTCGTTGGTTTACCTTCAGAATGAGTACCCAAGCATTTACGGCCAAGCATTAGTGCCCGGCTGTTACGTCAATGGCCAGCCCAGTCAGGCCGCGATGATTTCAACGGCTGACCTCATCGCCGGCCCGAACTATATGGCATGCACTGGCGAGGGGGTTACGCCCATGACATATATTGCCGGCCAAACCAACTATATCGAAGCCTACATACCTAACACGACCGTCTACAGTTCCCAAGTTAACTGGTATGGCAACGGGTACGGACAAGCTGGAGTTGTAACTCCCACGTGGCAATCCATCTACGATGGCCTCCTCACGGACTCCGCGGTCAACATCAGTATTTGGGGCGGTGACAACCATTGTCTGTCGGTGACCGGTTTTCATTGGACCGACTACCAACAGGACGGCATCATCGATGCCAGCGATAATGCAACGATCGACGTCGTCGACCCTTACACGGGCCTGAATGAGACTTTTAGCATCTGGCAAGACTCGGCCAACGGAATGCTCCACATGGCGGATGTGTTGTCTCCCGATTCCCAAATCATGTCGGTAATGGTTACTACTCCCGCCCAGTGGAACGGCCAGGGCAGCGCCAACTGGTCGTCGACGTCCAGTTGGCTCGGTTCCGTGCCCAACGGCCCCGGAGCAATGGCCAACTTCTTGAACTTTGCGACCGGCGCTACGACGGTCACTCTGGACAGTTCGCAAACGGTGGGCGCGCTGAACTTCGACAGCCCCTACGGCTACTCGCTCGTGGCCGCGGGTTCCAGCACGCTGACCCTCTCCCAACCCGGCGGGGCGGCGACGATCACCGTCACCAACGTCTTCGGCAACGGCGCCCACACGATCGCCGCGCCGCTGGTATTGGCCAGTCCACTGGTCGTCACGCAGAACTCCTCCAGCCCTTTGACGATCACCGGTCCCATCAGCGACGGCGGCAACGGATATAGCCTGACCATGAACGGTCCCGGCAGCTTGATTCTCGGCGGCAGCAACACCTACTCGGGCGGCACGATCATCAACGGCGGAATGCTGACGCTGGACTTCAGCCTCAGCGGCGCTCCGGCAAGCAATATCCTCCCCAGCGGCGGTCCGCTCACCGTGGGCGGCGGCAGCCTGACCGTCGTCGGCAATCCTGGCAGCGCCGCAGTCCAGACCATCGGCGCGCTGACTTTCAACGGCGGCACCAGCGCCATCGCACTGAACGCCAACGGCGCAACCAGCCTAGCCTTGGTCGCTACGGGCGCGTTTACGGTAAACGGCGCGGCGACCATTACCGCCGGCGCGAATACATCGCTCTCCATCGGCAATACGTGGATCCAGGGCAGTGGCGGTTCGCTGCTGATCAACCTGGCCGGCGGCGCACTGACTTCAAACCCCACATGTACCGTCAACGGCTTGATCGGCGCATGGGTTACGGTGAACGACGCCAACGGTCTCGGCCTGGGCGTGGTCAGTGGCGGAAACGTCGTAAGCAGCGCCGGCGGCCCTGTCTTGCCCCCTACCGGCGCCGACATCGCGACGAACTACACGCTCGGCGGTGGTACCAGCAGCCAGACGGTCACGGCAAGCCAAACGGCCAACTCGTTGACGATTACCCCGGCAGCGACTGGTCAGATCCTGACGATCAATTCCGGCCAGACGCTTGGCCTGACTGCCAATGCGATCTTCTTTAACGGCGGCAACTACCCGTACACCGTCAACGGACCCGGCCAACTGGGTGGCAGCGACTCGCCACTGACGTTGTATGCGACAGGCGGAAACGCCTTGACCCTTGGCGCGCCCCTCGGCGGCGGTTCCGGAAGCCTCACGATCCTTGGCTCGGGCACCGTGATCTTGACGGCCGCCAATTCCTACAGCGGCCCGACAACGTGCTTCGCGGGTGCGACCCTGCAGTTGGGCGACGGCATCGCTGCGAACGGGTCGGTGGCGGGCGACCTTGTAGCCAACGGCAGTCTGGTTTTCGCCAACCCAGCGGCACAAACCTACTCCGGCACGATCAGCGGCGCCGGCAGCATGACCATGTCCGGTCCGGGCCTGCTGACGCTTGGCGGGTCGAACACGTGCCTCGGTGGGACCTATCTTGGCGGCGGAACGCTGCAATTGGGTAATGTGGGCGCACTGGGTAGCGGCCCCGGCGGACTGACGATCGGCGCGGGCGTTTTCGACTTGGCCGGTTATAGTCCGACACTCCCGTCCCTGGCGGGTTCCGGGGGCACGGTCGTCAATAGCGGAACGGTCGCAGCCGTGCTGACCGTGGCCCAATCGACCGCGACCGTTTTTTCGGGCACGTTGCAGGACGGTCCGGGCGGCACGCTCGCGCTGGTGAAAGCGGGCGGCGGCATGCTGACGCTTGCCGGCGCCAATACTTTCAGCGGCGGCACGACGATCGCCGGCGGCACGCTGCAAGTGGTCGACGGCGGCGTCCTGCCAGGCAATGTGTTGAACAACGCTTGCCTGCTGTTCAGCCTGTCCGGCGCCTCGATGTTTGCCGGCAACGCGAGCGGCGCCGGTGGGCTGATCCAGTCGGGCAGCGGGACGCTCGTGGTCAGCGGGTCGAACACGTATGGCGGCGGCACCTTCATCCAAGGTGGCGTCGTGGCCCTGGGATCGCCGAACAGCTTGCCGACAGCCGGTGTCGTGACGCTAGGCAGCGCCGACACGAACGGGACCTTGGACTTGGCCGGTTTCGACCAGCAAATCGGCGGCTTGGCCTTAGGCAGCGGCGCCAACAGCGCCGCCCAGATCGTCGGCAACAGCAGCACGGTCCAATGTTCGACGCTCACGTTCGGCTCGGGGACATCCACCTTCGCGGGCATCATTCAGGACTCGCTCGGCAACGGCAACCAAAAAGTCGGCCTGGTCGTTTCCGGCGGTCAGTTGACGCTGACCGGCAGGAGTACCTACAGCGGCCCTACGACGATCACCGGCGGCACCCTCAATGCCGCGACGTGGTACGTGCTCCCGCCGCAATCGCCCATTTCGATCGACGGCGGGCAACTCATCGCCGCGGGCGTTATTCAGAATGTCGGGCCACTGACCGTCGGCTCGGGAGGCGCCCTGGATCTCAACCTCGGCACCATTATCAGTTGCAACGGTCCGGCCAATCTAAACGGTTCGCTCAACCTTTTCGGCAGCACCAGCGGTACGCAGGAACTGATAGGCTGCGCCTCCTTGGCGGGCAGTTTCTCCAACGTGAGCGGCGTGCCCTACGGCTACGCGATCGCGTACAATCCAAACGAGGTCGACTTGGCCTATGCCGCCAACGATTCGGTCCTGAGCGTCTCGACGTCTTCGGTGTCGCTGGGCCGCGTGATGTTCAATAATATTCCCGCGGCGAGCGTCACGATCACTAACGGCGGCACGCTTCCGACCGGCGCAAGCGTCTCGGCCAGCAGCGGGGTAACAGTCTTGCCCGGCAACTTCGACCCTGGCTCGATTTCCGCCTCGGGATCCGCCGGTATCGTGCTTGGCTTGGCGGCCAGCGCCACGGGTTCTTACAGCGGCACGGTCCAGGTGCTGAACAGCGGCGATGGCGGGTTTGGCGGCGGGCCCAGCAGCGCCGGCCCCGGTCTGGGTAGCGCGCAGAGTCCCATCATCATCAACGTAAGCGGTACCCTGGTCGCTCCCCGCGTGGTGACCGCCTCGGCGGTGGATCTCGGCCGCTTCATGGCCAACCAGACTGTCGGCAGCACGAGTACGCTCTCCACCAGCGGCGACGATAGCTCGTATACCCGCGTGACGGTCAACGGCACGCTCTTCAATTCGGCCACAAGCAGCAGCAGCTATAATCTCTCGCTCAGCGGCTTGGCTCCAGGCCCGGTGAACGGCTCGGTAACGCTTCCTGTCGTCGGGGAGGGACTTCCCGGCGAGGGCACCTATGCGGGCGTGATCGTCAGTTACAGCGGTGAATCGCTACTGGATCGCATCGTGACGTCGACATCCGTCAATTTCGGCCTCGTGCATGTCGGTCAATTGATCGGTCAGCCGATTACGCTCTCGACTACCGGACTGGACGATCAATACACGCGCGTGAGCGTCAACAATGCCGGTCCCGACGGCAACGGCTTTGCCGTTATCGGCGGCACGAACCCCCTTTTCAACGGCCCCGCGGTAACCGATAGCCGCACCCTCTCCGGCACGCCCACCGTCGCAGGCTTTATCAACGGTACGATTCTTCTGGCGACCAATGGCGAGGGTCTTAGCGGCGAGTCGCCGGTCCCCGTCCAAGTCAATTACAGCGCCCAGGTTTTTTCCGGCAACGCGCAATGGAGCGGCGCGTCCGGCATCACGTCTTGGGCCGTCAATGCCAATTGGAACGATACGGTTGCGGCCGGCATTCAGGCCGCACCCGGCGTCTGGGGTGTGACCGGCGATTCGGCTACGCTGGGCGCCGGGCCTGCGTGTACAATCACCCTCGACGGCGCCAGCCCCAGCCTGGGTTCACTCTGCTTCGATAACTCGTCGGCCAGCTACACGCTCGCCGCGGGCAGCGGCGGCACGCTCCAATTGGACAACGGACCCGGCACGGCTTCGCTGACGGTCGCTGCCGGCAGTCATACTATCGCCGCGCCAATGATTCTCAACAGCCTCACGCAGGTGGCCGTTTTGCAGCCGGGCGACGCGTTGGCAATCTCGGGCGCGATCGGCGGCAGTGGCGGACTGACCGTGACCGGCGCCGGCATGCTGACGCTGACGAATTCGAATAGCTACAGCGGCGGCACGACGGTCAGCGCCGGCACGCTGCAACTGGGCAGCAACAACGCTTTGGGCACGGGCGGACTGACCATCAACGGCGGCCTGGTCGATCTGGCCGGCTGTAATCCCGTGGTCGCCAGCCTCGCTGGCACGGGTGGCGCAATTCTCAACAGCGGCAGTAGTGTTTCGACGCTTACGGTCAATCAGTCGGCGGCAAGCACCTTCGGCGGCACGCTGGCAGACGGCGCAGGCGGACTGGCGCTGGCCATGAACGGTCCCGGCCTGCTCTGCCTGGCAGGTTCCAATAGCTACAGTGGCGGTACGATCGTCACCGCCGGCACGTTGCAACTGGGCAACGACGCCGCTTTGGGAGCGGGCGGACTAACGGTCAACGGAGGCCTGGTAGATCTGGCCGGCTGCAATCCTGTGCTCGCCGGTCTCAGCGGCGCAGGCGGCACAATCTTCAACAGCGGCAGCAATGGCTCCACGCTCACTGTCAATCAGTCGACGGCAACCATCTTCGGCGGCACGCTGACCAACAGTTCCGGCGGGCTGGCGCTAGTGCTGAACGGTGCCGGACTGCTCACGCTGGCCGGTTCCAGCGCGTGCGATTCGCTCAGCATCCTTGGCGGCACGCTGGCCTGCAACGGCGCACTGAACGTGAACGGTTCGGTCTGTCTCGGCGGAACCGGCTCGGCGAGCACGGGCAACGGCCAACTGACCGTCAATTACGGCGGCACGCTGAGCGTTGGCGGCACACTCGATAACTCCAGTGGCAGCGTGAATCTCAACGGCGGGACGATTCGTGCGTTCGCCTTCGGTGGCCTGCCCCTGACGTTCAACGCGGGGACGCTGGAGTACACGGGCGACCTGACCATTTCCGCTGCCGACTGGCTGTCGAGCACGTTGGGGTCGGAGCATCCACTCGGCGCCGCCCAGCAACTCAAGGTGGACGGCACGACGACGCTCAATAACGTACTCACACTCAATGGCGGCACGTTTTCCACCGGCTCTCTGGTCAACCCGGGAATGTTGCAATTCAACAGCGGCACGCTCAACATCACCGGCGACAACCTGAGTATTAGCGGCAGTGGTCTATTCAGTAACACGTTGACATTGGCTGCCGGCGCGGCGGTAAACGTGACCAACAGCGCGAGCATTGCGGCGGGCGCGAGCCTTGCGATGCAGGGGGGCATATTCTCCGCCGCCACGCTGACCAACAGCGGCACGATCGGCGGCAGCGGCCAAATCGCCGCGCCTTTGACCAACGCGCCCGGTGGCCAGATCTGCGCCTTTACGGGCGACCATCCTGTCTTCACCGGCGGCAGTAACCTGAACCAGGGGCAGATCCAACTCTCCGGCGGGACAGTCGAGTTCAGCGGCCCCCTGACCAACACTTCCGCCGGCCTGATCGAAGGCAACGGCAGCCTGATCGTCGGCGGCGAGTTGCTGAACTGGGGGGCCATGACGCTTTGGGGAACGAGCAGCATCAGCGGCACGGTCCACAACGGCCAGAACGCGTCGATCAATATCACCGGTGGCACCACGACTTTCCAGGGCAGTGTGGTCAACAACGGCACGATTTCCACCGCCACGGGTGGCTTCTCGGTGTTCTGCGGCGTGGTCAGCGGCGACGGCAGCTTTAGCGGACCGGGAACGCCCTTGTTCGTGGGTACGTTGTCGCCCGGCCACAGTCCGGGGACGATCACGTTCACCGGCGACGCCTATTTCGCCGAGACGTCGGCAATGAATATCGAATTGGCGGGGACCACGCCCGGCACGCAGTACGACCAGGTGATAGTGGCCGGCAACGTCACCTTGGCTGGCGGTAGCCTGAATGTAATGCTCCTGAATGGTTTTCGGCCGGCCCACAACGAGCAGTTCACGGTCCTCAGCTTCGGCTCGCGGAGCGGCGATTTCGCTGCCGAGACCGGCCTGGACCTGGGCAACCGCTTGCAGTTGGTGCCTGCCTACAGCGGCAACAGCCTGGTGCTGACGGCCGTGCAGGGCGGTTCCGGCACATGGCAGGTTGACAGCGACGGCAACGCGTCCGTCTCCGCCAACTGGAGCGGCGGTCTGCCCAGCGCCGCGGGCGATACGGCCACCTTCGGGCCGGTCATCAGCCAACCGCGGACCGTGACCATCGACCAGCCTACAACCTGGGGCAACGTGGTCCTGGACAGTTCCCTGGGCTACACGCTCAGCGGCAGCAACACGCTGACCTTGGACAATTCCGGCAGCGGGGCCGCGATCACGCTGACCGGCGGCCAACACGCCATCACGGCTCCGCTCGTGCTGGCCGACAACCTCATGGTGCAAAGCGGCGGCAGCGGCAGCCCCTGGACGCTCGCGCTGGGCGGTTCCAACGGTATCACGGAAACGGGTAGCAGCCGCTCGTTGACCATGAACGGCCCCGGCGGAATATTGATCTTGAGCGGCGTCAATACCTTCAGCGGTGGCACCACGGTCGCCGCCGGCACGCTGGTCGTAACATCCAGTACTGCTTTGCCCAACGACTCAAGTTTGACCGTGGACGCGGGCGGGATATTCGTGTTCGATCCCTCGGCGGCCACAACGGCGGACTCGTCCGACAACGCCGGCCTGACGTCGACTGCGGGTGGCGTGCAAATCTGCGACGCGGCAGACTTGCAACCGTCGCTGCTGCAATACGCCCACGTGGGCGAGGTGGTGGTCATAGCGGTCCCCGAGCCGGGAACCTTCACGCTCTTGCTGATCGCCGGTCTCTCCGTTTTCCTCGCTCGCAGGCGCATTGCGGAAAGAGACAGCCGGGCCGTACTGTAAGGCCGAAGGGCAGCCTTTGGTGCGTCTGCATGAGCTTAATCGGAGGAGGGTCCGGAGGAGGGTCCCGGAGGAGGGTCAGGCTTACGCTTTGGTCACGGAGGAGGGTCAGGCTTACGCTTTGTACTATTCGGCTTGCTGGATGATCGGCCTGACGCGCTGGGGATTGTCGAATCGCTGACAGAGAAGGAAGAAGATAAAGTACAAAGCGTAAGCCTGACCCTGCTCCACTTTGGGACGGACGGGGTCGGACGGACGGGGTCAGGCTTACGCTTTGTACTATACGGCTTGCAATTCGGCGTGCTT
>CAZTPX010000040.1:7640-67768 GCA_964615095.1 uncultured Planctomycetaceae bacterium | reverse complement strand
GCCCGCCTCCGGCGAAGCCCAGCCTGGTGTTCGTCCAGCCGTACCATTTGGACCCCGACCGGGCCAACATAGTGATCTTCAATTGGGGCGGACAATCGAAGGCAGCGGTGAATCTCGCGTCGCTGCTGCAGGTGGGAACACGTTTTCGCTTGCTGAAACCTCGTGACTTCTACGGCAAGCCGGTACTGGCCGGCGAGTACACGGGAAAGGAGATCGAGGTCCCGGTGGAAGGAGAGTTTGCTGCTTACGTGCTGGCAAAAGAACGGAGTGCCGGCAATTCCCTCCATCGCTGATAGCCAGAGGCTTGATTTCCCGGCCAGAACTGGCTCTAATCGCCTTATCCATTACGGATAACTACCTTTTCATTCCACGGAGGAAACACATTCATGGCCAAAACCGCCACACCACCCAAACCCCATACCAAGACCGAACTGCTCGCCAACATCGCCACCGCCACGGAACTGCCCAAGCAGCAAGTGGCCGCCGTGCTCGATGCCCTGGCCGCCGAGATCCAGAAGAGCCTCGGCAGCAAGGGAGCCGGTGCGATCACAATTCCCGGTCTGCTAAAGATCGAGAAGAAGCAGGTCCCGGCCAGGCCCGCCCAGAAGGGCGTGCCCAACCCCTTCAAGCCCGGCGAACTGATGGATCGTGCCGCCAAGCCTGCCTACAATAAGGTCAAGGTGCGGGCGTTGAAGATGCTCAAGGAGATGGCCAAGTAACCGCAAATGCCCCGGTGCGGAGCCGGGGCATTTCCATTTCGCGAGCCCCGCATTATCATGGCAGGCAACATCGTTCAGTCCATCAGTAATGAACTCGACATTTCACCACGGTACCGGAGTCGCTGAATCATGAGATACGTAATGTTTTGTGCTTGTCTTTGGCTTGCCCATGCGGCCGCCGCTGATGATGGCTTCAAGCCGCTGCTCGATGGCAAGACGTTCAATGGCTGGGAGGGCAATCAAAGCGTTTTTCGCATCGAGGACGGAGCCGTCGTGGGCGGAAGCCTCAAGGCGAAGGTGGCACGCAACGAGTATCTCTGCACGAAGAAAAGGTTCCGAAATTTCGAGGTCCGGCTGAAGTTCAGGCTCTTGGGCGACGACACCAACGGCGGCGTGCAGTTCCGCAGCGAGCGAGTGCCCAAGAGCAACGAGATGATCGGCTACCAGGCCGACATGGGCCAGCATTACTGGGGCTGCCTCTACGACGAGCGGCGGCATAAGTTGCTCACCGGGCCGACCAAAGAGGAGCAGCAGAAGATCATCCACCGCAACGATTGGAATGACTACGTGATTCTCGCCGAAGGGCGGCACGTCCGGCTCTGGCTCAACGGGCACAAGACCGTGGATTACACGGAGCCCGACGCTTCGCTTCCGCAGGAGGGAGTTTTCGGTCTGCAAATTCACCAGGGCATTCCGGCCGAGGCATGGTACAAGGAGATCGTGATACGAGAATTGCCGGACTGACGCCGCTATGAACTGGAGACTCTTTGCTCTGGGCAAATCATGACCAGACGCAATCTCGTCCAGGCTTTCGCAGCAGAATTCGGTATCGGGGCACCCGTAAAGAGCTTTCACCCCATGCAACCTAGCACACGAACTTATGAAATCGTAGACTTTGATGCTCTACCGGCGACGGCTTGCCCCTGCGGCTACGCACGGCGAGCCTTCCTCGAAACGCCCGATTTCCCAGGCACGATTCATCGAACGGAAATCGCGACCGACGCCAAGACGCACTTCCACCGCCGGCTCACCGAGACCTATTACATCCTCCAGTGCGAAGCCGATGCACAGATGGAGTTGGACGGGCAAATCATACCGTTGCGGCCAGGCTTGTGCATCCTCATTCGCCCTGGAGTACGGCATCGGGCGATCGGACGCATGACCGTGCTGATCATCGTCTTTCCCAAGTTCGATCCCAGCGACGAGGTGCTTGTCGAGGGAGAAGAAATCCCATGACCAAACGCAACATCGTACAATCCATTGCCGAAGAACTCGGCCGCACTAAGCTCGAAACCAAGGAGATCGTCCCGAAGACCCTGGACGCCATCATCAACGTGTTGGTTGCCGAAGGCCGCGTCGAGCTTCGGAGGTTCGGCGTCTTCGAGATCAAGCTGCGAAAGCCACGGCAGGCCCGTAATCCGAGGACCGGCGAGAAGGTCTGGGTGGGAGAGCGGTTTACCGTCACGTTCAAGCCGGGGCAGATCGTACAGGAGAGGGTGGCGGCGGAATGCGGCGAGCAAGATGTTACTCGGGAAACGGGGTCCGATCCGAAAGGAAGGCCATGAAGGCATCCAAGTGCTGGTTGGTGGTGTTGATCGTAGTCTTGCTGCTTCCGAATGTCGCGGCAAGTAGTGATCCAGCAACGGAAGCCCTGGAAAAGGGCAGGGCTTTGCAGGCGAAAGGGGATCGCGTCTTGGCCATCACTGAGTTCACGGAGGCCATTCGGTTGAACCCGAAAGTTGCTGACGCGTTTAATTGCCGAGGCATTGCATACGACGACAACGGCGAACACGATAAAGCTATCGTGGACTTCACTGAGGCCATTCGGCTCGACCCGGAGTTTGCAGATGCTTACGACAATCGGGCCATCGCCTATTGGTACCTTCACGAGTTCGATAAGGCAATCGACGATTGCACGGAAGCCATACGGTTGCAGCCCCACTATGCGGCAGCGTTCAGCAATCGGGCCATGGCGTACCAAGACAAGGGCGACCACGATAAGGCGATCGCCGATTGTACGGAAGCCATTCGATTCAACCCACAACTTGCCGCGGCGTATTTTCTCCGCGGGCTCGCCTACCATGAAAAGGGCGAGGACGACAGGGCAATCGTCGACTGCACGGAAGCTATCCGACTCGACCCTACATTCGCCGAAGCGTACAACAATCGGGGCGTTGCCTACGCGGGGAAGGGTGAGCAGGCCAAAGCAGAAGAGGACTTCGCTCAGGCGAAGAAGCTGGGCTACAAACAAACGCCCGGTCGAAAAATGCCGAGTCGTTTTCTCATGGATCCGCGGTTTATGGTTCTGATCCTAGTGGTGGTTATCGGTCTCGTAGTTTATTGCGTCCAAAGAGCATTGAGCGGGAGGCCGGTCCCGGAACCGAACGACGTGCAGAATTTGTCGGATCAATGAAGATCCTCTTCCTCCACGGCTGGCAATCGACACCGGGCAGCGTGAAGCCGAGTAGAAATTCATCACAAGAACAAAAAGTCAGCCGAGCCCGATGAAGAGCTTCAAGGAAATCTCCGGGATCACGAGGTTCGCGTTCTGCGAATACAATCTGAAATGCTTCGTTGGCGTGGCGGTCGGCTATCTTCTTTACAAGGCGTTCCCCGAGCAAAGCGGTCAGCTTCTCTGGCTGCTGCTCTCGATCTTGCTGTCCATTACGCACGACAACAGCAGCAAAGTCGCGTACGATCGAATGAAAGGGAACATCGTCGGCTCGCTGGTGGGGCTTTTTGCGTACTTCCTGCACGATCCGCCCAATCTCTTGATTATTTGCGTCGGCGTGGCGACCACGATCACGATCTGCTCGTTTCTGAAGTTGATCGACGTTGCCAGAACGGCTCTGGTGGCCTTCGTCATCGTAGTGCTCTACGAGGAAGCCCACAGTAGTTGGGAAGGTGCGGTCTACCGCATGGGGAGCGTGGTCGTCGGCTGTTTCATCGGGCTGGTAATCAACTTCGTCTTTCGAAGGCTCGCGATTGCGGTTTATCCGGCGGTCTCAGTGCCAGCCGCGGAACGACGAGAGCACGATGGGGGTGAGTAGCGGCAGGGCCGCCCACGTTCATTCCGCTGGCCTGCTCACACCGATCTTCTCGGCAATCATCTTGGCCAGTTCCTCCATGTCGTCGGTCCCCACGCACCCTGCTCAGCAAATTCAGGCGGACGAGCCTAACTTGGTCAGCGGCGGATTGCTGGCGACAATCTCGCCCGCCTCGGAGACAGTCAGGTAGTAGGAGCGGCCAATTCGGGCAGCAAGCGATACGGCAAGGCTCTTATCCGACTCAGGCTGTTGCCAGATGTTGACCCGGTACTTGCCGTTATGGTGATTGCAGATCTCGACACGGTGCAACCGTGGCGGCATGCCGATCTTCGCCAATACCTGGGACTTGATCTTCTCGGCGTGGTTTGGCTTGGGTTCTGCCACCATAGCGGCTTCTTCTTTCTTCAGGACGGTCTTTTGGGCCTTTGCCATTCTTTCCTCAGTCATAACGGGCGGTGAGATGCTGGATTCCATTATACCCTACTTCTGTTTTCGGCGGCTCTGGCAGGGCGGCGATGCCCGAACAAGCCCCACCTGCCCGCTTTTCCGGCACATTCAGCATGCTCATCATCGAATAGGGCCTTTGGCGTCGCCTTGTGGATTGTTCCGCCGATTCCGGGTGTAATAATTGTGCATCCACTAGGTAACCCAGAATCGGAGATCGAGAAATGGCGAAGAAAACAGTTAGAGGCGAGAAGACCGCGGCCGTCAGTGAGTACCTGGACGCCCATCCGGAAGCCGGTCCCAAGGAAATCGTCGAGGCATTGGCCAAGCAGCGTATCAAGATTACAACGGCCCACGTTAGCAACATCAAGGGCAAGTTAAAGAAGGCCGGCAACGGCAAGAGGGCGGCAAAGAAGCCGGCAGTAGTCGTAGTAGCAGCCCCGGTAGTCATCGAGAAACCGACCACGAACGGCAGCACGATTACGCTGGAGCAGATCAAAAAGGTCGCCTTCACGATCAAGACGCTGGGCGGCTTCCAGCGGGTGATCGAAGTCCTGGATGTCATCAAGGAAATGGGCGGGGTGAAGAAGTTCAAGGACCTGGCCGAAGCGATGACGGTGACTGAACCGGATATCGTTTCGTTCTGAACTACCCAGAAAGTCGGAAAAACGTAATGGCAGCGTCTACTTGTGTGCAGTGCGGCAGTACCGGCTTCGAGTTGAAGGAGACTGTCCTCACAGGGTCGCCCTGGAAATTGTATTTCGTGCAATGTTCTCAATGCGGAGGCGTTGTCGGCGTGTTGGATGACCAGACCATTGGCGGGACGCTTCGACGACGAAACGAAGCACTCAGGCAGATTCCGGAATCACAAGGCATCACAGTCACGCTCGCAACTGGGTCCTGATTGGCCGGCGTTCGAGTCGATGTAGGGGATGGCTGTGGTTGTGGGGCTCGCTGGCGTGGTGGGCGAGGGCCTGGCAAGGCGGTCGGTCGAGGCAGGCCCCAGGCTTGCCAAGGCCAAGGTTCGCTGCCCATAATAGCAGCCTGTTCGCTATCGTGTCCTTTCCTTGATGCAGGCCCGTCTCATGCCCACTGACCGCACAATCCGTCTTCTCGTTGCCGATGACCAGGAAGTGGTTCGTTCTGGCGTGAAAGCCCTGCTCGTAGGCACGGAAATCGAGGTCGTGGCGGAAGCCGCGTGCAGCCAGGCCGCCGTCAAGCTGGCTCTGGAAATGGATGTCAATCTGGTGTTGCTGGACATCCGCATGCCCGATGGCGACGGACTGACTGCCCTGAGCCGCATCAAGCTCGAAAAGCCAAAGTTGCCGGTGCTGTTGTTCTCGGCATTTGATAATCTTGCCAGCATTACCCAGGCGATAGACTTGGGTGCCAGCGGTTTCCTGCTGAAGGGTTGCAGCAGGGACGAGTTTCTAAACGCAATTCGGATTGTGGCCGCCGGCGAGAATATCTGGAACAGGAAAAGACGCCAAACTGCAAGTCGTTCTCTGCGAACGCCAGGGCGTGTCGGCACGCTTGAAGCCTCCTTGACCGAACGTGAGGGTGAAGTGCTGCACGAGATTGTCCTTGGCCTATCCAACGATCAGATCGCCGTTAAGTTGGAAATCACCAGCGAGACCGTCAAGGAACACGTGCAGCACGTTCTCCGGAAGCTCGGCGTCGGTGATCGTACGCAGGCGGCGGTGTGGGCAGTCCGGAATGGCTTGGTGTGACCGGTTTGGCTATTTGCTCCGGATCGGGACGCCTACGACGGGCATGACATCTGCGAAGACAACAATTTCGTCTCAAGAACAAAGTTACGCGGCCGAGCCTTGAATGCCTAGCAGGCCAGGTGGTGGCACGAGCCACGTTCTCGATCACGGCTTCTTGCTCGCGTTCACCCGTTCGAACCGGAATGGCTCTTTCGTGTTCCATAAGCTGTCGCCGGCCTCCGCGACAAAACGGGCAAGGTTAGCGGTGCTGTCGGTGAAGAGCGGACTCTCGAAAGGCTTGGTCACCCCTTTAATCTTGCCACTCTGGATCGCCTTCTGCATGGCTTGTTCGTCCATAATCCACATCACTAGTTTATCGCCGTCGAACTTGTACCGTAGGAACGTGTAGCAGTCCACGGCAGCGGCCTTCCAGCCTTCCCTGTCCAGACGTGTGACCACCTTATTGTCTCCGTCACGGACGAGATTCAGGTAAGTCTTGTCCCCGATGACCGTTGTGAAGGCCAGGTACTCATCCGGGGTCCCCAACTCTCCGTTGCTGTTGTTGACTACCACGATCCGCATCACATTGTTCGGAAACCTCTCGCCCGCATGACCGACGTAGGAGTCGTCGCCATCGCCACCCGGCTGCCGCCACACACCGACCAGTCGTTCATCGGCCTTGGACGTCTTCGGGTCAGATAGAGGATTCTTTGAGTCGTCGCAGCCAGATGCCAAAAAGCAAGCGGCTACGCCAATGAGAAATAGTGGTTTCATGACGGACCTCTGGTCGAAGTGAGAATTTGACTGAACAGTCCTTGTACGGCGGAGAGCGTCCGGTGTTACACGGCTTGGCGGAAACGGACGTGGGCACCCGTTGCTCTCGATTATTCGAAATCTCTGCTAAGTTCGGTCTTCTCCCGAATGACCTTCGCCAGCTCGTCCGCGTCGTCGGTCCCCACGCGGATAATCTTCCAGCCCAGCGTCAGCTTCACGCAGGCGAAGCCCCAGACGTTGTAGGTCCAGCCGCGGCCTGGGAAGTAATGAATGCCCCAGCCGTCGAGGATCGTGGTACGGCCGACTTCGATGCCGGTGGTGTCGGCGTAGCGGATTCGTTTGCCGAGGAGCGGCAAGGGTCCGAAGCGGAGTGCCAAGTATTCGCCCTCATCGCAAATTGTCAGAGAGCCGAACACGAGGCCGCAGAGAGCGAAAATGGCCGCGGACACCAGCAGAATGATGATAAGCGGCGGCTCACGATGGGCTAGGATGGCACCGACGCCGGTTGCTAGGGCGACGGCAAACAGGATGTAATGCCAGCGGCCGGGTTGGGTGTGGTTGTAGGCCATGGGCTGATTGTAGCCGAAGGCGACGGCATGGGCGAGTGTGGCATCAGTCGGGCTGGTTCTCTTTGTCCGATCCCTCCAAATCGATCCCCCAATCGTCCAGCACGAAATCCGGAATGACTTCAAAGCACGCCCGACCATCGGCCCATTTGAGGATCTCTGGTCGCTTGGCAGCTTCGGTGCAGAGCATAGTGGGTTCCGGACAAATCGCGACTCTCCCTAAGTCCAGTCGATCTGCATCCCAGCAAGTCTGGATCGTGATGTCGGCCTCGGTGTCGCCGTCTGCGTGACCGGCGCAGGCTTCATAGAGGAGATCAAATTTCTCGTCGGCGAGAACGAGCCACTCGGTTCGAAATAGCCGAGCAAGTTCCGCACCGCGGCGACCGTGGCCAAGGTCATATCCCTCGTCCCCTCGACCTGCATCGTGGAAGATGGCAAACAATTGCACGACCTCGATGTTGGCGTTGGTTTCCCGGGCCAGTCGCAGGCCATTTTCTAAAACCCTGGCCCAATGCCCGACACCGTGGATGCCGTGCCAGGGAAGGGTGTAATCTTCGAGAATCCGGTGAACGAGGGGTTTAAGGTTGAGCATCTTTCTCTCATTCCACAGCATGCCACAATTTCCCAGCCTTGAACAGCTTGACGTTGATCGTAAGCGATGGCAGCATGTCGGACAAGTGGCTGAAGCCACTGGGCATCAGCCGTTTACCAGTTGCTTGGCAGCCGCTAGTAGGCCGGCTTCGGTTTCCCTCCGGCTTTACCCCGTGGCAAGAGGATTGATGTTTGCGTTCCTGTCGGCGTCGCGGGCGGCCACAGACGGAGATTACGGCTCCCTAGCGAGACGATTCGTTTTCTGCTACCTTTGCTAGACACCAGCCATCTGCGGAGAGAAATCATGCCCCAAGGAATCGCGATCAATGGCAAGAGATTGGACGAGGTCCGCATGCCGCTGAAATCCTGGTCGGATGGCGTCGTCTCCTATCTGTCTTACCCCAAGAGCCAATTGAAGATCTCGTTAGAGGAAGGCACCTTGCGACTGGGAGTTCCTCTCGCTTTGGGCATGGAGTTGTATCGTTCGGGAGTGTTGCCGCAGGATTCGCAAGCCAACGTGATTGTCGCTATTGGCGGCCGTCGCCGAGGACAATTCGTGGTCGCCGATGTGCGATATCCGCAGAGTCCCTACGATCCCGTGGTCTTTACGCTGGAACGGGTTCGCACGTCGAAGCAGCGGGTTGCCGGCGTTGACTGATCGAATTATTCACTGGTCGTTCTGCCAAAAATAGCAGCAAGGATTGCACGTCTCATAGGCGGGTCGCCGCACAGCGTCGATAGGCGACCACCGAAAAACCACTGCAAAATAGCGTTGTACGCCGGAAACGCACGTCGAAAGATTGATTTGGCACGCCAGGTGCTACTGGAACAGTCAACTGAACCCAAGACCCGAAACGGAGTGCATGTGATGCAAGAACCCCCTGGCCAATTTGGGAGCGGGAAGACCGCTCCCTAACGAGTGTCGTTCCCCTATCTCTCAACAATCAAGGAAGCAAGCTCCCCTTCATCAAATGAAACCTGCTTTATCCGCTCCCCTCTTTGCGAAAGGACACGCCCATAAACGATAGCCAACGATGCTCGCTCCGGCTAAGTCGTTCTTTCCGGGGCGAGGCACAACCCACAATTCGAAATGCACGCCACCCGCTTCACGCGGGCCTAATCATGCCCAAAGGCATCTGATCGCCCTGAACGAGAAAATCTTGCTCAGGGCGATTTCATTTCCGCTTCAGCAAACAGGGACCGAGGAGCCCTCAACGCCGGCACCCTTGAATCTCGCCCTTACTTCTTCTCGTCTGCCTTGACGTAGATTTCGGGCGGAGTTTCTTTCAGAATACCAAGACAGTGCCGGTCAAACCCATTCCCATAACAAACCACCAGGGTAAGGTTGAAGGCATCTCTCACTGGAGACGGTACAGAACAAGCTGCCTCTCGCAGTGCCTCGACGATGGAGTCCGCGTCCGCCTTGTTCTTGATGATCTCACGACGCAGAATCTCGGCAACCGGCTCGAAAGCGTTGATGGAAGCTAGCGGTAAGGCATGGAGGCACCGCATGGCGTGCTGGGGCATCCGTAGCTCGTGATAACCGACGGCGGCTCTCAGCCCTTTCAGTATCCGTATAAGCTCGCCAAGATTGGAGTTCATTGCAGTGCCTCTTCTGGCAACACGCCACTCGTTTTGGTAGCCGTGTCGCCGCACTAGGCGTGAGCACTTGCTGTGCCAATTGGCGATTTCTCGAAATCCCTTTGCTGCACTGACCCACGCCGGGCGAATCGAACTTTGTGTCCTAGCCTTCGGACTTGGGCAGCTCAACGAGCCAGCTCGGAAGCGGGATCGGCAGCCGTCGAGAATGGACGTGCGTCCGACCTCTACACCGATGATATACTATGGTGGACGAACCGTTTTACCCGGAACCAGGAATCCTCATGGCCCCGCCTCGTGCCCTCATCTTCGATTGTGACGGAACGCTTGCCGACACGATGCCATCCCACTATCGGGCGTGGGTGGCAACCTTGACACCGCTTGGAGCAAACTTCACGGAGGAACAGTTCTACGCAATGGGTGGTTGGCCGACGCAGCGGGTCGCGGAGTGGATGGTTCGCGAACACCAAATGGCCGTCGCGGTGGACGTCATTACGCGAGAGAAAGAGGTTCGTTTCGAGCAGATGCTGTACATGATCGAGCCGGTGGAGGCGGTGATGGCTATCGCCCAGCAAGGGCGTGGCCGGCAGCCAATGGCGGTGGCCACCGGCGGCATGCGACGGATCTGCGAGGCAATCCTGCGTCACCTGGGCTGCATCGAGTGGTTCGACACGATCGTCTGTTGCGAAGACGTGCTACGGCACAAGCCGGCCCCGGATATCTTCCTCGAAGCGGCCCGCCGGCTCGACGTCCTGCCCGCCGAGTGCCTGGTCTACGAAGATACGAACCCTGGCATCGAAGCGGCCCAGGCCGCAGGTATGGCCGTCATCGACGTCCGAGGGATGGGGAGTTCGTCGAAGTAAAGAATGCATATCCCTAAAGGGAACAGCCTGGCGATTCTTTGACGCTTACGTTGTAGGCCGTGCCCGTGATTGTAAATCTTGGCGGCGTCGTGGGCGAGTGGCTGGGGACACCTGCCGGGTTCGGAGGGCTACTTGCCGCGGATCACGAGAACTGGGCCTTGAACCTGCTTACGATCCAGGGACACAGGCTTGCTGCGGGCCGCCAGGTCGAGCAGTTGCAGTTGCAGGGCCGTCAGGTTGGCAGGCTTCTCGGCCGGCGTTGGTTGGGTATCAGTCATCGGTGGGGTTCCTTGCTGCCTGGCAGTCAGGTAAATCGGTAAGAAGGAAGGGCGGGTTTGACCTACAAGCGGTGGCCGGCAAGGTTTTGCTGGCTTGCCATTTTTTAGTTCTGGAAGTGGCGGTCAAGCGGGATTTACGGGCTGGCGAATCGGCCAAAATAAACGGCCGCAAGGGTAAGCAATAGCCTTCGGAACTGGGAGGAGCCCCGCACTTCGCGGCCGAAAGGCATTGTATCACGGGTATGGCTGCCAGCGGAGTTCTGTACGCATTAGGTCGAAAACCTAGTGTGTCAGGCCCAAGAAATCTGACTCAAATCTGACTCAATATGGGCCATACGGAGCCCATGCGAGTCCCATGCTACTGAAGCACGAAATCGAGCTAATCCGTTACCAATTGGGGACTTGCAGCCCAAGTGTCCTATAAGTCCAATACAAGCCAAATGGGATTTGGCTAGGTTGAGGGCCTAGTGGCCGCAAGGTCGTGCAGGTTCAAGTCCTGTTTCCCGCACTGCTTGACACATAAGGACTTACGACGAAATCGCCGTAAGTCCTTCTCTTCTTGCGAAGCGCGAACCCTTGCCTTATAGAACGGGTCTAGCACATAATGTTGCTGCGGTGTTGTTCGACGTTGCTGGCCTTTCCGGCCTAGCACGCCCAGGCCGACCGATCTCAGCGGTCGGCTGGACCGCAAGCCATTCGATCGCGGGTATGAGGCAAGTATGGCCACATTCTATCAGAACCCTTCCGGCGTCTGGTTGATCCGGTTTCGCTTCGCCGGCCGGCAGTATTACCGCTCTTTGGAAACGGCTGACGAGGACCGGGCCAAGGGGATCAAGGCCCAGGTGGAGGAGACTCTGGACCTCCTCAAGCGCGGACGCATCGCCTTGCCCGAAGGCGCGACCCACGATGATGCGGGAATCTACATCTTGTCCGGAGGCAAGGTCCTGCGGCGTCCCAGCGTGGCCGCTGCATCGAAGACGCTCAAGGAAGTCACTGACGCCTACTTTGCCGACTTACCAGAGGGAGCCAAGGCGAAAACGTCCATCACTACGGAAAAGATCCACGTCGGTCATCTTCTCAAGATCCTCAAAGGTTCAACGCCACTCCGCCAGATTGGGGTCGCCGATCTCCAGAACTACGTGACGAAGAGGAGCCGGCAAGCGGGCAACAAGGGCAAAAAGATCCAGGCGGTGACAATTAAGAAAGAGCTGATGACCTTCGGGCAGGTATGGGCATCTCTATCCTGAGCAGACGCAGGCGGCGATGGCCAATCTCTTCGATAAGGAGCTATTTGGGTAAGCCCTCGTTTTGAAGCTTGACCAGTTCGTCACGCGGGATTCGCCACTGACCGTTCGAGCCCTTCTCGGCCTTGATTCGACCTTTGTTGCAGGCTTGGCGCACCGTCCAGCCACTCAAACCGGTCTGTTCGGAAACTTCGTCGACCGTGTAGAACTTCCTTTCGGGTGAAGCGGCCTGCGTGGCCTTGAGCCCCTTCTCGATCCGCGCCAGTGTCGATTCGAGGGCAGCAAGCCGCTCGGCGCTCATATCGACCAGGCCGGTCCCAATCTGCACGGGCGTGGCCGGCGCAGCCGATGCGGGCGGGCCTTGCTGCCACATGGATTGGAGATTTCGCCGCACCTCCGTCGCATCCGGTCCAATCTGCCGCAGCAACGATAGCAGTTCCCGATCACGTTGGCGGCCCCAGCCGACGCGGCGATGGCCGAACCCATCATTGCGCCATATATGCCGCCCAGGACGGCGCACACAGCAATAGCCTTGGGCCACCAGCGTCGTGCTTTGGGCCTTGCCTGCAAATCATTCAGGTAATGGTAGAATTCTTGGTCAGCCATTGGCAATCTCAATCCAACGAATCGTGGCCGTATTTCTTGATGCAGCACTTTTTGAACTTTTTGCCCAAACCGCAGGGGCATGGGTCATTTCGACCAATCTTCTTCGACGTTGCTTCTTGTTGCGACTGTCTTTCAGCAAGTTGACGGCGCAACGACTCCTCCTTCGCCTCTCTAAGCTCCCGCTTCAACCTTTCCTCTTCCAGTAGCAGCCGTTGATGTTCTTGCTCCGCTCTTTTGTTCTCCCGCTCCAATCTCCCTTTCTCGAACAACAGCCGTTGCTCCTCCTGCTCCAATCTTTCCTTTTCCGATAGCAGCCATTGTTCCCCCAGGTAGTCTGCAATCTGCTCCGTCGTGGTCTTGATCCCGAGCTTCTCCTGCATCATCCTCACGAAAATGGGCCTATCCCGCTCGGGCAAAATGACCCGCTCCAAGAGCGAGTCGAGGGTGAGGTCGAAGAATTGCACGCTGTCTCCGTGTTCCTGCATGGCCGCGATGAACCCGTCGATGCGGTCTTGTTGCTCTTCGTTTTCAAGGGTCAAGTCCTTGTATTGGCCGAGGCCCGAAAAAGTGTCAAAACAGTCCTGTAGCCAGAGCGTGTGCCGCAATCCTATAGGGACAACCTCCAAGGGCGAGGATGCGCCTTGGGGAAGCGACAGGCCATCGCCGTGTTCCGCAAGGCATTCAACCAAGTTCCGCCATCCCTCGGAGTGGACCCCGTAGTGAGCGTCGGCAGTCCGAAACGACTCGACGAGAATATGCGGCACGATCTTGTTCAGAATGACGTGCCAAGGTTCGATTGGACGAGGGATTTCGTCAATGTAAAGAACGCGATTATCGCCCCCGTCGCTGAAATCGAGCAGTTCGCCCAGCGCGGCCTCTTGTTTTTCCGTCAATGGCAACCCTTGCTCCTCGGCCATGACTGCTTCCCAGGCCAGGAAGTCGTCTTTATCCATTTTGGAGATGAAGTCCTCCACGGCCTCTTCCACTCCCGAAGGGTCGTCCAGGCGGTAGTCTTTGATGAAATCGTAAGTGGGGATGTCGGAGCCGAACTCCCATTTAAGGGGCAACGGGCGTTCGGGCCGTGGTTGCTTCTTGGTCATTTGCAGTATCCTTGAGAATTGTCACTCAAAACCAATCTTCCTCAAAATGACGGCCTGCGCAAATCACGTCTCTGAACTTGGTCCGCATCCTCTGCGAGAACGACGTGTCGTTCGCCAGCGGCGTGAAGCCCTCTTGAACAAGTTCCGAGGGCATGGCGGCCAAGACCTTGATGACCGCCGCCAGGTACTGCCGCTTGGTGTTGGAACTTTTCAACCACGACGGCCTTCTGACGATGCGCGAATTCGTCGATGCTGACCAAGCCTATTCTCGCATGTTTTGTTGCGGCAATTCACCGGTTCCAGTGAATTGGGTCCGGCGGGACCAAGCCGCCCGTCATCGGCATCACCGCAGCTCGCCCTGCCCGCAATAAAATTTCTTCCGGGTATTTGACGAAGCCATGTCGCGTGGTTATATTGGCTTTTGTTCCAGCAAGGAACCCTACACGTAGGTAGGTTGTTCCTGAACACGGGCGGCACGGGTGTGCGGCCCACACGCATGGCAAGCTCAGTAGTAGGCAGCGTTCGTTGGTGATTGAGCTAATCGGTTTGCGGCCGCGCAACTCCGGCGGGAGATTGTCTTAGCAGGACTGCTGTCGGTGGCTCAATTTGACGGTGACTCTCAAGCGAGTCTCGTACTGCGCGCCCTTCTTTCGCTGGTTCGTTCTCCCTTGAGTGTCTTCCGTGCTGCGACGTTGCGCGCGATCGCGGTGCAGCCTGAAGATGTGGACAAGATTGAGATATGCGTTCTCAAGAGGAGAAAACCAATGTCTGGCAGATTATTCATGAAGGGCAGTTGCCCGGCGGTTAGCTCGTTGGCCGCGCTGGCGAGCTTTGCAGCCGTGATGCTGGGGCAGGCGATTATTCATGCCGCAACACTGGCGGTGAGTTTTCCGGAGGTCAACGGAAGTTCCTACACCAGCGGATTTCCACTTCCCCCCGTTGTCGTGGCGACCGATTCCTTCGCAGTTCCCGCTGGCCAAAGTGTCCTCTCCGCGAGTTTCTCGGGAGTTTTCGGTTATACAGGTAGTACTGCCCAGTTCGATCTGCTTCTGAACGGAGTCGAGTTCGGCAGTACTTTCGACGTGACCCCAACCCCATACACCAACGTCGTCCCTTTCGACTTCAACATCAGTAATCCATTCATTCTCTCGAGTCTTGACGGGCAGTCGGCAACTCTCTCGGTCGTACAGGAATCCATTTATCGGATGTATTTGAGCACTACGACTTTGAGCATGGTGACCGCGACTGTTCCTACCTGGGCTGCGGCGGTGAGCGGCAGTTGGAGCAATGTGGGCAACTGGATCGGAGGAGTACCTGGCACTATCGGCGCAGGGGCGGTGTTCAATGCCCCGACCGCGACCGTGCTGACGATTACCGTAAACGCCCCGCAGACGCTCGGCACGCTGCTGTTGGGCGACTCTGCCGCGGCCGGCGCCGGCTATACCTTAACCGGCACGGGAAGCAACACGCTGACCTTGAATAATTCGGGCAACGGCGCGACGATCGTGGTGCCCAACGGCACGCACGCCGTCAATCTGCCGATCGTGTTGAACGACAACCTCACCATTAGCAACAACGCATCACTGACCCTCGGTGGCGCGATCGCCAACGGCTCCAACGGCCCCATGGGCATCACGCTTTCCGGTAGCGGGCGGCTAACGCTTGTGGGCGGCAACACCTACAGCGGCAAAACGACCGTCAGCGGCGGCACACTCACCCTAGCCAATCCCCTGTCGCTGCAAGACAGCACAGTCAACGTGACAGCCGGCGGTGCTCTGAGTTTCGCCGCCGGCGTCACCAGTCCGAGCCTTGGCGGTCTGACAGGCGGTGTCAACATTGGCCTGGCGACCGCCGCCTCGCAGCCCGTCATGCTCAGCGTCGGCCAAAATGGCCAGAGTACCACCTACGTTGGCGTTTTGAGCGGCGGCGGCGGGCTGACCAAACAGGGCTCTGGTGTCCTGACCCTGACCGGAGCGCAGGGCTACACGGGCCCCACCGTCATCAACGGCGGCGTGCTGAAACTGCAACCACCGACCTTTGGCCCCAGCATCGGCGTCCATTTCGTGGGCACCGGAAGTTCCGTCATTGGTTCGGCGGGCGTGGTGGCCATGAATAACTGGAACAACCTGCCCGGCGAGAACTTCAGCAGCACGCCGCTGACCGACAACTTCGGAGCGAGCACCACGGCCCAACTTACGAGCGCTAACGTAGCCTCGGCTTGGGCCTCGGGGAGCAGCAACCAGCTTCTCAACGGTTTCATCGCGGGCCTCCCCGGCAACGTCATAAGCGTGACCCTCAGCGGCATACCTTACAGTAACTACAGTATTTATGCGTATTTGGTTGACAGTACCCAGGGAAACGAAGATGAGGTCGCCCTGGGCGGGAAAGCCTACTACTATAGCCCGACCGATGCCGCGACCTACACCCAAGTCACCAACACCAATTCGGCAAGCTATCCGGCGGGCAACTATGTGCTGGCAAGCGGGCTGACCGGCAGCAGCCAAACGCTGTCTGTCCAGGGAATCGGCGCGGCTGGCACCTTGGCGGGCTGCGAGATCGTCAACAACACACTCAACCGCGGCGGGATCCTGCCCGCTGCCACGCCCTTGTCGATCGCCGCGGGCGCAACGCTGGACCTCGGCGGCGGCAGCCAGCAGGTCAGTTCGTTATCCGACTATGCGGCGGGCAGCGGCGGCAGCATCATCAACAGCGGCAGCACCGCATCCACCCTGACCCTGAGCCCGAGCGGTGTTTCAACCACATTCAGCGGGATGATCCAAGGCGGCGGCGCGTTGGGTGCGATCGGCCTCGTGATGAGCGGCAGTGGCACGCAAGTGCTCGTCGGCAGCAATACTTACACCGGCCCCACCACGATCAATGCCGGAAAACTCGTCGTCAACGGTTCCCTGGTCAGCCCGGTGACGGTCAATAATGGCGGCATGCTCGGTGGCTCGGGAAGTCTCAGCAGTGTGACCGTGGCCTCGGGCGGCTCGTTGTCGCCGGGGGCTACACCGACCCCGATGTACGTCAGTGGCAGCCTCTCGCTGCTGTCCGGCGCACAGATGGACTACGCCCTCGACACGCCAGCCGATAGCAACGAGGTCTACATGCCCTCGGGGCCGTTGGTGCTCAGCGGCCAGCAGTTCGCCGATTTCAACTTCACGCTGATGGCGGGATTCGGGCAGGGCACTTACATGCTCATCAATGCCCAATCGATCACCGGCAGCTTGGGCACCAGCGCCAGCGGCACGCTCGACGGCCTGCCGGCGAACATTGCCATTCAAGGCGACGACGTGGTGCTCAACGTCGTGCCAGAGCCGAGCACTCTGGTCCTGCTGGGCGTCGGCGTGGTTGGGCTGCTTGGCTGGGCACGGCTAACTCCTTCAATCCGAAGCCAACGACCACGGCGGGTGAGAAGCCGTTCCAAGAACGGGCCTGTGGCATAGGCATCTTGCCCGTGCGGGGTCTTGAAACAACTTCATTGAAAAGATCAAGACTGGCAAAAAGACGTGATCAGTCACGCACCAGAAACACGAGAAAGGACAACCAACATGAAAACGTCGAGTCGAGCACTTCGCCCCGGACTTGCGGTGCTCATTGGTTTCTTCTATGCCAGCGGTCTGGCGGAAGGTGATACCTTCCTTGTCAGCAACTACGACAGCAACACCATCGAGGAATATTCTTCGACCGGCGTCGACCTCGGCGTGTTCGCCAGCACGGGCCTGAGCCAGCCCCAGGGCATGGCCTTTGATAGCAGCGGCAATCTCTACGTGGCGAATTGGGGCAGCAACACGATTGAGAAATTCTCCCCGACCGGCGCTAACCTCGGTGTGTTCGCCAGCACGGGCCTGAATGACCCCTGCGGGATCGCCTTTGACAGCAGCGGCAATCTCTACGCGGCGAACTGGGGCAGCAGTACTATTGAGAAATTCTCCCCAACCGGCACGGACCTCGGTGTTTTTGTCAGTTCGGGCTTGGACCAGCCGGCAGGCATTGGCTTTGATAGCAGCGGCAATCTCTACGCGGTGAATTGGGGCAATGCCACCGTGGAGAAATTCGCCGCCAGTGGAGGCGACGGTTCCGTCTTCGCCAGTTCAGCGGGCTTGTACCACCCGGCCGGTCTCGCCTTTGACAGCGGCGGCAATCTCTACGTGGCGAGCTATTGGGGCACCACGATTGAAAAATTCTCGTCCACCGGCGCCGACCTCGGCGTCTTCGCCTCAGGCCTGGCTGGGCCTGACGGTCTGGCCTTTGGCAGCGACGGTTCCCTTTACGAGGCGGACTCGGGCACGAACACGCTCAAGAAAATCGGTGTGAACGGAAGCGTGTCGGTCTTCGCCAGTTCCGGCATGAACGATCCGGATTTCGTCGTGATCCAGGCCCCCGCGATCGTGAAGCCCTGCTGGGCTGCGGCCGTGAGCGGCAGTTGGAGCAACGCGGCCAACTGGACGGGAGGAGTGCCCAACGCCATCGGCGCGGAGGCCGCCTTCACTGTCTCGACCAAGGCCGCACTGACGATCACGCTCGACGCGCCGCAGACGGTCGGCTCACTGCTGTTCGGCAATTCGGCCGCGGCAAACGTCGGTTACACGCTCAGCGGCATGGGAAGCAACGCGCTGACCCTGAACAATGCGGGCAACGGCGCGACGATCACGGTGACCAACGGTACGCATGTCATCACTGCACCGGTCCTGTTGAATGATAACCTCACGGTGAGCAACGCTGGCTCGCTAACCATCAGCGGCGCGATCGCCAATGGATCCAACGGCCCCATGGGCATCACCCTGTCCGGCGGCCCGCTGGTGCTCGCGGTCGGCAACACCTACAGCGGCAACACGACGATCAGCAGCGGGACCCTGACCCTGGCCCATCCCCTGGCGGTGCAAAACAGCACCGTCAACCTGGGCTCGGGCGGGGCTTTGTGCTTCGCCGCGGGAAACACCAACTCCACCCTGGGCGGCCTGGCGGGTGCCGGCGGCCTTGCCTTGGCGACCGCGGCCTCCGAGCCCGTCACTCTCACCGTGGGCAACAACAACCAGAGCACGACCTATAGCGGGAATCTGAGCGGCGCGGGCGGCCTGACGAAGATCGGCGGCGGCGTGCTCACGCTTACAGCCTCCAATTCCTATGCCAACGGCACGACCATCGCGGGCGGAACCTTGAGAATCGTCAACAGCTACGCGCTTGGCTCGGGACCCCTACTGCTGGCTGGCGGCACGCTCGGCTTCGCCGCCGCTCCGCAAAGCATCGGCAACGGCATCGGCATCCATTTCGTGGGCGATGGCAGTGCCATCAGCGGTTCGGCGGGTGTGGTGGCGATGAGCAACTGGAACAATCTGTCGGGGACGACCTTCGCCGGCGTGCCCCTGAGCGACAACACCGGCGCCGCGACCACGGCCAATCTCACGGTCAACGCCGCCGGAACGTGGGCCTCGGGGAGCAGCAATCAGCTTCTCAACGGCTATATCTACTCCGTCGGCTCGCAACTCACCGCGGCCATCAGCGGTATCCCCTACTCGCAGTACAGCCTTTACGCCTACATGGTTGACTCCACGATCGGGAATACCGAGGAGGTCACTTTGGGCGGGAAGAATTACTATTTCGGCACTACCAATAGCGCGAGTTACATCCAGGCCACGAACACCACTTCAGGAAGCTATCCGACGGCCAACTACGTGGTGGCGAGCGGGTTGACTGGCAGCGCCCAAAGCGTGACGGTTCAGGGCATCAACCAACCGTACGGCGCTTTCACGGGCTTCGAGATCGTCAATACGGGACCGACAACGCCGCCGAGCAACGCGGTAACGCTTACCGCCGATGCGATGATCGACGTGACGGGACCATCCAGCGGCGTCATTACGGGCCTGTTGACCATCGGCGGCAACCGCCTGAGCCTTACCGGCGGCGGCAGCGGGGCGAACACCGCCTACAGCCTAAGTCTGGGCACTGTCGGCGGCGTTTCGCTTACCGGCAACCCAACCTTCGACGTGGCCAACAACGGCAGCGGCAGCGGCACTTTGGTCCTCGGCGCGCTGAGCGACGGAGGTACCGCCCGCACCATCACGAAGAGTGATTCGGGAATGTTGACTCTGAGCACGGCGGCAACCTCCATGAATGCTGGCGACACGGTGAACATTACGGGAGGAACGCTCAATGCGAACAACGCGACGGCGCTGGGCACGCAAACGGCCGTTAACGTGGCCTGCGGCGCCACGTTTGCGCTCGGCGCTAGCCAGACCATCGCCGCGCTGGGCGATAACGGAACCGTCGTCGTCAACGGCGCCAGTGTGCAACTGAACGGCCACGCCCTGACCGTCGGCAACGGCAATGACCTTTCCTCTACATTCTCCGGCGTGATTGCCGACGGTACCGGCGGAGCTGGCAGCCTCGTCAAAGCGGGTACGGGCAACTTCACGATCCGGGGCAGTAATACGTACAGCGACGGCACGGCGATTGATGCGGGCACGCTCCAGGCCACCGGCACGGCATCGCTTCCCGGCTACGCGACGGCCGGGAAGGTCACCGTAGCCAACGGCGGAACGCTCGCACTCAGTGTCGGCAGCAGCGGCTGGACATCCGCCAACATCGGCTCGCTGCTAGCCGGCAACGGCAGCGGTTTCGCCCGCGGTTCCGCCCTCGGCATTGATACCACGGCAGGCAATTTCTCCTACGGCTCGAATATCTCAGGCAGCATGGGACTGACGAAGCTGGGCGCGAATACGCTGACCCTTACCGGTTTAAATGCCTACGTCGGCCCCACCACGGTCAACCAAGGCTCGCTCCTCGTCAACGGCTCGCTGGCCAGCCCGGTGACGGTCAACAACGGCGGCATGCTCGGCGGCTCGAGCAGCTTGACCAGCGTGACCGTGGCCTCGGGTGGCTCGTTGTCGCCAGGCGCTGCTCCCGGCGCGATGAACGTCAGTGGCAGTCTCTCGCTGTTGTCCGGCGCACAGATGGACTATGCTCTCGACACGCCCGCCGACAGCGACGAGGTTTACATGCCCTCGGGGCCGTTGGTACTCAGCGGCCAGCAGTTCGCCGATTTCAACTTCACGCCGATGGCTGGCTTTGGGCAGGGCACTTACATGCTCATCGACGCCCAATCGATCTCCGGCAGCTTGGGGATAAGCACCAGCGGCACGCTCGACGGCCTGCCGGCGAACATCGCCATCCAAGGCAACGACGTGGTACTCAACGTCGTGCCGGAACCGGGGACGCTGGCGCTGCTGGGGGTGGGGGTTATCGGACTGCTGGGCTATCGGGCGCGACCACGAAAGCGACGCGCAGTACAAGCTTCCGTTTCCCTCGAAAACGGCACCCAGGCCACTTTGTCCTTCCCATCTCGCCTGCCGGAAGCCACGCGGCGGGCGGCGTGACGTTGCGTTCTGCGCAAGCTGCTCCGGCACCTGCCCACGGCTAAAAAGAAAGCCCGACGTTAACCGCTCCCAATGGAGCGGCAGCCAGGCTTGAGGATTGTCTTCCGCGTCCAGCAAGACTCGATGCCAGTCATCACCCACCAAGCCTCGCAGACGTGCAATCCTCGCTTATCTGCAGCAGAAACCTGCCATTAGCGTCGTCTTGCCCGATAACATGTTCTAGCTCGCCGCCAGCTTCACGGCGGCCGTGGATGAAATCAAACACGAGTTGGAAAATCGTCTCGAACGGCTGCGCCTTGTCGGCAAGCTGCTGCAGGCCCACCGCTTCAACGCGCGGCCCTGCTTCGACCTAGAGATGATGCAGGAGATGGGCTTCCTTTGCTGAAGTCCCTCGATAAAGGTTGGCACAACGATGTCGCAATTATCAGCCGCGGAGCGTCAGCGTCTCTTGAACTCGTGGTCCACGAATTCCGACTTATCGCTCCCTCCACGTTCGAGCATCGGGTGAAGGGCGCATGATTGTCTTCCGGGTACGGGTTAGCAGGCGGCGGAAAGAAGATTGCCGCCCAAGAGATAATGCCATTGTCGCGGCCGGCCTTCAGCGCAGCCCAGCCCCAAACCCCTCGCGGAAGATGACCGACGGCACGGACGAGACCAGGGCCGGCACCGCGGCCAAGAAAGATGGCCGCGAAGGTAAGCAATAGACTGGGACTGCGGGGTCCCAAGGGCCTTGGGGACTGGCGTGGATCTCGTCGACGAGATCACGGTCCCTCCGCGTTACGCCGGTTCCCTGCTTCGATCTCAAGCCATGCGCGGCGCTTGTTCTGCGTGGCCGTGTAGGCCGAACAGGGGACGGAGCCGGGCATGTCCTCGCGCGGCCGGGAAACCAGGTCTCCGTGCCAGCCCTCGATCACCCGCAACGCGGACCGATAGGCCGGGGCGTCACGGCTGGCCCAGACAGGCTTGCCGCAGAGTTCCAAGCCTCCGGCAGCCCGGGCGAGCGGGGCCGTGAGGATGCGGCTTTGTTCCGGATGAGTTAGATTGACCGGTGGCCGCTTCAAATTCTTGGGTAGATCGAGCACCTGGCACGGCGCGGCCGTCGGCTCCACGGAAAACCCGCGCGGGTGGCAGCTCCGGCAATCGTTGCCCAAGGCATTCCACAGAGGTTGCGGATCGGCGATCACCGCGCGGCCGGAAGCCGTGACTTGGTTGCTCAAGGGTCCGCTGAAGGGCCGCGTGATGGCCGTGTTGTCGTAATAGGGGATGTTCAGGTCGATCCAGGTAATGATCCGGTCGAGGCCTTCGGAGTCGAGTCGCATGCCTTCATGCCCGGCCAAGAGCAAATCCACCAGACGGCTGGCGGCCGCGCCGCGCGATCGCGGGGCAATGATCGCCGCGGACCCGTGGGGCCCGATCGGTTGCACGAAGGGGCGCAAATTCTCGTAGGCCATGCTGAACCAGTTGGTGGCATCGCCGCGCAAATCGAGTCCCTTCTTGTCGGCGGCGTTGTGGCACCGCACGCAATGGCGATCGAGGACCGGCTGCACCTCGCGCACAAATCCGAACGCCCGCGGCGGGCCGTACCACGGGGTCGGATCGACCGGCGCCCCGGCCAACGCCATCGCCTTGGCCAAGGGGGGCGACTCGCTGGGCGACTCGTGGCAACCGATGCACGTGATGTGTTCACCAGGCATGGCCTCCACCCAGCTCCGCATCGACTGGATGGCCCGGCCGTGCTCGTCGAGGGGCTGAAAAAAGACTCGCCGCTCGGCCGGGATGCGGAAGGACGCGGAGCCGTCAGCGTGAACCGGCACCGTGCCCAGGATGCGTTTGACGTGCCACGATCCGCCCAAAGCCGTCACGGGGCAGGAGTGGCCTCCCGACGGACCCTCTTCTTGGCGCAGTCCGCCGCAGCCCGGCGTATCGCGCACGTCGAAGTCGATGATCCGCAGGGCTTTGACCGACCCATGCGGTACGCCCGCCATGCCGGCGCCGTGATAGACGTCCAACATCAGAATCGTGGCGTCGTTGCGCCGATAGTCGGTTCGCGGCGGAATCACCGGTGGGCACGGCCGGGCCGCCAGCGGCATGGCCGACAGGCAATCGAGCTTCTCGTCTTCGTTCAGAAGAACACGGTTTCCGCAAAAGTCGGCCAGGTACAAACCGAACCGCTTCGCTCCGTCCGGCTGGCCAGAGACGATGAACCATCGCTCGGAGAGCGGATAGGGCTCGGTGTAGCGGATACTAGGGCCGGGACGCGGGTCATCGCGGTAGATGGGCTCAATCTTGCGAGATGGAAACAAGGCCACCACACCCTGCGCGCCTTCGCTGCCCCGCGATCGGTCCAAGAGGCCGATCTCGCCCGTCTGATCAGTACCCGAGTGATGGCCCGCCAGCGTGCAGATCACCCGGCTCGAGCCGGGGACCGCCCGGACGTGGAGCATGGACACTGGCCACCACGAGTTGTTGCCGTAGAAGGCAGTGGTGCCCGAGCCATCCGGGTTCTTTACGAACAGCTTGTGCAGCCACATTTGGCTACGATCGCTGTATTCCCAGCGGGTATAGATCAACCGGCCGTCGTTGAGCACCGAGGGGTGCCAGTCGTGGACGTGATTGGCCGAGATACCACGGAGGCGACGGCCGTCAGTGTCCATAGCAAAGAGCGTTGTAACCGGCTCGATGTCGACACAATCGACGAATCGTACGTAACGCGTCGACGTAAACACAATCCCACCGCCGGGCAGGTAGCAGGGCTCAACGTCGTGCCAACCGGGGCCGCGCAGGGGCGGCTCCGGTCCGGCAAACGGTGGGCTCGTGGTCAGTTGACGCAAACCGCTCCCGTCGGCGTTGATCTCCCATAGGTGGTAGTCGCTGTCGTTGCGCTGGTTACGGGCGTAGGCGAACACGATGTGCTGGCCGTTGAACGAGACGTCTGGATCACGCACGCAACCGGTCTCAGTGCGAAGCAACGTTCGCACGGGTCCTCCGTTGCGCACCGACTCCAACACGCACAGCTCGGCGGGCGAGCGAATTAGGTAACTGGTATAGCCAAAGAACCCGTCGTGGCCGCCGAAGTTGGGACGCTTGACCAGGACCAATCGCAGCGAGTCCAAGAGTGGATTGGCCAACAGCGACTCGGTGGCGAGGCTTTCTAAGGAGCGGTCGCCCGGCTTGGCGCCGGACTTCTTGAGAGCCTCCAATCGCTCAAGGTATGCGTGGCCGTTGGCGTATTGGGGTCCAAAGGTACGAATCAGGTCCTCGATGGCCGACTGGAGCGAATCGACGGTACCGGCCCAGCGAGCCTGGGCCGTTGGCCCTTGGGTTGGAGTCCCCAAGGTCACGGCCAGGGCCGGTGTGCCCGAGAGAATGAGGGCGACCGCGAAGGCCAAGAGCGCTGCGTCAAGGAGAGGCTGGAATATGCGTTGTTGCATGGCTACCACCTGTGTGGTTAGATGTTCAACTATTGTGCTGGAGTACCGAGCTGTTGTCAATTGACAGCGAGAACATTCTCTGGTTCACTGGTGTGTTTCAGGGATTACACAGGGGAGATCATCCATGAAAACCATCAACAAGATTGCCACTTGTTTCGCGCCACTTGTCTTGTCGCTGGCGCTTTCGTCGAGTTTGCTGGCCCAGCCGCCGGTCGATGCCGATTGGAAAGGCAACGCCACGATCGACGAAATGCAAACCGCCAGTGACCCGCAACTTGGCGCGGCGCAAGGCGTCAGCTTCCGCCAGAATCATCTCTACTTCTACGGCGACGTCTACCTGGCCAAGCCGCGCGTCGGCATCATTCGCGAATATACGCTTGACCTGAAGCCGACGGGCCGCGATGTCTGGCTGGCCCGCAACGGCAAGCCTGTCCTTGTGCATCCGACCGGGCTGGCCTGGGACCCCGAATCCGGCTGTTTCTTAGGAGACACTGTCAATAAGGTGGCAACGATCTATAAGCTGGATTGGGACCGCGCCTTCAAGGACGGCAACCTCAACTCGGCCGTGCTGGCTACGATCCGCGACGACGCGGCAGTCAACGGCTGCCGGCCCGAATATGTGACCCTCAAGGGGCACCTTCTGCTTGCCACGGCCGATTATGGCGATGTGCATCCCGCGGTGCGGCTCTACGATCCGAAGTTGCTGGTCGAGGCCAGGCGTTCGTCGGCCCCCGGAGTATGTGTGGCCACGATTCCTTGCGGGCCGTTCAATCAGAATCTCTTCTGGGACGGCGCGCGTGGTGAGCTGACCTGTGTGCAAAACGTGGTGGCCGGATTGGGCTGGCAACTCGATGTGTTCAACCTGGAAAAGGCGGTGATCGCAAGGAAGCTCGAAGACGCCCGCATTCGCAAGATCGTTTACCGCCCGCACAGCGAAATGGAAGGCTGGCTCCGTCGGCCCGACGGTCGAGAAGTGTACGTCACGTCGAGTTCAACGAACAACATTTATACCGGCAAGACCCGCTTGGTCGATTCGTTTGCCACGCCCCGCGGCGCTTGGGGATTTACCCTGGAAGAAGACGCGGAGTTCGCTCGCAAGTTTCGTGAGAAGAAGTAGGGGCAAGCGACCTCGGCGGACAGGGCGGCTCTGGGGTCAACCTGGACGCCAAGACCCCCAGCAACGTCCCGCGGCCCGCTACGGACCCGATCAACGAACGATCGGAGCGGCCTGTGCTGGCTGGCCGGCTTGGGATTTTGCTCAGCGGAGCAAAATGTGTGGGGACAGGCCGGCGGGATGCAGAGGGCGGGATGGACGCGAAGGCAACCGTTTACAGCTTCCCGGCATCCAGCGCCGTCCGCCAAGCCCGCTCGAACGGTCCGTATTCCAGCCCCGTGATCGCTTCCAAGGCATCGCCGCTAGCCATGCGCACGTCGTTGTCGTGCAGCGATGTAACCGATCGCTCGATTAGCTCCACCAGAGGCTTGACGGCGGTCCTGTCCTTCTGCCGGCCAAGCGCGGCACAGGCGGCCATCAGCACGTCCTTGTCCGTCTCCCTCAGCAGCAAGACCAACTTGGCCAGACTCTCCGGCGAGCGATGCACGCCTAAGGCCCGGATGGCCGCACGGCGCACGGCCACATTCGGACTATCGGCTAGCGCCAGCAGCACGGACAGGCCCTTCGGCTCCACGTTCTCGCCCAGGGCAACAAGCGCCTTCTCCGCCACCTCTGGGTCTTTATCAGTCGCAAGCTCAATAAGCGCACGGCCAGCCGGCGTGCCTAACCTACCGAGGGTGGCCGCAGCGAAATGATCGAGGCCGCGTGCTCGATCTCTTACCAGCGGGACCAAGACTGACACCGACGCCGCATCCGCGGAGGCCCCGAGCACCTCGATCATCTTCTTCTGCACGACCCAATCCTGCTCTCCAGGCAGCAGACGCACGATCTCGGTGCAGGCGGCGCTGTCGCCGGCCTTGACGCGATTCAGGGCCAGCCAGCGGGTCAATGGGTCCTTCGCGGCCAAGGCCTCGGTCACTGGCCGCTCGCCCGGATGCGCGCTTCGCGCCCTGCGCACGTAATCGGCTTCCTGGTAGAGCCGCTTCACAAGCTGATTGAGCGGTTCGCCGAACCAGCCGCGGAACAGGTGAATGTCGCCGCCGATCGCCCCTTCGAGCAAGCCGTCCCAGTGGCCCAGATAGTCACCGTCCCCCACGGCCAGGGTGCTCCCCGCACGAGGATAGGCGGCACGGATCGCGTCCGAAGTGCGGACAGAGCCGCCACGCAACTCGGCGTACGGCATGCAGCATCCCCAGTAACCATACCGGCCGAACTCGGGGAAGATGAGCACGTCGGGATGGAGCGCGGTCAACTTGTGGAGATCCGCGCTAGGCAGGAGCCAGGAGTTGCCCTGCCACATGCCCTTCTCCCACTTGACGTTGGTGTCCATGTAGAAGATCGTGCAGCCCCAGCGCCTCTTGGCGTAGGCGATCTTATCGGCCAGCTCGGCCACATGATCGTCGACCTGAACATGGTCCCAACCGCCCTTATGGTTGGATACGATCCTGGAGGGCCGGATGCAGACGCCGACCTTCAGCCCGGCGGCGCGGAACTTCCGGAAGAACTCGTCGGCTACGGCGTCCATCTCGGGCGCGGCCTGCGGGATTATGCGCGGATCGCCCAGATACGAAATCGCATGTGGCATCTCCTGGCCCTCGGGGTCCCAGAGAATCATGCCCTGCGCGCCCACGTCCTTCAACACCGCGACGGACGCCTCGGCGTACCTCATCAGCCGGTCACGGAATACCTGGCGTCCAAGCGGCGTGGTGACGTCCAGTTTCTCGTCGTTGAACCAGCCGCGGGGGTTGGTGGTCCACTTGCTGGCGGAGCGGCAGAGAAACAGCGCGCCAATTGGCCGACGGTCGGGCCAGTTGAGCTTGTCCGGGTAGACTTTGGCAAATTGCTCGTAAACGTCCCGCGCCATCCCAATTGTGTCGGCATCGGGGCCGCCGAACCGCAGTGAGAAATGGTACGTGCGCTTCTCACCGGCGCCGAGTTTGGCCAGACCAATGCTCAGGGCGTTGTGTGCCCCGTTGCCATAATTGCCTTCGAAGCCGAAGGTGACGGGCCGCTCGACCTCGTCGCAGCAGGCGACCAACTTGGCGTCGCCCCAGTCGGCGGCCACGACGCCCGGCTCGCCCTCGTTGTCGGTGGTTACCGTGTAGCCCCACTTCCACCGTCCGCCTTTCGGTCGCCTGGGGAACTGGACGGTGAGAGGCTGGAAACCGACGTCGGTCAGCGCCCGGTCTTTGGTGTTCTTGAAGGTGACTTCCAAGCGGAGGACGTTTTTCTTTTGCCGAGCGGTCATGACGATGGTCAGGCCCTCGTACTCGCGGGTGATCGTGTCGCCCTCAACCTTCCGGTGCTGGTCTTTGTCCTCTAAGAAGGTCGCTGGAGAGCCATCGGGCTTTTGGGGCGTGTAGCGTACTCTGGCCGGGCCTTTGACCAGCAGCTCCGCACCGTGGTAGCTCAGTGAGGACAGGCCGTCGCGGCCGAAGGTCGTTTTCAAGCTCCCCTCCGCCACCGGCTCTGCGGCATCCAGACCAATCGTCCGCAGCGGCGCGGAGCCTAGCTTGTCAGAAGACTGCGCCGGGCGAGGCCAGGCCGCGACGGTGGCCGTAACGAGCGTGCTTGTCAGCAGGATCAAGGCGCGATCGATGAAACCAATTCGCGTCACGATGTGGGTCTCCCTCTTGATCGTCCGGAACGTGGTGCAATCAATCCGTCAAAGCTTGGGGTGCGATACGGTCAAGTTTAATAGGAACCATAACGCCTGTCCACAGTCCGGATACACGAGCGAGCCTGCGCGAGTGAGATTCAGGCTTTTTTTCGAAAGCTAAGGGTGATCGCGACGGCACGGCCGAGAGTGGGGTGGGAACCTTCTGGGGCCGACCAGCGGCTAGGGCCAGACTACCCCGGCTTCACATTCACGGCACACCGGCCTTTCGGATTCTGGCCTTTTATCAACAATAACTGTATACGGGCCAGTTCACTTCGTCTAGTCGGGTGATGAGAAAATGCAGTCGAGTTGTAATCGAGAACTTCCCCAGTCCAGACGCTTTGGGCCGGGGGCGTTTTTCTGCGTGGGACTTGGGAACACATTATACTCTATGGGGACGCTAGGCTCTACCTGCTTGTGCCGTTGAGGGTGGCCGTGCCGGAAATGTCGAGCTGGTCATAGTGGACCGGCGTTCCCTGCGGCGGCCAGAATGTAGCGTCATGACTGCCCGGGACTTTCTTTCGGGCCAGGCCGCCTATATAACGGAAAGACGTTAACGAGGTCGGCTCTTCCCCCAGGAGATTTTTCCAATGACCACTGCTCCAGGCTTGCCCAGCCTTGCCGAAATTCTCGATTCGGACGATCCTTCGCTCTACGACGTGGTGACCCATGGGCCGGGCCCGCAAGGTCGCTTGCCGTTGACTGCCGAGATGCTCCGCGAGCAACCGAGCGGGCCTGTCTTCGGCATGAGCCAGGACGCGGGCATGGGCTGGGCCGTCGAGAAGGTAGCTGGGCCGCACTACGCCATGCTAAGCACGCTGGGGGGAATACGCGCCGACGACGGATCGCCCATCGCCCTGGGATATCACACGGGCCATTGGGAGCTGGGCATGGCCCTCCGCGAGGCGGCTGGTGAACTGCGGCGGCTGGGCGGCGTGCCATACGCCGGACATTGCACCGACCCGTGCGACGGCCGCACTCAGGGAACGCCCGGCATGTTTGACAGTCTCGCCTATCGCAACGACGCGGCCGCCATTTTCAGCCGACTGGCCCGTTCGCTGCCGACAGCCCGAGGCGTGCTCGGCGTGGCAACTTGCGACAAGGGCTTGCCGGCCATGATGATGGCCCTGGCCGGCCTCGGTGATCTGCCCTGTGTGCTGGTGCCAGGCGGCGTGATGTTGCCCTCCGAGCAGGGTGAAGACACGGCCAAGATCCAGTCGGTCGGCGCGCGGTTTGCCCGCGGGGAACTGGGCCTGGAAGAGGCCGCCGAGCGGGGCTGCCGAGCGTGCGCCTCGGCTGGCGGCGGTTGCCATTTTCTTGGCACGGCCGCCACGGCGCAGGTGGTAGGCGAGGCGCTCGGTCTGGCGTTGCCGCATTCCGCGCTGGCGCCTTCGGGGCAAGCCGTTTGGCTCGATATGGCGCGGCGGAGCGCCACGGCCCTGGTGGCCCTGGACGCCCGCGGCATGCGCACGCGCGATGTCCTGTCCGAGGCGTCGATCCGCAATGCGATGGCCGTCTTCGCCGCCGTAGGCGGATCGACCAACCTCGTAATCCACCTGCCAGCCGTGGCTTTCTCCGCCGGCTTGCGGCGTCCGACGCTGGACGATTGGACGGACGTCAATCGCCGCGTGCCGCGCCTGGTCGACGTGTTGCCTAACGGCCCGGCCAACCACCCCACGATCCGCGCTTACCTGGCTGGCGGCGTGCCGGAAGTTATGCTGCGTCTTCGCGACCTGGGGCTCTTGGAATTGGACGCGATGACTGTCACCGGGCAGACGCTCGGCCAGGTGTTGACGTGGTGGGAGGGCTCGCCGCGGCGGAAGGCGATGCGGCAGACGCTCCGCCGCTGCGACGGGATCGACCCGGACGACGTGATCCTTTCGCCCGAGCGCGCCGCCCGGCTGGGCATGACCAGCACCGTCTGCTTCCCCCGCGGCAACCTGGCGCCGGAGGGCTCGGTCATCAAGAGCACGGCCATCGATCCGCGCGCGCTTGGCGCCGATGGCGTCTACCGCATGCAGGGGCCCGCCCGCGTCTTTGTCCGCGAGCCCGACGCGGTGGCCGCCGTGAAAGGCCAAGGCGACCGGCCGATTCGCCCCGGCGACGTGCTCGTGCTAATGGGGCGCGGACCGCTGGGGTCCGGCATGGAGGAAATCTACCAAATCACTTCCGCGCTGCGATATCTCTCCTGGGGGCACGAGGTGGCGGTGGTCACCGACGCGCGTTTCTCCGGCGTGAGCACGGGGGCCTGCATCGGCCTGGTTGCGCCCGAGGCCTTGGCCGGAGGGCCGCTGGGCAAGCTCCGCGACGGTGACCGCATCCGCATCGTTATCGACCGAACAAAACTCGAAGGCCGTGTCGACCTGGTCGGCGATGTGGGGCAGGAATTGAGCCCGCAGCAGGCCGCCCGCTTGCTGGCCGAACGCCCGGCCCATCCCAATCTGTCTGCCGACCCGAAGTTGCCTCCCCAGACGCGGCTTTGGGCCGCGCTGCAGCGCCTCGGCGGCGGCGCTTGGGGCGGCTGCGTGTTCGACGTTGACAAGATCGTCAAGGCCCTGGACGGAGCATAAGATTTCACCCGTAGGGCTGGCTTTCCCAGCCTGACATCGTTTCCCGGGCTCCGACAGCATCCAAAACCCGCACGCGCCTATTGACTGCGATCTCGCCGGGAACCTATTATAGGATACGAAGTCTCGCCTTTTTGTTTCCACCCGTTTTCCGGAGTTCTATCATGAGAACATTATTGCTTGCAGGTCTTGGATTGAGTTTGTTGCTGGCGGCGGCCGTTGCCTTTTCGGCGGACAAGGCCGATTCGTCAGCCAAGTTGCTATGCCCAGTATCGGGCCAGTCGATCGACAAGTCGGTGTCATCCGCTTTCGGCGGTGGCAAGGTCTGCTTCTGCTGCACGAAGTGCAAGGCGAAGTTCGACGCAGATAATGCCAAGTTTGTCACGAAAGCCAATCTGCAACTGGCCGCCAGCGGTCAGGCCAAGCAGACCGACTGTCCATTGACGGGAGGAGACCTGGACGCGTCGACGAAGGTCAACGTGGCCGGCGTCGATGTGCAGTTCTGCTGCGACAAGTGCAAGGCAAAGGTCACCACCGCCAAGCCGGATAAACAGATCGAAATGGTCTTCGGCAGCAAGGCCTTCAGCAAGGCCTTCAAGGTCGGCAAAGATAAGTAGCCCGAACTAGCCCGAACTAGCCCGAACGAAGAATGAATGGAGAATCGGGGTTAGGTCGGCAGTTTCTAGTTCGTCATATAAAGTAGAAACTGCCGGCCTAACCCCGACGCCCAGCCGCCGCGCGAACAAGGCGACTCGCGGCCACGATGCCGAAGCGGCTGCCGCCATCCTTCGCGGGCCGCATCTTGGATATGAGGTGCAGGAGGAAGAGCAGCGACCCATCGCTGACGCCTGGCAGGCCGGGGCCAAAACGGCCATTGAAGCCCTGCTGTCTGAACTAATGTACCTTGACTACGACTAGCGTTACATCGTCGCGGGGTAAGCTCCGACGCGAGAATGCAAGGACCTCGCGGTAGAGAACATCCACGATTTCGCGGGCGGTGCCGTCTCGATGGTCACGCACAACGCCAAGTGCTCGATCCACACCGAACGGGATGTTATCCGGCGAAAAAGCCTCCAGGACCCCATCGGTCAACAGGAGTAATATGTCGCCGGGCTCCAAGACCCCATACTCCCCTGCAATGAATTCCACGTCAGGAAGCACTCCTAGCACGATCGTGGTACTGTCCAGTTTGGACTTCACGTTACCTGCTTTGTCGAGGATATATCCCGGAGGGTGCCCTGCATTGACATAGGTCAACGTTCGAGATGCCGGGTCGATCTTGGCAAAGAAGAGGGTAACGAACCGCGATTGATCTGTTCTTTCCAGCAACCGCATGTTCACGCGATGCAAGATCGCGTCCATCGCGGAGTGGATCTCGACCAGCGCGCGGAGCTGGCTCTGAACGGCGGACATCAGAAGCGCCGGGGCAAATCCGTGCCCGGTCACATCCGCAATAACCAGACCAAGCGTATGGTCTGCCATCGGAGGGTAGTCGAAGTAGTCCCCCGCAGCGAACTCAGCGGGATGGCACGCGCCAGCAATATCGAAGCCGGGGAGCGTTGGAGCAGATTGGGGCAAAAGGAGTTCCTGAATCCGTTGTGCCGCCAATAACTGCGCTTCGTGCTCTCTAAGCGTCTCCATCGCCTGCTTTTTCTCGGTGATGTCAAGATGCGAGCCGACCATCCGATACGGAAGTTGGTTTTCGTCGCGAACGGAAGCGCCCCGAGCCAGGATCCAGCGGTAACTGCCATCTTTGTGGCGGAGCCTGTGTTCCAACTCGTACTCGGAAATATCGCCCTTGAGATACGCCTGAATCCTCTCCATCGCACGTACCCGGTCGTCCGGGTGGAGAAGATGTTCCCAGACGTGAAATTCGTCTGCAATCTCGTGCTCCTCGTACCCCAACATGCTCTTCCATCGCGTAGAAAAGTGCACGCGGTTGGTGCGGAGATCCCAGTCCCAGATCCCCGCATCCGTTCCCCGAACCGCCAGCGCGAAGCGCTCTTCGCTTTCGCGCAGCGTGTCTTCTGTCTGCTTGCGCTCGGTGACATCGCGGATCGTGCAAACCACATGCATTCCATGTCGAGTTTCCAGCGGACCGAGGCTGATTTCGGCAGGGAACTCGCTTCCCTCCTTGCGGAGTCCAACAAACCCCGACCCGGCACCCATGGCCCGGAGGCAAGGCGCAGAAACATACGCAGCGCACTTCTCGGAATGCTTCTGATGGAACCGCGTTGGGATAAGAGCATTCACGGAACGGCCCAGCAGTTCTCCTCTCCCCTGCCCAAAAGTCCGCTCCGCTTGGGAGTTGACAAGCACGACCCTGCCATCTGCATCCGCAATGAGAATGGCATCCGGGATCAATTCCATGGTACGTTGGAAGAACTTCACGAGGTCTTCGTGTTCGGTGATCTCCTCCAGAAGCCCATCATAACCGCACTTTGCCCCGGCAGTATTATGGCGTTGGATAATCGTGTGCCGCACCCAACGAGTCGTGCCGTTCCGGTGCAGAATCCGATGCTCGAAGGGAAGAACATCTTCACCGGCGTTTACCCTGGCAACATGACGCTGCACGATCTCACGTTCGTCAGGATGCACCATCCTGATCCAGAGTAGCGGATCGGAAGTATAATCCTCGGGACCGTAGCCGGTCATTGCCAGGCAACCGGGGCCATGGTCCGTTAGGACGGCGTCGCCGTGGAACGTTACGCGGTAGAAATAGGGCGTTACTGCGGCAAATGGTTGTGGGTACTCGATCATGGTCGCCGGCATTTCTCAGATGGAGCTGACGTAACAGCCTCAACCACGGCTTTGCGGGAGGCGGGTTTCGTCGGGTGGGCGGCAAAGCCCGCTTCTCAGCATGCTCTGCCAAGCGATCCATTATTGCCTAGTTGGTTAGCGGTGTCTGTCCGGTGGGTGACACAAGGAATACCCCTAATGTTTTCATTATGTTCCCTTGCGTAAAATACGAGCGACACGAAGACGGTCCAAAACCAACCCGCTTACTATGGGGGTGTTGTATGTCCCACGATGTCGGAAATCATAGGACGGGCACGATCGTATCATGGCCCAGGTCTGGATAGAACGACATTACTTACTCCACGGTTGGCCAACGGGAGGAATGAGTGACAGCCGCAGGCTGTTCGCCGAAGGCGACGTAGCACGTATTCCGTGTTGTGCGACTCAGCGTGTTCGGTTGCTCTGTTCCAATCTCTCGCTGCCTTGACGCCTTCGTTGAAACGTTTCTGATGTTCGTAACTATCAACAGCCTTGTCAAATGCCTCTTCCTCTGACTCTGCCTCAATGTCAAGGGGTAGGTCGAAACGAAAAACAGCTTTATACTTCACAATGACCTGAGTTTCTCGCTAGGTTGGCCAACGGGAGGCGTGCCCGACGCGAAGCGTTCGCGAAGCGACTCAGCGGGTACGCCGGGTTGGCCGCCGTAGGGCACGCGTCGATTGGCGTTCCGATTCAAATCCCTCATTTCTTGTCACTTCGGTTGAACCCCATGCAGTCAAACGCGGGAGTGGAAGTCGCTATCGTGGCTATCGTATGGCCGTCGGAAAGCAGGATGGTAGCTCGGGTCTGTTTGGTGTATAGGACCAAGCGAAGCTCGTTCTGGAAAGCCCACTTGAACGGACCTTGCGGTCGGAGTGGCCCATTCAGGTCAAAGGCGAGGATCAGAGAATCTCCCGATGCCGTCTTCGCTACCAGGCGGAGAATGCCGTCCTTTCGGGCCCGTTCCTGCTCGACAACTTTGGGAAATGGACTCGTTCCAACGTAATATGTTCCCCCGTAGCGCTCGTCGGGACCGTTGTAGTCCATCGCCAGAATCTTGATCGGGGCCTGATCCCACCCTTCCAACTGCATGCCGTCCGAGTCTGTGTCCATCCACCCCAGCGTTAGCGACAAGGCCCGTTTTTTTGCCTTTTCCTGTTTCGGGACGTAAGGCAACTTAAACGTGGCGACGAATCCTTCCTTGTGCGCGTTGCCCAGATACTCCCTGAAGGCGTTCTCCGTCAACACCTCGGGATTGGTGACGGCGAATTGGACGAGCAACTCCCCGCTTTTTCCGTCCTGGCGTTCCACATTTCCCATGATCTCCAGTTCGCGACGGAGATTTCGCGCATAAGTCAGATTGATCTTTCCCCCTTCCTCCAGAGAGAGTGCGTGGACATCCACGTCGGGTTGCGCAGGAAATCGTTCGTTTTGTGGTAATCCCTCGACGGTGACTTTCTTATTGGTCACATCGTAACTTCCCGAGATGGAGAGGGAACTGGCCTTCCATTCCGTCTTGCCAAGTTGCGGGAAGTAGATCGGCCCGCGGAACCGATAGACGAGTGATCGGTCTTTGATGTACGATTTCAACTGCGCGAGTGTGACCAGGCCAGGAAAAACCCAATGCGCATTCCAGTCGTAGAAGCCTTTGACCGCTAGCACGGCTTTGTCCAGGGGTTGCCGACTGTCGAGCGGCTCAGCGACGAACCGCCAGATCAGTTTCTCATCAAGAAAGGCAACGAATTCACGCTCTTGCGATCCGAGTTCTGGGAAATCTGCGAACGAGACCTTGTGCTTTCCCGGCTTCAACGTGCCCTTGAGCACCTGGCTGATCTCAAGCACCGTGGTGTGGTCTTCCCGGTCCGGGACATCGAGAAGTTTGGCCACGGCAATCGTTGGGCTGTTCTTCACCATGTCTTCAAATGTGGTGTCCATCGGCGGGCCCGGCCCGTCCGATGCCTCACAAATGCAGCCCGCAAAGAGCCAGAACAGCAAGACGGTGGAGCAGAAAGCACGGACTCGCATGGAACTTACTCTCTTGGCGACGACGGGGGATCGAGGACGGCCAGCGGGAGGCACAACTCGTCGGAGTAGCCGATTGCGCAGCAACTCTGCGAGTGTGCCGTGCTGGCCGCGATTACTTTTCCTTGTACCCGAGCTTCTTGGCCTGTGCGAAATCCGCTTCCGCTTTGGCATCGTCGCCGATATTCTCAAATGCCTTTCCGCGATGGTGGTACGCATCCGCCATCAGTTTACCATATTCCTACGGCCAGCAGAGCCAAGCGGCGACTCGCCCTGCAACCGTGCCTTGTTGGCAGTGATTACCGTCAGAAGGGATCAATTATGCCTTCTTGCCGCCAACGTGATCTCGATGCTTCTTCCAAGCATCGCCGCCTTCCGTTACCAATATCCTCAATTCGTCTGCTGAGTTGCAGACAACGATTGGCGGAAAGCCATCGGGGAGCTACGCTTGATTTTACCACGCTACGGCGGCCAGCACCACGTCCAAGGCGTGTCGTGCAGCGACCTCAGCGGGCAGGCGGTGTTGGCGGCTCCCACGTAATCTTGCATTTCGGTAGAGCCCGCTGGAGTGTCTTTACGTCCTGCGCACTAACATTGGTCGCGGCCAGCCACAACTCTTGAAGTTGCGAGCTTCTCGCGAGTTGTTCCAAGCCGGAGGCGGTCAAGTCAGTTTCGGCCAAACTCAGCCGCCTCAGGCGGGGCAAGTTCCGCAAGATGCCGACATCCTCGTCGGACGTGCTTTTGCCGCCCAAGCATAACGATAAATTGCGAAGATTTGTCAGGGTCTTCAGATGGACCAAACCTTCGCTACTGATCTCCAGATTGTCCAAGTCAAGTTCTTCCAGTTGCGGAAGACGGGCGATGCGTTTCAGTCCAATATCGGTTATCGCGCCGTACGCGATAGAAAGCATCTTCAGGTGATCGCATTTCAGGACTTGAGTGAACCCGTCATCGTCCACCTTCGTCCCTTCGAGGTATAATTCTTTGAGGTCGGGAATGGACGCGAGGCCGGCTAGACCTTGGCCGGTAATTCGAATGTCTCCAAGCCGAAGCACATGAAGGTTCGGCAATCCCCGTAAATTGCCCAGTGCCGAGTCACTCATCGTCCCTGAAGTGATCTGAAGCTCGCGCAAGTTCGTCAGACCCTTCAGATGTACCATCCCGGCATCAGTCAGCTTAATATCGAGATCGATCCTCCGCAGGCTTGTCATCCCGGCAACGGGCTGCAATGCCTTGTCGGAAAACTGTCCGCCTGTCAAGGTGAGACTTTCGAGTTTGTGCCGAGACAATGTTTTCGCAAGGGTGTCATCCGAGCCGCAGCCCACCAGGGTCAGACTCTTGAGGCGACGGAGCTGTCCAAGATGTCGAAGCCCAGACTCGGTACATTTCGCCTGTTCCAAGGTGACTTCTTCAAGCTCAGGGAACTCAGGCAGCCGTTCCAACATGCTGTCTTTGCCGTGGTTGCCGCTGAGGACCATGCTCACCACGCTGCCTTGCTGGTTTCGCCCCAAGGGAACACCGCTGAGCATGAACAAGCCCTCGGCGTGCTTCAGCTTCTCGGCGTCCACGCGCTGCGCTTCTGCCTGGGCGGCGAACACGCATGCCAGAAGTCCGACAGTAATTTGACGAAGAACGGGACGAAAGTCCGTGGTGACCATAGCGTTCCTTTCAGCATAGCCAACGGAAGGCCATGGCTGACGCCGCAGCCTCCAAGTGTGCTCGGTTTGAATCTTCAGTTATTCTACCAGGCTCCCAGGGCCAGCAATACCAAGCGGCGGTCGCGCAGCGACTTTGCAGCCGTGGCTTGTTGGCGGGTTGGCGGTCTCCCACTCAAATCTGTCAAAGACGCTGCTCGCATCGCGGACAAATCCGCGTCCGAACGGAGTTGAGTCGCCCGCAACGAGAACAGGTAACGGTCACAGAATCCGCCTTGCATTCAGCTTTGATTTCTTGCTCCTCTATCGCGTCCATCGCGTGTCGACGCAGCTTGCTGGCGGCCAACACCGCCAGTCCAAATTCCAAGGGCAACAGGCCGAGCAGGAGCAGAATATCCCATCCCTTGGCCATCGGCAAGCATGAAAGGGTGGCAACAAAGGCCAGGCATGCAATAACAAATAGCTTCAAACTGCCCATTGATGACATGGAGATTCGCTAGAAACTGATTTGCACACTCGCCAACGGTGGGCGTTCCCGCCAGCGTAGCGGCCTGCCCTTCGCGTCACATTGCCAATCGTAATGTACGACGCCGCCCAACTTCACGATTTCCGCCGCTGCTTCCCTTTCCCGCTTTGCCTGCTGACGTTTTACCGCAAGCCAACTGCAAGGGATGGCGAACAGCGTGACCACGATTAGAAGTGTCCGCAGGCTATATTGGAACCAGCGGGGGTTGCGCTTTGGCACGGCGGGTTGCGGTTCTGCTACGCTCATGGCATGTTGCTCAGCGCCGCCAACAGTACTCTGGTCGCCGAAGTGGCGGGTTGACCGATCCCGCTCTAGCCTCCGGCCGCCTGGGTTGCTCGCGCAATCCTATGGGGATGGTTTGCACACCCCCCCACGCCCTATCTTAAACCCTTTGCCGTGGTTCCGTCAACAGCGACGCACAAGAAATGCCTAAGAAGGGTGGCGAATTTGCCCCGCACCGCTACATTATCCTCGCTCCCAGCGCGCACCGCTAGCCTCGCGAACACTCGCTTGAGGGGAGACTGGTCCGCCGACGAGGTCTCATGGACCGCTGGATCGCCGGGCTGCCCACCGGTCTGGGGACGAAGGGCTAAGTGGCTTCTCGCCAATGGCAGGGTGCGGTTGCTAACCGCCGGCCGTTGCCGTCGCCGCCCGCGCTACGTACTTCCGCGTCACGTGCGTCTGGAGCGGTTGATAGAAGTCCGGCGACTGCATCCTCTCCCGCTGCTCGGGCGTCAGCCAACCGTGAATGATTCTGGTTTTGCCTCACACATCAAAACATTACGCCTCCAGTCCGAAGATTATTCGTCGGGACCTGAGGTTCTCCTCAGCGGCGGGGAGTGGGGAGAGCGCGTGTTGGAAACATGCCGGACAACAGCGAAAGTGCAACGAGCGATTGGACTTGCGACGCAAGTTCGCGTCCGGCGCGGAATGGGGCCAGATTCCTTGCGTATTATGTGGGTAGAAAGCGCGCTGAAGAAGATTCAGCCAGGTCTGAATACCCTGCGCGTGTATTTGTTCTTTGACAATTCGGACCGGCCCCCAGTGTAGCGAACTGGGGGCCACATACCATGCGCGGCACCGACCTGCCCAAGTCGGCGTCCGCGCCGGCGGCTGCGCGGAAACTGTGCCGCGTGGGTCTCGTGCCGCGACCCGCCCTACGGCCCGGGCAACGGTCGCGAACCGCCGCACTTGCCGCGACAGCAATTAATTATTTTTCTGACTCTACACTCAAATAGCCGCAAGAAAACGCCATGTGCCCTACTCCGATATACTGTACACATGGACACTCTTAGCACAAAATGGTAGAAACTGACACAGAATGCTACAAAGTGGCTAAAAAATGGTACAGAATGGCACAAAAATGGCAACGGCCTTTGGCTGTGCCAAAACTATCGTTAGAGTGTCAAGCGATCCTATTCCCGCAATTTCCGCTGTACGAGCAACACCTTTAGTGAAAGCAGAACACACACATGGACGGACAAAATCGCCTCCGAAACTCCAAGAGGCCCCTTTTTTCGATGTGGCCAGGTCACTGCCTGCCCCGAAACGGCTGGTTGGTCGCGGCGGCCGAGGCCGGAGAAACTCCGCTGGAAGCACTTTTTCCTGACTCCCGCCGGCAGATTGAGCGGCAATCACACGGCGCCTCGCTGGTGAAGCTTCTCAATGACCTCGGCCACGATGTGGTTGAGCCGGTCCTGGTCCAGATGGCCGGTCCGCGGCGGGCAGCCCGCCGGCGGTACATCGACGTAGCCGAAGTCGGCCAGGATGCAGCGGAGGATGGCCTGGAGCGAGGAGTAGTCGATCTTTTGCGCCAGGCTTTGGGGCTGGCGGCTCTGCCCGACGCGGAACCCCCGCAACTCGACGGCCGCCCGAAATCCGTTGGGAAAATCGGCCGAGTAGAGCATGGCGTCGAACAACTCAAGCATGCGGAATTGCAGGAGCATGGCCTGCTCGATCCGGCCGCCGCGCGTGAGGTCATAGAGCTGCCGCGTCAACTCCGGTACGACGCCACTCGTGGAGTTGGTCCCGCCGTTGCAACCGATCAAGAGCATCGGCACCAGCACGGCTTCCCAGCCGGTCAGGTAAACGAAATCGGGCCGCACGGGCCGCACCGCCGACATCATCCGCATCATGAACGCCAAGTCGCCGGAAGAGTCCTTGATGCCCACGATGCGATCCAACTCGGCGAGGCGGCGGATGGTGGGGACGTCGATCGGACTGGCGAACATGGGGATGTTGTAGAGCGTGATGTCGATCGGGCTGTTGCGGGCGATCTCCTCGAAGTAGGCGCGGACCGATTCCGGCGAGAGCTTGTAGTAGAAAGGCGAGACGATGGCGACCGCCCGCGCCCCGTATTCCGCGTAGGTTTCGCAAGCACGAATAGTCTCGCGGACATTCGCCTCGGCAGCGCCGGCCAGGACGGGCACGCGCCCCTCCGCCTGTTCACAGACGATCTTCACGATCCGCTTCCGCTCATCGCAGGAAAAGCGCGTGAACTCGCCGGTCGAGCCATTGGGGTACAGGCCGTGGACGCCTCGATCAATCAGCCAATCGATATACCGCCGCAGCTCGGGTTCGTTGATGTCGCCGCGATCGTCCAGCGGCACGACGTTGGGCGTGAAAATACCTTCAATCTTTGCAGCCATTGTTGTTTTCTGCTCCCCGCGTGCTTGCCGTATTACCCCGGCATGAAAGACCCGCACAGTAGCCCGACGAAGCGAGAGATCTTCGCTTGCGATTCGGGTTAGTATTGATCAACTTCGTTGCCGAGCTAGTAAGTCTGATGTGATTGCCCACATTCTACCGCGCAGGGGCGATACTCCGCCACGTACCCGGGTGCTTTCCTGTGCAATTATAGGTCACAATTCCTTCCTCGCGCCAGCGGTTCCCTGTATACTGGAGCGGCGAGTGTTCGCTCTTCCAAGCCAATCCCAACTCAGCGGAGTGGAACATGTCTAGCGACGGAGGGTTTACGGGTATGATTGCGCCCCCTGGTGCCTTGACGAAATCAAGAATACGGGCACGGAAACCCTCGTGGTTCTGATCGCCATCTCGCCACACAACGCCTGACGGTTGTGGCCTAAACCGTGGAGATGCTCATGCACGTTACCGGTGACCAGGAACCTCTGCGGTTGTCCGACATCTCGCCACAACAATGGAAGTCGGGGATTGCCGCCTGGCTGGGCTGGCTATTCGACGGGTTGGACATGCACCTTTATACGCTGGTGGCCACGCCTTTCGTTGCCCAACTGCTGGCAGTGGACGACCAGCGCGACACGGCGGTGGGCTATTACGGCTCGCTGATCCAGGCCGCCTTCCTGGTTGGCTGGGCGCTGGGGGGTGGATGGTTCGGCCGCCTGGGCGACCGGCTGGGGCGCGCCCGCACGCTGATGTTGACCATCCTCACCTATGCGATCTGCACCGGCCTGTCGTTCTTCGCCCAAACGTGGTGGCATCTGCTGATTTTTCGTTTCCTGGCGGCGTTGGGGATCGGCGGCGAATGGGCGGTGGGCGCGGCCCTGCTCTCGGAGACGTGGCCCCGTCGTTGGGGACCATGGATCGCGGCCGTCTTGCAGTCAGCCGTCAACTGTGGAACTCTCTTGGCGATGGTCGCGGCCGCGGCCCTATCGCTGGTGCCCTGGTCCAGCCCGGTGTGGCAGCACCGCACGGTCTTCCTCGTGGGCGTGCTGCCGGCGTTGTCGGTGCTGTGGATGGTGCGGGCGGTGCCGGAAAGCGAGGAGTGGCACGCGGCCAGGGCTCGCGCCGGCCGGTCCGCGCCGTCGATTCGCAAGTTGTTTCGCGGCGAGATCCGCCGCACCACGCTATTGACGATCGCCGTCTGCTCCTTGGCCCTGACGGCCCATTGGGCCTTCAACTACTGGTCGCTGCAACATCTTCGCAACCTGCCCGCGCTGAGCGCGTGGAGCGAGCCCCAAAAGACCCGCTTTCTCAGCATGACCATGGTGCTCTTGATGCTTACGGCGATTGCCGGGAACTTCCTGGCCGGGGCGATCGCCCGGGTGCTGGGGTATCGGCGGGCCATCGCCCTGATGTGCGTAGCCTACTGCCTCTCGATGGTCTGGACCTACCATGCACCGCGAGGCCCATGGAACCAGTTCTGGTGGCTTTCGGCGGTGGGTGTTTCGCAAGGCGTTTTCGCGCTCTTCACGATGTATCTGCCGCCGCTGTTTCCGACCTTGTTGAGAACCACCGGGGCCGGCTTCTGCTACAACATCGGCCGGCTGGCGGCCGCCGCCGGGACCGTGCTGTTCGGCCGGCTTGCCGATGCCGGCGATTGCCGCCTGGCGCTAGTCTATGCAGCGTTGCTCTTCCTTCCGGCTGCTGTGGTGGCACTGTTGTTGACCGAGCCGCGAGAGGAAACCGTATAGGCCGGAACGTGCGAAGTGCAGTTCCGGTGCGTCTATTTCATAAGGGCAGGAGGGGCTGATTTCCGGGCCTGCGAAGCAAGCAGATCGCCCGTTCGGTGCCTCTATGTGCTGTACAACGTCGCGGGCCGTTACCGTGGCCCCAGGTTGGGGATACCCTCTCGCCAATTCTGAGCCCAAGGCGTGGAACGCAATTCAGGCAGCACAAATGGCAGCACACCGCCGCAGGGCGTAGAATAAGCAATACCTTTCCACCATATTCCTTGACCATTTTAAGGCCCGAATGACATGCTGACGCGCACCGTGATTTGCACGCTGCTTACCACCACAATCGGCATCGCGATTGCCGCTGAAACGGCGCCGCATCGCCTTACCCCTGTTCCCATCCAACAGGTCACGATCGAGGACGATTTCTGGTCGCCCAAGCGGAAGGTGTGGCAAGAGGTGACCATCGCCGACTGCTTCACGAAGTTCGAGAACGACCGCGGCGGAGCGATCAACAACTTCGACCGGGTGCGCGACGGCAAGACCGGCAGGCACGCTGGCCCGGAATGGTACGACGGGCTGATCTATGAGATGATCCGCGGCACGGCCGATTTTCTCGCCGCCGGACCCGCCCCTGATTTGGAGAAGCGGGTAGACGGTTACATCGCCCGGATCGCCGCCGCCCAGGCCAAGGACCCTGACGGCTACCTCAACACCTGGACGCAGTTGATGGCGCCGGATAAGCGGTGGGGGCTGAACGGCGGCAATGACGTGCAACAACACGACGTATACAACTTCGGGGCGCTCGTGGAGGCGGGGGTCCACTATTACCAGGCCACTGGTAAGACAAGTCTGCTGCGCGTGGCCGTGAAAATGGCCAACCACGCTTGCGACGTGATCGGCCCGCCGCCCAAGACCAACGTCATCCCCGGACATGCTTTGCCCGAGGAGGCGATGGCCAAGTTGTATCTGCTCTTCCGCGCCAGACCAAGACTCAAGCAGGAAATGCCTATCCCCGTCGACGAAAACCGGTATCTGAAACTGGCGGAGTTCTGGATCGAATCGCGCGGCAACTACCAGGGGCGGCGAACGTACGGCAACTATGACCAGGACCATAAGCCGGTGTTTCAGCAGGAAACACTCGAAGGCCATGCGGTCCGCGCTACGCTGATGTGTACCGGCTTGACGGCCCTGGCCACGATCAATGACCGCAAAGAGTATTATGAATCGGCAGGCCGCCTCTGGAACAACATGACCAGGCGGCGTATGCACATCACAGGCGCGGTGGGAGCCAGTTCTGCGGGTGAAGCCTTTACCAGGGATTATGAGTTGCCCAACAACGGCTACCTGGAGACCTGCGCTGCCATCGGGTCGGGCTTCTTCAGCCGCAACATGAACCTGCTCTGCGGCGATGCATGCTATGTGGACGAACTGGAACGGACGCTCTACAACGCGGTACTGGCGGGTGTCTCGCTCCACGGCAATCGCTACTTCTACGAAAATCCACTGGAAGCCGGCAAGGGCCGTGTCCGTTGGTACTGGCACGGATGCCCTTGCTGCCCGCCAATGTTCCTGAAAATCATGGGCGCAATGCCCGGCTACATCTACGCTCAGGACCAGGGCGGCATCTACGTCAACCTCTTCGTCGGCAGCCGGGCTGAGGTGCGACTGTCCGTCGGCAAGGTCGTGCTGCGACAGACGACCCGTTATCCCTGGCAGGGCGAGGTAAGAATCGCGATCGAGCCGGAAAAACCGGCGACATTCGACCTGTCGATCCGCATCCCGGCTTGGTGTCAAGCAACGTCCTCGCCCGGCGACCTGTACCAGGTCTTGGGCCGGCCAGCCAACGGGGCTGCGCGGCTGAAGTTGAACGGCCTGATCGTCGAGACCCTGGAAATGGTTCACGGCTATGTGCGGCTGCGCCGTGAGTGGAAATCTGGCGATGTGGTGGAGTTGGCGATGGACATGCCCGTGCGGCGTGTGAAGGCCCATCCCGAGGTCAGGGCCGATGCAGGCCGCGTGGCCTTGATGCGCGGGCCGATCGTGTACTGTTTGGAAGGCGTTGACAACAGCGGCAACGTGCGGAACCTCTTCGTTCCACCACAAACCCAATTTACCACAGAACATCGCAACGACCTGCTGGGCGGGGTTACCGTTGTTCGCGGTCCTGTTTTGGGTTTGTATCGAACCGAGGATGGCGGTGTAGAACAGAAGACCGCCGAACTGGTCGCGGTGCCCTATTACGTCAACGCCAACCGGGAGCCGGCAGAAATGCTGGTTTGGCTGCCGGAGGCTCCCGAACGTGCCCAGCCGGCGTCACTCCCGACCATCGCCAGCCGGGCCCGGCCTTCAGCCTCACATTGCTGGCAGAACGACACGCTGACCGGCATGAACGACCAGATCGAGCCGACTGCCTCGGACGACACCAAGATCCCTCGCTTTACCTGGTGGGACCACAAGGGCACCAAGGAATGGGTGCAGTACGACTTCGACAAGCCGCAGAATGTCTCGGCCGTCGAGGTCTATTGGTGGGACGAGCGTCGAATCAAGGCCCATTGTCGCGTGCCGCAGTCCTGGCGTCTGCTCTACCAAGACGGTAACGAGTGGAAGCCAGTTCTGAACGGATCGGAATACGGCACGAAGATGGACCAGTACAATCGTACGGATTTCGATCGGGTGACGACAACCGCCTTGCGGATCGAAGTCCAACTTCAGCGCGACTGGTCTGGCGGAATCCTCAAATGGCGAGTACATTAGCGGAGGAAGTAGGCATGGCCATAAAACGCGCCTGCCTATCTCGGCGGACTTGTCTCCTCCATCGGGTTGCTAACCACATGCACGAAGCTCTCGTCTACAAGCTGCACGCCGAGGGGCGGATCGGCGAGATCCGGCGATTCCTCGACGCCGACGTCTTCGGCGGGCGCCTGACGCACGCCTGCAGGTGTCCGCGTCGCGCTGAACATGACCGCCAACGCCATGCACGAGCGTGGCGTAGCCGCCGAAGATCGCCAAGCCGTCCGTGCCATCAACGTGGATGTAGCCGAGAAGATGGGAGTGCTGCCATGCACATCCGTTCACAGCGCCAACGGCCACGCTCGCCCGCGCTGATCGATGGTCGCGGCCTAACAGTCGAAGCTGCTACGCGGGCCGCGGAAGGGTAATTCTCGACAAATTGGCCAGCATCAGTTTCGCGGGGGCTCGGCCGCGCCGAAGGACCAGATGAGCGGCGTGATGCTCGAAAGGCCGATCTTCCCAAAGCTCATATGTTTTTCGATGTTCTCATCAAAGGACCGTCTTCCGTTTTCTCGGGACCTTCGCCAGTCGCCTTGCCTGCGGCGGTTAGGCACTCCACCGCGCGCAAGGAACGACCTACGATCCCCCACGAGTGAGGCGAAGACTGCCTCTGGCGTGGTGAATTGGCCGCCAAGTGCCGCAATTTTTCTTGACATCTGCTCCAGCGACCCCGATCCACGGCCATCGTTCCAGGCCACCATCGCCCTCAGTGGCACAGACACAAGCCAGGCCGGGTTCGACCGGGTAGGAATTGATTCAGGGAGGCTCGATGGGACTGCTCCTGTTTCATTCCGCCCCCGAATTGAGACTTGTCTGAGTTCTTGCCGCCCACGCACTGGCCATCACCTTTCCGGCAGCAGCGAACTCGGCGGGGCATAGGCCCGTACGCCGCTGACGAACATGAAATACGGCTTCTTCGCCCCCTGGGATTGAGCCGAGATGATCAGATAGAAATGCTGCCGCGCCGCAACAGCCGGCACATAGGGCGAACCGGCGCTCATTTGCGGCTTGCCGTCCACCCACCATGCCGCTTTCTGACGTACCGGATCGTAACTGGCGCAAAACGTATGCTTCTGGCTGCGATCAATGGCAACCGAGGACACGTTGTTGGGGTTCTGGATGTGTTTCCACTTGGGATACACGCCCTCCGTGCTATGGACAGTCCCTGCCAATCCTGGGCCGAAGCCACCTTCGTCGACGTCGAGTTCCATGAACCGCTCGACACCGGCCGGGTCTCCCTCGTAATGATCCCGCTTGCCGTCGTGCTCGGCCGGCATTAGCCAGACGGCGGGCCAGTGGTCGCGATCATTGTCCGAAAGCCGGACGTCGAACTCGACGTAGAAACCGTCCTTTCCGGCCAACAGCGGCAATCTGCCCGCCGAGAAATCGCGGGGCATACTGACGAGATCGCCGTCCAAGCTCAACGCAAGCACACCGCCGCGTGTCCCATAATGATCGAGTGACGGGACGTTCTGCGCATACCATTGGCCGCTGAACCACTTGTAGTTGCCGTTCTTGCCGGGGGCGATATCGGCAACCGTGGGTGTCTCGTTGATCACGCGCTTCGTATAGCCCAGCGCCGCGGCTCCGGGCGGCACGCCAGCGCCCGCTTTGCCGGATGCCGCCTCGTTACCGTCCGGGGCTGCTTGGGAAAGCGAAGCCAGAAGTCCCCATAACAGGAACGCAACAACCGCGTGTATGTGCATGGTGTTTCTCCTTGCGAATCGTCGTTCACGAATCCTGGCAAATGGCGGCAAGCCAACTCCATTCAGTTCTTCGATGTCGCAAATGTCGGCAGATCCTCGCGGTTGACCAGCCAGGGGTGCTCCAGGAGTTGTTTGGCGTTCTGGTTCCGCCCAAGGCTCCATTTATGGTGCCAGGCAAGGAAGAATGTCGTCTTGGGGAAGTGCTTCTGGACACCGTCGATGAAGCGCGTGTAATCGTAGTCGCCCGGCGGGTTGTGCGGGCCGTGGGGGCCGAATTCCGTGAAGCCGAACGGCTTGGGCAGCTTGGCCACAGCTTCGTAACCGCGGATGTGCTGCGGATCGACGAAATCGGTGTAGGCGTCCAAGCCGACGATGTCCACGTACTGGTCCCCGGCATAATAATCGGCCGTCTTGTCACCGTGGTTAGGCGAGTAGACCCACAGCACGTTGTTCAGGCCCTTCGTCTTGGTAAAGTAGTCGAACATGTGCTGCCAGACCCGGATGAAGGTCTTGGGCTCCTTCGCGCCCCACCAGAACCAGCCGCCGTTCATTTCATGGAATGGCCGCCAGAGCACGACTACGCCGGCGTCCTGTAGCTCTTTCAGTCCGGCGGCCATGATATCCAATTCTTTGATCCAGTGGTCGTGGGTCTCGTTGCCGGGGGCGATGAGCTTCTGGATGTCCCCGCCCTGCTCCCACGGGCCGCGGCTCTTGGGATTGGCCGGGTTGTAGAGGTGGGCGGAGATGGTGACCAAACCGCCTTGCTTGGCGTACTCGATCGCGACGCGGTTGACGGTCTTATATTCCAGGCCGCCCTTGGCAAAGTCGGCGTAGTCAAGGCCGATCATCGCCGGCCAGCGGCCCGTCTTTTCATGGACTTCCTCGCACATCGCCAGTTTGGCGGTGGGGCCGGCATCGGTGAACTGCCCGGAGAGCAGACGCTTGTCGGCCTGCTGCGGAAGCCTCTCCAGGTAATTCAGGATCGCATGGGCCTTGATGTTGGCTTTCGGATTCGCGGGCTCCAGGGCACTGACAGACCCGCCAATCATTGCGAGCAACAACACGAGGGTGGCGAAGAGTCTTTTCATGACGTGTCCTGTTCTTGGAGACCGATGCGAAACACGGCTACAACGGGAACCAGTGCCGATCGGAGTGATGGTTCGATCATAGCACAGTGTCGAGTGCGCTTCCAGCGCCACGTTCCATGGTCTGGGACCCAAATTTTCGGGTCCGACCTGTCATTATCTCTGAATACGTCGGTGTTACCTGCTGAACCGAGCAAGAACCTTGTCTAGGGCGGCGACCGCCGCATCGTCTTTGCGATTCTGATCCGAGGACTGCCAAGCGTTCTCGATCGCCGCGAGCCATGCCCACGGCCGCGCGGATTGCACGGTGCCAGTCACGGGAGCGGTCCGAGCGGCGGACGGTCCGAGCGACGCGAAAACCGCATCGCGCGCGACGCTCGACATGGCTGCCGGCGTTGCCAAGGTACTACCTGATGTTGCCAATAGGGGAGATGCCGTAACCGGCAAGAAGGACGGTTCTTCGCCCTGCCTTTCAGGTATCGGCGCAAGGGTCGACGGAATTGGCGTGGTGACCGATATCTGGGCCAGCGCGCTGGCCACAACGATCGGAGTGGAGGATTCGCTTGCCACGGTAATCTCCGGCGCGGCTGCGGCAAGTCCCGCCGCCGACACATTCGATGCCGCCTGGCTGGGGTCGAATACGAAGGTCCCGCCGGCTCCGATCGTCAGGCTCGTACCGTCGGGCAATGCGCTGGCACTGGTGATCACAAGCGTGCCTGCGTTGACGGTTGTGCCGCCGGCGTAGCTGTTTGTGCCGGAAAGCGTCACCGTGTTTCCAACGAAGCCGCTTGCGCTGGAAGCCGTTACCGTACTGCTGCCTCCTGTGACGCTGCCGACGGTCACACCCCCTGGCCCGGCGAGGTCCGCGCTAACCGTACCGTCGTTGAGTTGATAGGCGGCGGCGGAGACCGGCCCACCGCTGAGGCTGCCCGCATCGAAAGTCACGGTGCCACCGACAAAGAAGGCGCCGTTGGGGTCCACGCTGAGCGTGCCCCCGCCCGTGATGTTGAAATTGTTCGTTACCGTGAGAATGGCTCCTGCGCCGACGGCTACCTCGCCTCCATTACTGAGCGACAGCGCGTAAGCCGCCTGGTTGGAAGTCACCTGGACGACGCTGGGCGTATTGACAATAGCGCTGACCGTTGCGTCGGGATAGGGCATTGTCGACGTCGCGCCGGACCATTGCGAAGCGGTCCAATTGCCCGTGCTCCCCGTGCTCCCCGTGCCTCCCGTGCCTCCCTCCCAAATCATAGTGCCCGAGTTGACGGTGATCTGGACTGACTGCGTGGGGGAACTGACGTAGCCGTTGGTCGCCTCGTAGGTGAAGCTGTCCGGGCCGATATATCCGCTGTCGGGCGTGTAGGTGAACGAGCCGTCGCTATTGAAGGATAGCGTCCCGTCGGCCGGTTCGGTCACCAGGGTCGCGGTCAAGGGAAGGCCCTGCGGATCGGTGTCGTTGGCCAACACGCCGCTGCTGGCAGGGACCATCAGCGGCGAGTTCACGGTTGTCGTGTAACTATCGGCCGTGGCCGACGGCGCTGCCACGTAGGTGAACTGGTCGGCCGACGAGGTGGGCGAGGTCCCGTAGGGCGTGGTCACCGTCACCTCGACCGTGCCGGCGCCTTGGGGGCTGTCGGCAACGATGTACATATCCGCATCCGAGACGATTGTGCCCGTAGTCGTGCCGAAGTACACGGCGGTTGCGCCCGCTAATCCCGTGCCGGTGATGAGCACCTCGGTCCCGCCCGACGTTGGCCCTGCGGCGATAGACCCCGCCCCACCGCCAGTTGTGCTGCTCGATCCGATCGCCTGTCCAGTAACAGAGGAGACGGCGGGCGACGCGATCCAGGTGAACTGGTCGAGCAGTGACGTGCTCGACATGCCGCCGGGCGTCGTTACGGTCACGTCCACAGTCAGGCCACCGTTGCCGCTATCGACGCCGCCCACCCCACCCGTACCACGAGTAGCGGTCTCCGCGGGAACGATGACGGTTATTTGCGTGCCTGTGTCCGAACCGGCGACAATCGTGGCGGGCGTTGTGCCGAAGTCCACGGCCGTAGCGCCGTCGAGGTCCGTGCCGGTAATCGTAATCGAAGTCCCGCCCGCCGCTGGGCCGGACGATTGGCTCAAGCCCAGGATCGTGGGCGCGGGCATCACATAGGTAAACACGGCTTGCTTGGACACGGCCGACGTGCCGCCCGGCGTGACCACCGTCACGGCCGCAGTGCCGACCTCGCCCGTGGGACTATAAACGTCGATGGCATCGGCCGATTCATCGACGATCACGCCGGGGTTCTGCCCAAAGTCCACCGCCGTTGCATAATCGAGATTCGTGCCGTATATCGTCACCAGGTCGCCGCCCGATCGATTTCCCGACGAGACACTCATACCCGTGACCACGGGTGGCGCTACGAAGCTGAATTGGTCGTCCGGCGAAGCGGCCGACGTGCCGCCGGCGGTCGTCACGGTCACATCCACGTTGCTCAGGTACTCGCTCGATTGTGGAACAGCGACGACGATCTGGTTGTCCGTGTCGCTGAGAATGGCGGCTTGAAGGTTGCCGAAATTCACGGCCGTGGCGTTGGAAAGCCCGCTGCCGGTGATGGCCAGTGAGGCGCCGCCCGCAACCCCTACCTCGGAACTGATGCCGATCACGATCGGCGGCGGGACATAAGTGAAATGGTCGGCGGGCGAGGCCAGCGATATGCCGCCGCCCGTGATTACCTGCACGTCCACGATGGAGACGTCGCCCGGCGGGCTGACGGCCGTGATTGTTACTACATCGCCGAGCCGTAGCCCATAGTGGACCGTAAAACTAGCAGCCGGGACGCCGCCGAAGTCGACCGCCGTGGCGTCCGACAGATTCGTGCCGGAAATGGTCACCGTGGTGCCGCCCGTCGCCGGACCCGAGGTTGGATAAATCGCCGTGACGGCCGGCGGCAGAACGTAGGTGAAGGACTGGCCGGTCGACGTGCCGTAGGCGGTCGTCACGGTTACGTTCAGCGTGCCGGGATTACCGCCGCTCGCGGCGGGACTCAGTGCCACGATTTGGTTGTCGGTATCGCTGACGATCGTAGCCGGATTAGCGCCGAAATCCACGGCCGTGGCGTTCGCCAGGCCGGAACCGGTGATCGTCACGGGCGTGCTGCCCGCTACTGGACCGGCCGCGGGGCTGATCGCGGTGACCGTCGGCACCTCGAAGTACGCGAACTGGTCGGCCGACGAGGTTGCGGAAGTGCCGCCCGGAGCAACCACTGTCACGTCTACCGTTCCTGTGCCCGCAGGACTGATGACCGTAATCGTGGTTCCGCCCGCGTTGACCGTAAAATTGATCGCCGGGACGTCGACGCTGCCGAAATAGACATTGCTGGCGGCGGTGAAGTTCGTGCCGCTGATCGTCACGGGCGTGCCTCCGGCAAGCGGGCCGTCCGGCGGACTGATGCCCGTGACCATCGGCACATCACCGTACGTAAACCGGTCGGCCGGCGAGACCTGCGAGGTGCCGATTGGAGTGACCACCGTCACGTCCGGTGTCCCTGCCGTGTCCGCAGGACTTGGGACCGTGATCGTGGTCCCGCCCCCGCTCACCGTGAAATCGACCGCCGGGACATCGACGGCGCCGAAATAGACGTCCGTGGCCCCGCTGAAGTTCATGCCCGTAATCGTCACCGTCGTGCCGCCCACCGTTGGCCCTGTCAATGGGCCGATCGCGGTGACCACCGGCATGTCGAGGTAGTTGAACTGGTCGGCTGGCGCGGTCGCCGACGTGCCGTCCGGGGTCGTCACCGTCACGTCCACCGTTCCCGTGCCCGCCGGGCTCGTGGCCGTAATCTGCGTACTGGACACAACCTGGACGTTGGTTGCTGCGATGCCGCCGAAATCGACCGCCGTCGCGCCGCTGAAGTTCGCGCCGCTGATCGTGACCGTCGTGCCGCCCTCGAAAGCGCCGGAACTCGCCGTTACCGCGGAGACGCTGGGCGCCGACGTATAGGTGAAATTATCGGCGGGGGTTACGGTGGTCGTACCCCCCGGCGTTACCACGGTCACCGGGACTGCGCCCGCGATGTCCGGAGGGCTAACGGCGTTAATCGCGCCGGTGGCCGCGTTATAGGAAAAACTGGGCGCTGGGATGCCGCCGAATTCCACGGCTTGTGCGCCAACCAAGTTCGAACCGGTAATCGTCACATGGGTCCCGCCCGCAAGCGGACCTGCGGACGGAGACACGGTGGAGATAGTTGGGGCCGCGGTGTAGAAGTAAATATCGTAATAAGGATCGGCGTCCGACGATATCGACGACGTGCCGCCGGGCGTGGTCACCCGCACCTCGGCCTCGCCGTACATGTAGGCCGGTGGGGCAGTGGCGATCATGGTCCAGAGGTCGATGGCCGGATCGATTTCATAGAGGGAGGTGATCGTGCCCGCCTGCAACTCGAAATCGACCGCCGTAGCGCCGCCGAAGTGGTAACCCGTGATCTCGATGCCCGTCTTGCCCGAGAGCGGACCGGAGTTGGGAGTGAGGTAACTGACGACTGGGGGCGGAATGTAGGTGTACTCGTCGGCAGGCTCGGAAACCGCGGAAAGGCCGCCTTCCGCGTCGACCTGCACGTCGACCATGCCATAGGTAAGCGACGCAGGCGCTACGACGCGGATCTCGCTGGACGTATCCAGACGAATGGCCGACCTGTACGCCACATTGCTGCCGAAGGTCACATACACTGCGGAACCCAAGTTTACGCCATAGATCGTCACCATGGTCCCGCCCGTCTGCGGACCCGACGAGGGCACGATGCTCGTGATGATCGGGGGCGGCACGTACGTGAACTTGTCGGCCGGCGAGGTGGCCGACGTGCCACCCGGCGTAACCACCGTTACATCCACCGTGCCCGACCCCGCGGGCGACATCACCGTGATCGTGTTCGCCGTATCCGAAAGAATGGCGCCCGGCCCGGCGCTGCCGAAGTCCACCGCGGTGGCGTTCTCCAGGTTCGTGCCGGAGATCGTGACTTCCGTGTTCCCGGAGTCCGGGCCGCCGGGGGGAGTAATGCTTCCGGTCGCAATGCTCGAGACCGCGGGCGCGGGGATGTAGGTGAAAGCGTTTGCATCGGTGGTCGACCCGCCGCCGGTCGTCACCTGCACGGCCACCGGACCGGCCGAATCCGGCGGAGTCGTCACCAAGAGATAAGAGGGCCCGCCGCCGGCGTCGATCGTGGCCGGGACACCGCCGAAATCGACTGCCGTGGCGCCGTTCAGGTTCGTTCCGTAGATGAAGACCTGCGTGCCCCCTGCGGTTGGGCCGCTGTCGAGACTGACACCCAGAACGGTCGGACTCGCGCTGACGTTACCAGCGGTGTTCCAGGACCAGATGGTCCAGGTGCCGAAGTTATAGATAGTATCCGTACCGCTCTTGTGCCACCATAAGAGGTCGTAATACCAGTTCAATGCCAGCGACAAGGAGGCCGTGATGGAACCGGAAGCCGCGAAAATGTTGCCAATGGACTGGTGCTCAAGTTCCGGCAAGCGGATCTTGCCGTCTACTGCCAGACTCGGATTCAGCGAAATCTCAGCACTGGCCGCAACCCCGCCGCTCAGGCCCACATTCACTCCGCCATCCAAGCAGCCCGGTATGATATTCAGATCGATCCCCACGCCTGCGAAGAGGGTGCTGCTTATCGAGAACGTCAGGTTCGTGTTCGGTTGCGAAATATAGAAGCCGTCACCGAGGTCGTCGACAAGTTGGCCAACCGTCGGATTGCCGGTCTGCAGTTGCGCGAGCGCCTCGCGGACCCCGTAGGTGTCGTAGTCGACCTCCATTGCTGCGCTGGCGCTGAAGTTCGCCGTCATGGAGAGGTTGCAGGACAGCGGCCAGACGACGGGAATGGAAATGTTGAAAATGCTAATCGAGGGACTCGTAAAACTGAAGCTGGCGCTGGCCTTGACCAGGTCCACGTCTTGGCCAAAGAGCATGTTGAGCAGCGCTGAAGGGTCGTCCCACAGTGGGAAAGTGACATTGAGGTCTGAACTCACGAGGTTTGAATTCGAATCCAAGTTGCCCAGCGTAGACTGTTCAGTCGGGGTCAGGCCCGCGGTCGCGCTCAAAGCGCTCGCCAGACTGAAATTACTCACGGCGTACTGGGCCGCGGAGGTGAGATCCCCAATGCCGATGCTGCTCAAGGGCGAACTACCCAATAGATTCAGCACGTTGGTCAAGTCGGAGGCGGCCGGCGCGGCGGCGATCATTGATCCGTCGAGGGAGAAACTGCCCAGCGGCAGCGAAATGTTTGAGCCGAGCGTGGAGAGGTTATTGATATCGCTGATGATCGTCGTTACGGCGTCGAGCGCGTCCACTACGTTTCCGAATCCGGCCCCGTCGCCGAGGTCCGAAAGCAACGTCAAAAGCGAAAAATTGCTTAGGCCGGGGATCTGGTCGATATAGGGAATCGGCGCGTTGAGGGTGTTGATCAGGTTCTGCAATGGCTGCGTGTACTGCTGCACTTCGCTGATGATCGGCTCGAGGAACTTGCTGACGAATTGCCCCAGGTTCAAGGTCAGGTTGTCGTAGGAAAACGACAACGTCGACGGGTCCGTCAGGTCGGTCCAGCTCAGGCTGAGATCGACGCCGATCGATGGGAAGTACGCGCCACCGTCGCCCAAGCCTAGGGTGGCCGTGAGATTGACGTCGGCGCTGCCGGTAAAAGCGACGGTAGGACTGCCGGAGAGGCTCAGACCGTTAACGTCGATCTCGGCGGTGAGGTCGTTCGGCTGGCTAGGCGTGGGCGTGAGCGTACCTGTCAACAATCCCAAGTCGGCGGTCAGCGAGGCGTTGTTGCTGAGAGTCGCCGACACGGAAAAAACCAGTTGGTTCGCCGAGAGGGTGGGCGAGTAATCGTCGACGGTTTTCGAGGCGTCGATGACGATAGGCGTGCCGCTGGCCGCGTTGAAATTGACGGCCAACTCAAAATCGAACCCCACCGTCAACGTGATGCCGCCTTGGCTGGTGACCTGGATGGGAAGCGACGGCACGCCGACGGCGAACTTCAGATTGGATGCCGAACCGGCCGTGGCGTCCTCGTGCAAGCGCATTTCTACGTCTGCGGTCTTCAGCAGCCCGGAGCCGTAGGCCGTGAAGTTGGCGACGTGAACGTCGCTGGCCGTGCTCGCGCTGTTCGCCGCGTCGTTAGCGCCGCCTAGCAGGTTCAGGCCGCTGGGGCCCAGAGCTTGGTAGAGTTCGTTCTGCAAGGCGGTCTGCGTACCGCTCCCATTGAAAGCAGTGAGCACACTTTGGATCTCATTCCCCACGCTGTCGATGACCGCCTTGACCTGGTCGGCCTCCCCCAACTGGGCGCCGATAAAGGGTAGAGACTTTAACGACGCCACTGTGTCCAAGGCCGTGTCCAGAGTGCTCTGGATTGTCGCCAGTTTCGTTTCCAAGTCGTTGGCGTAGGAGGAAAACGGGTTGACCGACAACAGACGCCGCTCCTCCAAGTTTTCCAGCAGAAGCGGGCGGAACCGCGGCCGCAGGCCGTCCTTGACGGTACTATTCCTGGAGATTCTTCGTGCTGGTTTGCGATGCAAGATTCTTGCAGACGACATGGGAGACCTGCAGATTTCTTTGTTGCGGATCGCACGGAAGGCAATCCCGGGCTGCTTTGATGAGAGGGAGAGAAGCGGTTCTGATCCACCCCATGGTGTGAAAAGCGAAATTGGAGCCGATGAGTGAACATTGGACCTTCGTCGCCGCCATGCGCCATGGACGCGTGACCTGATTAAAGCCAATAAAATTTGCTTTTAGTCTATGCGCAGAACATGACTTGTCAACGTAAGCGGACGGATGGTGATAGGTGTTTTTCGCATTTCGATAGCGGTCGTCGAAACTCAACCCGCAATCAGAAGAGCCTGAAATGTTAAGGTTCTGTTAGCCCGTTACTTGCCACCAAGCTCTGGCTCGACCAAGATTTCGTGTTTCCACAATCCTCTGATTGCTGACACGCCATTTACGGATGAGCTTGCTGGACACTGTGGTTTCGAGACATACTGTCTCTGACGGTCACATGCGGCAGGTTGCCGGACGGCGGCCGGAAACTGATGTCTCCCTCACTTTCCGGCATGTTCAATGAGCACACGAGACGGCGTAAAGGTTCTGAACTGGGGTTCTTGTGCCTTTCTATGAGCCGCTGACGAGCATCGGTCAAGGGACCAAGGGGCGGGTTACGCACAATTACGGCCTGCAACTCGTGCGCCGCGGCTTCGTCACACTTTCCAAGGAGTTACTCGAAGCGGGCGACGACCTAGTGGACCTGCACGCTTTGATGACCCCACGGCCAGGGCTCGTCTCCGGCGGCGTGCAGGACCGACCACGGAATTGGAAGGCACTGAACCACCTCGTCGCCGTCAACCACGTATTGGGACACGAGCACCGTGTGGCCCTGACTGCACGCCCCACGCACGTGCCAACCCCAGAAGCCCTGGAACTGGAATTGGCCTTCCTGGAATACTGGTTGAAGCCCGGCGGCATGCGCAGTGATGGGCCCCAGTCGCATTGAGCCATTAGAGTGGTGATTCAAATAGGTGGGGATTCATCCCTTGAACAGAACCCTTTAGGAAACGCCCTCTGTGGTGCCCCAAATTCCGATCAGCGCGGAGGGCGTTCCGTACAGGGTTACGAGTAGAGATCCCCAATTTTGAATCAAAACACTAGCCCTGGCGATGGCGATGGTGTAACCTGATTGGAACAATCTCGACGGCGAAACGCCTCGTCACGGGGACGAAAGCGGTTCTCGTCTGTTATTTCGATGGGAGAAGTAGAATGAAGCGACTATTGGCTGCGACACTCGTTCTGGCAATCGTTGGGGCGGCTGCCATTGCCCGCGCCGACGACAAGCCCAACCCAACCGGCACCTGGAAGTGGACGATGACGTTCAACAACCAGTCCCGCGACGTGACGTTGAAATTGAAATTGGACGGGGACAAGCTTACCGGCGCCATGCTCGGACGCGACGGCAAGGAGAACCCGATCCAGGACGCTACCTTCAAGGACGCTGCGGTCTCGTTCAAAGTCGTCCGCGAGCGGAACGGCACGAAGATGACCTCGACCTACACGGGAACGGTGAGTGGGGATTCGATCAAGGGAAAGATCACGTTCGAGCGGGACGGTAACCCGCAAAGCAGGGATTGGGAAGCCAAGCGGGCCAAGGATTAGCGCGTTTGCCGATCGGCCCGCGTTTGGCCAGGAAGTCGAGATCCGCGTCGGGCCTGCCCGACGCGGTTCTTCGTTGGCCAATTGCATACGCTATTTCAGGAGAATGAGCATGAAACCATACTTGAGGCTGTGGCCCAATATCGGATCGGCGACGATCGTACTGGCGGCCCTCGCCGGGGCGTGGGTCCAAACCGGACCGAAGTCCGCGCTGGCCGACGCCTGGAAACCGGCCGACCAGAAGGTAATCCTTTACACCAAGGACAAGCCACCCGCGACACCCAGACTGGAAGACCTGAAGCTGACGGAGAGCGTTTCACGCTGGGGCGTCACGTGGACGTTCGACAAGCCCGCCCGTGTCGGGCAGTTCGTCAATGGCGACTTCTACGTCCTCGGACCGGTCACGGTAGTCAAGATTAACCCCGCCCCGCGCTATGGCAAGGAGGTCGCCGCGGACGAGCTCGACGGCCGCGAGAAAGTCGCGGTGGACCAGCGCTGCCGCAACGGCTCCATGCTCAACACACCCGCCCGGCGCGAGGTGGCCTGGGACTCCGGCGTCATGAATTACTACCACCCCGAACATCGCGCCCGGCTGCCCATCGCCATGACACGCGGCGACAGCCTGGCCTCCAGCATCAGTCTCCGCCGCGGCGAGAAGGTCACCTATCCCTATCATGCCGGCACCGTGCGGGGCGAAGGCGACAACAGTCCCGTCAAGATCGTCGCCGTGCTCACCTGCGTTGCCGAGCCGCTGCCGCCCGATGCGTTCCGCCCGGGCTATGCCGGCCACGACCCCACGATCTACTTGGCCCGCGACCTCCGTCGCGATCTCCTGCCGCGCTTTGAGCGACCCGCCAGCGCTCCGGACCCGCTCAAGATCGCCAGCCTCATCGAGCGGCCCTGGTGCGACTCCTGTTTCTTCTCCTTCGACGTCCCCCAGCAGAGCATGCCGAACTATGCCCAGGCGAACGCCCAGTGCCTCGCCGATTCCGCCCTGCTGGCCTGCTGCGAAGCGAAGCCCACGGACAAGGAGCGGCTGCTGATCAATGTCGTGCAGATCGGCATCGATTATTACGGCCTGGTCCGCCAGGGCCATCCGGGCTGGGCCGCGCACGGTGGCCACGGCTCCGGCCGCAAGTTCCCCATCGTCTTTGCCGGCGTCATGCTCGGCGACGAGAGCATGGCTAACATCAATAAGAGCTTCCCCAAGGCCGCCTTCGGCGAGGACGAACAGACCGCCTACGGCGATTGCTGGACCGGCGCCAAGGTCGTCTTCACCGGCCATTCCGGCATCGACGTCGTCACCGGCATCGGCCGCGACTTCGTCCGCGGCGGCAATCCCTGGGGTCCCTATGAGCACCTGCCGCCCAGCCGGTGGGTGCCCGAGGAGTTCCGCAGCGACGCCTACCGCCGGGCCAACACCTCCACGTGCTGGGTTGCCCAGGCGCTGGTCCTGCGGGCTATGAAGCTGGAAAGCACATGGAACCACGACGCCTTCTTCGACTATGTCGATCGCTGGATGTTCGAGGACGACAAGCCCTTCCGCATCGAAATCGCCAAATACTGCCGTCCGCCCTACAGCAAGGACGTCTACCTCGACGACAGCAAGGACTGGTTCCATGAGGGCTACGCCGATCAACCCTGGATCAAGCAGCTCTGGGACAAGTACCGCCCGTTGAGCCCCGCCGCGAGCGACGGCTGGAAGCAGAAGCACGACGACGACTACTACCGCAACGCCGTCGCAAAACAGAGGAAGAAGTAGGGCACTTTGCGAATACGAGCCCCGCGTATCGCAGGACCACTTACTCCGCATGGTGCTTGCCGTTGTCCGACTTGCCCTTCTTCGCGGAGGTGTCAAGCGAGACAATCATGAACGGTTCGATAGTCATCCAACTGTCGTCTTCGAGGATCACATGGACAAAACGTGAGCCTGACCCCGACCGCGATCCCGACCGCTTCAGCGGGCATACTCGGCCAGAATTGTGTCGCGGGTGAGTAGCGCCTGATCAGGCCCTTGCAATCGCTGTCGGGCCTGTAATTGCATCGCCTCCCACAGCTCGTCTGCCGCATTGGCTAGTCGCTGCTTGATGTTCGCAAGGCCAGACAGCGCCGCGCCTGCGTCGTTCGCGTCCGCAGCGAGGCTCGGACTGGCGGAAGCACTTGTCGCCCCAGCCGCAAAAGCCTGCCATGCAGGCGTTTGCGCAAGACTGGCAGACGAACCGCTCGCCAGCGGAACGGAAGAGGCCGCGGCAAGCGGTTGATTCTGCGCCCCGGCGGCGGCAGGCGTGTCCAAAGTCGCAATGCTTGTGGGCAGGGCTGCGGTGGCGGTCGCACTGGGATCAAAATCAAGAATTCCGCCCGCGCCTACAGTCAGGTTCCCACCGCTGGGCAGGCTACTTGCGCTCGTGATCAAGAGCGTACCGGCCAAAACCGCGCTGCCACCGGAGTATTTGTTCGCGCCGGAAAGCGTCAATGTTCCGGTCCCGCTCTTGATCAAGCCGCCCGCCCCGGAGATCGCGCTGCTGATCGTTGCCGCCGATGTGCCGGCCGTGTTGACGGTCAACAGATGGCTGCCGTTATCGATCGCACCGCCGACCACCAGGGAACCCGACGAAACCTGGAAGAACGCGTCATCGCCGAACTCCATGGGAAGCGACATGCTGTTATCCCCTTGGGCATTCGATATCGTCGAGTCCAACAGGATGGAATTACCCGAGAGGACACAGCCACCATCGAAGGTCAGACCATTAAAGGTGCTGCCGACCGGATAATCATTAAGCGGTGATGAGGCGGCAGGGCCACCCAGAAACAACTCGTCGAGTGCCGGATTTGGTGCCACGCCAGCAACCCAATTGGCTGGATCGCTCAAGTTCCCACTTGCACTTCCGTTCCAGACAGCGTTGTCGACCGTGATGCTGTAGTTGACCGTGGCTGTAGCCCCCAGCGCGTCGCTGGCCGTGACTGTGAAGGTCTCGGTACCAGTTTCCGTGGGCGTGCCGGTAATGCTCAGCGAGTTGCCGCTGGCCAGTAGGACCAGGCCGGCGATCGGGTTCTGGATATCGCTAACTGCCAGGCCCTCGCTGCCCGTGCCGCCGCTGGCCGTGAGCGTCTGATCATAGGCCACGCTGACCGTGTCGGCCGGCAGGTTCGCTGGACCGAGCGCGACGGCCGGATTGACCGTGATGCTGTAGTTGACCGTGGCCGTAGCCCCCAGCGCGTCGGTGGCCGTGACCGTGAAGGTCTCGGTGCCGGTCGCCGTGGGCGTGCCGGTAATGCTCAGCGAGTTGCCGCTGGCCAGTAGGACCAGGCC
>CAZTPX010000040.1:0-7540 GCA_964615095.1 uncultured Planctomycetaceae bacterium | reverse complement strand
GATCGGGTTCTGGATATCGCTAACTGCCAGGCCCTCGCTGCCCGTGCCGCCGCTGACCGTGAGCGTCTGATCATAGGCCACGCTGACCGTGTCGGCCGGCAGGTAATAAACACCGGCCTCGCCCGATGCAGGGCTGGGACCGACCACGGTGTTGGCCTCGACGGTGTAGTAATACGTCGTCCCGGCAACGGCGGTTGTATCGGAATAGGTTGTCGTTGTGACCATCGTACTGCCGTTGATCGGCGACGAATAATTCTCGCCGCCAGGTGTCGTGCCACGATAGATGTTGTAGCCAGTGAACGTACCTCTGGCGATTCCGCATGGCGCCTCCCAACTCAAGTTGATCTGCGTGGGCAACACCGGCATGGCGGTCAGGCCGGTCGGTGCATTGACGGCTGTCGTCAGGGTCTGGACCTCGTTGGACGCCGCACTATTGCCCGAGGCGGCGACGGCCGTGACGATGTAGGAGTACACTTTGTCGGGGGCGACCGTCGTGTCGCTGTACGTGGTGGTGCCGGCGGGAATGAGACTGCCGTTGATTGGTGTCGTGCCTTCGGCGCCGTCGCCCAGCGGCCCGCAATAGACGTTGTAGCCGAGGATTGTGCCGCTGGGGGCCGTCCAACTGAGGTTGATCTTGGTCGTTGTTATTGGAGTGGCAGTCAAACCGCTCGGCGCGGCGACGGCGTAAGTCGCCACGCTGGCCGGCGCGCAGTTGTTCGAATCGCCGATGGCGTTGGTCGCCCGTACGCGGTAATAATAGGTCGTGCCGGCTGTGGCCGTGCTGTCATTGTAACACCAGGCGTTCGCCGCCGTGGTCGTCAGCAGCGTCAGGTTCTGCGTAAAACTGCTGTCGGTCGCCCGCTCGACCTTGAAGCCCGACTGGTTGTTGCTGTTGACGGTCCAGGTCAGATTGACCTGGCTATTGGAGACCGCCGTGGCGGTCAGGTTACTGGGGGCGGCGGGGGTCGTCGTGACCGGGATCGTGGTTGGGTTGCCGTATATGTGCAGGCCGACCGTTCCGTCCATGGCAGTCACATTGAAGAGTTGCACGTCCGTGATGCCCGCCGCCAGATCGGCGCCCAACACTTGTGGGAGGTCGGTCCGCAGCGGCGCGAGCATGGCCAGCAGCCAGGCGTTGCTGGCCGCCCCTTGATTGGGTGCCGAGATCTGGTTGCTGTTGTCGGGAAGATCCCAGATGTTGTTCAGCGCCACCGCATTGGCCGAAGGATTCGTCAGATTGTCGACCAGTGTCGGGTTGGTCCAGGTGCCGCTGTCGGCGAAGAGAAACTGGGTCGGGGCACTGCCATTCACGACCGCGTGCGTGTTGCCGAATTGGCTCGCCGCATTGAATACCGTCGCGGTGTTCACGAAAGTCGCCTGCCCATCAAAGCCGTCGGCCTCGATCGCTGCGGGCGTCGTGCTGCCGGCATAGGAATCATCCATCATGCCCTGCACGGCCAGCGTGCCAGAACCGGTCAAGTCGATGACGGGAACGTTGGACGGGCCTTCCCGCCACCAGCTGGAGATCAGCAACGTGCCGCCGTTTTGGACGCTGAAGGTCGGGCAGTCGCCGGTGCTGAACTGGGCGCCCGCGCCCGTGTTGCCATAGGCCGCCGTGACGCCTGGCGTGGCAACGCCGCTGGCGGCCAGGGCGCCGCCGATGACTTCGATCCCCGCCGACCAGGTGTTCGTCAATTGCACGCGGGTGTTGTCCAGTTGATCGGACACCAGTCCAAAGTCCTGCGTATTGTAGCTGCCGATCTTGCCGCCGTCGATGTAGACGCGAGAGCCGGCCTGGTCGGCGTCGTCGACGCGGATGAGGTCCCCGGCGGTCACCGGAAGATTGCGTGCCGATTCGCCATAAACCGAGATGTCCTTCAGCACGACGTGGCTTTCCGACCCCAAGTCGAGCACCGTCCCACCGACGGGGCCGGCCCAGAACAAGGCCGACTCATGGCACCAGGCGTTCGAGTCGCCGATGATCTGTATGTCGGAGCCGTTGGGCACGACGATCGTCTGGGGCACCGCGTAGTCGCCGTAGGGAATGTCGACAATCGGAGCCTGATTGCCGCCATTGGCGTTGTCATAGGCCACGGCCGCGTTGATGGCGTTCTGGATGGCTGTGCCTGTATAGCCGTAGGTGGAGGTGTCGACTACCACGGTGTAGCGGATCACCAGGGGCAGGAACGCCGCCGGTGCAGGCGGCGTGCCGCTGATCCCCGACAGGTTCACCCCTGTCTGGTCGTTGATTTCCAGCAGCCGAGTACATCCCGTCACGGGCGCCCCACAGTAAGAAAACTGGTTGCCAATCGACAGCAATTGGCCGGCCGCGAGGTTGAATTCCCCCTGATAAGTGCTATGTTCGAAAACGACCGCCGTGGAAGTCGTGCGGAAGATATTGTCCCACATCGTCAGCGGCGTGAAGTCGTGGAACTCGACGGCCGTGGAGGTCGTGTCCAGAACGGTGTTGTCCTCGAGAGTCAAGTTGCAGGCGCTTCCATACTCGCCGTTTTCACAGAAGAACCTCGCCGAGCCGCTGGAGAAGCAGCTTTGCACCAGGTCTGGACCATTGCAGTTGCCGACCCGCACGTCCGCCGCGGTCGAGTCATCGAAGACCGACCGCTCGACCATGAAATCGCCCGCGCCGCTGGGGCCCGTGTTGTTGATGGCGATGGCGTTGTCGCTGAACGTGGAGTCCCAGATCCACCAGTCGAGGCTGTTGGAATTGTTCAACTCAATGCCGGTCCCATCGGAGAGGAACTGGCATCGTTCGATGGTGACTTCGGCAGCCGGCCCGGCCGCATTTCCACCCTGGATACCGATGGTGGAGTCCCTGAAGATATCGTCGGTAATGGTGCCGCCGGAGTTGAAATTGCCGCCGGACACAAGCCCACCGGCGACGAGGATCGTGCTGGCGGAAGAACTGCCTTCCAGAGTCAGGCGGTCCACCTGCCACTGTTGCATGCCCAGGACCGAAATCATTGTCCCCCCGGCGGCGCCGGCCCAAACGATGCTGGTCGTCGTCGGATCGGCGCCGATCAGGCGGGTGCCCGCCCCGCCGGTCGTGATGTTGAAGTTGAGCGTGGCGCTAATCTTGTAGGTTCCGGCCGGAAGATAGACATCGGGAGAATAGCCCGGGGTATTCCAGTTTTGACAATTGGCGGCGTTCAGGGCGGCCTGGATGGCCGCCGTGTCGTCATGCACCCCGTCGCCGTAGGCATTGTACGGCGCCGCCTCGACGTTGATCCACCCGGCCAGCGGGCCGTTGAACTCGGCCGCCAACATCGCACGGGGCTCGAGAACCTCAAACGCCAGCCGAGTCATCCTCTCGCCGCGCGTCGCATGCCCCTGAGTTTTGAAGAGCTGACGCTTCTTCGAGAAAGATCGCGATAAGAACATGACCGCCCTCCCGGCGAAACGTAAACTGAAGATCGGCGAATACGAGTTATTTATCGCAATCAGAAAAGTCAAAACGATCGTGCGCAACCCGTTCGGAATACGAGTTATCGCAATCAGAAAAATCAAAACGATCGTGCGAAACCCCGTTCGACGTTACAGCATATAATGCGAACCGTCAAGGGCGAGCCACGATTTTCCCTATTTGGCAGGGATCGGACCATTCCAGACGGCACTAAGCATAATGCGGAATCCGCGCGCGTGGACCGCCAGATTCCGAGTACTTTTACTGGCGGGGTGGAGAATTCCTTCCTGGATTGCGGCCCCAACCGCGCCCGAGTGCCTCTTCGGGGTCGGGAACGTAGGCTGGTGCGGCTTGGCAGGCAGTGGCAAGACGTGCTGCCCAAGAGCGACTTTCCTCGCGCGCGGAGGAGTGCCTATTGGAGCTTCGTCAGCTCCTGGGTGTCGTGCTCGATGCGACTTTCCTCGCGCGCGGAGGAGTGCCTACCTCCGCAGGCAAGCGGTCGTCGGCCAGCCCGACTTCCGTCGGAGTCAAGCTGCATTGTCGATCGGCATTCCTACGTTTCGACGGAAACCCACGGCAAATGTCCCCTCTTGCGTTGGGTGTCGGTTGGTTTGACTCCTGAATCGCCCCGACTTCTATCTGCCAATAATGTTGCCCCTGACTGTTACAATTCGTAGAATTCCGCTGCTTTCAATTGACCGCCTTGTATGTCTGCCAGGTGCGGCCCGTAATTTGGTTTGCAGCCCTTGTGGCCTACCCTGTTCGAAACAGTGTCCTAATATCCTGAGAGAGAACCTCGGCATACTCGACAATCAAAAAAGACGACGAAAGCAATGGCCGTTGCCCTCGAACAATTCGTCAAGCAGATTGAAGACTCGGGCGTCATCGCGCCGGGCAAGCTAGAAATCTTTGTTCCGCCCAAAGCCCGTCCCAAAGACGCCCAGGAACTCGCTCAGCAACTCGTGCGAAGCAGGCACCTGACCGCGTTCCAAGCCCAGGAAATTTACCAAGGCCGAGCGAAGTCACTGATCCTCGGCAACTATACGATCTTGGACAAGATCGGGGCCGGTGGCATGGGGCAGGTGTTCAAGGCCGAGCATCGCCGCATGAAGCGAATCGTCGCGATCAAGATGCTGCCCAGGAATCTGACGAGGGACGCTCTTTCGGTTCTACGTTTTCAACGAGAAGTCGAAGCCGCCGCCAAGTTGTCGCATCCCAACATTGTTGCTGCCTACGACGCCGACGAGGCGAGCGGCATTCGCTTCTTGGTCATGGAGTACGTCGCCGGGAGCGACCTCTCGGCCCTGGTCAAGAAACATGGCCCGCTTTCCGTCGCCAAAGCCGTCAACTACGTCCTGCAAGCGGCCCATGGCTTGGAGTTCGCTCACAGGAAGGGCGTGATCCACCGAGATGTGAAGCCGGGGAACCTCCTGCTCGACGCGGAGGGCACGGTCAAGATTCTGGATATGGGCCTGGCTCGCCTTAGTTCCGATGGCAACGCCGTCACGCAGGCCGAACTGACCGGTACCGGTGCGGTGTTGGGAACGATCGATTACATGGCGCCGGAGCAGGCCGACGACACCAAGCACGCAGACGCCCGGGCCGACATTTATGCGTTGGGCTGCACCCTTTATCGACTGCTGACGAGTCACGTTCCATACAAGGGCGAGACGCTGATCCAGATTCTCATGGCGCATCGCGAGTCGCCGATCCCGTCGATCTGCAAAGACCGCCCCGACGTGCCACCGCAATTGGACGCCGTGTTCAAAAAGATGGTCGCCAAGAAACCCGAAGAGCGTTACCAAACCATGACCGAAGTAATGACCGCGCTGAACGCGTGCGTCGATAAGCGGTCTGCAAAAGCCGCGTCGGTCGCTGAGGATGCTACCGCCGCCTTCCCCGCAGAGGATAATCTTGCCTTTCTGCGAGGAACTTCCCCGCGCAGTATGGGAACGGCTGTGAAGAAACAGGTCGAGCGTCCTGCCGCAGCAAACGTTTCGCGTCGATCAGCCATCGAGGAAACCAGCAAACACCTCGGACGCGGTACGAAACTCCTGGTGGTCTCACGGAAGACGAAACTGCCTTTCGTGGGCATCGGTTTAGGAGTCCTGGGCGTGATTGCAGTAATCGCTCTCACGCTGATTGTCCGTATTCGGCGTCCTGATCGTACGGAGCAAGAGAGTCGTTTTCCCGACGGGACCGAGGCCATCGCTTCCAAGCCCGCTCTCCCGCGAACCACTAGGGCTGTGCCTGGAAAGGAGCAGAGGGTGAGGGTGCCGAGTTCCTTCATCGGTCCCGACGGCAAATGGAGACTTCCGCCCGGCGCTCCACTTCCCGCCATTGCCCCCTTCGACGCCCGGAAAGCCACGGAGCATCAAGAAGCCTGGGCCAAGTATCTCGGCATGCCGGTGGAGATCATCAATTCGATCGGCATGAAGTTGCTTCTCATCCCGCCTGGCGAGTTCGAGATGGGCTCGCTTCAGCAAGTGACCGGCGACGAATTGAAGACCGCGCCGAAAGATGACGGGTGGTATCTGAAGCGCCTGTCGGGCGAGGGGCCGCGGCACCACGTGCGGATCACCCGGCCGTTTTACTTGGGGATGTACTTGGTGACGCAGGAGGAATACGAGAAAGTGACCGGTACTAGCCCCAGTGAGTTCTCGGCAACAGGCAAGTTCGAAGACCGAATTGCCGGGCAGGATACGAAGCGACTGCCTGTGGATAACGTATCGTGGCAGGATACGCGTGAGTTCTGCTCGCGGCTATCGGAGATGGCTGAGGAGAAGTTGGCGGGGCGGCGCTACCGGCTGCCATCAGAGGCGCAGTGGGAGTATGCGTGCCGTGCGGGAACTACAGGGCGGCGGTTTTTCAGTCCCGCGTTGAGCGTCCGCACGGCCTCCGGGGAAGATCAGTTAGAAGAGAGCCAGCTCTTCGAATACGCCTGGTTCCTCGGCAACTCGGGCATGAGGACGCATGCGGTAGGTGGGAGGCGAGCGAGCGCATGGGGGTTGTGTGATATGTACGGCAATGTGTGGCAATGGTGTCAGGACTGGTACGACGAGGGTTATTATGCAAATTCGAAGATAGACAATCCGGCAGGCCCTACCGAAGGTTCACTCCGGGTCATGCGCGGCGGAAGTTGCTTTAACAACTCCTGGTACTGCCGGTCGGCGTACCGGTTCGGGCAAGCCCCGGCATTTCGGTACGGCGACTTAGGCTTCCGAGTCTCCCTGGTTCCGGCGGAATAAGAAGGAGCCGGAAAAAGGGACATTACTGATCGTCCCTCCTCCTTTCGAGGCCGACTGTGTCCCGAAGTGTCAATTCAAGCCCGACCGTTCCCACCGTTGAGAAAATGGACTTCTCCTCGCGTAAATATAAGTGACGTCCCGTTTTCCGCGTCCCATCAAGCACGGCCAATTGCAAGCCTTATAGTACAAAACGTAAGCCTGACCCCGACCGGCGGATCACGCCATGAGCGACAACGTCAACTATACTGCCGCCTGGCACGATTACCGGAGACGCCGCAGGTGGTTCTGGGGCGTTTATCTCGGCGGATGTTTTGGGATGGTCGGGCTGTGGCTACTCTTCTTCAATTCGCCCATAGGCGAGTTCATGAAGGGGATTGTGTTCTGCGTTCTCGCCCCAATGTGGCTGATTGGGTTCGTCGTCACCGCATTTCGCTGCCAGCTCTTTAGATGTCCGCGTTGCCATCGGCGATTCTTCATGACCTGGTGGTATCATAATTCGTTCGCACGACGTTGCATTCACTGCGGACTTCCGAAGTGGGCCGATGAAGATGAACGCTCCGAATGAACCCTACTCGACCGTCTCGCGACGGCCGCCTTATTCGCCCGTTCGCTGCCGGCGGTGTCGATGACGCTTGCAGAAGCCAGAAACCCATAAGTTTGGCCGCCCATTTGCAAAGATCGTAGGCGTGGGCGTATACTGGCAGAAGACCACCAACACCGCTGGCGGCATCGTCGAGCAATAGCCCCATGACCACGCCCGAACCGCAATCCGCCGCACCGGAGATTGAACGCCCGAAGTTCCAGTTTACGCTGCGTACGCTGCTCTTGCTGTTCGTGGTGCTGGGGTCGTCGCTGGGCGTGTACGGGGCAT
>CAZTPX010000039.1:0-68278 GCA_964615095.1 uncultured Planctomycetaceae bacterium | reverse complement strand
CCCTATCGCCACGGAAATAATATTTGTACAACTAATTTTGACGCACACTCTTAGCATGCACTTAGCGGATTTTCACCTCTTCAGTTCCCACGATATCGCCCGGTCGGTGGCATGGCAATGAAAGACGATAAGCCATGTAGTTTGTCCGTGGTTGAGACGATAAACGGTCGTCTCAAGCCGTTGGGCGTATTTCGGGTCCACCCGCTTGCCCAGCGCATCGACAATGTAGGGCGGCCAATCTTCGGCCTGAAACCGCCTCAGAACCTCCATTTGGTTCGGCGCTTCGCGGCGGAAGAGTCGCGCCACGACGCCGCCCAGCCGAAGCTCATAGCCTTCGTGATCGTAGCACGGCTTGCGAGGCCCAATCGGACAGGCGAGGCCGCGGGCAATGAAACAAGAGAGGTCGTGGTCGTTGAAAGCCTTAACGGCCACGCGACGCAGCACGGTGGCCGCGCCGGCCGGCTTGCGATTGAGCGCGGAAAGTGCCTTGGACACCTTGAACCCCAACCGCAGCGCGCGAAGCACGCATCGATTGCGATCGGTTCCCATGCAGGGAGCAAGCCGTGATTCGTACCGGTCCGCCATAATAGCCCCCGTGATCGAACTGTCGTTCCGCCTGTGATTGCTAGAGTTCAAGTTGGCAATTTTGAGGGAAGCAGTAATCCGGTGCTTTCACACATCGTTTCGAGTCTTACTCACACCCATCTTAACGTGTAGCAAGCATCTACCCATAAGCGTCGATTGCCTGGTCCCGAAGGCTGTTTCGTATTCGCCTCCATCTGTCTAGTTGCGAAACGAACGTGAAAACCGGCGCGAATAATTTCGTTTGTTCCGAAATTTTTACGCAACCACCTAGCGGATGCATAAGACAGAGTTGCGACCCCACATAGAGCGTACTAAACCGCTCGTACAAGTCAGGGATCTGCTCTAAGTCGGTGGACTGGGCCAGCGTGCGACGGATTCCGGCCAATACGATCATGTCGCTCAAGCGTGAGGTAACGGCCGTTTCCTTATATTTCAAATATCCATTTATTCGAATTGCTATTGAAAGGGGCGGTCTGCGGGTACAGTCCACTTCCTTTGGGTGGACGGCCTCGGTCCGTGACCGTCTGTGGTTACCCTCCTTCTATCTCTAGTCGCGGTTTGACCATCAAAACCGGCGCGACCGAGGGGTCGGACCGAGGGGTCGGAGGGGTCGGAGGGGTCGACCGAGGGGTCGGTCGACCGAGGGGTCAGACCGGCACTTACCACTTGGACCGACCGCGGCCTCGGCGGAGAGGATCTCCTGCGATGTTACCACCGCCGGCGCATGACTCAGGGGTTAAAACGGTTCGCTGCTCCTTTTCTATGCGGCTCTTTCATCCGCGACTCCTTGCCGGCTTTAATCGGCGCTTTCTCTGACCCCGATGTCGCTTCGCGTCAGAATTAAGGGCGTGGGGGACGAAAATTCCTATTGAGATTTCTTGAACTTAAGCAGCGGCGGGCTTGAAATCGACCAGCACCCGCGTCAGAATCAAGGGCGTGTGGGACCAAAGTTCCTATCAGTCAGCGAAACGAAATCGAGCAGATCATGAAATGGTTCCTTCGCGTTCTGATCGCACTGCTTGTGCTGATGATCTTGGTTCCGGCGGGATGGTTTGCTTGGCTTTTGACGATCCGATCCGCGCGGGCACGGCAAGCCATGGCCCGCGGCACGCTCGTCACCGTGGCCGAAGACACGACCGTCATCACGCAGCCCCTGCGGAAAGACGGCTATGTGAATTACCTCGCCGCGTTGAATAATCGTGCGGCGGAAGGCGTGACGCCGGAGAACAACGCAGCCGTGCCCTTCTGGCAGGCGATGGGGCCTAGCGGCATCAAGCCTGAGATGCGATCGCGTTATTTTCAGATGTTGAAAATGACGCCGCCGCCGGAAAAGGGCGACTATTACATCTCGTTTGACGAATTCTTGAAAAAACGGCGCGACGCTCAGGACCCACACGTGCTCAAGCTCGATGAAGCCGGCCCGGAAGCCGAGTCGGATTACCAACGTTCGGCCATGCGACAACCGTGGTCGCAAGAAGAACTCCCACTGGTTGCCGATTGGCTGGCCGCCAACGAAAAGCCGCTGGCACTGCTCGTTGAAGCATCGAAACGGCCGCGGCGCTTTGAGCCGATGCTGTGCGGAGACAGCGACGAAGGCAAGGTATTCGATGCGTCGCTGGGATCTTTCGCTTTGTCGCGCGACGTTGGCCGCGCCCTTGCTGCACACGCCATGTTGCGGCTGAAGCTCGGCAAAACGGACGCGTGCTGGGAGGACCTGCTGGCCTGTCACCGCTTCGGCCGCTTGACCGGCCAGGAGCCGAACACGATCCAAGGCCTGGTCGCCATCGCCATCGATACCATGGCCTGCGAGGGCGACCAGGCCATGCTCCAACACGCACCGCTCACGTCAGCCCAAGCGGTGAAGATGCGAGATGATCTCGCCGCGCTGCCGCCGCTTCCCAATATGGTGGAGAAAATCGACACGTCGGAACGATTCCTGTTTCTCGATTTGGTAGCAGGCATGGCACGCGACGGCTTCGATTCCATGAGCGGCAGCCCGTCGGAGAGTCCCGTTCCCAAAGATGCCTACGTGCGGGCGACCCTCGACTGGGATCAGATACTTCGCATGGGCAATTCCTGGTACGACCGCATGGTTGTCGCAGGCCGCAAGCCCGCGCGTGCCGACCGAGAAGCCGAGTTTGTCAAAATCGATAAGGATCTGAACGAGGAATTGAAACGTCATCGCGATTGGATGGCGATGGCCACAACCATTCTATTCGACAAACGGTCGGAACAAATCGGCTACATTTTCATATCCCTCATGTTGCCTGCGACTCGCGCGGCCGTGAACGCCCAAAACCGCGGAGAGATGCAGGCCGATTTGATCCGCTTGGGCTTCGCCTTGGCCGCATATCGCGCCGATCACGGCAGCTATCCGCAGAAACTGGGTGAGTTGACCGCGCAGTACATCGCCAAAGTGCCGGTCGACGTCTTCGCCAACGACGGCCCCTTGCATTACGCACTCGAAGGAAAGGGGTATCTGCTTTACAGCGTCGGTCCCAACGGCGTGGACGACGGCGGCCGCGACCGCGAAGAAGGCGGGAAGGCCGGTGAAAGCTGGGACGACTTGCCGATCCGCGTGAAGTAAAGCAGCGCGGGGTCAGGCCGGCCCTATGCACTTTGCATGGCAAAGTGCATAGTGCCGGCCCCCGAGTTCGAATGCCCGGGACCATCCTACCCGGCGCCGTTCGACTCGCCGACGCTGAACAGCCACCAGCGGGACTTGTTCTTCCGCGACCTCGGCTGCCGCTCGAAGTAGATCCTCATCGTCTCGCCGGAGTCGGCGAGCACCTCGTACCAGTGCTTGCGCACGTACCGCTCGCCGCTGCCATGCCGACAAGGACCGGTCTCCCGCCAGTTCTTCAGCACCTGAACGATGCGGACGGTCCGCGGCCCCCAACGGAACTCCCGCGGAAGCCCCGGCTCCCCCGTGCCCATGCGGGAGGCGTCGAATGTCTCAGCGACCGGCTGGATCGCTGCGCCTATGAACCGCTCGGCCATGTGGTCGCCTCTTGCACGCTGACTCGGCTCCTGGCCCGGTTTTCCATGTTCAACACGGGCTCGTTTAGGACCGGCGAATCAATAACTGTCGTATAGTCGCCTTTCGCTCCGCGAAAGTTGCGCTACTTTCGCGGAGCGAAAGGCGACACTTATTTCTGCGTCAGTCCTTACCAATAATACCTTCTCACCAGTGTCCACCAGGTGCATCCGGCGGCCAGGGCCGCGATCGAAATCGCGGCCACGGGCAAAACGGCCTGTGCGAATCGGCTGGAAACCCATTTCGGACCGCCGCGCAGGGGCAAGAGCAGGAGTGGAATGATCGGCAGAAAATAGCGGGGCTGCATTCCCGGAACGCCCTTGGTGCCGACCGCGTCCCAGGAAAGATGCAGGAAGGTCGCCACGACCGCGGCCGTGAAGACATAGGTCGCCAACGCCGCCGTCTTGACCGCAAGGCCCAGCGACGGCGGCTTGCCGGCGTCCAACACAGCCGTCGTTCCCAGAGCCGCCCAATAGCTCCAGCAGATCCACTTCGGCAGACTCACTTTTGCCCAGCCGAAGTACCCGATCAGCCGCCCGTAGGTCTCCAAGCGATAAAGTGCCTTGCCCAAACCGGATGCGTAGCTCCACGGATGGTCCCACATCCAGCGGAGCTGGGCCGCCGGGTCGATGTCGGCGCGCATCGGCACGTACAACCCCCGCAGCGAATACATCCACGCCACGTCGACGGCCAACGGCACGCCGATCAGCGCCGCGATCGTCAGCCAGCGTCGCACCGGGCTGGAAAACTTCTTGCCCGGCGTGGCCAGCAGCAGCAGGGCCACGCCCAGGTAGGCCTGCTTCGACAAGCCCAAGGCCGCCAGCAGCAATCCCAGGACCAACAACCCACGGCGGCTCGGCGTCTGGCTGCCTAGAATCAATTTCAGGATCAGGGCGACGATCAGCAGGGCGAGGCCGATCGCCGCAGTGTCGGCCGAACACGAGGCCGCAAGGTAGACGGACATCGGCATCAGTGCCACCAGGGCCAGCGTCCATTTGAGGACGGGCGCGAAGCGGACCGCCAGCGCGGCCGACAGCAGGTAAACCGCCAGACCCGCCATCCGCGCCAGATAGAGCATCGCAAGCGGCGGCGGCTGCCAGAAACCCGCGGCCCAGATGGCCGCGGCCTGTGGCACATACGGCACCGGACTGTAGAGCGCCGTGTTGGAAAAGGCTGTGAACTGCCGCCGCTTCGGATCGAGCGGAATGTCCCATGCCCGCTTGATCTTGGCCCACGAAATGCTGAACTCGGCGTCCTCGTGCGCCTCCCCCATGATGGCCTGAGAGGTCTCGGTCAACGACGAAGGCAGGTCGTCGCCCGTCCTGCCATCGCGCTTGCAGGCATAGAGCTTTCCCAACGAGCAGTGATAGGCACGGTAGAAGTGTTCACGCTCGTCCGGCACACTGTAGGGCGGCGAGAGGAAGACCAGACTGCCCCCCAGCAGCAGGCCAAAGACTAAGACGAACCGGCAGGGCAATCCCTCATCCATAGCTTCAGTTTATTGCATGGAACCGTAACGTCAAGGGAGGGGGAAGACCAGAGGGCCGGATGTTCTATTGTATGCATGTCCGGATCCGTGGAATCAGGGTGGGCAACCGCCCAGGGCTACCCGGCCCCTGGACGAAGGAGACCACGGACGAAGGAGCCTGGAGGAAGGTTTCCGCGGTCGTGGCATCACTACTCATTCTGATCGCCATTCCCGTTGTGGCCATCGTGGTTCGCTCGGCAGTCGTGACGGATTATCCGTGGATTAGGACGCCACTTGCCGCAGTTCGAAAGCAGGGTAACACTTCCGCGGGCCGAAATCCGGTCGCGATGTTCTAGTGAGAAAGGCATTCACTAACTAGGTGCTAGGAAAGGCTTTATGCAATCTTGCAGGTGGTCCCTTCTCGTCTTGCCTCATTTGCCCCTCTTCGGTAGACTACGCCGCGGTGAAGGATCACCGGGAGAAATGGAATGGCGCATCCGCTAGAAGCGCAGTACGGCCTGACGGCTTATGAGTTGCTCGCCGCCGTGGACAAGCGTTTCCGGCTGAAAGTCGCCCTGGAAGGGGCCGTGGCCGAGGTTCAAATGGAGAAGAGAATCTACCCGCTGGTTGGTAACGTCATCGAGCGCTACGAAGCCCACGACCTGGACGGTCACCCCGACTTCAGCATTTGGATTCCGGGACGAATAAAGCCCCTCCGGGCCGAGTGCAAGAACGTCCGCGACCAGGACCAAGCATACCGCGAAAAGGGGCAGGTCGTCGCCTACATGGTCGAGACGCAAAAAACTCGGGCGTCGAAGGGCGACCCCACGAGCCGATATTACGGCTCGGACCACTTTGACATTCTCGGCGTCTGCCTGGGCAAGAAAACCGGCAACTGGTCGGACTTCCTGTTCGTTCGCGTCGTGGACCTGTTGTGCCACGCAAAACATAAAGGTAAGCTGGCTGTCATGCAGCGCGTGCCCCTCCCCGATGCAGAAAAACTCGCACCCTGGTATAATGATTTAGGTGAGCTACTGAGGAACATCGACGCCCAACCATGCAGCTAAAGCCGGCCTACAAGACGAAGCTAGGAAAGGCGTACTGTGCTGATAGTCTGGACTTCATGCGGGGATTGCCGGACGGCGGCATTGACTTGGTGGTCACATCCCCGCCCTACGCGCTGCACTTCAAGAAGGAATACGGCAACGCGGATCAGAAACAATACGTTGGGTGGTTCCTTCCCTTCGCCCGTGAGATACGACGAATCCTGAAGCCTGAAGGTAGCTTCGTCCTGAACGTCGGCGGGGCCTGGACGCCTGGGGCACCCCTACGGTCGCTCTATCACTACCGGCTGTTGCTTGCGCTTTGCGACGATGTGGGCTTCAACCTCTGCCAAGAGTTCTTTTGGCACAACCCCGCGAAGATGCCGGCCCCGGCCGAATGGGTGAACGTACGGCGAATCCGGGTCAAGGATTCGGTCGAGTATATCTTCTGGCTGTCGGCATCGGCCTTCCCAAGGGCCGACAACTCGAAAGTCTTGCAAGCCTATAGCAAGGACATGGAACGGCTCATTAAGCGCGGCGTGAAGCAAACGAAGCGGCCGTCGGGCCACAATATCAAGCCGACGTTCTCGCAAGACCGGGGGGGCTCAATTCCGGCGAACATCATCACATGCGGGAACAACGAGAGCAACAGCAACTACATTAAGCAATCGAAGGAACTTGGGCAGAAGGTCCATCCCGCGCGATTCCCGGCCGAGTTGCCTCGGTTTTTCATCGAGTTTCTGACACAGCCCGACGATCTGGTTCTGGACCCCTTCGCTGGATCGAACACCACTGGGGCGGTTGCGGAACAACTCGGGCGGCGCTGGCTGGCCATCGAGAAGGATGAGACCTACGCCAAGGATTCGGAACTTCGTTTCAAAGTTCCCGAAGGCAGTGGGAATGGCAGGGCCAACGGACAGGCGTTGTTGTTTGAACAGAACTCAATCTGATCACCATTCCGGTGGTGGCCATCGTGGTTCGCCCGGCAGTCGTGACGGATTATCCGTGGATTAGGACGCCACTTGCCGCAGTTCGGACAAATATATGCCTTGCACCTCAGGCAACAATCGGCGGCATTGCGGCATGATTCAATTTTGCGGGCTGGTTGGGTAACACTGTAGGAAACGCCCTCCGTGGCGTTCCGGCGGCCTGGAACGCCACGGAGGGCGTTACCTACAGAATACAGGACAGCCAGAACGTTACCCTGTTCTGAACCATGTCGGCATTGCCAATTGGGTTCCGACAGCCGAAGCCTGCCTGCTAGCCGACACTATACGATTTGCTTGTTGGTCAGCTCGCGGGCTATCTGCCGCAGCACCTCGTCTTCGTGTTCGGTCAAGGATCGAATCCCCGCACGGCCCAGGCCCACGACGAGGTGCCGACGATACCGCCCATTCTCTGCCTCCCTAAAACAAGCGCGCACCGGAACGAATAGTCATGGACCGGCCAGCGTACTGTATAGTATAAAGCGCGCTGAGCAGAATTCACCCGACTTCGAATACTCTACGCGTGCATTTGTTGTTTGACAATTTACCCAGCCCCCGGCGTAGCGAACCGGGGGCCATTAGTAGTGCGCGGCGCCGATCCGCCCGAGTCGGCGTCCGCGCTGGCGGCTGCGCGGAAGCAGAGGCGCGTGGGTCTCGTGCATTGACCCACCCTGCGGCCCAGGCAACGGTCGCGAACCGCCGCACTTGCCGCGGCAGCAATTAATTATTTTTCTGACTCTGCAAGTAAATAGCCGCAAGAGAACGCCATGTGTCCTACACCTAGATACTATACAAGTGAACACGTAGCAAAAAAATGGCACAAAATGGCACAAAATGGTAACATTTGCCAAAAAAATGGATACAAATTGGATACAATTTGCCTACGGCCTTCGGCTGAGCCAAAACAATCATTAGAGTGTCAAGCGATGGTCTTACCGCAGTTTCCGCTGTGCGAGCAACTACCTTTAGGTGAAGCCGAATACGCCCATGGACGTAGAAAATCGACGCAAGAACGCCAAAGGGCCCTTTTTGCGACTAGGTCACACAACTGCCTAACTCGATACGGCGGGTTGATCGCGGCGGCCAAGCCAGGAGAAATACCGTTGGAAGCACTTTTTTCTGACTCGTCTTTGCCGCCGGCCAACTGGATGAGACTGGCTGCCTCGCTGACTAGCGCAATGCCACGAAAAGATGCTTGACACCGGCCCTTGGGCAAGCAAGAATCAGACCATCGCAATCTGGGCGGTCACAATTGCGATAGGTCCCGACCCTCCCCACCGCACCCCTGCCACTCCCCACCATGCACCACCCGCAGCAGGGCGTCCTCTTGATTCTGAGCAAACGCTGACTTGTAAATGTCCAGCGGAGGCATCCATTCACTTCCTCATACCAGGAGAAGTAAGCATGAAAGAAGGCAAACGAAGGATTTCCCGGCGAAACTTTTTGCAGGGATCGGCCGCAGCGGCGGCCGCAGCAACCATCGTGCCACGACACGTCCTCGGCAAGTCCCCCAACCAACCGCCTCCCAGTGAGACGCTGGGCGGTGCCCTGATCGGCTGCGGAGGACGCGGCGGCAGCACCTTCGAAGGACTGGGCCGCAACGTCCGCCGGCTCGCCAGTTGCGACGTGCGGTTCAAAGACAAGGCCGACGACAAGCAGATCTATACCGATTACCGGAAGGTGCTGGAACGCAAGGACATCGACGTGGTGGCCATCGCCACCCACCCCGGCTGGCACGCCCTGATCTCGATCGCCGCGATGGAAGCCGGCAAGGACGTGCTCTGCGAGAAGCCGATGTGCCGCTTCATTGCCGAAGGCGTCGCCGTGGCCGAGGCCGAACGACGTTACGGCCGCATCTTCCAGATCGGCACCTACGGGCGATTCGGGGCGAACCAGAAGATCCGCAAGATCTTCGAGAGCGGCCTCTTGACCAAGTGCGACACGGTGCTGGTCGAGCACGGCGGCGTCAAAGTCAAGGAATGGAGCGGCATGGTCAAGTACAAGGTGGAGAAGGTCCCCGCCAACCTCGACTGGGACATGTACTGCGGCCCGGCGCCCCTGCGGCCGTTCCAACCGCATCGCAACGGCGGCACGCATCGCGGCTACTGGGACTACGAGGGCGGCGGCCTGTCGGACATGGCCCACCATCACCTCGACGGGCCGGCCTACCAGTATGCCCGCGACCTCACCTCGCCCGTGGAAATCACGCCTTATGCCCCGCCCTTGCACCCGGAATGCTGCATGGTCTGGGGCTGGGTGGAAATGAAGTATGCCGACGGCTTCAGGCTGGTTTTCGAGAGCCAGGAATGGGGGCCGGGCTACAATCGCCTGCAAGCGAAAAACAGCGGCGAGAACGACCTCCGCATGATGCTCAGCGAAGCGGATCGCAAGAAGCTCGACGCCTTGCCCGACCTGCCGCGACTGGTCGGCTTCGAAGAGGCCGTCAAGACCCGCAAACGGGCGGGCGGAAACGCCGCCGCGTCGCTGCGCGTGGCCACGATCTACCACCTCATGAACGCCGCCATGCGCTGCGGGCGGACGCTGCACTACGACCCCGTCAAGAACGAGGTCGTCGGCGACGAGGAAGCCAATCGCCTCGTCTGCCAGCCCATGCGTGCCCCCTGGCGTTTGTAGAAGCATCCCCAGCAACCGAACACTTGACCCTGATAGGAGCGATATACTATGGCCATATCCGAACAACTTAGAACGTTGGTCGAGCAGATGCCCAACGCCGATGGGCGCGGCATGTTCTGCACCGACATCGACAAAGACAAGATTGAAAAGGCAATCGCCGAGATCCACAAGGGCGGCAAAGAAAACACCCTTGGCCTGATCGAAATGCTGGACCAGCCCGGCAGCGACAAGGACGTCAAGCCGCACTACGCCTTGCAATGCCTGGCGAACTACGTGCTGCAAAGCCGCGACGAGCAGGCCCGCGGCGACTTCGCCGAGGTGCTGGCCGGGCAACTCGGCAGCGACCGATCGAAGTACATCCGCGGCTACTTGTGCCAGGAATTGCAGTGGGCGGGCCGCCGCGAGGCATGCCCGGCGCTGGGCAAGTTGCTTTGCGACGAAGACCTGTCGGCGCCGGCCTCGATGGCGCTGGTGGCCATTGGCGACGGCGCAGGCGAGCAGTTTCGCGCGGCGCTTGCCGCCGCCAAGGGGTCATGCAAGCTGAATGTCGTGCAGGGACTGGGGGCGGTGAGCGACAAGCAGTCGGCGCCCGCGCTCTCGGCTCTGTTGACCGACGAGGATCGCGAAATCCGCTTGGCCGCCGGCTGGGGCTTGGCACGGATGGGCGAGGCCAGCGCCGTCGATGCCCTGATCAAAGCCGCCGGAGTGCCCGATGGCTGGGAGCGGATCCAAGCCACGAAGCACTGCCTGGTGCTGGCTGAGAAGCTCACGGCCGCGGGTAACAGAGCCGAGGCCGGCAAGATTTATACGTATCTTCGCGACTCGCGCAAAGACACGCACGAAAAGTATGTCCGCGACCTGGCCGAAAAAGCCCTCGCCGCGGGATAGTGTAGTGTCTGAATTGCTGTATCTGTTGGAGTTCCGGCTTTAGCCGGGAAATGCCGCCTAAAGGCGGGACTCCAGCGCAGACCATAAGCATCAATCTGCATGAGACACTAGACTAGAGACCTACCCGAAAATTCACCATTTCCTTCAACTTTTTTCTTGGGAGACCAACATGTTTCGCAAAGTTCTGATTGTGACCGCATGCACGTTCTCGGCCCTGGCGTTTGCCGCTACGGCCCTGACGGCAACCCCGTCGCACGGGGCCGAACCGGCCTTGGACCCGATCATGGGCGAGTTCGGGGGCACGCTGACCCTCGACGGTGCGACCGTGAAGGCCGAGGCCAAAGTCATCGCCGACGAAGACCACAAGTACCGCGTCGTCCTCCTTTATCCGCCCTGCGACGCCAAGGCCAAGCGGATTGAACTCAATGGTCTGGGCAAAGACGGCTCGGTTGCCGTCAGCGGCGACTGGACGGGCACGGTCACGAAAGACGCGCTCGAGCTTGCCTCCAAGCAAGGCGGCAAGGCGGAAATGAAACGCGTCGAGCGGAAGAGCCCCACGCTGGGCCAGAAGCCACCCGCCGGGGCCATCGTCCTCCTGCCCTTCGAAGAAGGCAAGCTGGCGAACCAGGACCACTGGAGCAATAAGCAATGGGTCGCCGAAGATGACGGCAGTATCCTCACCCGCGCGGGCGACACCAAGTCCGACAAGGATTACGGCAGCTACAAGCTGCACGTGGAGTTCCGCGTGCCCTTCATGCCGGCCGCGCGCGGCCAGGGCCGCGGCAACAGCGGCGTCTACCAACATGGCCGCTACGAGATCCAGGTGCTCGATTCCTTTGGTCTGACCGAGAACCCGGGCGAATGCGCCGCGATCTACGGCCAGAAGCCGGCCGACATCAATGTCTCGTTGCCGCCGGGCCAGTGGCAGACCTACGACATCGACTTCACCGCTCCCAAGTTCGACGCCTCCGGCAAGCTGGTCAAGGGCGCGATCATCACCGTGTTGCACAACGGCGTCAAGGTCCACGACGCTGTCGAGGTCAAGAACGTCACCGGCGGGGCCTGGGGCCAGCCGGCGAAGACCGGCCCGGTCCGCCTGCAGGACCACGGCAATCCGACCCGCTTCCGCAACATCTGGATTGTGCCCGTCGGCCCGTCGGCCCGGACGGCTACCATCCAGGACCAGCGGCATCACGTGCTAGCCCAACTCACCGCTGCGAAAAAAGCCATCGAGATCAATCCCGACATGCTCCAGCGGATCACCGCCGCCTTGCCCGACAAGGCCCCGGCCACGCCCGCCACGCCCCGCAAGCTGCTGGTTTTCACGCGGGCTAAGGGCTTCGTACACGGCAGTATTCCCGTCGCCGCCAAGACCTTTGAGTTGATGGGCAAGAAGACGGGGGCGTTCAAGGCGGTTGCCAGCGACGATCTGGCCGCCCTGGAGGCCGACAATCTCAAGCAGTTCGACGCGGTGATGATGGACAACACGACCGGTGCGATCTTTGGCCCGCCCCCCGCCAAGGGCCGAAAGCCCTCACCGGAAGAGGCCAAGGGCCAGGCCCTGCTGAAGAACCTCCTGGACTTCGTGGCCGGCGGCAAGGGGATCTGCGGCGTCCATTCCGCCACCGATTGGTCCGGCTGGGACGCTTACGGCAAGATGATGGGGGCCCAATTCGCCCAGCATCCTTATGGGAACATCGTCTGCAAGAACGAGGATCCCTCCAATCCGATCAACGCCGCCTTTGACGGCAAAGAGTTCCCGTTCTCCGATGAGATCTACGTTTTCAAGGACAACTACAACCGCAAGGACAAGCACATCCTGTTGAGCATCGACGTGGAAAAATCGAAGCTCGGCCAGCAAGCCCGCAAAGACCACGACTACTGGGTGAGCTGGGTGCGTCCCTACGGCCAGGGGCGGGTCTTCTACTGCTCGCTGGGGCATAACGATGGGACCTTTGCCGACAAGACCGTGCTCAAGCACCTTCTGGCCGGCATCCAGTATGCCATGGGCGACCTGAAAGCGAAGGACACGCCTTGAAGAAGATCATCTACATCGCCATCGTAGCGGCGGCGTGCGCCCTGTCGTCGGGAATTGCAACAGCCGTTTCGCCCAATGCCGAGGAATTGGCCAAGGCGCGAGAGTGGGCGGCGGCGAAGTTCGACGCCGCCGCCGAGCCGTTCTTCTCCTTCACTTACGGCAGCAAACGATCGACCGAATTGCTGAAATCGTGGGAAGTAAGGCGGGCGAGCCGGGCGCTGGACGAGCGGCGGATCGAACACAAGGCCGTCTATACGGACCCGAAGACCGGCCTCGTGCTGCGCTGCGTCGCCGTCGAATATCGCGATTACCCCACGCTGGAATGGACGCTGTATTTCCAGAACACCGGCAAACAAGACAGCCCGGTCCTGGCCGACATCAAACCGTTGGACGTGGCTGTTCGACGCGGGCACCAGGGCGAATTCCTCCTGCACCATCATGCCGGCAGCCAGGCAAACTCCGACGACTACCGGCCGCTGGAAATGGACCTTCGCCCCGGTGCCACCGCGCACTTCGCGCCCGCGGGCGGTTGGGCCTCCAGCGACGCTTGGCCCTATTACAATCTCCAGTGGCCGGACGAGGGCCTGATTATCGCCATTGGATGGCCGGGGCAGTGGGCCTCGAACTTCTCCCGGGACCAACAGGACGGTCTCCGCATCACAGCGGGCCAGGAGACGACGCACTTCAAGCTGCTGCCGGGCGAGGAGGTCCGTAGCCCGCTGATCGCCCTGCAATTCTGGCAGGGCGGCGACTGGATCCGCGCGCAGAACATCTGGCGGCGCTGGATGATCGCCCACAACATGCCGCGTCCGGGCGGAAAACTGCCGCCGCCGTTGCTTTCCGCCGGCTCTTCCGGCCAGTTCAACGAAATGACCGGCGCCAACGAAGAGAACCAGAAACTGTTCATCGACCGCTACCTCGATCACGGCGTCAAGCTCGACTTCTGGTGGATGGATGCCGGTTGGTACGAGAACAAAACCGGCTGGCCGAACGTGGGCACGTGGGAGGTCGATCGCAAGCGGTTTCCCCGCGGGCTGCGGGCAGTTACCGACCATGCCCACGCCCGAGGCGTCAATGCCCTGCTGTGGTTCGAGCCTGAGCGCGTCACGCCGGGGACCTGGCTTTACGAAAACAAACATGCGTGGCTGTTGGGCGGCGACGGCCGGCAGAAGCTCTTTTACTATGGCACGACCGCGGCCCAGCAATGGATGGCCGACCATGTGCTGAAGCTTATGCAGGACGAGGGCATCGACATCTACCGCCAGGACTTCAACTTCCCGCCGCTGGATTACTGGCGGAGCAACGACGCGCCCGACCGCCAAGGCATTACCGAGATCCGGCACTGTGTCGGATACCTGGCCTATTGGGATGCCCTCCGCCGCCGCAACCCGAACATGTTGACGGACGAGTGCGCATCGGGCGGACGCCGCAACGACCTGGAGTCGATGCGCCGCGCCGTGCCGTTGCACAAGAGCGACATGAACTACGGCGACCTGGAGGCCAAGCACACGCAGTTCTACGGCTTGGCGCTCTGGCATCCTTACTTTGCCACGGGCACCGGCCGCCTGGACGCCTATGCCGCACGAACCGCCTTCGCGCCCTTGCTGGGGCTGGGCTACGACGTCCGCCGCGACGACGTCGATTTCGCCCTGATGCGCAAGTTCGTCGGCGAGTGGCGGGAGGTCGCCCCGAATTACTACGGCGACTTCTACCCGTTGACATCTTGGACTTACGCGCTGGACACCTGGATGGCCTGGCAGTTCGACCGTCCCGAAGAAGGCCAGGGCGTGATCCAGGCCTTCCGCAGGCCGGCCAGTTATTACACGGCGGCACGCTTCAAGCTGCGGGGCCTCGATCCGGCGGCGACCTACGTGCTGAAGAACTTCGATCTACATGGCGCGGTGGAAACCAGCGGGCGCGAACTTCTGGAGCAGGGTCTTTCCGTGACCATCCCAGACCGCCCGGGCGCCGCGGTGATCGAGTACAAGAAGAAATCGCGGTAGTCATGGTCAATTCAAGCGGGCGAAGAGCTCCGCCAGGGCCTGTTCGTAGTGTTTCCACCTTCCCGCCGACGTGCGGAAGACCGGCTGCCGCACCTGGACGGCGCTGGCCGTGCTCACCGGCCGTTTTGACCGGTGGAAATCCAGGCACTGCGGTTCCCAGTCCAGGCCACACCAGGCCACGAGTTTGCGGGCCACGCCTTCCAGATCGGCCACGGTCTCCTCATAATCGACTTCCAGCAGGGGTGCGGGCAAGACCTTCCGCCAGTGCTCCATGACCCGCTGGTACTCGTGGAACCGTAAAGCGATGTGCTGCTGGTCGCTGGCCCAGCGGACTTCGCGGAAATTCGTCATCCAGCAGGAGACGGCCACGTCGCGCAAGTCGCGGCGGCAGTGAATGAACTTCGCCCGCGGAAAGATGGTCGCCAGGAGGCCCAGCAACAGGTAGTTCTCCGGCATCTTGTCCACGATGCGCAGGGCCGCGGGGGCCAACTCGCGGAGCCGCTCCAGGTGCCGCGCAGCGAGACGCTGAACCGTTTCGCGGTTCAGCCGGCGGAGGTTCTCGAAGGCCTCCGCGCTTTCTCCGCCCAGCGCGTCCATATTTTCATGGGCTAGCTTGATTTCGCCCGCGCCAAAGACCTGGCTGTGGCTGGCGAGGATCTGCTCGACCAGCGTTGTGCCAGACCGCGGCAGCCCCACGACGAACACCGGCAGTTCGCTTTCCAACCCGAAGCCGCCGACCCGCTCGAAGAAATCCAGCGTGCAGGCCGCGATCATTTGGCCGACGAGAAACTCGTAGGTTTTCGGATCGTAGTCCTGGCCGCGCTTGCGCAACTCGGACACTTGCAACGCGTTGGCCTGGGCGAGGTGCGCGGCGGCCTCGGCATACTCGCCCCGCCCGTCCAGGACCTGGGCCAGTCCGAAGTGCAGCAACAATTGCTGATCGGGCGGCAACCCGCTTTCCTCGAGCAAGCCGCGCTGCGCGGCCAGGTCCGCCTGCGGGAGCTTGCCGCCCACGAGCGTCGCCAGCTTGTACTGCACGAAAGACAGCCGCGGATTGAGCCGCAGGGCCGCCCGGAACTCATCCACGGCGGCCGGCAAATCGCCCATCTCCTCCCAGGTGCTGCCCAGGTTGCCGTGGGCCTCGGCAAAGTCGGGCTTGAGTTCCAGCGCGCGGCGGTAGGATGCGACCGCTTCGTTCAGCTTGCCCTGGTCTTTCAAGACGTTGCCCAGGTTGCTGTGGGCCTCGGCGTAGTCCGGTTTCAGGGCCAGTGCCCGACCGTACGAGGCTACCGCTTCGTCGAACCTGCCCTGTTCGCGCAAGGCATTGCCCAGGTTACTGTGGGCCTCGGCGTAGTCCGGTTTCAGCGTCAGTGCCTGGCGGCAACAGGCGGCCGCCTCATCGGCCTTGCCCAGGTCTTTCAGGACGATGCCCAGGTTGTTGTGCGCCTCGGCGAAATTCGGCTTCAGTTCCAGCGCGCGGCGGCAACAGGCGATCGACTCGTCGAGCTTGCCCTGCTCCTTCAGGGCGACGGCCAGGTTGTTGTGCGCCTCGGCAAAGTCCGGTTTCAGTTCCAGCGCACGGCGGCAACAGGCGATCGACTCGTCGAGCTTGCCCTGCTCCTTGAGAACGACGCCCAGGTTGCTATGCGCCTCGGCAAAGTTCGGACTCTGTTGCAGCGCCCGGCGGTAATTGGCGGCCGCTTCGTCGAAATGGCCCTGGTCCTTCAGCGCGTTGCCCAGGTTGTTGTGGGCCTCGGCATAGCCCGGTCTCAATTCCAGCGCACGGCGGTAACAGGCAATTGCTTCGTCGAGCCTGCCCTGTTCCCGCCGGGCGTTGCCCAGGTTGTTGCGGGCCTCGGCAAAGTCGGGCTTCAGCTCCAGCGCCCGCCGCCAGCAGGCGGCCGCCTCGTCCGGCTTGCCCTGGTCCTTAAGAACGACGCCCAGGTTGTTGTGCGCCTCGGCAAAACCGGGCTTCGCTTCCAGCGCGCGGCGGTAACAGGCGGCTGCCTCGTTCAGCTTGCCCTGGTCCTTCAGCGCGTTGCCCAGGTTGTTGTGGGCCTCGGCGTAGTCCGGTTTCAATTCCAGCGCCCGGCGGTAGCAAGCGATCGCCTCGTCCCGCTTGCCCTGCTCCGCCAGGGCGGCGCCCAAGTTGCTGTGTGCTTCGGCAAAGTCCGGTTTCAGCGCCAGTGCTCGCCGCCAGCAGGCGAGCGCTTCGTCGCCCTGGCCCTGGCCCTGCAAGGCATTGCCGAGGTTGTTGTAGGCGGCGGCCATGTCGGGTTTCAACTTCAGCGCCCGGCGGTAGCAGGCGATGGCTTCGGACATCCGGCCCATGGCACGATACGTTTCGCCCAGGTTGTTGTGGAAGAGGGCGGTGCCGCCCTGCAAGGCAATCGCCCTTCCAATGTATTGCAGGGCCGCCTCGTGCTTGCCCGCCTGGGAAGCGATCACGCCCAGCAGGTGCAGGGCGTCGGGATGGTTCGGCGCGACGGCGAGAATCTGCTGATAGATCTGCTCGGCAGCTTGGAAGCGGCCGCCTTGATGGTGCTGGACCGCAATTGTCAATGCCTCGGAAATTGTCGCCATAGAAGAAGATCGCGATAAAGGCCGCTGGGGGACAGTTTCCCAGTGCAGGCCGTCGGCCTGTATATACTTTAGGACGAAAAGAAAAACGATGCGCCACACCCGGCCACTTGTATTCTACGCATTTACGATCCAGTCGGAAGGGCAGATTCAATGCGGGAGAACTGCGAGGTCCTGCGTCGCACGGAATTTATTCCGCGCTGAAAAGCCATCTCTTCGCAAGGGTGAAAAAATCAGCGCGATTACGGGCACGTGCAATAATCAGCGCCTATCCGGCCATTATAATTGTAATAGAGTTCGTGCTGCCATCCGACCGAAGTTCGCATGCGATCGAAGAAGAATGGGTGGTGAGCATGCGCCGTGAGCCAGTACACATGGGGGCAGTGTCTCGGCCGAAACTTTCGGGCTGGAACGGTGTTTATAGAGGGGAACCGGGAATTGGCAATGTCCATAGCAGACGAATGTCCCAGTGATGCGGCAGGGGCCGTGAGGCCCGCGGTTCGGCTGATTTTTCCGCCGTGGGCGGTGGCGATTATCGCTGCAGTGATCGTTTTGCCCTGGTTGGCGATCGGCTTCTTGCTGGCGCCGGGCAGCAAGGTATTGCGTAACTCGAAATACTCCGAGGCACGGGGAAGCGGCGACCAAGCCGCCGCTTCCCCAGGGGCGGCAGCAACTATACCAGGTACGGTATCCGTCTCGGACGCGGCGCCCACCGAGCCGCCGCAGGTTTGGGTTGCGGGCAAGAAGGGGCCCTGGGGCCAGATCGAATCGATGCTCTTTGCCATCGACGTGCCGGACGAATCCGTTGCTGTCGTCACGCCCCCCGCCAACGAGCCGCCGATTCGCTGGAACTTTCCGGGCTATAGCAAGGAAAAGGTCCTGGCGACGTTGCGCGCGGCCGGCATGCCGGAAGATGAGGTCAAACGCTTGGACGGCAGCGGCAAGTGGAGCAGCGACGCGGGTTTGACTGCGGTTGAACCGGGCGACAAGCTGATCCTGGACCTTACGGCGGAGGTCCGTGCGAAGCTTTACTCCTCCCTTGTGGCTTTCCCGCAGAATGCTGGGCAGATCGATCCCGTTTACTTTCGGTCGGGCGACGTCGACTGGCGCTTGCAAGATAGCGGGCTGGCCCCCGCATCGATCGCGTTGCTGAAGCGGTTGCTCTATCCGCAAGGGAAGGACGCGCTGTTGTTCGCCGACTTGCAACCGGCGTTGCGGAGTTTGCCCAGCGACGCCGAACAGCGGCGCTTCATGAAGGTGATCGCGCGCAAGCGGGCAGTCATGGCCCGCCTACGGGTTGGTCCCGAGACCGATGTCGAGGAACTGGCGCAGTACTGGGGGCTGGGCGGCCGCCGCAAAGACATCGCCCCGTTTCTCGATGGCTTGCATCGCGTGGAGAAGGGCTGTACGATCAGCCTAGTCCAACTCTTGCCCAGTTTCGCGCGCGACCGCCTGTATCGTTATCCGGCCGCCGCGGACGACAAGGGCATACCGCAGGACTGTTTCTGGTCGGCGTTCAACTTCTTCAATGAGTCGCTCGACAATAATGCCGAAGACACGCACTCGCTCGCGGGACTGAACAAGGGCTACTATCGCCTATCGGCCCCCACGCAGTTGGGCGACATGCTGATTCTGACCACGCACGACGGCGTGCCCGTCCACGCCGCGGTCTTTCTGGCCGACGACATCTACTTCACGAAGAACGGGGTGAGTTCCAACCAGCCTTGGATCCTAACGCGTCTTGCCGATGTGCTGGAGTACTACAACGTCCAGCATCCCGGCAGCACGTTGAATACTTATTACTTTCGCCGCAAGGGGATTTAAGAGGCGATTCAGCGGGCTGGCAAGCTCCTGGGGGCGAACTTGCGGCTGAAATCCCGCACGGTCCGCGTGAAGGTGAACTCGCCCGAGTCGGGCACGCAGCGCGCGGGGGCGTCGATCCAGCTCTCAACGACATACTGTTCCGGCGTCCCTCCCACGGCGGCGTAGTCGTATCCCTGCTGCAGCGTCGAGACGTACCAGGTCGAATCATCGGCCAGTCCCCGCCGCTCCAACAGGGGATAACCGGAGGCCCAATAGATCAGGCTGAAGGCCAGCTTGCGGCCGCGGCAATACTGCTCCAGTTTCTTGACCTCGCGCCATGAGCCCTGGCCGTTGACCGTAAAGCATACCCAATCGACATCCAATCGGAAGAAGTCCAGCCCGCGCACGTGCATCTCGGCCAGGCGCTTCTCCAGGGCTTCGATCCACCGCATCAGGTCGGGCAAGGGCACAAACGGGTAAGGCTCGACGTCGCCGATCAACACCTGCGGATAGCGCTTGCGGACCAGGGCGATGTAGCGGGCAGTCTCCGCCACGGCGTAGTCGTCCGGCTTGTGGATCTCCTGGCGGGCGCAACACAGCGGCTCATCCATGGCAATCGCGTACAGGCTGCCCCCCAGGCGCTCGACGCGGTCCCACATGGGCCGCTCGATGTTGAACGTTTTCTCGCCCGTCTCGCCCCAGGGCTTCAAGGCGCCGACCTCCAAGGCAAACTTGATCCCCCAGTGGCGAAGCTGCGGAAACCATGCCCGCAGCTCCTCGTCGCTGAACTGCTTGTTGATGTTCAGGTCGGCGTAGCCGAGCACGTCGACGACCGAGCGCGTGTCCTTCCAGGCATCGGGCTGTTGAAACAGTTCGCGAAAGCACCTGCCGTCGCCATAGGCGGGCGGCATCATCCACACGGCCAGGTGCGGTCTATCGCCGGGCGCTTTGACCGGCGGCCCGGCAATCGACCGACCGGCCGCCGCGAACAACAGCGCCGCGGCAAGCGCCACGCGGAACGCAGTGGCGATCGACGGCCGGACCCGATCGAGTCCCGGTCCGCGGCACGGGCAGGCAACGGGCATGTTTTTTCCCCGCAGTGTGAATATTGCCAGTTCGCTGTTCGCGTATCTTAACCGCCGCCAAGGTCGTTGGCAACACGGCTATACCCTTCCGCGGCTATACCTTCCGCGGCGGCGAGTGACACTAGCGTTTCAGCTATAGACTCTTCCCCGCGTCAGATGGTCGACAACTTTGTCCAAGTAATGCTCGGTTGCAGCGGGAAGACGCCGTACAGGCCGCGCGTGAAGACCAGGTTGATGAAATCGTCGGCCTCCAGGATACGGCCCTTGGGCACGATGATCACGTCGCTGTCGGAGAGCCAGATTTCGCCCTTGGGACAGGGCTGTTTGCCGCGCAGCGCTCCTTGCAAGTCGATCATGGTGGCCAGCAATCGCCAATCGTCGCCGCGGCGGAAGACGACGACTTGCGAGATGTTCGCGCCCACGTTCCAACTGCCCGCCAGGGCCAGGGCTTGCAGGGCCGTGGTGGGACCCAGCATCTCATAGCGGCCCGGTATGTGGACCTCGCCCAGCACGTAGACGTAGCGCGGAGCTCGGGCGGTGAGCACCGGAATGATCTCCATGCCCTCGATCTTCGCGCGGTAGCGTTCATTGATTTCCTGCCGCAGTTCGTTGAGCGTGAGGCCCTGGGCATGGACATAGCCGATGGCCGTAAGCGAAATCGTGCCATCGGGCGCGACGCGCACGTTCGCCCCCTGGCCGCCGATGCCGTAACGGCGATCGACCACGGAACGGAGATCGTCCAGTTGCGTATTGACCTTCGTGGGTGTCACCGTGATTGAAGGCACCTTATAGTACTTCTTGTACTGTTCCTCCAGCGTGTCGCGCAATTGCGTGACCGTTTGCCCCGCGGCGTGAATCTGGCCCAGGAGTCGCAGGGTGACCATGCCGTCGGGCTGTACCATCAAGGCGCGATTGAGTTCCGGATCGGTGAACGATTCGACGCGGATCTCGTCGCCCACGTTCAGCTTGTAGGGCATGCGCGTTTCATCGCGGGTGATACGATAGAGCATGTCCAACTGGTCGTCGACGCGAAGGCGATAGTCGGTAACGTGTTCCGTCCGCGCATGCCCCACGTATTCCCCCTGGGCGTAGCACTGCCAGGCGACCAGACGGGCGTCTTCCCAGTGGCAATTGCGGCCCTGGCAACAGTTCGCTGCGCAATCCACGGCATAGATGGGAAACGGCGCCGCCGGCCCCAGATTTTGGCAGGGAGCAACGGCAGCCTGACCCGCCGGAATCGGCTGGATGATCGGATCGCCGCCCGTGACAACCGCTGTCGCGGTGCCCACGAGCACGGCAACTATCAGACTGGCCACTAACCAGCGGCGCTGGATAGACCCAAAGAGCGACAGTTTCAAGACTTCACGGGTTGCTTTCATGATCGAACTCCTACCAAGCACGAAATTCGAATATCGAAATCCGAAACAAATTCAAAATCGGAATTCTCAATGTTCTAAACAGCCGGACTTGCAACGATTTTCGGGTTTCGTTTTCGACTTTGACGTTTTCGATTTCCGCAATTTGAACTTCCGATTTGTTTCGGATTTCGAAATTCGGATTTCGGATTTCCAGTTTAGTTGTCGGCCCTTAACGCCTCACTGCGGGCCCTTGCTGGTTGGCGGTCGCCGCCGGCTTGGCGGAGGGATCGACCCACGGTTCCTGCGATTGGACCAGGTCGGCGGGGTTGACCCACTGCACCGAGCCGCCGGCCAAGAGGCTGGCGTTCCTTTGCCGGGCAGTTTCCGCCGCTTTGGCTGCCAGGGCCTTTTGGGTGGCAAGTTCCGCCAGTCGCTGCTGTCCGAGGCGGCGGTAGACGACGCTCAAGTTGTTGAAATTCTCCGAGCGGCGGTTGACCAGCACGCTGTGTTCCAGCATGCGGCGGGCGCCCATCAGATCGCCATTGCGCGCCAAGAGGACGCCCAGGTCGTTCGCCGCCATGTAGTTTCGCGGGCAGACCAAGATAGCCGCCTGAAAGAAGGTGACGGCCTTCGCTTCGGGAGCGACAATCTCGGGGTTCGGCTTGCCGGCCAGGGCCGCGTGCAACTTGCCCAGCGCTCCCAAGGCGATGGAGCCGGAGACTTCCCGCCCGGCAGCCAGGGCAAGTTGCTCCTGGGCAAAGGTGAAGTACTGCTTCAGGGCACGCATGGACTGCAACTGGTCCGCGGGCACAGTCTTCAGCACGGGCGTGCGATGGCCAGCAACGATCGGCGGCAAATCCAGTTCGCCTTCGAACTTCCCGGCGGCCGGGATAAAATCCTGGGCTTCTTTCATGGCCGTGAGTGCGGCAACCAGCGACTGGCTGTGGATTGCCGTGTTGCCGTCGTTGTCCAATCCCTGGGCAATCAATCGCAGTGCGGCGATGAACTCGGCCCGGGCAGCAAAGATGGCGCCGCGGCCCGCCAGTTCGAAGCCATGGCGGATCTGCTGGTCGGATTGCATCGCGATTTTTTCCATCGCTTCCGAACGTATTTGCGGCGGCGGAGGCAGTCGGCCCGGTGACGCAGGGATCGTCGGGGGCGAAAGTGTAGGCAAAGGCGCAGGGGCAGGTAAGGGCGCCGGAAGCCGAGAAACCGCGAGTTGCGGCAGCGTGTTTTGCGCCGGCGGTCGAGGTTGTGCCGCCGGCGCAAACAGTTCCGGCCCTGCCGGGATCGAAGGCGGGACGTCGATATCCGCCGCATCGTGCAAAACGGGGGGCGTCACGGTTTCGCCTGCTGACGCGGGCGACACCGCGCCAGCGGAAAGCGGGGGCAATTCGGGTAGATACTTGGGCCATTCCGGTCTCACGCGGTCCCACGAAGGCGAGTCGGTGAGCGTGGCGCGAACGAGGTCGTGCCGCTCGCCGCTGCCCCTGCTCCATGGGCCGCTGACGAGCCACGCCAGGCCGATCACAACCATACTCAGGGTGGCCAGCCCTGTGATAATGGACACACGCCGCGGCTGCGGACCGCGCACAAGGCGCTTGAGTAGATGCGCAAGCTGGAATCCGTTCATTGCATACCGCTCCGTCATCCGTTGACGATACTACCTGATGTTTCGAATCGACCGGATTTTCAGCAGGGGATAAGCGAAACCGGCCTTCCCGGCGGCAACGAGGCAACCACTCGTCGGAACAGGCGTTACAGGCGGTGCCCGCTGCTCGCACAATCGCGCAAGGCATTAGAACTGCCAGCAACGACAGAAGTTGACCGGGCGGTAGAGTTGACGCAGGAAGGACCGGCGAATCAATAACTGTCGCATGCCGACGCCGCAGGGGTGACTTTAGTCGCCCTATGCCGAAGAGGGCGACTTATTTGAAGGGATTGTCCTCGCCGGCATCAGCATCCTTCTTGCCCTTGGCGGCTGCCTTGGCCTTGGCCTTGGCTTTGCCTTTGGCGGGCTTGGCTGGTTTGTCCGCGGGCGCATCGTCATCGGCGGCCGCGTCGCCAGCGTCGTCCTTCTTCGCCGCAGCCTTCTTCTTGGGTGCGGGACGGTCGTGAGCTACCTTGGGCGCGCCGCTGTCGACGGGCTTGGGCTTGGGTTTGGGCGCCGCCTTGGGCGGCTCCTCGTCGGGCAACGGCTTGCGGCTTTCGTTGTAGACAACCACCTTGGGCTGGTCCAACTCGCGCAGACATTGGATGGCGCCATCTTCGGATCCCAGGTAGATCCGGTCCGTCTGGCCGTTGCTGATCTTGATCGGCAAGGTGCTTGTGGGCATGTTGTCGAGCGTGGCGCCGGTGCGGGCGTCGATGATCCGCAGGCGGTCCAGCTTGTCGGCGGCATACACCCGCCGCTTACCCGCCGCCACGAAGTGCAGCAAGTCCGGGGCCCACCAGATCTGCTTTCCGGTCTTGGCGTTCAGGCAGAACATGCCGCCCAGTTCCGTGGTCACATAGACGCGATTTTCAATGACCACCGGCGAATCGATGACCGGTTCCGAGGCGGCAAATTTCCACTGGAACTCGCCCGAGCGTTCCAACACCGCATAGACGTAACCATCGCTGGAACCGGCGAAAACGATACCCGAATCGCCCAGCACTTTGGGATCCGGCGGCAAGTAGGCGGGTGGATTGCTGAAGGTCCCCTTGGTGCCGAGTCGGTAGGTGGCGACAAACTTGTCTGCCGAGCGACGATCGACGCGGCCGACGTACAAATAGCCGCGATCGGTAACCCAGGTCACGTATTCCTCGTCGCGATTCTGCGTGGTTACCAGCGGCGGAACCAGGCCCCGTCCTGTCGAACTGCAAGCCAGCGGCGGCACGTATTCCTGGCGGATGCGAATGTTCTCGCGGCGTTCTTCCTCATCCTTCTTGGCCTGTTCTTTCTTTTCCTCGTCCGTCATGTCCGGGGCATGCACGTTGAGCTTGCCAAGTTCCTTGGCCGCGTCGACCACCGGCTCCAGGCGATAAGCGAGGATCATACCCGTGACCATCGGCACATAGGCCCGCTTGTTGCTCAGCCCCGGCCCGCCGCCGGGAGCGCCGTCGATCGTGGTCTGATAGAGGATATCGCCGGTGTAGCGGTTCAACACGAAGAGCGTGGAGCCGTTGATCGTGGCAACCAGGTCGCGCGACGCGCTGGGGGGCAGGCTGGGATGGTTGGGTTGCCCGACCAATTTCGCCCAGAGTTTCTGGCCCGTCTCCGCGTCGATTGCTTCCAGGGTCGCGCGGCTCGATTGGGCGTAGAGTACGCCGTCATACAGCACGACCGCCTGCAGGCGGCCTTGCCCCGAGTTGACCTGGGCCTGGGTAACCCATACGCGGGTCAGGCCATAGCGCTGGGCCATGGCTTCCGTTATAATTTCGTCGTTCAGGGCAGCCGACAACTGCCCCGTCCAGGACAACAACACGCCCAATACTGCGGCCAACGAGAAATATCGCATCGCCGTTCTCCCTCGTGCTTTGAACAAGAATCTGCTTCTATGATAGTCCAAGTTGGTGAAAAAAGCACGCGGAGAATCGGTAACAAGGGGGGGTTCTAACACATTTTCTCTCAGTTTCCTACAATTAAGGCCGGGACAAAGATAATACACAGGCTTGCGGTGCATGGAGCAAGCGACGGAGATCTTGCATGAAACAACTGGGCCAGAGGACCGATGCCGACAAGACGGGGCAGGAAATCCTCGGATATCTCAACTTTTCTTCCGGCACGCCAGATTCCCGGTTCCTGCTTAACATCAATCATCTCTTCGAGCTAATCGATGCGAACCCGGAACGGCTGGAACCGACTTGGAAGGCGATGCACCGCTTCCTGGCCAAAACCCTGCAGGATCTACACGGCCGCGGCGAGGCCTTCCGGCAAATCGATCAGGCCGAAGCCGTGCTGGGGCTGGTCTTCGACAAGACGCTGCCCGGCTACCGCCAGTTCCACGCTGATCTGCTCTTCCACCAGTCGGAGGAGACGCTCTTCCAGCCGCTATTCATCGGCCGCGTCTGCGAGGCCGTATTGCAGCAAGGGGGGCCATGGGACGTAAGCGATCGCATCGTCGGCGGCGCGATTGCCCAACTGAACGATTATCTCGGCCACCGGCCCGTCGCCGTGCTGCGCACGCAACAGAAAATTCAGCCCTACGCCCATGAATGGGTGCGGCCCATCCCGCTCTTCATCCGCGGGGTAGGCGTGGGCGTGGGTCGCTATCACGACTTGGTCGCCCGTGCCCTTACGATCCTCGAAGGCCTCGATCCTTCCATGCAATTCGAATCGATGTTCGACCCTGCCTTGCTGGAAGAGTTGGCGGTCGATCCCCGGGCCTACGACTTCGATCATCCGGTGAACAAGCGGCCGAATTATCTCTTTGGCCAATGGGACCTGGGCAAACTGGACAACGCGGGCCGCTGCCGCCGCTTCATCTTGCAGCAGGTATCGCTGGATGCCATGATGGAACGCATCGAGCACCGCGGCACCCTGCCTTACGATGAAATGCTGTTCGAGGCGGCCGCCGTTCTGGCCGGCACGATCCTGATGGGCTCGCGGATCAGCGGCAACCGGCCCGAAGCCCACGATTCGAGCGTGACGCTGTCGTGGCTGGTTCAGCAGATCGCCGTCTACCGCGACACCTTCTATGATCGCTTGCTCGCGCAGATGGAAGGACCGCATGCCGAGCGTTTGCAGGCCGAAGCCCTGGCGGTGCGGCAGCCGTTCGGCGGCGTACGACAGCACTTCAACCAACACCTGGCCCGTCGCCGTGCGGAGCAGTTGCAGCACGTCCACCTGGCCGAATTGTTTGCACGGATGGGCTACACGGCAGCGGCCCAGCGCCAGGCCCGCGTCGTGCCGGTGGCTTCGGCCCGGCTGAAGTGCGACATCCACTGCCGGCTGACGACCGCGCACCTGGCCATCGAGGAGGTCCATAGCGCGGCCGGGGCCAAGCGGCCCACGGACGATGATCCGGCCCCGCGGCTGGACTCGGCTGCCCGGCTGCTGGAAGAATCGGTCGATCTGCTGCATCGCGCGATCGAGTGCGGGGCCTTGGTCGATCCCTGGAACATACTGGGTTTCGGCGGACAGTACAGCCTTTTTCCCTCGCCCGAGAATAGCGTCTACGACCATCGCATCGACGAGTTGATCGGCTTGGTGGGCAGCATCTTCACGGTGGGCGTACAGATCCAGAAGGAGGCCGCCGCCGTGGGCGTCACCGACCTGGAAAGCCGCGTTTCGCAGCGGTTGGACGTTTTGGCCGACTGGTGGGACAAATTCGCCACCACGGAGGTCGGCTCGGTCGAGAGCTTTTCCGGCCGCGAGACCCGCGAGTCGGCCGATCACGTGGCGTCGGCCCTACGGGCCTGGCACGAGGCGGGAGCAGCCTCCGGCGACCTGGCCTTCTGGCGGCAGCGGGCCGAGCAGTTCCGCTCGCCCAAGGCCTACGCCCTGGTGGTCGACGCCCTGTTGGAGCAGCGCAGTCCCGTGGCCGCCATGGCCCTGCTGGTCCAGTGGCTCAGCCAGGCCGACCAGATTCCGCTGGTGGAAGAAGACTACTCGTTCCACAACCTGGCGATGGATTGGATGCAGGACCTGTGGGACGATTTCGAGGAGGGAGAGGCCAAGGACACGCTGACGCCGCAGCAGCGCTGGGCACTGACCCGCAAGTTCCTCGATTACCTGGAGGCCAACGCCGAGGAACATTGGACGGTCCCGCGGTTCGAATTGGCCACTGAGGAATCGGCCGGCGGCGAGAACGAGGATGACGACATCGACGATATCTACGGCGCCGCCTACGAAGGCGTGACTTTCCGCGGCAGCACCGAAGACGACATCGAAGGCGAAATGCTCGAAGGCGGCGATACGGGCGGCGAGGCCACCGACTTCGAACTGATGGGTGAAGCCGAGCGGATCGTGGGGCGGCTGACCTTTTTGGCCAACCTGGCCCAGCTTTGGAAGCTGGCGGCCGTTGATTCTTTCGGCAGCGACCTGCCGGCGGCCCAGCGCGAACCGGTCTTCGCCGCCTGGCTCGACCAGGCGATGAAGAACCGGCAGCAACTTCTCGAGCTGCTCGACACGGTCTATCGCTACCGCATTCCGCCGCCGCGCGGCACGCAAGAGGCCCTGGTGGAATACGAACGCCACCGCAGCGTCAAGGAGATGCTGCTGGAACAGATCATCGCCACCTGCGTGGAAACGGGCGACGCCGTGCGGCTGATTCGCGTGGTCATGGACCGTCGTACCCCCTTCGAAGGCCAGGAAGCCTGGGAAGAGCCGGCCGAGGCGGCGCTGAAGGCCGTCTTGCGCGGCGACCCGCAGGGCGTGCGGAGCGTCTGGCGGCGGCTGGTCTCGGCCTTCGGCCAACAAACGTTGCTGTACGTGGCCCTGGCCCGCAGCGGCCATCCGCAGCGGATCGTCGCTTCCCGGGGCCTGCAGACCGTGCTCCGCCGCTTGCTGGCTTATTTGCCGCGACTGGGGCTGCTGAAGGAAACCGTGCAACTGATCTCCACGATCCAGGAGATGGAGACCAATCACCCCGTCGGTCCCGGCGCCATCACCGAATTCGACCAGATGTTCAAGATCGGCTGCCGGGCCGTAGTCCGCAGCCTCGTGGCCGCCAGCGAAGGCTGGTCGGAACCGGACGGGACCTCGCCCAGCGACGACGGCGAGTTGATCGCCTTCCTCGAACAGGCCACCGAGTCCCTGCTCCGCGCTTGGCTCACCCACAGCCACGGCGTGCGACTGTCGGTGCTGGAGTCCGTCAATAGCCGCGGCCCTTGGCAAGAATTGAAACGCTTCATCGAGCAGTACGGCAGCGACCTGTTCACACAGCGATTCATGAACCACGGCAATCTCCGCGGCATTTTACACCAGGGTGTCGATGCCTGGCTGAATTCGATGGCCGAGGAACCCGATGAAGAGGACCACTTCCGCCTCCTGGACGACCTCGATAGCCGCATCCCCCGCGAAGAGGCCGTTCGCTGGCTCAGTATCGCCCTGGAAGCCGTCGTAGAGAACTACGCCGAATACGTCGACTACAACAGCACCACCACCCAATCCGACCGCGGCGACATGCTCTACACGCTCTTGGATTACCTGCGGTTGAGGGCCAGCTACGACCGCGTGGCCTGGAACCTTCAGCCCGTCGTGCTGGCCCACGAAGTCCTGGTCCGAAGCGGTCACGACGAGGCGGCCGACGTCTGGCGGGCAGCCGTGGCCGAGCGAACGGCCAGCATCGCCGAGGATCATCTCAAACGCTTCACCCGGCTGAACCGCAAGTACGGCATGCGGCTGCCGAGCATCGCCGACCGCTTGGGCGAGCGTTTCGTGCGGCCGCTAGTGGTCGATCGGCTTTGCGCCTTGATTGAACCGGCCATGAATGAAGCCCACGACAAGCCGCCGCCCGGCGAAGCGCTGCCCGATGACGAACCGAGCGCTTTCGTCCGCTTGGAGCAAGGCATAGGCGAGTTCACGCGCGACATTTCCGGCGCCGGCTTCGACGTGCCCGCCTGGCTGGACACCTTGGAGCAGGAGGTCGATCGCGTATTGTCCGACGGGCCGGAGGAAGAGGAGTTGCCCGATCCGCAGTTGCCCGTTTTGCAGGTCATGCTCACGCGTGAGGAAGTGCGGCGGCAGGTGAAGGCCCTAGGCAGTTCGAGTTGAACCTTTGGAGTGCGGCGACCTGTCGCCGCTTTGTTTTACTTTTGGAGTGCGGAAATTTATTGCCGCTTTCGTTTTCCCGCGGAGCGGCTTTTCAAGGGATTCACCATGCCCAAAACGATTTTCAAGCGCATCATCGATCGGGAGATTCCCGCTACGATTATCTACGAGGACGACCGCTGTCTGGCCTTCGAGGACGTCAATCCCCAAGCGCCGGTCCACATCCTGGTCATTCCCAAGCAAGAGATTCCATCGCTGGCCGAGCTGAGCGAAGACGACGCGGCCCTGGCAGGGCATCTGCTGATCGTCGTCCAGAAGCTGGCCGCGCAGCGAAATCTCAGCGACGGTTATCGGGTAGTTGTTAACTGTGGCCCGCACGCCGGCCAGACGGTGCCGCACTTGCACTACCACTTGCTGGGCGGCCGCAACTTCTCCTGGCCGCCGGGATAAATGAACCATGAAAGACAGCGTTCGCGCTTTTATTGCCGTGGAAACCAGCAGTGCCGTCCGGCAGCGGGCGGCGGAACTGATCGCGATCTACGCGGCCACCGGGGCCAAGGTCTCCTGGGTCAAACCGCACAACATGCACCTGACGCTGAAATTCCTGGACGACGTGCCGCTGAACTCGGTCCCGGAGATCAGTGCCGCCGTGCATCAAGCGGCCGCGGAATGCGAACCGTTCGAACTGGAAATCTGCACGGCGGGCGCGTTTCCCGGCCCTGGCCGGCCGCAGACATTGTGGCTGGGCACGGGCGATGGCAGCGAGCCGTTGGGCAGGCTGCACGCGGCCCTGGAGCGGGAGTTGAAGCCGCTCGGTTTTCCCAAGGAGCAGCGTCGTTTCGCCGCCCACCTGACCATCGGGCGGGTCCGCCGTTCGGAGGTAGGCGCGGCCGAACTCGGCGCGCTGATCAAGCAGCACGCCGTTTTCAGCGCCGGGCGATTTCCTGTCGATAAGTTAGTCATCTTCTCCAGCGAACTCACGCCGCAAGGTCCCATCTACGACGCGCTCAGCCGCGCCGCTTTGGGCTGCCGCGACTGAGTTTGTGATCCGCGTTTTGCGGTGCGGTGGCTTGCCACCGCTTTCAAAATGGCATTCTGGCTGCTGCGGGAAGTGTCTTCAGAGAGGCGATCGCTCTGCAAAGTGGTGGCAAAGCTACCGTACTCCAATAGGAATGCGAACGGGTTCGGCCTCTTCTTCCACTCCTTGCGTCGGCCGGCCATTGGTGTAAAATGAGAGATTCGTAACTCGGCCCCGAGGCTTAGCGGGAGCTTGAAAAGGGTGGAAATCTGGCCTGCAATCGACCTGCGTGGTGGCAAGTGCGTACGCCTCCAGCAGGGTGACTATAATCGTGAAACGGTCTTCGGCGACGATGCTGTCGCTATGGCCCGGCAATGGGCCGAGCAGGGGGCCAGCCGCCTGCACCTCGTCGACCTCGACGGCGCTCGGGACGGTCAGCCGCGGAACCTGGCCGTGGTGGCGTCGATCCTCAAAACCGTAAACCTGGCCTGTGAGTTGGGCGGCGGCATTCGCGACGAGCAGACGATCCGCACGCTGCTGGACCTGGGCATCTGCCGCCTGGTGATCGGTACGCTGGCCATCCGGCAGCCCGAGTGGTTTCGCAGTATGTGCCGGCAGTTTCCCCAGCGGCTGGTCCTGGGAATCGACGCCCGCGACGGGAAAGTGGCGACCCACGGCTGGCTGAAGACGAGCGACATGGCGGCCACGGAACTGGCCCGGCAGTTCAGCCGCGAACCGCTTTGTGCGATCGTATATACCGACATTGCCACCGACGGCATGCTGGCCGGACCGAACGTGGCGGCGATGGCCGAAATGCAAGCGGCGATCGACTTGCCCGTGGTGGCGTCCGGCGGCGTGACGACCGCTGCCGACGTGGCCCGTCTGGCCGCGGTGCCCCTGGCCGGATGTATCATCGGTCGGGCACTCTACGAAGGAACCATTACCCTGCCCGACGCGCTTGTCGCAGCCACCCCGACAACTGAAATGAAGGATTAGCCCGAAACATGCCTGCTCCGAGTACGGCGGAGGCATGCCACCCGATAACTGAACTTATAAAACCAATCCGAAACATGCCTGCGCCGAGGACGGCTTCAGGCATGCCACCCTGACACCCGACAACTGAACATAAGGACTACGCGCAATGGCAAAGATTCCAGTCGCAGACTATCGCAATGTGGCATTCGGCGGACACGGGGCCGCGGGAAAGACGGCCCTCTTGGACAAGATACTCTCCCTGACGGGCACGATCACGCGCCCGGCCAACGTCGACGACGGCACGAGCAATTGCGACTTCGACGAGGAAGAAAAGGCACACCGCCACTCGGTCGAGGCCCACGTCGTGCATTTCAACCATGACGGCAAGCGGTTCTATGCGATCGACACGCCGGGCTACCCGGACTTTGTGGGCCAGACGATCGGCGCGGTGCATGCCGTCGATACGGTGGTCGTCACGATCAACGCCCAGAGCGGCATCGGCGTGACCACGCGGCGGGTCTTCAACGAGGCGGGTAAGGCCGGCCTGGGCCGCTTCATCCTGATCAACAAGATGGACGTCGACAACATCGATTTCGCCAGGCTGCTGAAGAACATCCAGGACATGTTCGGCAAGGCCTGCCAACTCCTGAACGTGCCCTTGGGCCAGGGCGGCGATTTCCGCGGCGTGGCCAGCACGCTGACGGTCCCGCAAGACACGGCCGGTGCGCTGGTCGATCCCAGCGACATCCACACGTCGCTGATCGAGTCGATCATCGAAGTCGACGAGGACGTGATGACCCGCTACTTCGACGGGGTCGAGCCGACGACCGAGGAGATCGGCCGGCTGATCACGCAGGCCGTCGCCGGCGGCACGCTGATCCCCATCGTCTGCTGCTCGGCCAAGACGGGCGTGGGCGTGAAGGAACTCTTGGACGCCCTGGTCTTCTGCGGCCTGCCGCCCACCGCCGTCCGCCGCACGGCGGCGAACGCCGAGGGCCAGGAGGTTGAAGTGGCGGCCGATCCGGACGGCCCGCTAGTGGCCCAGATCTTCAAGACCCGCATCGACCCCTTCGTACAGAAGCTGAACTTCATCCGCATTTACTCGGGCTCGTTGAAGAACGGCGAGACGATTCGGGCCGAGGGAGTCCGCAAGGGCGTGAAGCTGGGCCAATTGTTCGAGGTCCAGGCCGACAAGACCGAACCGATCGAGTCGGCCAGCGCCGGCCAGATCGTGGCCGTGACCAAGATGGAGGACTTCAAGACGAACATGTCGCTGGGCGACCTTGTGCTGCCACACATCCATTTCCCCGCGCCCATGGTCGGCTTGGCGATTACGGCCAAGGGCCGCGGCGACGAGGCCAAGATCGCCACCGCCCTGCGGAAGGTCGAGATGGAAGATCCCACCTTCCGCCTGCACGCCGACCCGCAGACCAAGGAAATGGTGGCCTACGGCATGAGCGAGTTGCACCTGCAATTGCTCCGCGAACGCCTCAAGCGCCGCGACAAGGCCGAGATCGACACGAAGGAGCCCAAGGTGCCTTATCGGGAAACGATCCAAGCCAACGCCGAAGGCAGCTATCGCCACAAGAAGCAGTCGGGCGGGCGCGGCCAGTTCGGCGAAGTCCACATCCGCATGTTCCCCCTGCCCAAGGACGTGAAGATCGAAGAGTTCTGCACGAAGGACCGCTTCCCCTCGATGAAGGACTACCACTATGACGAAGAGAACAATTTTGTGTGGGTCAATTCGGTCGTGGGCGGCACGATTCCCAGCAACTTCCTGCCGGCCATCGAGAAGGGATTCAAGGAGCGCATGGAGCGCGGCGTGATCGCCGGCTTCAAGGTGCAGAACGTCGCCGTGGAGGTCCACTTCGGCAAGTACCACGATGTGGACAGTTCGGAACAGGCCTTCAAGACGGCCGGATCGATGGCCTTCCGCAACGTCTTCCAGCAGGCCCGACCGAGCTTGCTGGAGCCGATCGTGAAGATCGAGATCACGGTGCCCGGCAGCAAGGTGGGCGACATCACCAGCGACATGTCGGGCCGTCGCGGCCGCGTGTTGCGGATGGACTCGGCCGGCGGCGACATGCAGACCGTCATCGCCGAAGTGCCGTTGGCCGAAGTGATGACCTATGCCCGCGGGCTCTCGAGCATCACCGGCGGGCAGGGCAGCTACACGCTGGAGTACAGCCATCACGACGTCGTGCCCGGCAACGTGCAGGCGGAGATCATCGCCAAGGCGCAGTTGAAGGAGGAGGAAGAGGAGTAGGCCTTTGGAGTGCGGCGACGGTACCGTGTACTCATGGTCGGCCGCCGCTTTTCATAGCGACTTATGCAGGTGACCCCTTGCCGCAGATCAGCGTCTGTCGCTGAGATTGGATGTTGGTCACCAAAACGACGGGATAGAGATCTGAAAGCACTCGATGCCATACCAATCTGTTGACCAACTCCAAAGAGTCCTCACGCAAAAAGTGTTTCACTATGCCAAGGACGCCAAGAAAGCGGCTGGACGCGCTCTGGGTACGCTCGTTGAGATTATTACCTTCTACGCCCTGAAGTCTTGGGGTTTTGAACACAATATTGCAATCGAAAGACCGCTCCCCGAGTTCGCGAACGACGAAATCACTCACAACGTCGAGTATAGTTTGCATCCGTCCGTCCGCTCGGCCGTGATCCCGTTCACGCAGGACTCGCTTCCTCTTACGGCCCGTAAGATTCTCGGCGATAACTCCCTTTCGCACTTGGGAATTGCCAAAGAGGCTATCAAATCAAACTCCCTCTTGACCAAAGCTTCCATTCTTCGCAATTCATGCACCATCGGTGAGCTGCCGGACCAGTTCGTCAACGCATATCTTGACGAATTCACGAATGGCCATGGCAAATACGCGGTTGTCTTGCTGAAGCAACGTCCATTTGCGATTCTTGAATGCAAGCGCGTGGGCGTTGAGGAGGGAATGAAAAAAGGGCCACAGACAATCGAGAAGGCAAAACAAGGCGCATACGTCGCGAGGACCGTTTCGGCTCTTCAAAGGATGCGTTTTTCCAACGGACAAATGGGAGGACTGATTCAGAAGAAAGACGGCACAATCACGTTTGGAGACTACTACGACTTGATGGCGCAAATCATCGCCTCAAACGACCCAGAGTTGCTCTCGAGATTCATCCTTACGGTTGGCGTAGTAAGCAACCACGGCAATTGGTTTACCTCGGACAATCACAACAAGGAATTGAAAGTCCTTGCCCAATCATACGATTGGCTGTTGTTCTTGACCGATGCTGGCTTGAGCCAGTTCATTGACGAGTTGCTTTTCAATCCGACGAAGGCGTTAGCGCCGGCGAAAGACGCTTTTCTTGTCAGCTACACCGGACAGAAGGGCGTGAACCAATTCACCAAAGTGAAGATCGCACTCCCGCGGATGCGGCTCTTCAATCTTACTTTCAATCACACCTCAAAGTAATCGAAGGTTGGTTCAACGTCATCGCACCTGTGCGAAAGCCTCTCTCAGTGCTAAAGAAGGAACTTGAGACGTTGAAAAAGAAAGCATGGGAGGAAGTTCACGGATGACCGCCGGACGTACCCTCAACACACTAAGCCAGGAATGGGGAACACCTGAAAAATATGTCAATGCCGTTCGTGAATTCTTCGGCGGTGACATACAGCTTGACCCTTGCTCAAACGAGCATTCGATAGTCAAGGCGAGAACGGAGTATCGTCTTCCCGATCGAGACGGGCTTCGCGAGACGTGGAACTTTGCAACGATCTACGTCAATCCGCCTTACGGAATCGACAAGCAACGCGGCACGTCAATCAAGCATTGGTTGTCCAAGTGTTCAATGGCTCATGCGGACTACCGGTCGGAAGTCCTTGCTCTTGTGCCCGTGGCAACGAATACTGGCCATTGGAAGAAATTCGTGTTTGGCAACGCGTGCAGCGTCTGTTTCCTTTACGACACCCGACTTAAATTCCTCGTCAATGGCGAGAATGGCGGCAAGGGCGCACCGATGTCTTGTGCGATGATCTACTGGGGTGAGCGTTACGACAAGTTCTTGGCGGTATTTCGCAGGTTTGGCGCCGTTGTGGATCTGCGCCCGTTAAGAGGACAACGGTTCGGAGGTTCGCGAGACGATGGGCAACGCGAAATCACATTCGACGTGTAGAAATCCATCTTGCCCGCGTATCCCGGCTTACATTATGGAAGTTTTCCATTCATGGATTCCCGTAATTATAGGCTAATCCGCTTTTCCTTCGGGTGCATAGATAGCGGCCCGGAATTCCAGTAGAATAAGGGAGGAAAGGGGATTCCAGGGATGAAAACAAATCGCCAAACGCGACGCGGGAAGCCCGAGCCGGCCGTTTTGACGGAAGTTGTTCGGCAGGTCGTGGAGGCGGCCAGGCCGGAGAAAATCGTACTCTTCGGCTCGGCGGCGCGAGGCACGATGAGGCCCGACAGCGACATCGATCTTTTGGTCATCAAGAGCGGTCGATTCAGCCATGATCGGATCACGCAAGCAATTTATCGACATTTGTCCGGCCTGGCGGCCGTCGATGTGGTGATTGCTACTCCCGAGGAAGTCGAGCGTTATCGCGACGCGCATTGTCTGGTCATTTGTCCCGCCTTGCGCGAAGGAAAGACCATTTATGAAGCCTAAGGAATGCCACCCGGGGCAGTCGCCTAAGCGAGTTTCTGTAAACTTTCCCCCCTCTGGCGGCCGAAGTCTATACCAAGTCGCTTGATTTTGACGACTATTGCGCCTAGTATGAAACAGGCCAAGATCTACGATACGGAGCAATAACGTGGTAACCTTTGCCGGCGTGCGGACTGTCACGCCCTGCCATTGCGTGTGTACGGGTCCGGCTTGAAAGCCGGACTGTCCGCGTGCTTCTTTCGACTGCGTCCACGTTTTTTTCCGTTCAGTTTTTTCCCACGGCGACGACCGTCGCCTTGGGCTTTCTCTTCCAAGCAATTGGTTTTGGAGTTCCCCGCCATGGCGACTGACGTTCATATCAAAGAGACCCTGCCCGACCTGACGGACAAGATCGTCGAGACCTATTCCGAGTTGGGCACGATCACGCACCTGGGGCATTGCCCCCTGCCCAGCTATGAAACGATCGTGGAGATCCTGGAAAGCCTGAAAGACATCATCTTTCCGGGCTATCGACGCCGCGACGGGCTGCACCTGGGGAACATCACCTACCACGTGGGCGACCTGATTGACCGGCTGCACGATCAACTGACGGAGCAGATCGCTCGGGCACTAAGGCACGACGCCGGCGAGGCATTCACCTGCGGGCCGCAGCAGAAGGCCGACTTCGAGGCCCTCGGCCAGGCCAAAGCGGTGGCGTTTTTGCAGCGGATTCCGGCGGTGCGCGGGCTGCTGGCTACCGACGTGCAAGCGGCCTACGACGGCGATCCGGCCTGCAAGTCGCTGGACGAAGTGATCTTCTGCTACCCGGGACTGGAGGCGATCACCGTCTATCGCCTGGCGCATCTGCTCTACGAGTTGCAAGTGCCGCTCATCCCCCGCATCATGACGGAGTGGGCACACAGCCGCACCGGCATCGACATCCATCCCGGGGCCAGGATCGGCAAGTATTTCTTCATCGACCACGGCACGGGCGTGGTCGTCGGGCAGACGACCGAGATCGGCGACTGGGTCAAGCTCTACCAGGGCGTGACGCTCGGCGCCTTGAGCTTTGCCACCGACACGGAAGGGAACCTCGTGCGTGGGACCAAGCGGCATCCCACAATCGAGGACTACGTGGTAATCTATGCCAACGCCACGGTGCTGGGCGGCCAGACGGTCGTGGGACATCACGCCGTGATCGGCTCGAGCGTGTGGATCACCAGTTCGGTCACACCGCACGCGACGGTAACGATGGAGAAGCCGCGGTTGAACGTCCGCGACCCCCATTTCACGGCCGATACGTATTCCATTTGATTATTGCAATCCGGTGCCGCCTTCGCTTATTACGCCGGCGAGATAGTTGATCAATAGTAACCCGAAGCGTAAGCGAGGAATCCTCGCTTACGCTTCGGGTTACGATGAGGATATTTCGTGCCGGGTTAAACGAAAGGCCGACCCGCTTCCCTCGCGTCCGCCGCGCGGATATGCTGATGGTAAGTATTTCCATCGCGGAGGACCGGCATGGGAGCCACCGGGCGATTTTTGGGCAATCTACGGATCTGGCCGGGACCGGTTCTGGCCGTGGAAGTGATCACGGCGACCAGGCGGACGCGGCATTTCGTGCTGCGCACAGCCTATGCCGCCGCCTTGTTCATTGCGCTCGCGACCACCTACCTGGAAACCTTCCGATCGAGTTTCGCCGACACGAACTCCAGCGCGAGCTTCTGCGCAGCCTTCTTCGCGGCCTTCGGCGTAATGCAACTGGCGGCCGTTCTGCTCATCGGCCCGGCCCTGGCGGCAGGGGCCATCGCCCTGGAACGCGAGCGCCGAACCATCGAGTACCTGTATGCCACACCGCTGAGCAACCTGGAGATCATCATCGGCAAACTGGGCGGCCAGGTGCTGAAGATCGTCTTTTTTGTCCTTTCCGGCGTACCCGTGCTGGCGCTGGCCATGCTCATGGGCGGCATCGCGCCGCAGGCCGTCTTCTCGCTAGCGATCATCACTCTGAGCACGGTCTTTTTCGTGGCGACGGTTTCCATCGCCGTATCCGTCTGGGCAGCCAAGGTCCGCGGCGCGGTCGTGCTTGCCTATCTCGCGTTCTTTTGCCTCTGGGTGCTGCCCACGCCGATTTCGTTCCTCTTGGCCCGGCTCGGTTCCGCCGCGGTCTGGTTTCAACCCGTCATGGAGCAACTCAGCGCCACCAATCCGGTCGTGACGTTCATGGAGGTTCGCTCCGGCGGCGACTCCTGGCAGATGCTCCTCGCCATGATCCGCAATCAGTTGCTGGCGGGTGGGATCGCGCTGATTCCCGCGGTCCTTTTCATGCGCCGCATCCATCTCCGCGAAGCGGGCAAAGCGGCCCGCAAGCGCGGCCGGCGGAGACCGCTCTTCCAGTTCCGCGGCCAGATCGGCGATAATCCCATGTACTGGAAAGAACTGTATGCCGAGTCGGGATCCTGGCGGCTGGGCACGCTGGGCTTCCTCCTGCTGGCGCTGATTTTCATCGTGGTTTGCGGGACCACGATTTGTTTCTTCTTCACATCCTTGGGGCAACCCTCCACACAGAACGGGGAATCCTATTGTTACTACGCCATCGGCATGTCCACCTTCCTCTGCTGCTGCGGCCTGTTGCTCTTGATCGCGCGGGCGGCCGGTTCGATCACGAGCGAAAGGGAGCGGGACTGCTGGACCTCGCTGATCAGCACGCCGTTAGAATCTGGCGAGATAATCAAGGCCAAGATTCTGGGCAGCATCTGGTCGCTGCGCGGGCTGGCGCCGCTGCTGGTCGTGGTCTGGCTGCCGGCCATCCTCTTGCGGCCTTCCTATATCTTGGGCATCGCCTTTTCGCTGCTGGACCTGGCGATCCTGGCGGCGTTTGCGGCCGCGCTGGGCATTTACTGCTCGCAAACTGCCGCGACTACGCTCCGCGCCACGGGCGCGGCACTGGGAATCGCCGGTCTCTTGGGCGGCGTCTCGTCGTGCTGCTGCGGGCTGCTCATGCCGTTCTCCCCGGCGTTTCTGCTGGCCGGGCCCGGCATCGCCAGTCTGACGATCGGCTCGATGACAGATTATTCGTTTAGCCCGCTAATCCTAATGGGCCTGGGGGCCTACTTGATTGGCACGATCAGCTATGCGGTTGCCGCACGCGTTCTGATGGTCAAGGCGATTGGGCAATTCGACAAGAAGAACGGCAGGGTGCTGGGGCGATTCGCCGAATCGTGGTGGCGGCGAAAGGTGTCGTAGGATAGGTTTACAACCTGTCGCGAAATCGCACGAAGCCCGAGAGTCGTCGTTTTCACGGTCTGCCTGCGAAGTGACAGGTTACAAACCTATCCTACGCGGCTCGCCCGCTTCCCTCGCGTCGGCCGCGCGGATATGCTGAAAGCAAGTATTTCCATCGCGAGGGACTGGCATGGGAGCTATGGGGCGATTTTTGGGCAATCTGCGGATCTGGCCGGGACCAATCCTGGCCGTGGAAGTGGTCACCATCTCGCGGCGGACACGCTATTTTGTCCTCCGCGTCCTGTATGCCGCCGCGCTCGGGTTTGCGCTCTGGGTCGCCCACGAGAGAATGCGCGGCTCCCCGTCCGGCGATATCAACGCGGTCGCACGGTTTGCCTCGTCGTTCTTCTGGTTGGCGGCGGTTACATTCTGTGCTGCTGCCCGGTAGTTGCCATGGGGGCCCGGGGCGGTGGCGACGGGATGCAACTGGGCTTGGCACCCTGCATGCCGTTTCTGCTGGCCTGCCCGGGCGCGGCCAGCATGATGTTAGAGGAGAGTCGCAATTCGCCGGGCAGCGGTTTCGACACGTTCATGGCCGCTTATCTGCTGGGGACGCTGGGCTACGCGGGCGCAACCCTAGCGATCTTCGCTGCAAGAGTTGAGACCTTCGATGAGAAGAGCGGAAGGACTTGCCAGCGGACGCGCTATCCGGAAGAATGCGGCAAAACGCCGCTCTCTCCGTCGTCCGCGCCAGAGCTGGAATCGTGGGAGGATTCGTCGATTGCTCCGCCGGATGCATCCAAGTAAAATATACTGAACAGACACGCGGGAGATTGGCCAATGACAGCGGATAATTTCGAGCAAACCTTAGCGGCATTCAGGTCTCGCGACCCTTTTCGCCCCTTTGCCGTAGCCCTGGTCAACGGCGATCGTTTCGAGGTCGACCATCGCGACGCATTTTTTATGCGCGACGGCCTAGCCGTCTATATCGCGACGGGAGGCGTTCCTGTGATTTTCGACCACGAAGGCGTCAGCCAGTTTATCGGCGATCTGATGGGGCAGACGAACGAGTAGTTTACTAACCGGCTGTCGACCGATGAATCGCCCCATCTTGACCCAGAGGGTCATTTGAGAATAGCCCAGCGATTTATCGCTGGGTACATGGTGTCAAGTCTCGTGACAGTCCCGTAGGGACGGTTGAGGTGAACAGATTGCGACGCGTTCAATCGTCCCTACGGGACTGGTCAAGTTCTTATGCCACAATGGCCCAGCGATAAATCGCTGGGCTATTCTCACGTGCCCCTACGGGGCAAAGATGCCGGCAAGGATCTTATCTACGCATTTTCCCGGCGGGCGATGTGCAACTGGGCGCGGCCCTGGGCCACCGCCAATTCGCGGGCCGCCATAAGCTCGGGCGTGCGGGCCGGCTGACTGCGGGCGGTCTCTATCTGCCGCTCGGCAGCTTCCTCGTCGATCTTGTCGGCGGCAACGGCCCGCTTGGTCAAGAGCGAGACAACATTCTCCACCACCTCGACGAATCCGCCCTCGACGTAAAAACGCTCGATCTGGTTGCCGTTGCGGATCCGCATCTCGCCGCAACCCAGCCGTCCGATCAGCGGCGTGTGCCCCGGCCCGATACCGATCTCGCCGTCGAAGAGCGTTACGGCGACAAAATCGGCCGGCGTATCGCGGACGGTCTGTTCGGGTGTGACGACAATGCACGTTAGTTCGGCCATGGGTACTTCCTACTTCGCCGCGGCGGCGATCTTCTTCGCCTGCTCGTCGGCTTGCTCGATCGCTCCCACATACATGAAGGCTTCTTCGGGCAGATGGTCCCACTTGCCGTCGGCAATCTCCTCAAAACTGCGGACTGTCTCGGCCAGCGGCGTGATCTCGCCCGGCTTGCCGGTAAAGACCTGCGCCACCAGGAAGGGCTGCGAAAGGAACCGCTCCATCCGCCGGGCACGATGCACCACCAGCTTGTCCGATTCGCTCAACTCGTCAACGCCGAGAATGGCGATGATGTCTTGCAACTCGCGGTAGCGCTGCAAGGTGGTCTGCACCCGCCGGGCACAGTTGTAGTGCCGCTCGCCCACGTACTGCGGATCGAGCACGCGGCTGGAAGAAGCCAAGGGATCGACGGCCGGATAAATGCCCTTCTCGGAAATCGCGCGCTCCAAGTAAATAAAGGCGTCCAACTGGCCGAAGGCCGCGGCCGGGGCAGGGTCCGTCGGGTCGTCGGCCGGCACGTACACGGCCTGCACCGAGGTGATGGCCCCGCGGTTCGTGGAGGTGATCCGTTCCTGCAACTGGCCCATCTCTGTGGCCAAGGTGGGCTGGTAACCCACGGCCGAAGGCATGCGGCCCAAGAGGGCCGAGACCTCGCTGCCGGCCTGCGAGAAACGGAAGATGTTGTCGATGAACAAGAGCACGTCGGAGCCGGTCGAATCGCGGAAGTATTCGGCCATCGTGAGGGCCGAAAGCGCGACGCGCAGACGGGCGCCGGGCGGCTCGTTCATCTGGCCGAAGACCATGCATGTCTGGTCGATGACGGCGCGGCCCGTGTCGCCAATCTTGGCGTTCTGCATTTCCAGCCAGAGGTCGTTGCCCTCGCGAGTCCGCTCGCCCACGCCGGCAAACACGGAGAAACCGCCGTGGGCGGAGGCGATGCGGGCGATCAGTTCCTGCAGGATGACCGTCTTGCCCAACCCTGCCCCGCCGAACAAGCCGGCCTTGCCGCCGCGGACAAAGGGCGTGAGCAGATCGATGACCTTGATGCCCGTCTCGAAGATTTCCGTCTTCGTGGAGAGGTCGGTGACCGGCGGGGCGTCGCGGTGGATGGGCCACCACTCTTCGGCCTGGACGGGGCCGCGATTGTCGACCGGTTCGCCCAGCAGGTTGAAGACGCGCCCCAGCGTGGCCTTGCCCACGGGCACCCGCACCGGGGCGCCGGTATCGGTGCAGGCCATGCCGCGGACCATACCGTCGGTGCTGCCCAAGGCGACGCAGCGGACGCGCCCGCCGCCAAGCTGGGCCTGGATCTCGCCGGTGAGGCGGACTTTCACGCCCTTGAGCTCGGCCTCGATTTGCACGGCGTTATAAATCGGCGGCAAGCGGCCGTCGGGAAACTCCGCGTCGAAGGTCGAGCCGATGATCTGGGTCACGCGGCCCACGTGGGCTTGCGAAGGGGCAGAAGGGGTTACTGTAGTGGACATGTTTCGTTAACCAATTTCAAATTTGGAATCCAAAATCTCAGATTGTTCGCGGCAAGCGCATCCTTACTTATTGAGCGCCTCCGCTCCTCCAATAATCTCCAGCAGTTCTCCGGTGATCTGTCCCTGGCGGGCGCGGTTGTAGGCGATCGAGAGGCTGCCGATCATCGACTCGGCGTTCTCCGTGGCATTCTTCATGGCCACGCGACGCGCGATCTGCTCGCTCACGGCCGCGTCCAGGAAGCACTTGAAGAGCTTCACCTTGAAGCTGGCCGGCACGACCTCGTCGACAATGCTCGCCGCCGAAGGCAGGAATTCATATTGCACCTGGATGCCGTTGTGGTGTTCGCCTTCGCCGCTCAAGTCGGCCAGGGGCAGCAACGTTTCCGCCACGGCGTATTGCCGGCCGAGACTTTCGAACTTCGTGTAAATGATATCCAGGCGGTCAAGGCGGCCCGACTGGTACCATTCCAGGTAGCGATTGGCCAGCACTTCCACTTCCGCAAACGTCGGCTTATCGTCGAACTGCGTGAAACGCTCGGCAATATCGATCTTGCGGAAGCGGAAGGCTGAGATGCCGCGCTTACCGGAGACCTCCAAGCGGACGTCGGGCACCGTGGACTGAAGCTGTTTCAACTGGTTCATTCCCAGGCGCAAGACGCTGCCGTTGTATCCGCCGCATAGCCCGCGATTGGCCGAGAGCACCAGCAGCACGGCCTTCGACGTTTCCGCATGGGCCTCCAGCAGCGGGTGCTTGACCTCCAGCCCGGCCGTGGTGAGGTGGCCGACCAGGGCGATGATCCGCTTGGTGTACGAGGACGCCGCTACGGCGCGGTCCATGGCCTTGCGGAAGCGTGCCGTGGAGATCAACTCCATCGTCCGCGTGATCTTGCGAATGCTGCGGATCGATTTACGTCGTCGGTCTAGTGCTTTGGCTTTAGCCATGAGGGAAGGGGCAGGTGATGGTTATCGGTATGAATGAAGTAGCCGACCCCTGCCGGCTTGCCCGGCAGGTGAATAAGTCTTGTGAGCAAAGAAGAAACGTCCATTAACATTTCCCAGACCCCCGCCGGCTTGCTCGGCAGGTGAATGAGTATTGTGAGCGATGGCCGCAGCTCGCCGCGCTAACAAGACTTCTTCACCGGTCGGACAAGCCGGCAGGGGTCGAGGGGTTTCGAGGAGGTTACTTGTTTCGCTCATAAGACTTGTTCACCTGCCCGGCAAGCTGGCGGGGGTCCACTTCTCCCTATTTATTTTTTGTTGCAAACGTCTTCTGGAACTCCCCAATCGCGGCGTTGATCTCGGCAAATGCAGCGTCGTCCAACTTCTTGGTTTCATCCAGTTTCTTATAGAGCGCCTGCTTCTGCTCGCGCACGAATTGCAGGAATCCGCTCTCCCAGGCATGCACGTCCTTCAGGGGAACCTTATCGAGATGCCCGCGCGTGCCGGCATAAATGCTCAACACCTGGTCGATAACCGGCATAGGATTGTAAAGCCCTTGCTTGAGCAACTCCGTCATGCGGTAGCCGCGGTCCAAGCGGGCCTGAGTGGCGGCGTCGACGTCGGTGCCCAACTGAGCGAAAGCCTCTAGCTCGCGGAAGGCGGCCAAGTCCAACCGCAGGCCGCCCGCCACCTTCTTCATGGCCGGCACCTGGGCGTTGCCGCCCACGCGGGACACGGAAATGCCCACGTTCATGGCGGGCCGCTGCCCGGCGAAAAACAGGTCCGGTTGCAAGTAGATCTGCCCGTCGGTGATGGAGATCACGTTCGTGGGAATATAGGCCGAGACCTCCCCTTCGAGCGTCTCCACGATAGGCAGGGCGGTGAGCGAGCCGCCACCGAGTTCCTTGCTGAGCCGGGCGGCACGCTCCAAGAGCCGGCTGTGGGCGTAGAAAATGTCGCCCGGGTAGGCCTCGCGTCCCGGCGGACGCCGCATCAGCAGCGAGATCTGCCGGTATGCCTGGGCTTGCTTCGAGAGGTCGTCGTAAATGATCAAGGCGTCCTGGCCCTTGTACATGAAGTACTCGGCCATGGCGCAGCCGGCGTAGGGAGCCACGTACTGCAGCGGGGCCGGATCGCTGGCGCCGGCCACGATCACCGTCGTGTAATCCATCGCGCCCTGGCGGCGGAGCATCTCGACCAGCGCGGCGATGTTCGATTCCTTCTGGCCGATGGCCACGTAGAAGCACTTCACGCCGGTGTTCTTCTGATTGATGATCGTATCGATGCAGATGGCCGTCTTGCCGGTACGGCGGTCGCCGATGATCAGTTCCCGCTGGCCGCGGCCGATGGGCGTCATGGCGTCGATAGCCTTGATGCCGGTTTGCAACGGCACGTTCACCGGCTGGCGGCCGGCCACGCCGGGAGCGGTCGTCTCCACCGGGCGCCGCTCGGAGGTGACTAGCGGGGGACCGCCGTCCAATGGAGTGCCCAGTGGATCGAGCACGCGGCCCAATACGGCATCGCCCACCGGTACGCTCAGCAAGCGGCCGGTGCTGCAAACCTCGTCGCCCTCTTCGATCTTCAGGTAGTCGCCCAGGATGATGACGCCCACCGAATTCTCTTCGAGGTTGAAGGCCAGGCCGTAGACATCGCCGGGGAACTGGACCATCTCGTTGGCCATGACGTTCGACAGGCCGTAGACGCGGGCGATGCCGTCGCCTACCTCGATGACACGGCCGACCTCACGGACGTCGATGCGGGACTCGAACTGCTCAACTTCCTGTTGAATTACGGAAGCGATCTCGTCGGCTTTGAATCTCATGAACACTCCTATCGATCATCTGCTGGCGAATGGTTTGCAATTGATTGGCGACGGAACCGTCGTAGATGGTGTCGCCAATACGGAGGACGGCCCCGCCGATCAACGCCGGATCGACGATGGCCTCCAAGATCGGCTGCTTGCCCAGCGACGCGGCCAACACGGCGGCGATCTCGTCGACTTGTTTCGGAGCGACGGCGGTGGCGGTAGTCAGGCGGACGCGGACCGCGCCGTGCATCTCCTCGTATAATCTGCGGGCTTCGTCCCGGATTGCCCGCAGGCAATCCAGGCGGCCGTGCCGCGCCACGACCTTGAGGAAATTCAGCAGCAGGCGGGAAACCTGCGCTGCGAAAACGCGATCAAGGACGACTGCTTTCTCCTCGTGGCTGACCAGAAGTGAGCCCAGCATCGTTTCCAGCTTGGGAAAGCGGGTCAAGACCTCATCGACGATGGCGTCGAGCTCGTCGAGCACCGCGGCGGATTGCCCCGCATTCTCCGTGGCGCCCAACAAGGCGCGGGCATAGATCTCGCCGACCTTCTCCCGACCCACGTCGGGCGAATGCCGGACCGCGTTCTGGGCATCGCGGGCAATAATGTCAGCCGATTCGGCCATGGGACCTTGTTACCTACCCTGGGAATGTCTTCCAATTTGTAGCCACGGATGAAACACGGATGGAACACGGATGAAAAAAGAAAGTCGACACGATTGATCTTCTGAACATTCCGTGTTTGATCCGTGTTTCATCTGTGGCTGAATGACTTGTGCCCGTCGTCTTCTTTCCCGTGAAGGCCTTCGCCTATCCGTGGGATTTTCCGTTAATCTTGGCCGGCCGTGAGCGGGAAAACTCCGAGACGGCCTGCTCGATCAGCCGGCTGTGATCGGCGGCTTTCAGCCGCGCGCCGACAATCTTGCCGGCCAAGTCCACGGCCAGCGTGGCGCTGCGGTCGGCCAATTCCTTCAAGGCGGCCAACGTGGCCGACTCGATTTGCTGCACGGCCCGCTGCCGCTCGACGCCGGCTTCCTCGCGGGCCTTCTCCAACATTTGCTGGCCGATCTTTTCCGCATCGCGACGGCCCTGCTCGACCATGCCGCGGACTTCGTCCTGGGCGGCGGCAAGCTTCTTTTCGTAGTCGGCCAGAAGCTGCCGGGCTTCCTCGTTCTTTCGCTGGGCCTCGGCGATCTGGCTGGCAATCTCGCTTTCGCGTTTTTGCAGGCCTTCGGAGATCGGCCCCCAGGCGGCCTTATAGAGGATAGCCAACACCACCAGGAAGACCACGGCGGTCCAAATCGACAGATCGCCACGGAAATTATAGCCGTCGGCGTTCACCGGGTTGAGCGCGTCCGTGCCGCCTCCGCCACCCTCGGCAGCCAAAACAGGCGAGGCAACGCACAGCAGCGCCACCAAGATCAGAACCGCTGCGGCGGCAAGTCGTGTGAGCATGATCACTCCTCGATAACCCATAACCAAAACCCTGCCGGAAATCGGCTTCCCGGACCATGGCCCCAGGCCGGCGCTTGCGCGCTCGGCCCCAGGTACTTGAATCACGTCTTAATCAGCAAGCAGACGATCAAGGCGAAGAAAGTCACGCCTTCGATGAGCGCCGCGGAAATGATCATTGCGGTCTGGATATTGCCGGCCACTTCGGGCTGCCGGGCCATGCTCTCCACAGCCGCGGAACCGATCTTGCCGATGCCATACCCGGCGCCGAGAATGACAAGCCCGGCACCCGCCGAGGCACCAGCCAACACGGCAAAGTTGGAGGGACCGGCAGCATGTACGGTCGCCGCCTCGCCAGCGGAATTTTCAGCCTTCTTCTCGTCTGCCGCGAACGCGGGGAGCGCCATGGCGCAGACAACGAGAACCAACAGCGTAATCTTGGCTAACTTGAACACGGAACTCATCTCCTCTGAAATGGTTTTTCCGGCTGCACAGTTCCGCCCTAGTGCGGATGAACTGCCATGCCGATGAATAGTGCCGACAAAAACGTGAATATGTAGGCCTGAAGAAAGGCCACGAACAACTCCAATAAGGTGAGCGCGGCCGAACCTAGCACGCTCACCGTGGTAATGCCCAACCAAGCGAACAAAACGCCGTTTGCCGCAGCGGCGATGAATCCCAACAGGACCGCCAGCACGAGGTGGCCGGCAAACATGTTCGCCAGCAGACGAACGGCCAGCACCACGTGGCGAATCAGCAGGCCCGCAAGTTCAATCACGAAGATCATGGGAATCAACAAGATGGCCACCGCCTTAGGCAATTCCATGTGCGGTACAATGCTCTTGAAGAAACCGCCCACACCGAATTTATACATGCCCGTTCCCACCACGGCGCAGAGCGTGATGGCCGCCAGCGCGGCAGTCACTGTCAGGGCGCCGGTGGCCGAACCGGCCCACGGCAAGATGCCCAGCAAATTGCAGAACAGAATGAAAAAGAACATGTTCCACAAAAAGGGCAGGAACTTGTCCGCGTCATGCTTGCCGATCGACGGCCGTGCGACCTCGTCGCGGATGAATACCAACATCACCTCGAAAAAGTTCCAGAACAACCCTTTCGGCGGGCCGCCGCCGCGAATGCGACGAGCCAATGTCAAAAAAATCAGGAGCATGAGCGCAGCCACGATCAATTCCAAGACCATGAACTTGGTCAATTGGAAACCGAACACCTTCGGAAGCGCCCACGTCGTTTCGAAGGGAAAGTGAAAACTTTTCGAATCGCGTACGTGGTTGGCTAGCTCAGTAAGATCAAGATCCATAACTCACCCGACCAAATCTTGCGCCGGGGAAACACGCTTTTCGTGCGAACAACGCTTCGGCAAAAGAAGAAACGTCTCCGCAGTCAGCGTAACCGGGTAAAACAGAACAAGGTAATACAGAAAACCCGCGTCGGCTAGGGGGCCTCCACGTAAAAATACCAGTAAAGCAGCCGCCAAGGGAATTCCCATGCGAATCAACATCGCCAAGAGGACCCCGGCAAGCGCGTATTGGGGCCTGCGGAGCGATTCACCGACGATCAGCGCAATCCACGCTGCCAACAGGCAGACGCCGCCGGCCGCCGCACCAGCCCAGATTCCCATTCGATTGCCAGATATAGCCCATCCTGCCGACAAGATAATGGCGGCGGCGGCGATTACCACAATACCCACAACGGCTATACGAAATAGCAGTGTTTGCCGAAAGTGGTGCAGAAACCCAAATAGCGATGTGCTCACGAGTTCATACTTGTCTGAAAGACTTAGCATCATGCAAATGGGTTTTCGCAAGACAACCTTGCAAAATCATAGAGGACACAAGCCCCAAGGAGCGGCTTAACTAATAAACATAGCACGTTGGACGCGCCGTGTAGAACGGAATTTATTTGGTTGACCGACTCTTGTTGTGGCCATGTAGGGTATAGGTTTCTAGGTCATGGGTTTCAGAAATAATATCACAGATAGGACTGTAGGGTAGCCAGTCTCACCCGGTTCGCCCGCGTCAAAGACGGTATAAGTCGCGCACACCAGCCCGATGCGCAAACGAGGGAGTCAGAAAAAAGTGCTTCCGGCGGCGTTTCTCCGGCCTCGGCCGCCGCGACCAACCCGCCGTTTCGAGGCAGGCAGTGACCTGGCCACATCGAAAAAAGGGGCCTCGTGGAGTTTCGGAGGCAATTTTGTCCGTCCATGTGTGTGTTCTGCTTTCGCTAAAGGTGTTGCTCGCACGGGGGAAAACTGCGGGAATACGATCGCTTGACACTCTAACGATAGTTTCGGCACAGCCAAAGGCCGTTGCCATTTTTGTGCCATTCTGTATCATTTTTTAGCCACTTTGTGCCATTCTGTGTCATTTTGTATCATTTTGTGCTAAGAGTGATCATGTGTACAGTATATCGGAGTAGGGCACATGGCGCTTTCTTGCGGCTATTTGAGTGCAGAGTCATAAAAATAATTAATTGCTGTCGCGGCGGGTGCGGCGGTTCGCGACCGTTACCGGGGCCGTAGGGCGGGTCGAGGCACGAGACCCACGCGTCACAGTTTCCGCGCAGCCGCCGGCGCGGACGCCGACTTGGGCAGGTCGGCGCCGCGCATTGCGAATGGCCCTCGGTTCGCTACGCCGGGGGCCGGTCCGGATTGTCAAAGAACAAATACACGCGCAGAGTATTCAGGCCTGGCTGAATCTTCTTCAGCGCGCTTTCTACCCACATAATACGCACGGAATCTGGCCACCATTTGCGCGCGGCGCGAACTTGCCCTGCAAGTCCAATCGCTCGTTGCGCTTTCGGCATCTGTTGTCCGGTCCGTTTCCAACACGCGCTCCCCTTCTCCCCTTCTCCCCTTCTCCCCTTCTCCCCTTCTCCCCTTCTCCCCTTCTCCCCCTCTCCCCTTCTCCCCTTCTCCCCATCGCCCTGGACCTTCCGCGCCTAAAAACGGCAGGCCCCTTGCGCCGCGGAAAAAATTTTCAGCGTTTTGACCTGCCGCGGTAACCCCTTGCGAACTAACGGGTTGAGCACATCCCCACCACCCATTGGTATGTTATAAATGTCAGAAGCCATGCGAGAAAGTGATTGACGAATTTCTCAAATAGACATATAAACCGGTTTCCGCTTGTGACGCTATTTCTTTCGTGTGACGGTCGCAGCAGGTTGCCGCTTTGGCAAGCCCGCCGGCATTTTTGGAAGGGGTTCGATCGTGGGGGTTCGCGTGTTCTTCCGCCGTGTTTCATCGCTAGTCGCCAGCAAACTTGGTAATCGGGGGGGGGCGGGCAAGCGCGCGACCCTGCGCAATCGCCAGTTGGTCGTTGAACCTCTTGAGCACCGAACGCTTCTGTCTGCCGCCCCCATCGCTTCCACTCTAAGTCTACAAGCGTCTCCGCTGACGGACACCGGTTCAACGCCTGGCCTGATACAAGCAGCGCCGGGAAGCTATGTGGCGGCCACGTGGGCACCGCAGACCACGGCCGAAAGTTCAACGCCTGGCCTGATACAAGCAGCGCCGGGAAGCTATGTGGCGGCCACTTGGGCGACGCCAACCACGGCCGGAAACTCAACGCCCAGCCCTTGGCAGGCAGGGTCTGGTGTGACGGTCGTCGGCCCCACTGCGGCGAACGCCGGCGCGAATTCGGCAACCGGCGCAGGATCCGCTTCGTCGCAGACGTTGGTTACCGGCAATGGTTCCGCGACGATGGCAATGGCGGGCGCGGGCAGCGCTTCCCAGGCCATAGCGCTCGGCCATAGCACATGGGAGATTATCGGCGTCGGTAACTTCGCAGGCCACAGCAACGGCACCGCGGACCTGCTCTGGGAAAACACGAGCACGGACGCGATCCTTGCCTGTTACACCGGCGGGGGCTATCTGAGTCTGGGCAAGGCCCCGGCGGGCTGTACGTTTGACGGCGTGGGCGACTTCAACGGCGACGGCACCGCGGACCTGCTCTGGCAAAACACGTCGTCCGGCGTGGTCTTCGCCGCGATCACCGGCGGAAGCGATCTGACTCTGGGCACGGTCCCGTCGGGTTGGATGTTTGCGGGCATCGGAGACTTCAACGGCGACGGCAAAGCGGACGTGTTGTGGCAAAACACGTCCTCGGGCGAGATGCTCGTCTGGTTCACGGGCGGGGGCGGGCAGGATCTCGGCACGGTCCCACTGAACAGCGGCTGGACGCTCGACGGCATCGGCGATTTCAACGGCGACGGCAAAGCGGACTTGGCGTGGCAAAACACGTCCTCGGGCGTGGTCATGGCCTGGATCACCAACGGAGGCGGGGTGGATCTCGGCACTGTCCCGTCGGGCTGGACGTTTGCCGGCATCGGCGACTTCAACGGTGACGGCACAGCGGACTTGTTGTGGCAAAACACGTCCTCGGGCGAGATGCTCGTTTGGATCACCGGCGGAAACGGGCTGAATCTCGGCACGGTCCCGGTCAACAGCGGCTGGACGCTGGCCGGCATCGCCGATTTCAATGGCGACAAGGTCGCGGACCTGGCGTGGCAAAACTCGTCCTCGGCCGAGGTCCTCGCCTGGTACACCGGCGGAGGCGGGCAGCTTTTGTATAGCATGCCGATCGTAACTACCAATCCGACAAATCAGACGGTAAACGCCAACGGCACGGCGACCTTCACGGCCGCGGCCGACCCCAATCTTCCCGTGCCGACGGTGCAATGGGAAGTGAGCACCAGCGGGGCTACGGCCTTCGCTCCCATTTCCGGGGCCACCGCGACCACTTATAGCTTTACCGCGACCTCCACGCAGAACGGCAACCAGTACGAAGCCGTCTTCAGCAACAGCATCTTGTCGCCGGTGACCACCACGCCGGCCACGTTGGCCGTGGACTATGTCGAGACCCAGCCCAGCAGCCAGACAGTCGACAGCACCTACACGGCGACCTTCACTGCGGCCACTTCCAACCCCGGCGGGAACGACACGGTGCAGTGGGACGTGAGTACCAACGGCGGCGCGACCTTTAGCCCCATCACCGGGGCGACCGCGACAACCTATAGCTTCCCCGCCGCCGCTGCCCAGAACGGCTACCAGTACGAGGCCGTCTTCCACAACAGCGCCGGCACATTTACCAGCAACCCCGCCACCCTGACCGTGGACTATGCGCCAACCGTGATCACAAACCCGAACAACCAGTTGGTAGGCGTGGGCGGTACAACGACGTTCACCGCCACGGCCAGCGGCAATCCAACCCCCACCGTGCAGTGGGAGCTCAACACGGGCAGCGGCTTCACCAACTTGAGGGACACTGGAGTCTATAGCGGCAGCAGGACCGACACGCTCACGATCACCGGGGCCACGGCTTCGATGAACGGCTACCGGTACGAGGCCGTCTTCACCAATACCCTCGGCACATTTGCCAGCAACCCCGCCACCTTGACCGTCGGCAACGCGCCGGTCGTGACCACAAACCCCACGAGCCAAGCGGTCAATTCGGGCGGCACCGCCAGCTTCACGGTCCTGGCCAGCGGCAGCCCGACGCCTACCGTGCAATGGGAGGTCAACGCGGGCAGCGGATTCACCAACTTGAGCGACGGTGGAGTCTATAGCGGCAGCAGCACCGACACGCTGACGATCACCGGGGCCACGGCTACGATGAACAACTACCAGTACGAGGCCGTCTTCAGCAACGGCATCCTCCCGGCGGCGACCACCACCGCCGCCACCCTGGTAGTGCAGACCGGTCTGGCCGCGCCGGCAGCCTTCGCCCCCGACACCACACCGGACGTTTCCGATGCGGACGTCGTCTATGCCGACGGCGATACGGCCGTTGCGGCCAATGACCTGGGGCTGGGGATCACACGGAGCTATAGCGCCCAATTGGCAGTTGCCCAGACGGCCGGCGCGCTGCCGCTGGCGGGCTACGGCTGGATGCTGGCCGACCAGCCCTATGTCACGCAGACCGCCCAGGGCCTGACCTGCGTCGTTTTTTCGCCCCAACAGGCGTATTGGTTCCAGGGGGGCGCCTGGGGTTACTCGCCAATGTACGGCGCCCAGGAAACCCTCACACTTAGCTCGACCAGCCACCTCTTCTCGCTGGTCATGCCCGATGGCACGGTCTACCAGTTCCGCGACTTCTCCTATGGCAATGCCAGCAACGGGCAGTTCGCGGGCATGTACTCGCCCGGCGGGGCCGCGACCGTGGCCACGTTCAACGCCAACGGCACGACCGGCTCGATCAATTATTACGTCGGCGGAGCCTACAACTTCACCAACGGCACGGGCACCCCCTATCAGTCCGAAGTTTTCGCCTACACTGCCGCCGGGCAGGTGGCTTCCATCACCCTCATGGACGAGAACGGCGTCAGCGCCCGCTCGGCCGTTTATTCGTACTATGGTACGGGCGACGCCAACGGCCAGCCAGGCGATCTGGAAGCGGCCACCGAGACCGCGTTGAATTCCAGCGGGACAATGGTCGTGGTGGGCTCGTACTACTACCGCTACTACACCAGCGGCAGCGGGTTGTTGGAGGACGCCCTCACACCGCAGGAGGTCCAGAACGTCGTGGGCAGCAACGTCTCGGGCAGCACGGTGGCTCAATACGTCGCCAACCTGCTCTCGTATCTCGACACCTACGGAGCCGTCCACTCTTACGCCGCCGACTATTTCCAATACGGCGCCAACAACCGCGTTTCGCAATCGGTGATCGACGGCCTTTATACGTATCAGTACACCTACGCGACCTCCTCCAACACGCAAAACTACGACAACTGGCAGACGGAGACGATCGAAAGTCGCTATGGCAGCGGCAGCGTCGCTGCCGCCACCTACACGGTCTTCACCAATTTCGCGGGTGAGACGCTCTTGACCGACCTATACGATACAACGTTCGGTGAGCACTGGGTGACCGATCAAACGTATGGCCTGATATCACAATCCTACGAGCAGGGGCTTCTGCTCCAGTCCGCGCAACCGTCGGCCGTGGATGTCGCCGCCGTCGATGGGTACGATCAGTATAGCAATCCGGAGTACGGCTACAATTCCGCCAATGCAAGCCTGGCCGTCCAGTTCAACCCGACGGGCCTGATCGCCGTTTACACCTATTCCTCCGCCACCACCGCCGGCGAAACCACCGCCGGCAACGTACAGGGCTACCTAGAGTCCGAGACGCTCGACGACGGCAACACGACGAGCGTGCCTGTCGAAAGCTATGCGTACTACGCTCACGTGGGTTCCGTGGCCACCGCCGACGGGACGCTGATCTCCGTCAACGTCTTCCCGACCGCCAGCGATTCGACCTACCCGAACGCGCCGGGCGACATGACGCCCGACACCACCAGCTACACGTATAGCTGGTGGAACGTTCCCAATACGAGCACGCCCAGTGCCCAGGTGCAACAGGAAACGACGACCCTTCCCGTCGTAAGCGTCGAGCAAAACGGCTCCGGCAATGCGACCACCGAGCTTGACTATTTCAATGTCAATGGCACGCTCCAGTGGGAGCAGGACGGCGATGCTTTCTTGACCTATCACGCCTACGACGCCGTGACCGGCCTGGAAATCGAAACCGTCGCGGACGCCGGAAGCGGTTCCGGCTTGAGTTCGGTTCTGCCCCCCGGCTGGTCTTTCCCGGATGTCGGTGTCAACGCCACGACCAACTACCAGTACGATTCGCTGGGCCGCCTGACGCAGACGCTCGGCCCGGCCTTTCTCGACGCCGCTGGCGCAACCGTGCGCACCGCGAGTTGGACAAGTTATGTCGACAACCCGGTGACGCTGCCGACGGGCGTGGGCGCTCCCTATCCTCTGCCCTCTGGAGAGGGCCAGGGCTGGCAAGGCACCGAGGTCCTCACGGGCAGCGGCTACGCCACGGTCGTGGCCGGCAGCATCACCGGCTTCACACTGGTCAATCCCATCTCGATTACCATCTCCGATCTGGACGGCAATGTGACTGACGAGATCGAAGCCGTGGCGGGCCCGGGCATCACCAGTCAGGCCCAGGCCGAGGACGGAAGCCATGAACTAGTCGTCAGCAGTACACAACCGAACCTGGGCAGTTACAACCAGCAGTACAGCCTGGATCAGAACAACGCGACCTGGTGCAGTTGGACGCACGACCTGTATGACCCGAAATCCGGCCAGTTGACCGAGGAGTTGGACTACACCGACATCGCCGATGGCGTGTATCTTACAACCCAATATGCCTATGATTGCATGGGCCGTGTGGCGGGCACGATGGATCCTAGCGGCACCATCGACGCAACGACCTACGACGCCCGCGGACTCGCGCTTTCCGAAAGCGTGGGCACTGCGAAGAATAACATGGTGACCACGGTCCTCTATACGTACGACAACGGCCAGGGCGGCGGCGACGGAAACCTGACCAGCATGACGGAGAACGTCGACGGCAACATCGACGACGCCAACGCCCGCACCACGTACTACGGGTACGATTGGCGCGACCGCCAACTCTGGACGCTCGTCGATGACCATACGCCCACCTCATCGACGAATCCGCAAACGAGGGAAACCTACACCTACAACACTTACGACAACCTCGATGACGTGACCAACGTCACGCGGTATTGGGCCGCAACCGACTGGTCGGGACCGAGCTGGCAGCCGGCCACCGGTACGGACAAAGTCATCGGCCGCAGCGGCGCGGCCTACGACAGCCTCGGGGACGTCTACCAAACCCTGAGCTACAACCAGAACGGGACAGTGGCCATCGTTTCCAACACGTTTTTTGATGGTGACGGAAACGTCATTATGACTCAGGACGGCGGGACCCAAGAATTCACCAAGACCGTCTATGACGGGCTGGGCGACCCGCTGACAGTTTACGACGGCTACGATTCCAGCCCGCCGGCGCTCGGCACCTCGGCCGCCTACGCCGAGGCGCAGGGCGTCAGCGCCAGCGACGTCATCCTCTCGCAGACCGACACGACCTACGACGCGGCCGGTGACGCCACCTTCACCACCGACTACCAGCGCTCGCCTTATGCGGCCGCCACCGCCTACGGCGGCCTGGACACGCTCGGCGCGTCGGATTCGCTCGTTTCCTACACGGCCGACTGGTACGACGGCATTGGCCGGAATATCGCCGAGGCCGACTACGGCACCAACGGCGGCGGCGCGCCCACGGTCTACGCCTCCGCCCCCTTCTGGAACGGCACGGCCTGGCAGCAGTACAACGGCACGACGGACGTGGCCGTCGGCGCGATGGTCAGCGGCACGGCCTACGACGCCCGTGGCGAGGACTACTTGGACACCGATTCGGCGGGCATCCAGACCCGAACCATCTATGATGACGACGGCCGCACCACCAGCGTCATCAAGAACTACACCGGCAACGGCGCGATTACGCCCGCGACGCCTGCCGACCAGAACCTCACGACCGAGACCTTCTATTCGCAGGAAACACCGGTAGCCTCGACCGACGTGCTGGAACCCAACACGCAGGGGCAAACGTCCAGCTTCAGCGCCGAGACGTTCGTGCCCGTGGGCACGCAGGCGGCGGGCACTGTCTACTTGATGTATGCCCCCGATGCCGCCGACTTGCCCATGGTGGTTGCGCAAACCTCGTATCAGGTGGTCGCCGTGACCTACGGCAGCCAGGGCTGGCAGTATTGCAATGACAACTCGCAGTACGGCCCGGTGCCCCAAAACGGCGGTTGGGCGCCCTTCACGCCGCGGGCCGACGACGTGCTCGTGGCCCAAGTCAACGCCGGTTCGATTACAACGCTACAGGGCCAATCCGGCACGCTCCACGGCCTGCAATACGGCTATGTCGGCAGCACTTTCTCCACAGCGCCGGTCTCGGGCTATGCGCTGGCCGGGTTCTCCATCGCCGCGGGATCGATCGAGCCCAACGCCACGGCCGAGGTCACCTCCTATGTCTACGGCACCAGCGCCGACGGCACGCCGGCGCTCTATAGCAACGACCTGGTGGCGGCCGAGATCCCGCCCGACTCGTCCAACCGCTGGCTGCCTCAAACCGGCCAGGTCGGCAATACCACCGGCGGCTACGATCGGATACAATATACGTACGATCTGCAAGGCGAAATGACATCCATGGAAGACCAGAACCAGACCACGCACCAGTATGCGTATGACGGCGTAGGGCATCTGCTCAGCGACAGCATCAGCAGTTTCGGCGCGGGCGTCGATACGACGGTGGCCAGCATCGACTACGCCTACAAAGTCTGCGGCAAGCTGCTCTCGGTCAGCAGCGAGGACTCCAGTGGCGACGTGCTCAACGAGGTCTACTACCAATATGATTCCAACGGCAACCTCGTGGCGGAGTACCAGGAGCAGAACGGCGCGGTGAACACCGCGGACCTTTCGGCGACCCTATCCGTGGGCTACGGCTATGACGACACGACAACCACCACGGCCAGCGGCCTGGTGGTCAGCGACACGGGCTACCGGCCGACCACGCTGGAATATCCAAGCACCGGCGGTGCGACGACGACCCGCACGCTCAACTACTACTATGGCGACTCGGAGGACCCCGGCGGCGTGACCAACCGCATCGGCTCCATCTGGGACGGCGCCACCACCAGCGGAGTGGTAACCGTCGGCGCGGAGTTGGACAGCTACATGTATCTTGGCGCGGACACGATCAGTGCCGACTACTACGCCCAGCCGAACGTGGGCTACGATCTGATGGCCTCGACCAGAACCGCCAGCGGCACGCAGTCGAACCTGGATCAGTACGGCCGCGTGGCCGACATGGTGTGGGAGAACTACGGCAATGACAGTACCTTGGACGGCTACCAGTACACGTATAACCCGCAGGGCGACGTGGCCACGAAGCATAACCTGGCCCCCGGCGCGCCCAATCTGGACGAGGCGTACACCTATGACCAGCTCGACCAGTTGACCTCGCTGACCCGCGGCAAGCTTGTCGACCAGGTCATGTCCGACACGGACTTCACTCAGAGTTGGACACTCAACGGCCAGTCAACCGGTACCTCGGCGATCGACGGCTTGGGCAACTGGGAAAACTTCAGCGAGACGAGCACGACCAATCCGTCCTTGGACCAGGCGCAGACGCGCACGCCAAGCGCGGGAAACGAGATCCAGAACATCACGACCACCTCCGGCGCGTTAACGTGGATAACGCCCCAGTATGACAATGCCGGCAACATGACGACCACGCCCATGCCCGGCAACGAATCGACGGGCCTGACCTGCACGTACGATGCTTGGAACCGGCTGGTGTCGGTGATTGGGGCTGGCATCGACGAACAGTACGTCTATGACGGCCTGAATCGCCTGATCGAGACGAATTCCGTCGACGACAGTCCGCAAACGGTGACGCATTACTATTATGCGGGCGACCAGTTGCTGGAGACCCGCGTGGCCACTGGTCCGGGCGCGGCCGAGGTTCATGGCGACACGCTCTCGCCGCAGAATCAATATGTATGGTCTGCGGCCTCCACCGACGCGCCCATGCTCCGCGACACCTATGTGAGCGGCACGCTTGTGCCCGCCGACCGGCTCTATTACCTGACCGACGCGAACGGCAACGTGACGGCGGTAGTGGGCGATGCCACCAGCAGTTGGCAGGTGGCGGAGCGCTATGTTTACGACGCCTACGGGCACGTGACGATGTACGATGGTCCCGGCGGGGGCACGCACGTGGATTGGGGCAACCCGCAGCACACCGTGTCCAGCCAGGGCAACACGATCCTCTACGCCGGAATGGACGCGGACCCGGCAACCGGGCTGTATTATGACAACGCGCGTTGGTACAATTCCAGCACCGGCGGTTTTTTGACCCGCGACCCCGCCCTGAGCACTTCCAACCTGTATTGCTACTGCGGCAATGATCCTATCGGGGAATCGGATCCCAGTGGGTTGCAGATAGGTGGCGGTTCGGTAGGAGGAACAGCGCCCGGCAACGGGCCGAGGGCGCCGGTTTGTCCGGGACCGACTTTCAATTGCAGCGTCGGCGCCGATTCGCAAGAAGGCCCCACTAGCCAGAACTTGTCAGATTGGCTGACAAACCAATTGGCTGCAGCCAAGGGTGCGAGCAAGCAGGCGATTACCGATGCTGTCACGAGCGCGGCAGAAAAGATTTTCAATTTCATGCAAGCGCATGATAAAGAGCTTTCCGACCCGCAATTTATTGATACGGTGAATGCCATTGCACAGCAGGCGAAAACCTTGGCCAAAATGGCGATTGACACGAACCCTAGTACTATGGGCTGGCTTGACCTTACGTTTGCTTGGTATTTCGAGTTGGGCGGGGTGTTGGACGAAGGTGCCAAGGATCCTACAGAGCGTATACCGCAATTCACATTTGACGGCAAGGCGAAGATCATTCAAGACATCAAGGCGCTCGATGGTGTCAAGCAGATTATAGCCGATGCAAGAGCCGCCTATAAGAACCTCAATGGCCGCCACCCAGCAACGATCGAAATTGATCGGGACATCACATTTCGCGTCCCGCAATTCTGGGACTCGTTAGCGAAAGTGGACAAAGCTTTCTTGTTTCTCGGTTCCTACCACTGTAAAGCCAGTTACGGTAGCGGCGACCTAATGATCACTGTTACGAATACAACCGGCTGGCAGTCTGGCACCCGGTTTCGACGTGGGAATAAGGGAATTCTCGAGGACCGCAAACGTGGATCGCCAGGTATTCAGCTCGGCGGAAATATCAAGCAGACGTTCCGCTTCGAAGTACCATGGGATCAGGAAGATAACTGATCTGGTATTAGTCGTTAGAATTCTCAAAGGCCATGCTTCGTTGACTCGCAAATCACAAGGTTAGCGGATTATTTTTATGAATCGCGTGAATGCAACACTGGAACCGGAAGCAACGCCGGCGAAACATGTAACCTCCCAAGGAACTTCCGCCAAGTTGTGTCGCTGCCGCTCGCGCAAGCAGGTTTTTTGGCGTCAGCCTGCGCCAGTGAGTCTGAGAGGCTTTTTGGGGGTTGTGTTGAGCTTCTCATTAGCTCCAGCGTTATGCCATGGAGCGGACCCCAGCGCGGATATGGAAAAGGCCATTCGCGAAATCCATCAGCTTGGCGGCACGGTCACTACGGACGACGAGAAGGCCAGCAAGCCGGTGATTGCCGTTAGACTGGTAGGAAACAAGATCACCGACGGTGCATTGGAACATCTTAGGGGGTTCACACAGCTTCGATCGCTTGATCTCCACTGGACGAGGGTGACCGATGCCGGGCTTCGTAAGATCAAGCGGCTCAGAGAACTTCAATCGCTTGATTTGCGCTGGACAAAAATTACCGATAGCGGGTTGCAGACTATCGAAGGGTTTACCGAACTTCAATCGCTAGATCTCGGTTGGACCCAGGTGACCGATGTGGGGATGGAACATCTCAAGGCGCTCGCAGGACTACAATCGTTGGACTTGCTTAATACGAAGGTGACGGATAGGGGTGTAGCTTGTATTAAGGGGATGGGATGCCTTCGGTCGCTCGTCCTTCCTTCGAAAGTTACCGACGCCGGGATGGAAGCGATTAGGGGGTTCACGAACCTCGAGTCGCTTGCCATAGCGAATAGTGGCGTGAGCGACGCGGGGATTGAAAAACTGAAAGGACTCACGAAGCTTCAATCGTTCGGTCTGCGCGGTACCATGGTCACGGACGCGGGAACATATTACCTGAGAACACTGACAAATCTCCGCTCGCTGGATCTGCACGCTACACGGCTGAGCGATGCCGCGCTGGATAACCTCAAGGGTTTGCTCCAGTTACAGTCGCTGGATCTTGGCTGTACGAACGTAACCGACCACGGAATCGAACACCTTGAGACGCTTAGGGCGCTACAGTCCCTTGACCTTGACGGGACAAATTTAACCGATGCTGGGTTGGAGCACCTGAAAGGCCTAACTAACCTTCAGTCGTTGAACCTGAGCAACACGCGCGTGAGTGCTAAGGGCCTGCAATACTGCGAAAAGTTGACGAAACTTAAGTGCCTAAATCTGGATTTTGCAAATGTGGACGACTCCGGTCTGCCTTACCTCGCTTCGCTCACCGAATTGGAATCGCTAGATCTCGGCTGGGCCTCTGTGACCGACGCTGGGCTTAAGCATCTGCGAAGACTAACAGCACTACGGAAGTTATATCTGCATCGCACCAAGGTTACTGATGACGGGTTGGCACACCTGATGGGAATGCAGCAACTGCAATATCTCACCCTTGGAGCAACGTCGCTCACCGATGCCGGGTTAGAGAACCTTAAGGGGCTTTCGAAATTGCAATACTTGTCGATTGGTGCCACACGGGTCACGGTTGCGGGCGTGAAGAGATTTGAGCGTGCTTTGCCCAACTGCAAGATTGATCATTAGACAGCAATTCGCGGTGGGAGCGGCGGGGAGCGGGGAGCGGGGTCAGACCGGAACTATACACTTTCTGGCTTGCAAAGGAACGGCAGTCATGGTAATCTCTAGGCATGCCTCGCCCTCCACGCATAGATTTTCCCGACGCCGTTTATCATGTCACCAGCCGCGGCAACGGCCGAGCGGACATCTTCCACAGCGACGAGGACCGCCAGCGTTTCCTCGCGCAATTGGCCCACCACGTGCGACTTTGTGCTATTGATTTATTTGCATTTGTCCTCATGGAGAACCACATCCACGTCCTTTGTCGCACGCCGCGGGCAAACCTTTCGCGTTTCATGCAGCGATTGCTCTCGTCCTTTGCCCTCTATTCGCGTTACAAGCACCGCCGCCCCGGCCACTTGTTTCAAGGCCGCTTCAAGGCGAAACTGGTGGAGGACGAGGTCTATCTCCTGGCCGTCACGCGCTACATCCATCTTAATCCGGTGAAGATCGCCGCCTGTCGGCGGATGAGCGGTCAGCAACGGCTTGAGCGACTGGAAGCCTATCCCTGGAGCAGCTATGGGGGCTACGCTGCGGCCAACAAGGCATTGGAGTTCGTGAATTATGACGTGCTAAAAGAGTATGGCCGCGACATGGCAGTGGCCCGGCGGCACTATCGGGCCTACGTCGAGGCGTGCCTGATGGAGAATGACGCGCCCCTGCTGGAGGCGATGGCCGCTAGCCGTTACGCGATCGGCGGAGCGGCGTTCATTGACCGCGCCGAGGAGCGGATTGAGCAACGCCGGAGCGGTCGCTTGCAAGACGAAGACCTCGATTTGCCGCGACGGACGGTATCGCTGGAGGAGATTGACGAGGCGGTTGCACGCCATTACCGGATCGACGCCCGGTTGTTCTCCGCGCACGGCCGGAGCGTCGGGTGTGCCAAGTCGGTCGCCGTGGAGCTAGCGGCGCAACTGGCCGACCTGAGCGGTCGCGCGGTCGGCGAGCACTACGGGATGTGTGCCAACGGAGTCGGAACGAATCGCCGGCGCTTGGCGACGCGGCCCGAGGTATTGCAGGTTGTCGAGACCCTCAGCGGAAAGCTGCGGAAGCGAAAAAAATGAAAGTGGTAAGTTCCGGTCTGACCCCGACGCCGTTGCACTCCTCTTAGTGAGTTCTCGGGCCTTGAGCACTCTCCCGACATCCGACCGGACGTAATGGGATTACGCGTTGACGGGGCGATTGACATGGGTGAAATTGTGAGCCCATCGCAGACTCAGTTGCAAATGGAGCGAAAACTGAATGACGCAATGAACCAATTACCCGTAGAGATGCAAGGCAGCAAATTTGTGATTGACCCAGACGACGTATTTGCATGAGCACGAATCAGACTACCACGTCCGCGGCACTGTACTTCTCGACCGACAGGTTGGACCATATCCCCCTGGCTTGGTTTGAGGGGGCGCGACGGTTTTTCGAGGATCGCAACCTTCCTCTGACATACTTCTACGCCAGCGGCGCCAGTTTCCAAGTAGACGAGTTCCATGACTTCGCTGGGCGGAGCGCTGACTTGGCGGAAGGCTTGCAAGGGAACCGTGTTCGGGGCCTTTGCTTGCACTCGCCTAGGACCTACTCGGGGCCGAAGTCAGACTGGAGAGCAACGGCCTTCATTTGGTTGACGGACGGGATATTTTACCTCGGCGTTGATGAGCAAGTGGTTCCCAGCCCAAGCACGCTGCTCGCTCGCGCGTGGGAGGTGGCACGGGATATTCTCGACGTACGCTATGGTATTTCGTACAAGTTGCCGTTGTCGAAACACCCCGATTTGTATGCGACTGGTAGCAACGTCTTCTCGCTTGCCAAGCTACGCGAACTGCTCGAAGCGCGCAAGAAGGGCGCGGTTCAAAAGCACCCAAACGAAATCTGGTCCGACGAACTCAACAACAAGAAAAGGCACCTAACAAGCCATTTTCGCGGCGTGTTCCCCGCAAGCATCGTTTCAGAGACACATGTACAAGCGGCTGACTTGCGGACTCACGGCATTGGCCGACTTACCGAATTGGACAGGTCCTTATGGTTGTGGGAGCTATCGGACGCGGAAATGCCGGCGGCGGAGAGCGTTCTGCGCGAAAAGCGCGTTTTGGTCACAGGTAAGGAGAGGTGGTGAGGCGTCAGGGCGTCAGCGTCACACCTTAAATTTTTCTACAGCAAGAGTTTCTTAGCGGGGAAAAGACCGACTATGAACAGTCAAGTGCCCGTGTAGTATCTCGGCGATGTTTTTCATGGTAACCTTTCCAGATGGCTCAAAGGCGGACGGAAAAAGATGTCAGGAACCGTTTGCAGGCAGGAAACAATGGTAACAACGGTTCCTGACACCGTTGCCCGGAAATGAAGCGCAGATGGGTTTGGAGAATAAGAATTTGGTCGTAACCTTAGAGGACCTCAAGGATCCGTCCAGCGGGCCATATAAGTTCTTTAGCCGCTTTAGAGTCTTGCAAAGAAAAGGAGGTCAAATTTACCTACAGCATTGCTTGGTCGGCCAGGACGGTCGCGGCCGAGAATTCCTCACACTTCTCGCAAAGATCACGCAGCATGACGTACATGGTTATACCGATTGGTATGCAGTTGGTCCGCACGGTCTCGAACTTCTGGCAACGCCTGATGGAAAAATAAAGGTGGTCAAGAACTGGGGGCCGTACAAGTATTCGGAGCCGTGGAAGGAGAATTATAAAATGCATCACGGAGTTAAGCCTCCAACGCCGCCACCTTCCGAGTACACGCCGCCCCCTGGGAGTGATCTTGATCGAGGGCGAGCGTGAGGACTTTGCCTCTAGGTGTTGCTAACAATGCGAGTTAGTTAATTGGCTTAAGGTCGGCTCGAGATTCCAAGCGACAAAGCCAGTCGCGTCGCGAAATCGATAGTATCCTTGAGTGCCTGGATTTTGACTTATGGTCAGGCTGCTACTTCGAAAGCCGGTTCTCCTTGCAATCATTGTTGGACTACCCTTGGTCCTACCGGTACTCTGTCATTTCGGCCTGAGGCATGACAATTTTCGTCCGAACGCGCTTCCATATCGTTTTCCGACTACTGTCGACTATAGAAACCAGCCGCTTATTACGGCCGTGGCCAGCGGCGACCATCGCCGGGCGAAGGAACTGCTTTCTGGTGGCATTAGTTTCAATTCAAGGTACACCGAGGATGATGATCCGTCGCGATGGTTTTTGCCGTTCCACCTCGCTTGCCAGACCGGCGACGTTGAAATGGCGAAAATCCTGGTGGAGGCTGGCGCGGACCCGGATGCGGTCGACTTCAGGGGCGAAACGGCGATAGCGCATATGGCCGGAGAATTACGCTTTACAGCGGGGAAGGCGCAGGTGCTCGGCTACTTGGCGAAAGTTGGCGCCAACTTCAATGCGATTGCTAGTTCCACCTCCGGCGCATATAACGCAATTCAGCGCGCCGTTCTGCTTGATAACCTTCCCATGGCGAAAGCGCTGATCGAATTTGGTGCGAACGTAAATGCAAGCGATCCAAACGGTAATACTGCCTTGCACTTCGCGTGTAACCGCATTCCGGAAGAATCCCCCAACCCTGCAATGATTCAATTACTGTTAAAGCATGGCGCGGATCCCAGGATCAAGAACAAGAATTCGAAAACGCCGGCCGATTATTTGAAAGAACGTCATCTCGATAGTCTTCTAAATTGCACGAACGAGCCCAAGGTGGGGGTGGCCAAGCCGAGCGTACGGTAGCGATTTTGGGGGAGCCGTCGGGAGCGGAGTCCGGGAGCGCGGGAGCGGGGTCGGGGAGCGGGGTCCGGGGAGCGGGGTCGGGAGCGGGGTCGGTCGGGAGCGGGGTCAGTAAATCCGGGGACACAATACTAGTCATTGACAAGGAGGGCGCAGTTTGCTAAGTTGTGGGGATGGTAAGAATAGCACGAGTCGTGATTGCCGGTATGCCCCATCACATAACGCAGCGGGGGAATCGCCGCCAACAAACATTTTTCAACGACGCTGACTACGCGGCTTATCTGGAACTCATGGCCGAGTGGTGTAACAAGGAGGGAGTGGAAATTTGGGCTTACGCATGCATGCCAAACCACATCCATTTAGTAGCCATTCCCGGCACCGAGGAGGCCCACGGACGGGGTCAGGCTTACGCTTTGTACTATACGGCTTGCGATTCGGCGTGCTTGATGGCGAATGAGGTCGGCGAATGGGGTCATGGTGTCTTGGTCCAGCGGCGAATGGCGCGAATGTGGCACGAATGGGGTCAGGCTTACGTTTTGTACTTTGCAAAGCACAGTACAAAACGTAAGCCTGACCCCGGACTCCGTCCTGGTGCAAGCCATCCACGTCAGATCGGTACTGCAAGGAAGCACTTGCCTGAGGGGCTCCGTTGGCGAAGTCATCCGGTCACTCATGCAATACCGGTTTCGCCCGCCAGTCGCGATCCTTTTCGTGGCCCATTTCCGCCACCCGCGGCCGCCGCTGCCGTAGGCGGAGCGATTCCAGGCCGATGTAATAGCCGGCGGACTGCTGGTTCTTGCCGAGGCACTTTAGGTGCAGCGTATGCTCGCCCGGATCGGGCCAGAAGTCCAGGAGGTGAACCTCTGCATTGCTAATCGTCGGACTGTAGAAGTCGACTGGGCCGCGGAGTTTCACGCCGTCGAGGAAGACTTGGTACTTGCCGAAATCATAGCTTTTCGTGACGTTGAGGAGCAGGCGAAGCGGTTCCTTCTTCTCGACCCTGAAAGGGATCTCCAGCCACGCGCCGTCGGCCTGCGGGGGCATGTAGAGCAACTGCTGGCTTTCGTACAAGTCCAGTTGCTGACGTGTGGTTTCGCCGCTACCGTGGTATTTGGCATCGACGAAGTCGGCGGCCTGCAGCGTCAACCGTTCCAGGCTGGGTAGGCGGCGCTCCCGGGCATGGGGAGCGCGGGCCGTGAAGGTGGGCGTGCCCGTCTGATACCAGAACGCGACACTGGCATAGTCGTCTTCGCGCTCGTTCCAGCTCATCTCCCGGTATTTGGGATTCTCGTCGGCCGGCAGCCAGCCGAAGTGCTCGATGCTGACCTTAATGCCAGTGTTGAAGACAATCGGATCGTGGATATGCCAACGGTAGGCCGAGGTGTGCCCGCCGACGATGCCCCATTGATCGAAGTAGGGCACGCCGAAATAAGGCGTGCTGGTCCGCTTCAGGCCCCAGGCGCAGAGGAAATAGTCCTCCGTGCCCGTTCCCCAGATCGAGGCCTTGCGTTCGCCGTCGAGGTAAATCTTCTCGTCACCCTCGCCGAACCAGGACGGGCTGCGGGTGCGGACGGCCAGCACGGTGCCGACGTAATGCCCCTTGCCCTTGGTTTCCAGAAAGAGGTAATCCTGGCCCTTGGAGACCGGGTATTCCTGGCGGTACTGAGCGTAGAAGTACGGCGTGTCGTCCGGAATGTGGTCCTTCTTAATCCAGTCGATGTTGTAGTACAGCAGACTGATCGGCTTCTCACTCTCATTGACGATCTCGATGCGCGCCGACTTGCGGAAGGGCATCCTCCAGAAACAGTTGTAGGCGGTGCCGTTGGCCACGATGACGGGCGCGCTCACGACTTCGTTTCGTATGCCGAAACAACTGGCGAAGAAATCGCCCAACGGGGCCTCGACGGCGGGCCGCGAGTTGCCGTCCCAATACATGCGGAGGAGCATCTCCTGATGATTGGCGGAGCCGTTGGGGGCCCACTTCTGCCGCTCGGGGCCGAGAAACGTGATCCACATGTGGGTGATCACTCCCGGGCCTTGTTCGTCGAGCAAAACATGGGTGCCGCCGGCCGGGATTGTGTAGTTGTCCCAGTTGCTGGCCTCATCGAGGTCGCCTTTGGGTTCGGCCTTGGGGTTGAGTTTCATCGCCCCCCCGCGGCGGACTTCGCCCACACGCATCGTCGAGGTCGCTCGCATCGAGCGGCCTTCCTGCGGCTTGGCAAGGGCGTCGAGGCTATCCTCTGCACCGCAGCGTGGGGCACAACACAAGGCAACCCACAGGGCGCAACTGACGCGAATACCGGTCCCTAACTTTCCCAAAGGCAGGCTGGCAGGCTGCCCCACAGGGTGAACGACGCTCGTAGATATGCGAGAGGTCGCCATTTCTTGGATTCCCTTTCCTGGTTTGACGGAGGCGAAAAGACGCAGTGATTATCCTATCTACCGCCTCGATCGCCTGCAATGCTCAGGTTGACGACGCCGAAGACCCGTACGCAGGTGCCGATGCTCTTCTGCTTGCGCAGTCTGCAGCCGTAGTCCCGGCCAGAACCAAAGCGCCCAAGGCCATGCCGGCAGCCACGTAAGGAATCAAGCCCCATATCGAAGTCCGGGGTGGGCAGATCCGCTTGGGTATCGAAGCGCCGCCAGAGATCCCGGTTCGGCGCGAGGAAGTGGCGGTCAGGGAGTCGGTGGCGGCGTGAGGACTATTCCCACCCGGCAACGCTGGCTAACGGGGTTCTTCCTTCGGATCTCGATCCTGCGGACCCTTCGTTAGTTGCTTTTCGATCAAGGCTTTCAGTTCGCTCGCATCTTGCACATGGAAGCGTGGCCCAGGTTTCGCGCCTCGCTCCAGCAGCAATTGTGCAACTTTGAGATGCCCGTCTGTTATCGCCACTTCGAGCGCTGTCATCCCAAATTCGTCGGTCGCATTAACGTCCGCGCCGTGGTCAAGCAGTAGTTCCGAAACCCGAGGATCGTAATTGAAGCTCGCCACAGCGTTCAAAGCCGGTCCACGATTCATCGCGCACTTGTCAGTGGCAATCTCAGGATGAAGTTCAATATAGCGAGTCGCGTCCTCATATTTGTTCTTTTGACAGAGATTCAGAAAGAAGAAGACGTGGTTCTCGGTCGTCATCCCTGGCAAGGTACACCAGTAGACCGTGAAGGCGACGGCGGAACCCACTGCGACCAGCAACGCCAGCGCGACGGCAACACGGAGAATCGTCTGCAAACGCGATCTGCCTTTGAAACGAGATTCGGCAGCGACTCCCATGATGACGGCACCGACGACCGCACCGGCGATGGCGTAAGCGATCACGCCCAGCGACACGCCGAGAATCGCAACGCCGATGCTCTCTTTTTGCTGAGTGAACCCGTAGGCAGTCACCAGCACTGTCGAACCAACTAGAAAAGCCAACCCACCTGCGATAGCGGACCCATACTTGGCCCCAATCCGAACCCCAGACAGAACCGTTGCCACAAACGAAACATGGCCCACTGATTGGAGAATCTGCCCAGAAGAGGAACCCGAATCCGGTGATGGAAGTCGATCGCCAATCATGGAGAGGAACGCTTTCGGCAGGGTTCGGCGTTGGGCTGGTTTGTTGATGGCTGAATCTCGTATTATACTTCTCATGCGGAAGTGATGAAAGAACCGATCAGGATCGTGCCATGATGACCGAACACCAGCAAGAACTTTAGGCGGACGCGGACGGGGTCATACCGGACGGGGTCAGGCTTACGCTTTGTACTACCGGACGGGGTCAGGCTTACGCTTTGTACTATACGGCTTGCAATTCGGCGTGC
>CAZTPX010000038.1:0-68757 GCA_964615095.1 uncultured Planctomycetaceae bacterium | reverse complement strand
TAAAAGCTACGGCATCCATGACTCGCCTAACCAGCGAGTCGTGGTTTTTCTTGGGTCGCGGGTCGGTCCCTAGGTCGCCTGCCCGGGCGGCAGCGGCGCAGGCGAGGGCGGAGCTGGCAGCGGGGGTGGCGTGAGTGCCGGCGGCGTAGAAGCGGGTGGCGAAGTGGGCGTTGGCGGGGCAGGACTAGGCGTAGGCGGCGTGGGCCCTGGTGTAGGAGTTGGCGCGGGGCCTAGTGCAGGCGGCGGCGTGGGCCCTGGTGCAGGCGGCGGCGGCGGTCCTGCCTGCCAAGCCCCAGGGCCGCCAGCCTGATAGCCGGAGGCCCTCGGCCCGTAGCCGTTCGGCAGACGGTTCAGACCGTAAGGATTCTGCCAGGAATCGAACGGCAGCGTCCAAGGGCCTTGTGGATTGCCCCAGGGACCGTACGGCGTCGCCCCGGCCCGATACGGATACTCCCACTCGCCGTAGGGCCGGATCGCCGTGCCCGCGCCCCAAGTCTGCACGATGTTCAAGCGGTCGTTGCCCGCCTGGATCAACACGTGCCGGTAGCCGCTCTCCTGGTAGGTCGGGTCCGTGGGCACGACCGAGGGCTGCGGCGGCTGATATTGGGCCACGCGCTCACCGGTAACCGGCGAGTGCGTGTAGTAGCCGGGGCCGAAAATCCAACTCACGTCGCTGGCCTGGGCCGAAACGGTCAGGAAGCTGCTCAAAACAAAAACAGTCGCGTGGTGCAGTCGCATAGTGGTGGAGCCTGACAGCCTCGGGCGGAACGGAGTTCCCCCGCAGCGTCTCAAAGGTCCTTCGGTCTTTCGACCATGAGTTCCTCCTTGCTCGGATCGTAAACGTAGCGCTGTCCTGGCGGCAACGTGGGTAGTTTGATGTCGTTCGCTTTGATGATGCGGTCCATAAACTCCTGATGGCTCTTGGGCGCATGCCCCTCGCCGGCCTTGTAGAGGTCCAGCGCTTGCTGGACCTGCATCAGGGCGAGCCTCTCCTTGACGTTCCACAAGACCTTGACCGGCTCCGTGATCATGTCGCCGCCGTAGCCGCGGCCTTTCTCGCCCATGCCCACCGCCGCCTTCTCGTGCAGCACGTCTGGCTGCGGGGCCGCCGATCGTTCGCCGTCGGCAACGCCGGGTTTCTTCGCCACCGCGCCGGGCGTCGTCTTGGCGGCAACATTCGGCTCTGCCGGTTTGTCGGCGGCAGGCGTGTCGTGCTTCGATTCGCTTGGAGATGGACCATCCAGACCACAGCCCGCCGCAAATAGCAGGCAGGCCAGGGACGTCGATCGCAGGAACATGGTCATTGCTCTTCTCCTCCATAAGATCTCGGCGGGGAAATATTGATCTGCCACTTTTCCATCTCCGCCAGAACGCTCCGTTTGGTCATGTCGAAGTCCAGCGGCGTGACCGCGATCCTTCCCTGGGCTATCGCGGAAATGTCGGTCTCGTGCTCTGTATGCAACGGGGCCCGGCCGCCGCAAAGCCAATAATAGGGGCGGCCGAAGGGGTCGTGGCGCTTCTCGAAATGGTCGCCGTCGCGGCTGACGTTCATGGGCACGACCCCCACCTGCGGCTGGCCGGAGAGGGCCGCCGTGGGGATGTTGACGTTGTAAAGCTGCGGCTCCGGTCCCTTGGCCGCAAGGATCTGCTCGACGATCCGACGGGCCAGGCCGGCCGCTTTTTCGAATTGGAATTGACGTTCCCATTGCAGGGAAACGGCGATGCTCGTGATGCCGTAAAAGGCCCCTTCGATGGCCGCGGCCACCGTGCCGGAATAGAGCACGTTGATGCCAGTGTTCAAGCCGGCGTTGATCCCGCTGATTACCAGGTCTGGCCGGCGGGGGCAAAACTCGGCCACGCCGATCTTCACGCAGTCGGCCGGGCTGCCTTCGACGGCCCAGCCCCAGCGCTCGTTGCCACCCCCTGCCATGCGCTCGTTCTGAAAGACTTCCTTGACGATCAGAGGAGTCAAGTAGGTGATCATGTGGCCGACGCCGCTTTGCTCGGTCGCTGGCGCAACGACACACACCTCGCCCAAGTTGGCGAGTTCCCGTTGTAGGGCCGCCAGCCCGGGGGCGTAAATGCCATCGTCGTTGGTTAAAAGGATGAGCACGGCCGTTTTTCTGTTCCAAGAGTATGGCCACGAGTCTGCCGAAAGAAGAGACGCCTCGGGCAGAGCCTACCTTCCATCATAATTAGAAGTCCGCCGGATAGCAACGGTCCATTGCTAAAACGTTGGCTGGCATGCTTTTAAGGCTTGCGGTGGTTTCCGATTGCAATTTGCCTTGTATTGGATAAAATAAGAGTTTGTGAACTTTTTTTCCGCAAGGAAAACAACATTTGAACTGAGGTGTTTCTGGCAATCCGTGGGGATGCCGGAGCATAGCGTATTGCGAGTATTCGAAGGGTTTATACTGCGAACGGCTTGAATTGATACGATTTCCCACCTAGTGGCGTTTGGTGTCGTTTCAAGCCGCGGAAGTATGGTTGACGCAAGAATCAACAGGTGTTTTCGAGGTTGAGCGAGTGGCGGACTGGGTTCTGATATTTTCTTGGTGGCTGATGGCATTGCCCCATCGTGCGGTGCGGGTCCTGGCTACAGGATGGACCGTCGCGGCCGGTGTTGTGATTGCTCGTTGGCCGACCGTGCAATGGATCGCCGCTGGATGCAGTTTGCGACGATTTTGTCGCGGGGCGTTTGCCCGAAAACTGTCGCAGCCTGACAACATCGGTTGGATGACGTACTGTCTTGGCCAGGAATGGATCAGCGCGCCGCCGGGGCTTTTTCGTGCCCTGGCATTACGTATGATCGGCCGGTTGCCGCTGGTGTTCGGCTGGGGCGTCCGCAGATTTGCCGTCTGTGGCGTGCCCGGTCGCGTTCCTGAAGGTCCTTTCTTGTCTTCTTCCCGGGACATGCGGGGCGTCATGGCCCCGCGCCTGGGCGCAGGGGGCCAATTGGCCGACTTTTCGATATCTGCATACATCGCCGGCTTCTAAGCCGGTGGTCCGTGCGCTGCGCCGCTTAGCCTTTTCCGGCGGCCGCAGTGTCAGGCTATGACTTCGCGCAGATCCACAGTGCCTGTCCGAGAGCAAGTCTGTAGGGTGGACTTTAGTCCGCCTGAACGGACGGTAATTCGTGTGGGTGGACTGAAGTCCACTCTACGACGAATTAGCGGACTTGTTCCGGGCAAGCGCGCCGGCTGCCCGGCCCCTCGAGTTCGGAAGCTATGAGGTATATTCGTGTCGCCCACGCAACAAGTCATCGCCATCATTTTCACGGCGGTTGCCTCCTTTGGGATGGCCTTCGTTCTCATCAAGATCTTCGATCACCTGCGGCGGCGGGATGCCGAGCGCGAGGCCACGGAGATCCTCGCCAAGGCCAAGACCGAGGGCGACAACCGCCGCCGCGAGGGCGAGTTGCAAATCAAGGAGTTGATGCTCAAGCAGCAGGACGAAAGCGAAAAGGAGCTGCGCAAGATCCGCGGCGAGCTGCACGAGCGCGAACGGCTCCTCGACAAGCGCCAGGATGCCTTGGAAGAGCAGGTCGAACAGGCCCGCAAGCAGGAGAAGATTGTTGAGGCCACGCAGCGAAAACTCACCGAGAAGATCCAGGAAGCCAACCAGCGCAAGGAGGATCTGTCGAAGCTTATGGACATGCAGCGGCAGACGCTCCACGAGCTGAGCGGCTTGAGCCAGCCCGAGGCCACGCGGCGCTTGCTGGAGATCCTCGACGCGCAGCTCCAGCAGGAAACCGGCGCGGCGATCCTCCGCTACGACAAGCAGTTGGCCGAGACCGCCGAGCAGAAGGCCCGCGAGATCATCGTCACCTCGCTGCAGCGCTACGCGGCCGCGCACACCGCCGAGTCGACAACCAGCACGGTGGGCATCCCCAACGACGAAATGAAGGGGCGGATCATCGGCCGCGAAGGCCGCAACATCCGCGCCTTCGAAAAGGCCACGGGCGTGGACCTGATCATCGACGACACGCCGGGCGTGGTCATCGTCAGCGGCTTCGACACGATCCGCCGGGAGGTCGCCCGCCTGGCCTTGAACAAGCTCATCGCCGACGGCCGCATCCACCCCGCGCGGATCGAGGAGATCGTCGACGCCACACAGAAGGAACTGGACAAGCACATCCAGAAGCTGGGCGAAGACGCCTGCCAAGAACTGGCCATCCACAGCCTACACGAGCGGCTGATCAGCCTGCTGGGCCGGCTGCACTTCCGCACGAGTTACAGCCAGAACGTGCTGCGGCACTCGGTCGAGGTGGCCTTCATCGCCGGCATGATGGCCGAGGAAGTCGGCTTGAACGGCGCCTTGGCCCGGCGCTGCGGCCTCCTACACGACGTGGGCAAGGCCGCCGACCACGAGGCCGAGGGCGGGCATCCCAAGATCGGCGCCGACTTGTTGAAACGTTACGGCGAGCGGCCGGAAGTGGTGCATGCCGCCTGCGGTCACCACGACGACCTGCGGATCGGCAATCCCTACACGGTGCTGGTGGCCGCCGCCGACGCCTGCAGCGCCGCCCGCCCCGGCGCCCGCCGTGAGAGCCTCGAGCGCTACGTCAAACGCATGGAAGAGCTCGAGCGGATTGCCGGCGGCTTCACCGGCGTCGAGCAGGCCTACGCCATCCAGGCCGGCCGCGAGCTGCGCGTGCTGGTCAACGCCAAAGAGGCCACCGACGAGGTCGCCGCCAAGATCTGCCACGACATCGTGCAGGCCTTCGAGAAACAACTGACCTATCCAGGCGAGATCAAGGTGACCGTGGTGCGCGAGTCGAGACACATCGAAGTGGCACGATGAACTGTGGAGTAGAATGACATTACACAAAAAAGAAATTCGAAATCCGAATGTCGAAATCCGAAACAAATTCGAATAAAGTAAATCGTAAACGGCCTGGCCACGGATGAAACACGGAGAGAAAATCCGTGTTCCATCCGTGTTTCATCCGTGGCCCATAGCGTTTTGGATTTTTCCCGTTTGATTCTCCAATTTGTTTCGTATTTCGATATTCGGATTTCGAATTTCGGCCTTCCCCGAGTCTCCTTTTTTCCAGTTATCCCCACCCTATGCGTCTCCTTTTTATCGGTGACATCGTCGGCAAGCCGGGCCGACAGGTCTGCACGCTAGCATTGCGGCGAATGCGGCAAGAGCAGTCGATCGACCTGGTCGTGGCCAACGCCGAGAACGCTTCGGGCGGGTCCGGGCTGACGCCGCCCATCTTCCGCGAGCTAATGGCCGCCGGGATCGACGGCATTACGCTGGGCGACCACGTCTACAAGCGGCGCGAGATCGCCTCCATCTTCGAGAAGGAACGTTGCCTCGTTCGCCCGGCCAACTATGCGGCCGAGGCCCCGGGCGCGGAAGTGATGATCCTGACCGCTGCGAACCAGGTGCGCGTGGCTGTCTTCACGCTCCTGGGCCGGGTCTTCATGCCGCCGGTCGATTGTCCCTTTCATGCGGCCGACCGCGTGTTGGCCGCGCTGCCGCCGGAGATCCGCGTGATCCTCCTGGACTTCCACGCCGAGGCCACCAGCGACAAGCAGCTCATGGGCCGGCGGCTCGACGGCCGCGTCACCGCGGTCTTGGGCACGCACACGCACGTGCCCACGGCCGACGAGCAGATCCTGCCTGGCGGCACGGCCTTCCAATGCGACGTGGGCATGACCGGTCCCTACGAGAGCATCCTGGGGCGGCGGATCGACCGCGTGATGGAGACGACGTTGACGCATTGGCCCACGCATTTCGACGTGGCCGACAAGGACGTGCGCCTCAGTGGCAGCCTGGTCGATCTCGATCCGCAGACGGGTCGCGCCCTGGGCATTCGCCGCATCGTGGTGAACGAGGCCGAGGCCCGGCGGCTGGCAGGGGCGGTTTAGGGGCGACCGACGAATAACTTCCGGATTTGGGTGGCATGCCTTAAGCCTTTCTAGGCTAGGCATGTTTGCCGCCGACATGCCTAGCCTAGAAAGGCTTAAGGCATGCCACCCTCGCAGAAAGACGAAAGTTATTTATCGACCGGTCCTTTGGCCCGGCCAAAATCGCTCTTGCGGCGGGTGTTGTGAGTTGTTATCCTCCCCCCCATAAATCGACTTCGCGTGAACGAACCAGGCAAGCCTTGTCCAAAACCGATGCCCGTGGGAAAGCGAGTCGCGCTGGCCGCACTGGCCTCGGTCCCCCTGGTCTTGCTGGCCACGGCCGGGACCCTGACGCCCGATCCGCGGGGGCACGGCACGCACGAGCAACTCGGTCTGCCGCCCTGTACGTTCTACGTGATCTTCCAGCGGCCTTGCCCGGCCTGCGGCATGACGACGTCGTGGGCCTGGCTACTGCGGGGAGAGATAGGGCATGCCCTGGCGGCCAACGCCGGCGGCACGCTCCTGGCGGTGCTCGGCGCCGTCGCCGCCGGTTGGTTGCTGCTTTCCGCCGTCCGCGGACAGTGGTTCGGCGGTAAACCCGGCGAATGGACCGTCGCCGCCCTGGCGTGTACGGTTTGCCTGGTGACTGCCGGGCAATGGGTGTGGCGACTGTTGACGTTTTAGAACCTATCCGAAAACCCCGGCCAGACTGGCTCGGGTGCGAGCTCGGCGAAGTTCTCGGATAGGTCCTCAACTTGAATGGATTAGGGAATAACGATGGATCGTCGCTCTCCTGCATTTCGATGGCCCTTGGTCGTGTTGTTGCTGGTCCTCTTCGCGCTGGTCGGGGTGGGCTGCAAGTCGGCCCTGCAAAGTTTTACGCTGATCTACGAGGGCTACGACATCCCACCGGAATGGGACGGGTTGAAGACCAAGAAAGTGGCCGTCGTCTGCAAGGCGCTCACCTCGCAGGATTTCAACAATGCGGGCGCCTCCCGGGCCTTGGCCGAAGGGATCTGCGAGCGCCTGAAGGCCCACATCAAAGAGATCCATCTCATCGACCAGCAGAAGATCGCCAAGGTGATGGATGAAAAAGGCATCGACGGTTACTTGGAAATCGGCAAGGAGTTGAAGGCCGAGAAGGTGGTTGCCATCGATATCGAGGCCTTCAGTGTGCTGGACGGCCCGACGCTCTTCAAGGGGCGGGCCACGGTGTGTGTCCGCGTCTACGACATGGCCGACAAACAGGTCGAATGGCACAAGCGGCCGCCGCAGTTCATCTATCCCACGTTCGGCAGCACGCCCATGCAGGAACTGCCCGAAGCGGAGTTCCGTAATCAGTTCGTGGACAACCTGGCGGAGCAGATCGCCCGCTACTTCTATCCCCATGACCGGCACGACGACTACGCCACTGACGTGTCGAGCAATCGCTGAGCAAGCCCGCCCTCTTCGTAGAGTGGACTTTAGTCCGCCTTGCCGTGAGCTTAGATTGACGCACCCTGGCGATAGAAGTACCATGTAGGAAGTGGGCGGGAGCAGTTTCCGCAGTCCTAAAGGCGGATCCTCGTTTTCTCCCCCGAACGTGTTATGCTGTCCGTTTAGCCTTTGGTACGGTGTAGGCCGGAACAAGCCCGCGCAGTTCCGGTGAAATTCTTTTTGAGAGGTCCCGTAGTCATGTCTTTCGCTTCGCATCGGCCCTGCAAGCCGCATCGGTTGGTTTTTTCGAAATCTCTCTTGGGGTGGCTGACCCTCATCTTGGGTTGTTCACTGTGCCTTGGTTCCCCGCATGCCTGGGCGCAGGACGCGACCGGAAAAAAAGGCGCCGAGAAAAAGGATGCCGGGGATACGGATACCGAAAAAAAGACCGAGAAGGACGACGAGAAAGACGAATCGGAGTTGCCGGACGCGGAACCGCTCAAGCTGACTACCGGAGACGGTTTGGAACTTAGGGGCAGCGTCTTCCCCGGCACCAAGGGCAGCGACACCATTCCCGTCATTCTCCTACACGGTTTCAAGGGCAGCAGCAAGGATTTCACGCAAGAGGGCGGGCTGGCCCCGTTCATGCAGAAGAAATTCCGTTGTACCGTCATCGTGCCCGACCTTCGCGGCCACGGCGAAAGCACTAAGATCAAGGTGGGCAAGAAATTCGAAAAGGTTGACGCCAAGAAGTTTAAGCCGAGCGACATTGGCCTGATGCTGACGCAGGACCTTGGGGCAGTCAAGGATTATCTCTGGGAACAGAATAACAAGAGGAAGCTGAACATCGACAAGACGGTGGTCATCGGCGTCGAGGAGGGGGCGGCCTTGGCCCTGAGCTATGCCGCCTGGGACGCCCAGGGTTACGAGCAAGAACAGGCCAAGGTTGGCCCGCTGAAACTGGGCCTATTCGTCAAGGGTGTGGTGTTGATTTCGCCGAAGACCAACGTCACCGGCCTGAACACGATGAAGATCGTCAAGATGCCGATCCAAATGCCCATTTGCAGCTTTTTGCCAGTGATGATCGTCGTGGGCAAGCAGAAGCCTGGCAATCCGTATCTCAAGGATGCGGAACAGCTTCGCACGATCTTCGTCAATGCGCGGCCGCCGGCCGACAGCGCCAAGCCCGAGTCGATGACCGTATGGTCCTTCAAGATCGACACGCAGTTGCAGGGCACGAAACTCCTGGGGGAACCGTCGTTGAAGGTGCCGGAGAAGATCGCCGCCTTTATGAAGGCCCGACTAGTGACGAACGACGACGCCAAGGACTGGGGCTGGAAACCCGTCAAGCTGCCGCACGAATGACACGCGGCCGGACTTAGAGGCATGGTTCAAAGCCGGGTAACACATTGCTGTCGCACTGTAGGGAACGGCCTCCGTGCCGTTCCGAACGAGGCGGAACGGCACGGAGGCCGTTCCCTACAGTTGTTGCGGCCTTTGAATGGAACCATGCCGACTTAATGCCGCAGTTCGGCGTCGCCTTGATGCCGCATTGAGGTTCTCACCAAACTCTAGCGCCCTTCGCATCGCTCTCCAACGCAAGAAAGCCAGGCAATGCGGAAACATGTAGGGATATATGATTTAAGCTGAATACAGCGGCCGTTTCGCCCGATAACATTGCGAATAATATGGTTCGCGCCTGACGACTGGGCAATTTATGAGGCGAACGGTTGGAACGTGTTTGGTGTCTTCCCCTTGGGCGCACACATCATTCCCAACTGCGTAAGGAATAAAAGGACTCTGGTATGTTGACTGAAGGAGCGGCTCTCCGTGAGGTTTCCAACAACGAACTCGCTCGCCGCGTGAGGATTTTCCTCTCCTCGCGGCATCATCCATCGTTCCGCCAGTTGCACGTCGAGGCCGACGGTGGGACGGTGACGCTTCGCGGCCGCGTGGATTCGTTCCACGAGAAGCAGCTTACCTACCAGTGCTGTCGCCACGTTGCCGGCGTCTTCAACATCGTCGACGAAGTCGACGTCCTCGCGCCGAAAGGCTAACGCCTGCTCGTCTCGTGGCAGGGCTGCTGCGCAGCCGCCACATTGACGGCTCTCAGGTCCGTGAAGGAATACTTCAGGTGTCAAAGAAGAGCACTCGCAGTGTCGTAAACTCTGCGTTTTTGCTGCTACTGTCTACCGTTTGCCCTCCGGGCGACATATAATGCAGTTTGTATGAGCGACCACCCCAACAAACATATCCGCGAGGCGGTGCAGTATGCCCTGGCGCACGGCTGGACATTGCGAAAAGCGGGGCCAAGGGCGCATGCCTGGGGTCGGCTGTACTGCCCACTACGTAATCGCGAGGGGTGCCAGCACGCCGTATACAGCACCCCGCGCGTGCCCGAAGCCCATGCCCGGTGATATTCGGCGTGCAGTGGATGGTTGCTCCCATCAGCCCGGAGGAGAATGAATGATGAAACGCTACGACTTCACTTTGGTCCTCTCCAAGGGAACCGAATTGACCGACCAGTTGGTCGAAGACCTGTACGAAGCGGGATGCGATGACGGCTCGCCCAGTTCGCGAGGCGGGACGGTCATGGTTACCTTGCACCGCGAGGCGGAGTCTCTGGAGCAGGCGATTCGTTCGGGCATCGCCGACGTGCAGAAGGCAGCTTGCAGCGTGGCCCGAGTGGAAATCGAGCCGGAAGATCTTTACGAAGCCGGCTCCGCCGTGGGAGAGTCGGTCCCGGGTTAAGCCGGGCTTCCTCGACCGGTTTCCGTTTCAACCATCATGCCCAGCTACTTCCGCTCCAACATCCAGTCCATGTCCGGCTACGTGCCCGGCGAACAGCCGCAGGGCGACGGGTTCATCAAGCTGAACACCAACGAGAACCCCTATCCGCCCTCGCCCGCGGTGGCAGTGGCTGTCAACGAGGCGCTCCAGCGCGGGCTGCAGAAATATCCCGACCCGATAGCGGAGAACTTTCGCCGCTGTGCGAGCCAATTACTGGACGTGCCGCCGCAGTGGATCCTGGCGGGCAACGGCAGCGACGACATCCTCACGATCGTGACCCGCGCCCTGGTGGGCGAAGGGCAACTGCTGCGGTTGCCGTATCCCAGCTATATCCTTTACCGTACGCTGGCCGAGTTGCAAGCCGCGCGGAGCGAAGAGATCCACTTCCAGCCCGATTGGACGCTGCCGCCGGCCTTTGCCCAAGGCGGCGACAATCTGCGGCTGGTCTTCCTGGCCAATCCTAACAGCCCCTCCGGCACGGTCGTTCCGCCCGAGGCCGTGCTGGAACTGGCCCGGCGGCTGCCTTGCCCCCTGCTGGTCGACGAGGCCTATGCCGACTTCGCCCAGACGAATTGCATGGAGCTGGTGACCAAGAACGAGAAAATCATGGTTTCGCGGACGCTGAGCAAGTCGTACGCCCTGGCGGGGCTACGGTTCGGCTACCTGGTGGCCCAGCCGCACTTGATCGAGCAGTTCGTGAAGGTGAAAGACTCGTACAACTGCGATGCCCTGTCGATCGCCGCGGCCACGGCGGCCATCGGCGACCAGGGCTGGCTGGCCCGCACCCGCGAGAAGATCCTCGGCTCGCGTGGTCGGCTGGCGACGGCTATGAGGGATTTAGGGTTTATCGTGCCTGATTCGCAGGCCAATTTCGTGTGGGCCGCGCACGGCGGGCGGAGCATCCGGCCCTTGTACGAAGAACTGAAACGCCGGCGGATTCTCGTCCGATACATGGAGTATCGCGGCTGGGGCGATGGCCTGCGGATCACCGTGGGCACGGACGCGGAGATCGACGCCTGCGTCGAGGCGCTGGGCAACTTGCTGTAGCGGCCGGCGCGTCGGTTTCCAGCGGTTTGGGTCATTCCGTTTTTTGATTTTGTATCGGGGCGCCCGCTTGCGGGTCGCGTATTTCGACATTCCTATTTCGAATTTTCATTTCTTTATGTCGCGCACGGCTACCATCCAGCGTAAAACGGCGGAGACCGAGATCCGTTTGGAAATCGATCTCGACGGCGTCGGCCGTGGCCGCATCGCCACGGGCATCGGCTTTTTCGACCACATGCTCACGCTCCTGGCCAAGCATGCGGCCATCGATCTGGCGATCGAGGCCCGCGGCGACTTGCACGTCGATCAGCATCATACGGTCGAGGACGTGGGCATCTGTCTGGGGCAGGCCATGTGCCAGGCCCTGGGTGATCGCGCCGGCATCCGCCGCTACGGGCACTTTGCCGTGCCCATGGACGAGACGCTGGCCAGCAGCGTGGTCGATCTGGGCGGGCGACCTTTTCTGGTCTTCGAAGCCGAGTTCCCCACGGCCAAGATCGGCGACTTCGACAGCGAATTGGTGGGCGACTTCTGGCAGGCCTTCGCCATGAACGTGTTAGGCAATGTGCACATTCTCGTCCACTACGGCCGCAACAGTCATCATATTGCCGAGGCTGTCTTTAAATCGGCCGCCCGCGCACTGCGCGCCGCCCTGGAGCCTGACCCGCGGATCACGGGCGTGCCCAGCACCAAGGGCGTGCTGTAGTTCAACTTCATCCCGGCGTTCTTTGTTGCCGTGTTTCACCACGGCCATGTGACGATTTCGCGGCATCGCCTGGCGATTTCAGGAAGTTGATGCTTTTGTACGTGGAAACCTGCTCCAAGTAGGACAGGATCTGGGAATGTACGCTCCAAAAATGCGAGTCGTCAGCGCCCGTCATGCGACCCGTCGGATACACGGCCACTAGCTTCTGTTGCCGAAGCCTGCAGTTGGCCGGCCCGGTATCCGGAAGGGCCTAACAACGAAGTCGTTCACCGACATTCGCAAAACCGGGGCGTTCCGCATTATGCTCGATTACAAGCGCGCAACGCCACAGCTAGTTGACCTTTACTTGGCTCACAGCCCCTACGTTGGGCCTCACGGCGAGATTGGCATGGATTGTTCAGATTTGTTCGTCGCTACAGATTGGCTATCCACACTTTACCAATGGGAGAAATAATTGCCGCCCTATTGCGGCGCGCAGCTTTGCGCAGCCGGAATAACCGGATGGAGTCTTTTTATAATCGGCCGGATAGAAGCCCGCCCCTATCCCGCGCAGTAACCCCGCCCGGTTAGATTTATCTAGAACCCCGCCCCCTTCTCTACGTTCCGGGGGACGGTGCGCGCATAAAAGAAGGAGGAGCAAGGCTGTTGACAACGGATCCTCGCTCCTCCCCTCAAGAAAGATCTTGCCATCAGTATCGAACTGCCCCGCCCGACAACTGTAAGCGAAGTCGAGAAACACAATCAATCCGTACGTCGACGAAGTGCCGAGCGTGCGTGTTACCGAAAGTTTTGCGGCCGTTGCGAACAGCCCGGACCGTTCGCACCCCACGAGTTGCGTCGCCGCGGCTTGCGGCTTATCGCTGAGCACATGGTGTTGAGCCTGACCATCTGGCTGGGCCGCTGGCGGTGCCGGAAGTGCCGTCACGTCTTTACCGATTATCCCGACTTTCGTACTTCCTTATAAGCGTTACGCCTGTGGGACCCTCCTGCACCTTGCCGCCAGCTACCTGGAGAACGACCGGCAGTCCTACCGTGAGACGGCCAGCCCTGGAAGACGAGTGATTGGCTATCAGCCGCAGCCGCAGTCATCGGCCATCGAGGAACGAGCGCTGCACCACAGTACGATCTGGTGCATGCTGACCTGGCTGGGATCGCTATGTACCGTGCTGGCCCACGGCCGCCAACAGATCCAGGAACAGCATCCTGGCTCCGTCTGCCACCGCTTCGTCGGCGCCGTGGCGCCGCACAAGTTCCGCAGCCCGCAACGCGAGCAGTTGCTCTGCCACTCGCGGCAACTGCTTTATCTGATCGCCGAATGGGAGGCGTTGTTTCCGCAAAAGTTCTTCCCCCGTTTCGCGACAAGATCTGGGTTTTCGTGAGGTAGCATGAGACTCTGACACGGGTTTTTATCCATCCTTCACCCTGTTCGGAGTCAAACCTTATGGCTTGTAGCAATGAAGACTGGGCTGTCTTCTGGTGCTCACTGCTGAGTCCTGTATTGCTGGGAGAAATTCCCGAGCAAAAGCGCGAGCGGTATTTCCATCACTTGAACCAGGAGGAACGCCTGCTGCCCAATGGTCGGCGGCGGCGGGTCGCCAACTCGGCCACCACCCGCTGATCCTCGTCGGCAATCGCCGCATTGGCCCACGCCACTACGACGTGAAGTGGACGAGCCGTGATCTTGGTCATCTCAGCAAATGGATGCGTCGTCGCCTGGGCTTGACGCACGACGGCTGTTCGGCACAGGGAGTCGATGAACATCTTCATAAGTTCTCCCTCGGCACCTGCATCTTCGCCACGAAAGCAGGCCGTGGACGTGGCGACATGGCCGTGGACGGAGAACGCCCCCAACCCTGCGCCACGGGCCGAAGTCAGCTTGATCTCGATATGATCGAGCATCTGCCCAAGAGTGGTGCAGAAACTTGGCCCGTGATCCCTCAATAATTGCTCACAGACGCCTAGCCACTTGGGCGAGAGATCGGCTATCTGCCATTCGCCAAGACCAATCAGGCTCCCATCAATGGCGAAAGGTGCTACGAAGAAAGCCGTCTTGGAGGCATTGTTGTCCATCTTGCTCTACCTCAGCCCCTTGGGGCTGTCCCACAGCACGCCCTCTGAACCGCTTCCCACAAATGCGGCGAAACATCGTGGGGATGCCCCGTCACGATCTCCTTCAACTTCTCGTCGGGACTGCCCTCTTGAACGATGGAAAGGGCAGCGGCCACGACGGCAGGAGATCGGCTCATTCCGGCACCGCAATAGACCATCGTGGGGACTTGGTTTTTCAGCAAGGACGCCACGGTTTGGATTGCTACCCGCAGTGCGGCTTGGTTTTCCTGCGCCCCGTCCATGAGCGGGAAGTGGCAATAAATCATGCTACGCGGCAAGACGGGTGACGGTTCTTCCGCCGCAAGGTTGATGACGGCCACAACGCCATTCTGCAACAAGCGTGCAGGGTCACGGCCATCGCCCGCATTGCCGATCCAGAGTTGGTTTGGGATGATTTCACGCATAATTCAGCGATTTCGTAGGGCCACGTCGATTGTGACATACAGCTTTTTCAACGCATTGCGTTCATCGGGCGGCAAATCTCGCCCAGCCGCGTAGGTGTGCTTCAGCGCGTCGTGAAGAATCGCCCAGCCATCGGTCAGCCCATTGTTGGCAAGCCACGCGGGCAAAAGGGAAGCCAAGGCTCCCAATTCTCTGCGGTCGCACCAGCGGTCCACCAACTTGCGGATTTCCGCGTTTACGTCATTCTCCATTTACCAGTCCTCGGACGCGAACAATTGAAAGGACTTGAGGCCCTGATCCAACGCCTTCGCTTCGTCCTCATCGAGTTCTTGGCGACGTGCTGCCGCCTGCTGGGCGACTTGGGAAACTATCTGTCGAAGTTCAGGATGATCCGACCAAAAGGGCGGCTTGATTCGCAGTACGGCGTTCAACAAATCGCCACGATAATAATCCCCTTCCACAAAGAGATCGTCCCGCAGACGCTCAATCGCCATCGGCAGAAGCCATTGCAGGGCGAGGTTCTGCCCGATGGTAATCCTCAAGTCCTCGACGGTGAAATCTTCCAGCGGCTTGTGGCGAACCTGATGGATCGTTGTAACAAGGTGCGAATCGAAATTCAGAGGCCCCCAATCCTTGCTTTCCAGTTCGGTCAGGGTCTTTCGGCGGTCGATGTCGGACTTCATGATCGTCTGCTCAATGAAACATTTCCAGCACGATTGCAGATTTGCTACCATCAATCGTCCATTCGGATGCCAGATAGCAGCGACCGTCAGGATAATCCTCGGGGGAGATCGCATCGGGTGCGGCGAAATGTGGCTTTACTTCCTGCTTCCAGAAATCGTAGCAAGCCGAATGTTCGATCCAGCGGAGAGGTTTGCCACAGTCCGCAACCACAAAATGGAGCGGCCCTTTTCGCAATAGCCTTTGCAAGTCCTCGCAAGTCACATAACGTCCCCGCTGCGCCATCAATGTCCCTGCGTCGGCCCACAGTTCCGCAAGCGGTAGTGACGTTACAGTTCGCAGTCTCGTGTCCAATTTGGCTACTCCGCTTGCGAATTCGGGATATCTGGCCGCAAAAGGAATCCAGCCTTGTCGGAGCTTCTTTTCCGACGCAGCCTTGTCGTAAACCCCCATTCTAGCCAATGCCACCTGCCAATGGGAGATGATGGCGTCCTAGGGGAACGGGTCGCCGTGGGCGGTGTGCTGGGGAATCGTCGGGATCATTGCGGAATGGTGGCGGGCGGTGGACGGCGGCAATCATGCGGGATGGTGGCGGGTGGGGGTGGCGCGGGGCGTGGGCAATGGATGGCCCGATCCGGGCGCAGCGGGCGGAGGCATCACCCGACCGTGAGCAACACGACCGCCACTGTCGCCAAGACGGTCATCGCGGACATCGCCTTTCATGCCGTCCCGTCCAGGGGAAGATCGTCTTCCAGGTCATCTGGCTCGATCCCATGACGCCGAAGATCGGCTTTCATTTCGTCGGTCAGGTCGCCGCTAACGGCAAGGCGAAAGTCCTGGTATCTCTTCTTCAGGCTATCGTGCTGGTGAACGACGATGTAGGCGAGTGGCGCATCCTTGATCGCGTTGGTTTCATCAGAATCCGCAGGATACGCATTGGAGATCGATTCAAGGATCGCGCACACTCGACGGATTTCGGCGTCGGAAGAGTCTCGGTCGGTCATGCGGATGGCCTTGTCATTCGTTGTCGTGCTGCCATTGGGCATAAGTAATGCGCGGCACGTCAAACCGATCAGTGGTACGACAGTAGACCGATGGAGAACCGAGTCGCCCGATTGGCGCAAAATTGTTGATGTGCATTCGCGGACCAAGCAAATGATCCGCGACATGGAACATCACCACTTCGCCAATGAACAGCGTGTTGGCTCCGAGTGGCTGTGATTGAAACAATTTACATTCTAAGCTCACCTGCGACTCAGCCAATCGCGGCGGTTTGACCTGAACAGAGGGCGTGGTGTGCAAATTGGCAGCAGTCATCTCGCTCTGATCGGGAGGGAATTCTGCCGCCGAAACGTTCATGGCGGCGAACAAGTCCTCCGTCACCATATTTACCACGAACTCGCCACTTGTCTGAATATTGTTCGCCGTGTCTTTGGGTCCACCGGAATCCCGGCAGCCAATACCGATGACGACATAAGGTGGATCGCTGCCCACAGCGTTAAAGAAGCTAAAAGGGGCAAGGTTAATGACGCCGGTTTGGTTCAGAGTAGTGATCCAAGCGATTGGACGCGGAACCACCAGATTGGTCATCAGCTTGTAGTTGTCGGCTTTACTGAGAATGGAAGGGTCGATTTGCATGTGTGCTAAATGGTCCTTGTCGAATAGGGAAATCGACCGTGCAATCAATGGCGAAGGTCAAGGTGAGGGCGTGACTCCCAGTTTTTCTTCCTCTTCGTCTTGAATAATGATCGGAATATCGACCGTCTTCATTCGTGATGTTCCAAGGCTCGATACAGCCGAGACAACCTCCCGCACCGTCAACTCGACCTCGATCCGGTCGCCCTTCTCCTGGCCCACCATCAGCTTTGCGGGCGTGCCAGCGGTGGTCATGATCGTCGGTGCGGACAGCACGTTCTCCTTGCCCTTCTTGGATTCGACCAGTTCCAAATGGGTAGCGTACTTCGGCGGTGAGTCGCCCGGCACGTCCCGCATGTCGAGTTTGAGAGCCAATCCATTCTTGCCGCCGAGATTGGTCCTGAGCGGCGTGCCCTTCGTGCCGGTGACTTCGGTATCGACGGCAATACTTTGCTTGCCATCTTCGACGCGCAGAAACTTGACTTTGACGACGTACCGGGGTGCCGTGGTGAAGGGCGCGGACTCGGCAGCGGCGGCGGCGTGACACGATGATCCGATCAGGAGGCAGGCGAAAACGAGGCGGGCCATTTCTTTTTCTCCGGGGTATGATGGGCGGCAATTTCGGCGGGGAGTTTACCGAATCGGGACGGCGGGCGGGAGGGCAAATTGGGCGGGCCGGGCGGCGGGAACGATTCCGCGCGAGGTCGTGCAGCAAAAGCAAAGATTCCCAGCGATCTTTGAAAAAGCTGGGGGCTGGTTCCATTAGCCCCCCGGATTTCAACCCTAGTGCCGCCTCTTTTTTATGGGACTCCGGTAGGTTTTTGCCGCCCGGCCTTGAGCGATATCATGCCCCGTGGTGGCCGGTGGAAGGTCGGCGGGATGAGCAGCAGCAGGGGGGCATGACGACTCGATTTCCCTCCCGCTTGAACCCCGACAGCCAGCGCCAGAAGTCGGTCGGGACGCGGGCGATGTTGGCGGTCTAGGATCAGTTTGGAAGCCAGAATAACCCCAGTAGTACGCGTCCACTACACCGATTCGCTCTCGGGGACGGAGGGGGATGCGTCATCGACCGATTTGCCATCGGATGACGCCGAAGGCTCCGATGAAGCAGGAGTCGCGGGTGCGGTTTCCCCGCTATCGCCAAAAACCTGTTGCCCAAGCCATGCAATCGCTCGGTCAAACCCGACTTGATCTACCCCGACGTAGAACCGGCTTGCGGTATCCCGTGGGCTGTGACCGAGATATCGCCCAACATAAGGGGCGAACTCGCCATTGCTGGACAAGATCGTTGCACCCGACTTGCGGAAGACCTTGAAACTCACGGTAAGTTTGTGCTTGTGAACGAAGCGGTCGAACATGCTGTTCACGTTGTCGATTCGTTTGACCTTCCCCTTAACAATCGCCTGGGTCACAAGAGGCCGTCCATTGTCGTTCAAGAAGACATGTTCGGGGTCGCCGCTCTTGACTTGGCCCAACATTTCGACGACCTGGGGCCAAAGCGGGTAGGACACGACCGGAGGCGTCTTTAGATGCCTAGTCTTGGTCCGACGCCGGGTGAGCCTGGGTTGATCCGCGTCCAAATCAAGCTCGCCAGGATGCAGAGCCGCAAGATCAACTTGCGTAAAAGCGGCGTTCAAAGACAATGCGATGAACAACTTCATTCGACCGGACGCCAGCCCAAGAAGCCGACGAACCTCCTTGGCCGGGAGTGCCTCGATGTGTTGTGCCGGGACGTTTATGACCAGTTCTCGGCTGCGGATATTTCGTGGCTCACGTTCCAAGGCCCCATTCTCGAAGTGGAACGTGATCCACTGCCTCAGCACTTGCAGAGCAGTGCGACCGCTCTTGGGACTGAGCTTCCCCTCGCTAATGAGAGTCATCAGGTGGAGCCAATATCCTGCCAAGACTTGTTCCGTGATTTCGGTAAGGCTGCGGTACGCACCGAACCATGTGGTGAAGCGGTCGAGGGAACACCGCATGACTTCCCACCAACTTGTGGAGATACGGCCAGATGTCGTCTGTGCTTCCTTGTGGGCGAGAAACACCTTTACGGCATCCTTGATGGTCTTGGGGGCCGATGAAGTCGGGGGGCCAAGGTCGTTGAACCGAAGGGTGGGAGGCTGGCCCTCTGGCCCGGCATTCGCCCACGTAGCGGTCTCGTCGCCGCATGTGACTCGATGAATACTGACGTGGGCCTGATCGGTAAGTTGGACGCCCAGATTATCCATTTGAGCGATAGTTGCCTCTAATCGCTCGACGACCTTCTCAGGCGGCTCCCCTTCTTCCGCTTCCAACTCAGCGAGTTTCTGGTGCCATTGCCGAACTGCGTCCTGATACTCCCCACGGTAGTAATAGATCACCCCTTTATGAACTTTTCGCCAACGGGGCGGCAATCCCCGTTTTACCTTCATCGGCGTCAGTTCTAGTTTGCGTTTCCGCACGGTTCTGCTCCCGTAATGAGGCGGTCTTCGGATACAAATTGTATCAGACCCGAAACGCAACAAGAAATGTATCAGCACGACAAGAAACAAAAAACCGTCGTAAGTCATTAACTCACAACGGTTTATGCTTCTACAAATTAGTCGGGGCGACTGGATTTGAACCAGCGACCTCTTGGTCCCGAACCAAGCGCTCTAGCCAGGCTGAGCTACGCCCCGTTATGGCAAAAATCACCTCAAAAAAGCCACGTTCAAAAAACGCAACTAACTGCGTGGTCCTCCTGGCACATTCCCTCCCGCTGCCACCGTCAATTCCCGCCACGCCCGAAGACACTTCTTATCGGCAACTTTGAATAGCCCTGCGCCTGGAAACCATTAAGAATACCCAATGTGGGTCGGCACGTCAACGGCACCGGCAGCATCGCCATGTCATAAAAAAGTTCATTCTTTCTGGATTTCGTGATCCCTTTTTTTGCTTGGCCGTGAGACGACGCAGTATGGTTGCTAGCTCCGCATCGCCCGGTCCTGGCCCGCTAGGCGGATCACCTCCACATAGGGATCGCAGGCGCGGCACCGCATGACGTGGTCCACCGCCTGCTCCAAATCCCAGCCCTGGATCCAGCAAAGATAGGCGATTACGGCACTGGGCGAGCGGTTGATGCCCATGTTGCAGTGTACGTAGACCGTGTGCCTGGCCCGCAGCAATTCATCCAGGGCCGCCACGCACAAGGGTAGCTGCTTGCGCAAGTCCTGGCGGTCGAAATCCCAGATCGGAACGCGCCGCACATCGATGCCCGATTGGCCATAGCAGGCCGCCATGCGCTGCCAGTCCAGACCCAGGTAGGCAAGGTCATCGTCCGACTGCAAGCTCAGCACCGCCGTCACGCGGAAATCCCGCGCGAGCCGTTCGATGTCGCGCACGCTGCCGGGAAAAGAGCCGACAAACAAGTTGGGAAAAATCTGGCTGACGTCCATAGGTCGCGTTCCAGCAAGTGGTGGTTCTCTATAGTATAATCGGATGAACTCAATTTTGAAGCAGTTTTAGAAGTAGGCAGGTGAGATGCCTACACCACGGCTAGGTTTTGGAACAGCTTCAGCTTCTCGGGAAAAAAACAAAATGAACGTCCAGAAAATCTGTGTCTTTACCGCGTGGGCATGCGCGTGCCTGGGTTGCCTCCATCCGTGCCAGGCAGCCGCGCCCAAACGCATCAGCATCGGCGACGGCTCAGGATACTTGCGCTACGCCGATACGCAGGCCGCCCTGAAGTTGCAACCCGGCGACACGCTCTACATCAACCCGGGCAGCTATAGCGGCCTCTCGCTGGGTAACCTCGCCGGGGCCGCCGGCCGGCCCATCACCGTGAAGTGCGATCCTCAGACTGTCTTCACGACGGCCGTCCCGCAGACCAACGAGTTTCCCAACGTGGCCCACCTGCGCTTCGAGAACTTCCGCTTCGAGAAGTACAAGAGCACATGCATGAAGATCAGCGGCAAGAGCCACGATCTGCTATTCAAGAACTTCAACATCAGCGACGCCTCGGGCTATTGCTTCCACGTTTACGATGCAGCTAAGGTCTTCGACGGCAGCAAAGAGAGCACCTTCTACAACTTCAAGTGGGAAAACATGGTCGTGGACGGCAAGACAGACGGCGCGGCGATCTGCAACTCGAACTACAACCTGGGCAACCTGCGATCGGTGCTGCTGGATTTCGAGATCTACCGGTGTACGTTCCGGCACTTCGACAACAGCGTGCAGGGGTTCCCGGTCATCGGCTTGGAGCGGTGCTTCAACCTGGAGGTCCACGAGTGCGCCTTCAGCGACATCGGCATGGCCAAGTCGCCCATCGGCCACAACGTGTGCATCTGTGTTGCCGGTTACGTGCATGCCTACGGCAACCGCTTCACCCGGCAATGGGCCAACGACGCGCGCGTCTGGCCGATGAAGCTCAACGCCTTGGGCTACAACGGCCCCGACGCCGTGAACCGCTTCTACAACAACATCAGTTGGGAGAAGCGGAAGTACCCCATGTACGAGCAGAACCGCGTCCCGCAGGCCGACTTGGACAAGTGCTCCGGCTATTTCTCCCCGACGGCTTCCGAAATCTACTTCAACACGCTCTACCGCTCGCGGAAGGCGGCCGACAGCAAGGACCCCTATTGCGGCACGCTGGTCGACGTCTATAGCCCCGACGTTACGATTAAGCACAACCTAGTGATTGAACCGGAGGCCGACGCGCCGTTCGATCCGCAGAAGAACTACGTTTTCCATCTGGGCACGGGTCCTCAGCCGGGCGTGACGGCGGACAACAACCTCGTGTTACGGACGTGGGCCGAGGCGGGGCTTCTGGACACGCGGACCTTCATGCCTTCGCGTGGCAGCCTGGCCCGCGATGCGGCCACGGGACGAGTTGACTACATCACCACGGATCACTACAAGAACGAAAGATACGCGGGTGCCGCCGCAGACCTTGGCGCCGTGGAGGCACAGGATTCGACAAAATGAAGGTCGTACACAGCGTTCCCCCGGGTGGCTGGCGGCTGACGGGCTATCCGAGAAGTCTCCTCCACACGCCCCCTCTCCCATTCTGTCGCAAGCGACAGGCGGGAGAGGGGAGACTTCTCGGATAGCTTCTGAGTACAAAGAGCGCTCCTTGTCCAGAGTATCAGCCGGCCCGCCCTACGGGTTGCTCGACGCGATCCCGCGCATCATCTCGTAGACGAAGATGCCAGCGGCCACGCCGAGGTTCAGCGAGTCGGTCTCCAGGGCCATGGGAATCGTGATGCGCCGCGTGCAGAATTCCAGCCATGCGTCGCCCAGACCGTCGAACTCGTTGCCCAGCATCACGGCCGCGTGGCGCGGCCAGCAGACGCGGCCCAACGGCGTCGCCCGCTCGTCAAGAACAGCGGCCAGCATCTCCACGCCCCAACGCTCGCCGAGGGCCTTCAGATCGGCTGCCAGGTTCGGTGACTTTCGAAAGGGGGCACGCAGGACCGCCCCCATCGAAACCCGCAGGCAGCGCCGTGAGAACGGATCGCAACACTGCGGACCCAGCAGGAGACCGCCAGCGCCCAACCCGGCGGCCACGCGGAAGATCAGGCCCATGTTCTCCGGCTTGGTGATCGCCGGACAGACAATGACCCCCAGCGGCCGATCCCTGGGCAGGCCGAGCATTTCTTCCAATTCCATTTCCGGCCGGCGGGCCCCGGCGGCCAGTACGCCTTGGTGTAGATGAAAACCGATGATCGCCTGCACGATCGCTTCCGCCGCGACGTAGATCGGCGTCTCCGCAGGCACCTGCGGCAGAAACTCGGCAACCCGCGGCTCGGCCACGAAGAGCGATTCGGCGGCGAAGCGGCTAGCCAGCAACCGCGTCACCAAGAGGCCGCCCTCGGCCACGAACATGCGCTCGCCGCGGAGCGTGCGGTCGCGAAGATTACGATAGGCGGCCACGCGGGGATCGTCCAGCGAGTCGATACGGACAAGGTTCATAAACCTCAAAACTCCGCGCTGCCCGGCGTGCGCGGATAGGGAATCACGTCGCGGATGTTGGCCATGCCGGTGATGAAGAGCAAGACCCGCTCCACACCCAGGCCGAAGCCGGAATGCGGCACCGTGCCGTAGCGCCGCAGATCGAGATACCACCAGTAGCTCTCGGGATTGAGGCCCTGCTCCTTCATCCGCATTTCCAGCACGTCCAGCCGCTCCTCGCGCTGGCTGCCTCCGATGATCTCGCCTACCTTAGGCACCAGCACGTCCATCGCCCGCACCGTGCGGCCGTCGTCGTTCAGCCGCATGTAGAACGGCTTGATCGAGCGGGGATAGTTGAAAAGGATCACCGGCGATTTGAAGTGCTCCTCGGTCAGGAATCGCTCGTGCTCGGCCTGCAGGTCGTGGCCCCACTCGACCGGAAACTCGAACTTCCGCCCAGAGGCCTTGAGGATCTCCACGGCCTCGGTATAGGGCAGGCGGACGAAGTCGCTGGCCAGGACGTGCTGGAGTGTGTCGATCACCGTCTTGTCGATGCGGTCGCGGAAAAATTCCATGTCCTCCGTACAGCGCGCCAAGACATCGCGGAAGATCCGCTTGAGGAACCGCTCGGCCAGGTCCATGTTGTCGGTCAGCTCGAAGAATGCCGCCTCAGGCTCGACCATCCAGAACTCGGCCAGGTGCCGGGCCGTGTTGGAGTTCTCGGCGCGGAAGGTCGGGCCGAAGGTGTAGCACTTGCCCATCGAGCAGGCGTAGGTCTCGGCTTCAAGCTGCCCGCTGACGGTCAGATAGGCCGGCCGCTGGAAGAAGTCCTTGGAGAAGTCGACGTCCCAAGCGGGGTTGTAAAGACCTTCTTCAGGAACAGGCGGATTGCCGAGGTCCAGCGTGGTGACCTTGAACATGGCCCCAGCCCCTTCGCAGTCGCTGGCCGTGATCAGCGGAGTGTGGACGTAGAGGAAGCCTTCTTCCTGGAAAAAATCGTGGATCGAGCGGCAGACGCAGTTGCGCACGCGGGCCATGGCGCCGAAGGTATTGGTCCGCGGCCGCAAATGGGCCACCGTGCGGAGGAACTCGAAACTGGCCCCTTTCTTCTGGATGGGAAAAGCGTCGGGATCGGCCCAACCGTGGACGGTCACGCTGCGGGCCTCGACCTCGGTGGCCTGGCCCTTGCCCGGCGAGGCCTTGACCAGGCCCTCGACGCTGACGCTGCAACCGACCGTGAGCCGCTTAACGTCCGACTCGTAGTTGGACAGCGTGCCCGGGGCGACGACCTGGATATTGCCAAAGGAGGAACCGTCGTTGAGTTCCAGGAAGCTGAACCCGCCCTTGGAATCGCGGCGGGTGCGGATCCAACCCTGCAGGAGGACTTCCTGGCCGACAGAGTCAGCCAAACGGGCTTGGGCGACAGAGAGTTTTTTCATGGTTCATTCCCCATGTTCCGCCAGCCAGCGCTCGGCGTCCAGCGCTGCCATGCAGCCGGTGGCGGCGGCGGTGATGGCCTGGCGATAGTAGTCGTCGGCCACGTCGCCGGCGGCGAATACGCCGGGCACGCTGGTCCAGGTCCGCATGGGCGAACTCCAGACGACGTATCCCTTGTCGGTCAGTTCCAACGCGCCGTGCAGAAAGGCCGTATTGGGCGTGTGGCCGATGCCGAGGAAGAAACCGGTGATGGGCAGTTCCAAGTCCGGCTCGCCCACGGTGCTCTTGAGGCGCACGCCGGTCACGCCCTCGCGGTCACTGCCCTGGACTTCGCCCACGGTACGGTTCCAAAGGATCTCGATCTTGGGGTTGGCTTCGGCCCGCTCGACCATGATCTTCGACGCCCGCAGTTTGTCGCGGCGATGGACGAGGTAGACCTTGCTGGCGAACTTGGTGAGGTAGGTGGCCTCCTCGACGGCCGAGTCGCCGCCGCCGATCACGGCCAGCGGCTTGTTGCGGAAGCGGGGCAACGCGCCGTCGCAGACGGCGCAACCGCTGACGCCTCGGTTTTTGTACTTATCTTCCGACGGCAGGCCAAGATAGTTGGCCCGCGCCCCAGTGGCCACGATCACCGTCCGGGCCTCGTAGGAGTTGCCGTCGGAGGCATTGAGTTGCAAGGGCCGCCTGCGGAAGTCGACACATTTGACGTCCTCGCTCACGGTCCGGGTGCCGAAGTTGACTGCTTGTTGCCGCATCAACTCGAGCAATTCCGGCCCTTGGACGCCGTGCCCGCTGTGCGGCGGCATCACCAGCCGCTTGTCCGGCGGCAAGGCCGAGTCGAGATAGGCATCCAGATTGCCCGCCGGGAAACCGGGGTAGTTCTCCACTTCGGTCGTTAGCGCCAACTGGCCCATCGGCAGGGTGCCGGCGATCTTGTTCTCCGCCGTATCGGCCCCCTCGAAGACCAGGGGATTGAGTTCCGCACGGGCGGCGTAAATTGCGGCCGTCCAGGCGGCCGGACCACTGCCGATGATGATTACTTTCTCAGGCATGAATGGGCATCCACTTGGGTAAACATAGGAACGAGCAGGTTCAATGACAGTATTATAGCGCGCCGCGGGCTTGCGCCTACCCACGTTTGTAGTCCCGGCTTCAGCCGGTTTCCCGCCGGCCGTAGGCCGTAATAGGGTGGGTCTCGTACCTCGAACCACCCCACTACCGCGGCGATTCTTGCGAAGCGAGAGGAACCGAGTGTATATTAAGGATCAATTGATGGACAACTTTCCGACTTGCTGATCTTCATACCAAGGAAATCGTCATGGTTCATGCCACTGCCCGACCGGCGCGGATGCGCCTTGCTATTCGCTTCCTCCTGCTGGCCTGCGTTGCCACGGCGGCGATACCGGCTTGGGCCGGGAATGCCTCGCGCTGGCCCAAGTTGGAGGAGGTGATCGTCGTTTCCAAGACGCACTTCGACATCGGCTATACAGACCTCGCCAGCCGCGTCGTGGACCACTATCGGACGTCGATGGCCGACCAGGCCCTGAAACTGGTCGACGAGAGCCGCGGCCTGCCGCCGGACATGCAGTTCTCCTGGACCTTGGCTGGCTGGCCGATGTCGCAGGTGCTCTGGACGGGCCAGAACGCGGATCGCCGCGAGCGGTTCATAGCGGCCATGCGGGCCGGTAGGCTGGTCCCCCATGCCCTGGCGTTTACCACGCACACCGAATCGCTCGACCTGGAAGACCTGACCCGTGGTTTTCGTTTCTCGGTGGAGATGGCCCGCCTTGCCGGGCAGCCCCTTCCCACCGGCTGCAAGATGACCGACGTGCCCGACCACACCCGCGGGCTGGCCACGGTCCTGGCCAACGCCGGCGTAAAGTTCTTCCACCACGGCTGCAACGACAATTGCACTCCCGCCGACCTCCCCGAACTATTCTGGTGGGAAGGCCCGGACGGCTCGCGGGTCCTGACGGCGCTGTCGCGGACCTATGGATCGGACCTTTGCCCTCCGGCAAACTGGCCCTACAAGACGTGGCTCTGTATGTGGATGACCTACGACAACCAGGGCCCGCCCGACCGAAAAATGGTCGAGGACCTGTTCGCGCGGGCCAAGCGGGACTTGCCGGGCGTACGGGTCCGCTTCGGCCGCTTGTCGGACTTTGCCGACGCCATGGCCCACGAAAAGCCAGACCTGCCGGTGGTCCGCGACGACACGCCGGACACGTGGATTTACGGGATCGGGTCGATGCCCATCGAAACCCAGTTGGCACACGTTACGCGGCCGCGGATCGCAGCCCTGGAATCGCTCGACACGCTGCTGAAGACCTGGGGCGTGCCGGCCGCATCCGCCAAAGAGGCCGTCCGCGGTGCCTACGAGAACACGCTGCTGTTCGGCGAACACACTTGGGGCCCCGACGTGGGCCGATACGCCGGCTATGCCTATGGCGAGCAATGGAAGAAGAATCTGGCCGACGGCAAGTATCGTTTCCTCCTGGAGGGATTCGACCAGAAACGGGCCTACGCCCACCGGGCCGCGGAACTGGTGGAACCGGCTCTCGCGGAGCATGCTGCCGCGCTGGCAAAGGCCGTCGCCGTGTCGGGGCCGCGGATTGTCGTCTTCAACCCGCTTCCCTGGACCCGCGACGGCGCGGTCGAGATTCGCTGGAGCGACTGGACCAGCGCACTCACCGAGGTTGTTACCCACCAGACTATCCCCGTACCATGCGAGTACATGGGAGGGAAGCGGCTTGTCTTGCGGTTTGTGGCAAGAGACCTGCCTCCGCTGGGTTACCGTACCTTCGCACCCCTACGGGAACCCTTTGACCGAAGTGTTTTGCGCGACGAGCAAACCCAGTTCCTGGAGAACGAGTTTCTCCGCGTAATTCTCGACCGGGCCCGTTGCGGCATCAAGTCGATCATCGACAAGCGAACCGGTCGGGAACTGGTCAACTCGCGGTCGCCCTATGCCCTAGGGCAATATTTGTATGAGCGATTCGACGCCGAGCAGGGCCTACAACATGCCCACGATTACGTCACCCATCGCCCCAACCAGGATCCTGGCGAGATCGGCTGCCAGAGCAAACCCAATCTGCCCTCGGGCAAAGAGCATCCCTACCACGCGGCGACGGCAAAGGCTACGTCGATGGTGGTATGCAGCGGGCCAACCTATACCTCTGCCCTGCTCACGTCAACGCCGCACGACACCATTCCCGATACGACGCAACTGCGAGTCACCCTTTACGCCGGTGAACCGTGGCTCGACCTGGAATGGTCGATCAGCAAGAAGACGCCCGATCCGTGGCCTGAGGGCGGCTGGCTTTGCTTCCCGCTTCGGGCCGACGATCCGACTTTCCGGTTAGCCCGGCTGGGCAGCATCGTCAACCCCGCCAAGGATCTGGTCCGCAGCTCAAACCACGACCTCTTCTGCCTCAACGGCGGGCTGACGGTGGAAGGCGCCGACGGCCCACGGATAGGAATCTGCCCGATCGACGCCCAACTCGTCAGCCTGGAGCGGCCGGGGTTATGGCGTTATTCCCGCGATTTCGTGGCCCACAAACCCGACGTCTTCGTCAATCTGTTCAACAACCTCTACTCGACGAATTTTGCCCAGTGGATCGACGGTTCCTGGTCGTCGCGGTTTCGCCTCTGGGTGATCCCGGAGAATGGGTCAACCCCCACATCACTGATCGGCAAATCGTGGGAGGCCCGCGTCGCGTGTGTGGCCGCCTATGCGGAAGGCCCGGCGGGAAAGCTGCCGCCGCAGGCGACCGGCCTGCTCGTCGAGAAGTTACCGGCGGCCGGCGCAGCCCCATCCAGCCGAGGGCCGCTGGTTACGGCCTTCGGCCCCAATCCGTACGGCGAGGGCACGTTGCTGCGGTTGTGGGAGCAGGCAGGCGACGGAGGCGAGTTTACGGTTCACTTGCCCCGTGGAATGAAGGTTGCCACCGCGCAGCCTTGCGATTTGCGCGGCCAGCCGACCGGCGCGCCGATCGCAGTGTCCGCGCAGGGCGTGTTCCCAGCAAAGGTCCGCTCGATGGCCCCGGCAAGTTTTGTACTATTGGCGCCGACACAGCAGCGGTAGTCTATCGTAGGAAAGGCTTTCTCGGCAGACGATGAACCGAAATCGCGCGTCCACGAACTGCTGTCTAATCCGATACGCCACCGGCCCAGAGCTTGCGGAGTTCCTCAGGGCTGGCAACGGTCTTGGCGGCGCGGAGTATCTTCTCTAGTTGCTCCGGGTCGTGGATCTGGCGAATCTCCTGCATGAGTTGGACGCCGACATCGTGAAATCTCACATCCAAGACCGCTTCAATGCCCTCAAGCCGGCCCTCAAGCCGGCCCTCGGCACGGCCAAATCGTTCTGGTGTTGTAACAAAAGGCATTTGTTCTTTCTCCTCGTACTGTTTCAGTTCCTTCCAAAATTCGTTGTCCAGGGGCGTTGGAAGCTCCAGCATCCAGTCGATCAAACGAAAAAGCTGCCGAACTTGCGTCTCGCTCCACCCTCGCTGGCGAAGCCTCTTGACCAACCAGAACTTCCGACCTTTCCGCTCGCCCGGGTCATGGCGCGTTTCCTGCGTGTCCAAATGAGCCAAGACCACGATGGCAAAGGGATTGTCGCTTTCCTCCAATTCTGCCCGTCTTGCCGCATAATCCAGGAGCTTGACCGACGGGAAACGGAACCCCACTTCCACGCCCCACCGCTTATAGCCGAAACTATGTGGCCGCCAGTCAGGGGTGTCGTCGCCGAGCACGGCAAAACTGGCCACCTCTCTATTATACTTGTCGAACAACCGATAGTTGTAGACATACATCCGCCAGGGAAATTTGCCGTCGGCAGACATTTGCACCTCGACGTGAACCAGCACCCACTGTTCCTCGCCGCTGTTCAGCCAGACTTTGGCCAGCTTATCAACATACCGTCGCCCGATTTCCGCTTCCGGAGCGATTTGCTGCAACTCCTTTTCCAAGGACTCGCAACCCCGGCTCCAGTCGATATCGGCGTGCGCTGCCGGGAAGAACAGTTTAAGAAAAGGCTCAAAGAAGAAGTCGAGGGCTTCTTTCCACGGACTGTCGTAGTCGATCATAGTAGGTTTCTATCGCGATCGAAAGAATGGCACGTTATTTTCACATAGTTGATGGCAAGTCTAGTTTGGCAACCCACTTTGATATTTCAAGCCTTTCAATTGGCCTTCAAAGTCCGCGGGAAGCGGGGCCAACGGCTGATGCATTTCATGGGCCGCAAAGCGGAGCATGTTCAGCAGCAACCTGTCGGCGGCCGGATGACGCCCCAGGTTCTCGCGGATTTGCAGGCTGTTCAAGACAAACTCGCCGGCGCCCAACGGATACACGGCTACCAACAGCCCCGAGGAATAGCCGCATGAAGCATCGATGGCCGCGGCAACCGTCTCGGCCGGAGGATCGAGGTCGATAAAGGCGGATTGAGGGATCAACTCGCGGTAGAACGTATAGTCCAGCAATCCGCCGGCCGGCAAGTCGTCGAAGATCGCATGCTGCTTTGCCCACTCGTCTTTGTGATACAGCCAGGAAGGCAGCCCGGTGAAGTTACCCTTGCGGGCCAACGGCAGCCACGCTGTCTTGTCGTTGCCTTGGGCGAAGACCGCCGGAGAGAGAAAGACCACCGTGGCGCCACGCGCCATGCGCCGCGCCAATTCGGCGAAAGCCGTGGCGCCACCCGGCGCTGGAGGACGGGCCGCGGCGAGGATCAACTCCCGCCCGGTGGGGACCGCCGATGAGAACTGCCGGCTGCGCATGCCATGCTCGCGCAGCCATGCGATCAATCCGGCGTCGTCGCCCCAAACGACGACCTCGGCGTCAAATCCGGGTGGCGGAAGCGGGGCGGCAACATAGAATTCCACGCTTTCTCCCGCGGCCGCCGCGCCGCGCTGGAAAGTTGCCGAGAAACGATACTTGCCCGCCGGTCCATCGATCACGACCGCTCGATCGAAGACCGGCAGCACCAGGGGCGACTCGCTCTTGTTGTTGGTTGCGGGGATCGAGAGCGTGACGGTTTGCTCCCAGACGCGGGCCGTGTCGGGTCCGGCCACCTGAAGCCGCACGGGATACTGGCCCGCCGGCAGGGCGTCTTCGTTGGCCAGCAGGGCCTCCAACCGCACGGGCGCGCCGCGATAAAAATTCACCGGTTCGGCGAACAGGCACCAGCGGAGCGGCGCCAAACCGTCGAAAACAGCGTCGACCGTACCCGGTTTCAATTCGCGAAAGGTCGTCCATAGCCCTTCGCCCGTCATGCCCTGATCGACCGTTCCGGTGACACTGTGGCCGACCACGTTCGGGTTGGCGCGGATCGCGTTCAAACCCAGCAGTCGCTGGGAGGCCATACGCGCGTTGCTCTGGGCGAAAAAGTCCTCGGGCCGATCGAAAACTCCCGACATTTTCCACCGCTGCCAATCGGCCAGGAAGCGGTCGCGCTGCTGGCGATAGTACTGCGCATCGTCGGCATCGGCCTTGCCAGCCTGTTCGTAAAGCCGAACCACTCGCAGCAGATCGACCGCGCTGCCGATGCCATACTCGGATATGAAAAGCGGCTTGTCGTATTTGCCCAGGGTCCGCAGCGTCTGAATAATACCGGCCGTATGCGGAACCCCCTGGTACGGATGCTTGTCGTCCAGAACGTCTTCCCAGACCTTTGACCCCGGATTGCTGAGCGAGCCGGCGGCCACGGTCGCCGGCTGTGACGGGAATCGCACGAAGGTTTCGGCCTTCGGAATTGGCCCAGGGGAACACTGCCCGTAGCTCCACGGACCGTTGGGATTCTGTCGGCTAGAAAACTCGCGGGCGGCGTTGGAAATCTGTCCGGCAGACGATCGCACGGTAATCGACACCGCGGTGGTGTCGGCGCCGTAATCATTGTTGCCGAAGCCGCAAATGCAATCGAACGTGTCACCCGCGTGGACGGAAATGGCGCCTAGGTACTTCGACTCCGCGCCCGCACCGTGGAGGTTAATAAATCCGGCGTAAAGCGAATGCCCATTGTGGAGAACGTGGACGTCGGTGGTCGCGTGCTCGGCGATGCTGGTGAAGACGGCCGACGCATTGACCGTATCGTCGGCAGCGGCCGTCCAGCGGACCACGGCGTACTGCCCTTTACGGCCGGGGTGGAATGCCAGTTGCCCTGGCGCCCAGGTGATGCCGAGGGCCTTGATCGTGTGCCCCGTAGGATTGAACGTCACGCACGGGTCATCATGCCCCTGGGGATGCCAACTCTGGATTTCGGCAACCTGGCCCTCCTGGTTGTCCCATCGCCCGCTGTTGAGCATGACCATCCGCGAGTCGTCCCAGCCGCGCAGCTCCGACAGAAAACCAAGCGCGTGGCGAAACACGGGACCGTCCGGCGTTTCGTTGAGCAGGCCCCACATCGTGACGCTCGGGTGATTGCGGTCGCGGAGCACCATGCCCAGCACTGAATCGTCGTAGCGCTGGGCGAACTTCGGCGAGTCGACCATGCACCAGGCGGCATACGGCTCCTCATAGACCATCAGGCCGATCTCGTCGCAAAGGTCCAGTTGGTAGCGTTTGGCGACGCCGGAAATGAAACGAATAGCATTGAATCGCATGGCCTTGGCATTGATCAGGTCGCGGCGGAGGAAATCGGGGTCGTGCGGCATCTCCAGGCCGATCGGGCAACAGTTGCCCGTGTGCGAACAGCGCAGGAAGATCCGCCGGCCGTTGAGCCGGAAGGCGCCTTTCTCGAAGCGAAAATCGCGGAACCCGCAACACACGCTCTGCTCGTCGAAAAACGCCACACCCGGTCGGTTGATCCGCGCCGTGACGCGGTACAGGTAGGGATCGCTCAGGTCCCAGGGCCTCGGCTGGTCCAGGTGGAGTTTCACTTGGATAAGGCTATCTCCCGCCGGCAGCGTGCGATCCGTTGCGGCGACGGCCAAGGTCTCGCCCGCAGCTGCCGGGCCGACGGTCAGGTCTAGTCGGGCGGCCGCCGCATCCCCAGCGGCATTATTGATCGTGACCCGCACGGCGATGTCGCCGGTCTTCCAGTCGGGCTGGACGAACAGGTCGGCAATGCGGACCTGCGGCGTCACCAGTAGCGCTACGGAGTCCATGATCCCGCCCTGGTCCCAGGCACTGCCCGGACCGTAGGGAATGACCTTGTTGCGGTGGGGCGTTTCGTTGAGCACGATCCCGTCGATGGCTTGATGCGTGGGATTGAGCACGCGCACAGTGAGCCGGTTCCGCTGTCCAGGGCGGATGGCCTTGGAGGCATCGAGCACGAACGGTGTTTCGCCGCCTTCGTGGCCGCCCAGCGCCACACCGTTGAGCCAGACGTCGGCCTTGTAATCGACGGCCCAGAACCGCAACAGATAGCGGGCCGGCTCGCGCGGAGGCTCGGGGGCCGCGAAATCCCGCCAATACCAGGCGACCCCGTGATAGCCGGGAAAGGCCTCCTGGATGATCCAGGGCACCTTGGCCGGTTTCGCTGGCGCGACCGGCTCGCGCTCGAACCACTTCTGCTGGCGGCCCACGTTCTGCGGATCTACGGCCAGAGACCACTGCCCATCGAGTATTGTGGTCGTGGTGGATGAGGGACTCTCCCCAGCGTTCAGGGGCCCGAGCAGGGCCGAAACCAGCCAGACCGGAAACAGCATGAACGGTAATCGCATACGCATGAAATGATCCTCCTTTGGCATGATTATCTTTCCGGTCAAAGGGAAAATCCAGTCCCAACTTCCAGAGAGAACTGGAAAGTCGCGTTTCTCCTTGTTAACATGGAGCACAATCGAACATTTCGAGTATCGACTAGTCTCGATCTAAACCAATCCGAAGGAACGTACCATGTACCGTCGTGATTTTCTCGTGGGCACGGTAGCCGCTGCGGCAGCCACCTTGACGCCGTGCCTCCTGCCTGCCGATGAACCAAGCCGCAAAGGACCGTTCGTTCGCCTGGGCGGGCCGATCTTCAACGGCACGAAAGACCCTGAAGAAATGGCTTTGGCCCACCGCAAATTGGGCTACCGTGCGGCCTATTGTCCGGCAGTAGCTCTGGACGATCGGCAGCAAATCCGCGACGTTTCCCAGGCGTTCGCCAAACATGATGTGGTCCTGGCCGAGGTGGGCCGCTGGTGCAATCTACTCGACGCCGATCCGGTCCGGCGGGCGGCCAACTTGAAAATGGTCAGCGACGGGCTGGCCCTGGCCGAAGCGCTCGGCGCTCGTTGCTGCGTCGATATCGCCGGGTCGTACAACACGAAGTCATGGTTTGGCCCGCATCCGAAGAACCTGTCGAAAGAGTTCTTCGATGCCAGTGTGGAGAACGCTCGCAAAATCATCGACGCCGTGCGACCCAAGCGGGCCAAGTTCTGCTTCGAGATGATGGGCTGGGCACTGCCCGACACGCCCGATTCCTACCTGGCCATGATCAAGGCGGTGGACCGACCGGCCTTCGGCGTTCATCTCGATCCGTGCAACGTGGTGAACTCCCCGCAGAGATTCTACGAGAACACGGCAGTGCTGAACGAGTTGTTCGACAAGCTGGGGCCGTGGATCGTAAGCTGCCACGCCAAGGACCTGGCCTGGTCCGATCCGGTGGAAATGAATGTTCACCTTTTGGAAGTCATCCCCGGCACGGGAGTGCTCGATTACACCACCTATTTGAAGCGGGTCGCCGCCTTGCCGGGCGAAGTGACTTTGATGTTGGAACACCTCAACGGCCCGGAACCGTACGACAAGGCTCGAAAGTATATTCAAACGCTAGGCCGAAAGATCGGCGTACAATGCGATTAGAAAGATAAAACTCATGAAAACTTGCTCTCTCATGGCACTCGTCGTGCTCGCTGGTTCCATCTGCTTTGCCGCGGACTTGCCGCGCAGCAACCCGGAAGCACAAGGCGTCGAATCTTCGGCCATTCTCGCCTTCGTGGAAACGGCCGACAAGAACATCGAATCGATGAACAGCGTCATGCTATTGCGTCACGGTCAGGTCGTGGCGGAAGGCTGGTGGGCGCCCTATAACGCCCAGTCGCCCCACTCCTTGTACTCGCTGAGCAAGAGCTTCTGTTCGACAGCCGTAGGGCTGGCGATCGCGGAGGGCAAACTCAGCCTCGACGACGAAGTTCTGAAGTTCTTTCCCGAAGACGCCCCGGCTGAGCCGAGTAATAATCTCAAGGCGATGCGCGTCAGCGACCTGCTCCGCATGTCCACGGGGCAGCAAAGCGAGCCGCTGCGCACGCCCGATCGGCCTTGGACCAAGAGCTTCCTCGCGCAGCCCGTCCCCTTCAAGCCGGGTACGCATTTCCTCTACAACACGTCGGGAACCTACATGCTCTCGGCCATCGTGCAGAAGGCCACCGGCATGACCGTTCTCGATTATCTTCGCCCCCGCCTGTTCGGGCCGCTGGGCATCGAACACCCGACCTGGGAAACCAGTCCCCAAGGCATTTCGGCCGGCGGCTTCGGCTTGAGCATTCGCACGGAAGACATCGCCCGCTTTGGCCAGCTCTATTTGCAAAAGGGCAAGTGGCAGGGGAAACAACTCATCCCCGCGGCCTGGGTGGAAGCGGCCACTGCCCGGCAGACGTCCAACGGCAGCAACCCGACAAGCGACTGGGACCAGGGTTACGGATACCAGTTCTGGCGCTGCCGTCATGGCGCCTATCGCGGCGACGGGGCCTTCGGCCAATACTGCGTTGTAATGCCCGAGCAGGACGCCGTGCTCGTTATCACCAGCGGCGTGAAAGACATGCAGGCAGTGCTGAATCTGGTCTGGGACAAACTTCTGCCGGGCATGAAGCCCGCGCCGCTGGCCCCCGATGACGAAGCAGCCAATAAACTCCTGCGCGCGCTCAAGGGACTGTCGCTCTCTTCCCAGCAAGGTGCAAGGGTTCCGGCGAAGGTATGGGGCAAGAAGTACGTGTTTCCGGCCAATCACCACAAGCTCCAAGCAATCACACTCCGGCGCGATGGAATCGACGACGACGTAACGCTCGTCGTACACCGGGACGGCGCGGAACAGCCGATTGTTTGCGGCCGCGGCGCGTGGCGGAAGGGACGAGTGGCTTGGGGTGAGTTGCCGTTGCAGCCGGCAGCGGCCAGCGGCGCCTGGACAGCGGACGGCACGTTCACGGCCAAGCTCTGCTTCTACGAAACGCCGTTCATTGTTACGATCCGTTTGCACTTTGCCGGAGAAGAGGTGCAGTGCAATGCCGAGGTGAACGTCGGCTTTGGACCAACCAAAGAAACGCCACTGATAGGCAAGGCGGAGTGAGTGGCTATCCGAGAACCCTCCCCTCTCCCGGAGGGAGAGGGGATATGCTACGGAGACTGTTCGGCTAGTCTCTGCGTGGAATGGTAACCGGCACACGGAGTGTGCCGGATACTTGCGCGCAAAGGGGGCAAGATCTGCCGGATACGCCATTTTGGGTAAGAAAAGCGGCCGGATCACCCGACGATAAGACTACACTCCCAACCTGCTGGAGCACATTATGAAACGACAAGCATTGCTCTCGATGGTGGTTCTTTTGGCTGTTGGTGGGGGGCTAGCCCAAACGGTCTATGCCGCGCCCCCGATTCCACCCTTGGCCAGCATGGCCGTATCGGCACTTGCTCAGCGGCTTTGCGATGGCAACGCCTCAGTCCGCCAAGCGGCCGTCCTCGCCCTAGGCGAAATGGGACCGGCAGCCAACGCCACGATCCCGGACCTCGCTCGCGTGCTTCGAGACCGGGACCGGTATGTCGCCGTCGATGCCGGCCACATCTTGGAGAAGATGGGACCGGACGCCGTGCCCAGCGTTGCCGCCATGCTTTTCGATCCGAACCCGTGCGTGCGGGAACTCGCCGCGCAGACGTTGCGGAAGATCGGGCCAGACGCCAAGGCTGCCGTGCCTGCGTTGGCGCAGCGGCTGAAAGATTGTAGCGCCTCGGTCCGGCAGGCGAGCGTCTTGGCCCTGGCCGACATAGGGCCGGCGGCCAAGAGCGCGATTCAGGATTTGGCCCAATCGGTTCGAGATCCCGACCCATACATCGCCAGCGACGCCGCCCACACCTTGGGAAGGCTGGGCCCGGAGGTCATACCGAGCCTGACGCCGTTGCTTGAGGACCGAAATCCGGCCGTGCGCGAGCGGGCCGCATTGACGTTCCGGCAAATCGGGCAGGAAAACGTCGCCAAATAGCCGCGCTCTAAATTGAGTTTTGATAGCGCTTGCCCGGTGCCTTCTCCAGCCACTGCAATATTTGGGTTAGATCGCGTCTAATCAAGCAAGCCAGCTTCCAGAATTGCGGTTTGCGCATGGGCCGCGATCGGATACACTAGACATTTTCTGGCCCAGCATACGGGCCCGGTTGCGGTTTGCTCGCGGGCCGGGACGACGTCATGAAAACCATTGCCATCGATTTGGACGACACGCTGAACAACTTTACGGAGACTTTGCAGCGGACGCAGTTTGTCCGCGACGAAATATACGCCCTTTCCGAAGAGGTGTTTCAGGACTACCTCGCGAAAGTGCGCAGCGGCTGGACCGAGAGCAGTGACCTTCTTTGCACCGAACATTCGTTTTTCCGGTCCAAGATCCACCAGCGGTGCTATGAGCTTGCCGAGGCCCGCGCCGATGGCGTCCGCTTCGCGCAGTGGCTCCGGCAAGCCGGTTGGCGGATCGTGATCTGCACGCGCCGCGATTTGCGGCGAACGCAGGACTCCACGAGGAAATGGCTGGGGGACAACGAAATTCCGTTCGATTACCTGTTCACGACCGGCAACAAGATCGGCTTTTGCAAAGCCTGGGGGATTGAACACCTCATCGACGATGAGGCGGTCAACATCACGCTGGGACCGCGCTTCGGAGTACACGTCTATTACCCGGTCGCCATATACCGTCCGCCCACCCTGAGTACAGTGTGCCGGCCAAGCGGCTGGTCAGCGGCCCGGGCATTCCAAACCTTCGACGAAATCAAGCCATGGATCCAAGGATAAGCCTGCTCAAGGAGTTTTACCGGGGGGTTCCCAAAGACCGCGCCAAACTGGAAACGGAGGAGCACGGCTTTGCCATTCTCGAGCGGCTGCCGACCGACGGGATGACGCTGGAATACGGCGAGCTGACGCGTGTGGGGCTGGTGCATAAGTACAAGCTGGCGGGCATCCCGGAGGGCCGGATGGACGAATTCCTCCTCGCCCACGTGGAGAAGGCCTGCAACGTCTGCCTCTACTTCGACATTCGGACGAACGACGCCTTCTGTTTCAATTGAGAAGAGCTTTCATCGGCTCGGTGCAAGCGATTGGATTCCGTCCCGGAATATGGTATCCTGACGGAACCATTTGCCGCCGTCTTTCATTTCGGAGGAAGTTGTAATCATGGATGCCGAACTGACACCCCAGGACTTTATCGTGCCCACGCTTGGCCCAGCGACGATCCCCTCGCCGTTGGGGCTTTCCACCGTGCAAGGCGATGGCCTGGGAGACTTCGTACCGGACGACGCGAGGTTGCTCTACCAGATCGAAACGGGCCCCGGCTGGCCCCCGCGCAGCGACCTGTCGATGGAACTGGCCGGTCCGCGGGAAAAGATCTTCTTCGATCCCCGAGAGTGCAAGGCGGCGATCGTTACCTGCGGCGGGCTTTGTCCCGGCTTGAACAACGTCATCCGTTCGGCCTTCCTGCAACTTCACCACCGCTACGGCGTGCCGTCTGTGCTGGGCATCCGCTATGGCTACCAGGGGCTGAATCCGGCCAAGGGCCCGCCGCCGCTGCGGCTGACGCCCGAATACGTGGAGCGCATCCATAACCTGGGCGGCACCGTGCTGCGTTCCTCGCGCGGCCCGGAAGAGGCCGCGGTGATTGTCGATTACCTGCAAAACGAAGGCATCAACTTGTTGTTCTGCCTGGGTGGCGACGGCACGCAGCGCGGCACGCACGCCATCGCCATGGAAGCCCTGCGGCGCGGCGCCCGGATCGCCGTGGTGGGCATTCCCAAGACGATCGACAACGATTTGCCGTTCGTAGCGCGATCGTTCGGCTACGGTACCGCACTGGAAAAGGCCCGCGAGGCGATCAACTGCGCCCACACGGAAGCCCGCGACGCCCCCAACGGCATCGGCCTGGTCAAGCTCATGGGCCGCCACGCCGGTTTCATCGCCGCCGGCGCGGCCCTGGCCAGCCAGGAGGCCAACTTCGTGCTGATCCCCGAGGTCCGTTTTCCACTGGAAGGGCCCGGCGGATTCCTCGACGCCCTGCGGAAGCGGATCGCGGCCCGGCAGCATGCCGTGATCGTCGTTGCCGAGGGGGCTGGGCAGCACTTATTCGACTGCGAGAGCGGCGAATGCGATGCCTCGGGCAATCGCAAGTTGCTGGACATCGGCGTGTTCCTCCGCGACAAGATCTCGTACTATTTCAAGGCAGCCGGCATCCCCATCAACATCAAGTACATCGATCCCAGTTACATCATCCGCAGTGTGCCCGCCAATTCCGACGACAGCCTGTTGTGCGACGCCATGGCCCGGCACGCCGTGCATGCCGCCCTGGCCGGCAAGACCGATGTGCTCATCGGCATGGAGCACGGGCAGTTTCTACACATACCGATTTGTACGGCAGTGGCGCGTAAGAAACAGCTTTCGCCCGAGAGCGAGCTCTGGCTGCGGGTAATCGAGTCCACCGGCCAGCCGGCGTGGAATTGAGTTGCGGCGGTTCTCCTTGGGGACACTTCAGGAGAATTGCAAAGTCCTTCGTAGCACGGAATTTATTCCGTGGCCTTGCCCTTTTTAGGGCAAAACGGAGTGAATTCCGTGCTGCGGAGGGCTGTCCTGCCAGACTTTGCCATTCTCCTTGGGGACACTCTTTATTTATTGACATGGACCGCGTTGTAGGGTATTCTCTGGGTAGGTTTGCGCGACCATGCGCGGGGGGTCGCAAGACCGCGCGCAGGTTGCTTGCGTTGTGCAGCGATTACTTTCCGATTCTGAAACTCTTGATGGACAAGGACTCGAAAACGTATGCCACGAGTTGCCAGAGCATCTGCCGGGGGCGTCTGTTACCACGTTCTCAACCGCGGAAACGGCGGGACGAAGATCTTCCGCACGACCCGCGACTATACCGATTTTGTGGAACTTCTGCGTGAGGAAACCGAGACCCGCAACGTGCGCTTGCTGGCCTACTGCTTGTTGCCCGACCACTTCCACATGGTCCTCTGGCCGCGCAAGGACGGCGACCTGAGTTACTGGATGCAATGGCTGCTGACGAGCCACGTCCGTCGCTACCATAGCCTGCACGGAACGAGCGGCCACGTTTGGGCGGGCCGCTTCCGGGCATTTCCCATCCAGGCGAACGAGTACCTATTGACGGTGCTGCGCTATATCGAGCAGAATCCCCTGCGGCTCAAGGAATTGAAGTTGCGCGCGCCCGAACAATGGTGCTGGTCGTCGGCCGTCGCGGAAATACACGGCGTGAAACTTCCCCGCATCGATCCCGGCCCGGTCGAGCGCGGGCGGAACTGGCTCAAGTCGTTGCAGACGCCGTTGACCGCCGAGGAACTGGCCCTCGTGCGGCACAGCGTGGTCCGCGGCACGCCCTTGGGCGACGCCAAGTGGCAGCAACGGATTGTAGCGAAACTAGGGCTTGAAGCGACCATGCGGCCGCGCGGCCGGCCGCGCAAGACGCCGGTTGTCTGACGGTCCGCTTTTTCCGCCGCCACGCCGTCTTTGATGTCCTAGATTCTCTTAGAGGCTGTTTGCAAGCTTTCTTGGGAATCACACGATGTTGTCTGTCTCGACGGTCTATGTCATTTTCGCCTTGACGGGCGGGCTCGCCGGCCTGGTTGCCGGATGGTGGCTACGGAGTCGCGGAGCGGCAGCGCCGGAAACTCCGGTCGACAAGGAGGAGGTCCGCCGCGCGCAGGAACTGGTCGGTTGCCTGCAAACATTGATCTCCAACGTGGCCGTGGATTTGGGAGAACACCACACGCGCGTCGAGGAAATCAACGTCGAGTTGCAGGGCGACAAGCTGCGCGAGCCGGCCAAGATCCTCAACGTCGTCACCCGGCTGGTCGATGTCAATAAGACCATGCAGGGGCGGTTGGACCAGGCCGAGGACCGGCTCCGCGAGCAGGTCCGGCTGGTCGAGTCGCATGCCGCCGAGGCCCGCACTGACGCCTTGACGCTGGTGGGTAATCGCCGAGCCTTCGAAACCGACATCGCCCGCTGCCTGGCCGATTTCCACGGGGCCGGACAAGTCTTCACGCTGGCCATGATCGACCTGGACAAGTTCAAACGCCTCAACGACACTTACGGCCATCAGGCAGGCGACGAAGTCCTCCGCGGCACAGGCCGCATCTTGCGGCGCGTGCTGCGCGAGAGCGATTCCATCGCCCGTTACGGCGGCGAGGAATTCGTGGTGATCTTCAACCGCGCCACGATTGCCGAGGTCCAGCGGGCCCTGACGCGGTTGCGCAAGGCGATCGCGGCCACCGAGTTCAAAGTTCCCGCCGGCACGCTGCACGTGACGATCAGCATCGGCGCCGCCCAGGCGCGGGGCGAGGAGACCCAGGAAGCGATCGTCCATCGGGCCGATGCGGCCCTCTACGCCTCGAAGGAAGCAGGCCGGAACTGCGCCCACTGGCACGATGGCGAGCGGATCCTGCCCATCATCGACGACGCCGAGAAGCCCGTCGAGGCGCTGGTGGCGCCGCCACCCCAGTTCGTCGAGGTGCCCAAGCCTTTGGCCCCGGCCAAGGAGCCAAGCGGTGAACCCTCTGCAATCGTGGAACATATCGACAATCTGCTGGCGATGTTCAATCGTACCGCTTTCTGCCAGCACGTCCACAACCGCGTGGCCGAATGGAAGCGGGGTGGTCCGACGTTGACGCTGGTCCTCGTGGAAATCGATCAGTTCGAAACGCTCACGCGCTTCCGCGATGCGGAGTTCCGCGACCTGCTAGGGCGGAGTCTCGCGCGCGTCGTATTCGCCGGCGTGCGAGAGATGGATACGGTGGCCCGCTACAGCGAGAGTTGCCTGGCCTTCCTCCTGCCCAAGGCCCAACTTGCGGATGCCGTCCGCGTGGCCGAGCGGATTCGCGAAGCGGCAACCCAGGTGGCGATCAAGACAGGCGACGCAAAAGTCGGCTTTACGGTCAGCGTGGGCCTGATCGAGGTGGGCAACGCCGATGACATGGTGGCCCTTTTTCGCAAGCTGGAAATGGCCCTGGACGCCAGTCACCGGCGCGGAGGAAACTGCGTGTTCCTGCACGACGGCGTGGAGTACAAGCTGGCCACCGCCGCGGCGGAAGCCCTGCCGGTCTGAGAGGCCGTCCGGAAAGGTGCTGGAGTCCCGGCTTTAGCCGGCTAAAGCCGGGACTCCAACACCGCTCCCCAGCCTTTCGGAACAGACTCTGAGAGGCTATCCGGAAAGCCGCATCAACCGGCGTCTTTGACGCGGACATCTTTTTCGTCGCGGTCCTCTGGCCAGCGGCGGCCGCCGGAACCCTTAGGACCGCCCACGTGACGGCCACGAGGTCGAGGAGGGCGATCGCCCCGCGGCGGTTCAGCCAGTTTTGCCTGCTTGAGATGGGCGCTGTATAGATCGCTCAGGCTCTTGTACATTTCTTCGCTGGGAAGGCTCATCAGTTGCTCCCGCTGCTGATCGCTGACCATCGGGCTCTCAAAGTAATTGGCCAATTGTTCGTCGAGCTCCAGGGAGGCCGTCTCGCGGAGCCAGTCGGCGATGATTCGATCGCGTTGCGCAGGCCTCTTTTCGTCCAGTTTGGCGCGCAATTCCGGCGAAAGCCCGGCGCGCAGGCGGGCCATCTCGCTTTCGGTGATCGACAACTGGCCGTTGGGACCGCCCGACTGCAAACGCCGCAAAACGCTCTCGCGGAGGACCGCCTGTTGCCGCTCGGGCGGAAGGCGGGCGATTCCCGGGTGGGTCTGCAGCATGTTTTCCATGATGCGGGCTCCGTGTTCCGCGGTGTAGCGGTCCAGCCAGGCAGCCAGCAGGCGGCGATTGCGGTCGTCGAGGCGAACGTCCTTGACGGGGACCGGCTTGCCGAGGAATTCCTTGACCGTGGCCACGCGCTGCGGGAGCGTCATGGTCTTGTCCAGCAGCTTCACGCGGCGAAAACGCGGCTGCGTCTCGAACCACTTGCAGTAACGGTCCATCGTCGCGCGAAGTTCCGCGCGGTCGGGCGAGTTTTCGATCTGCTCGTGCAGTTCTCGGATCCGCTGCTGGTCCTGGGGCGACAGGGCGTGAAACTGCTGCTCGGCGCGGAGCACGTCCTCGCGCTGCTCGGCGGACATTTCCTCCAGTTGGCGGCGGCGCTGGGAAAGCGTTCCAAAGGCCGCCAGGCCCACGGCCAGCACAACGGCCAGCGCGAGAAGACCGAGCGCTTTGCGGCAAAAGCCGCGCGCACTGTTCCAGCGCAGGTCTTTAGCGTCCATCTTCGGCCTCCTTGGGAAACAGTTTTTCCTTCTGTAAGGCGCGGAGAAAATCGATGCTGTCGCTCTTGGGGTGCTGGCTTACGATGTCGCGGTATTGATCGTAGTTCTCCAGGAGCGGCAGGTCCTGCAGGAGCTGGGCGTTGGGGTCGGGCAGGGCCCAGGCGACCGCCAGGAAGCCGACTGCGGCGGCGCCGACAAGCCCGACAACCGCCCACAGTGCAGCCCGCAGGCGCCGCCGCGGCCTCTGGGCCTTGGCCTGCTGAGCATCCTCGGCGGCCGCCACGGCCACCATCTCCAGAGTGGTGCAGGTGAAGTCTTCGTTGGTGGCCGGCGAGTCGAGCTCGTCGAGCATGTGCCATGTGCGGTCGAGTTCTTCCAGCATGCGACGCGCGTTGGGCTCGCTGGCCGCGCGCTGCTCGATCTGCCGGCTCTGCTCGGCGCTGAGCTCGCCATCGAGATAGGCTACCAACTCCTCGCGAAGCTGGGCGTCGTCGTTGACCGGATTGTCAGGCATCGACTCCATCACTCTTCACCGCCGGCGACAAAACCGTCGCTCGTTACGGCGCTATCGGAAAGTTCGTGGTTGTTCTGCGGGAGAGTTCCATTCTGCAAATATGGTTCCAGCATCTGTCGCAGGTTCTCCCGCGCCCGCGACAGTAGCGATTTGACGGCTTGCGGCGTCAACTCCATGGTATTGGCGATATCGGCGTAGCTCATGCCCTCGAACTTGTTCAGGAGCACGGCCAGCCGCTGGCGTTCGCTCAGCGAGTCCATGGCCATGCGGACGACGTCGCGGAGTTCGGCCTTGTCGACCTGCCGCGCGGGCATCGCGCCGCTGCTGGCCTGCACGAGGCGGTCCAAGGGCCGCGCGCCCAAGGGTCCGCTCTCGCTGCCGGCCAGCGTCACCTCCGGGCGGCGCGAGCGGTCGCGCGTCGCGTTAGAGGCCACGTTCTTGGCGATGGTAAACAACCAAGTGACGAATCTCGCCCCCGGCGCATACTGCTGGCGCGAACGATATACCCGCAGGAACACCTCTTGCGCCAGATCTTCCGCCAACTCCCGGCGGCCAACCAGATGCTCCAAAACACGCACCAAGCGGGCCTGATACCGCACCACCAGTTCTTCAAAAGCCGCAGCGCTGCCGTCGCGCACCTCAAGCATGAGGCGCACGTCGGGGTCCAAGGCATAGCGTCGAGCAGATGACTCGCTGACGGCCACAATCCTACCTGTTGTCGGCGGTTGAGTTTACGTCGTTTCGGGCGCGTTCTGCTCTTAGTCTAAACCAAGGTCCCCTTTACGGCTAGCACCGTCTCTGCCGAAGCAGTGTCACAATCCGTCCCGCGGCAGGAGAATGTTAACCTGTGCGGGGTGGTTTGGCACCGCTTCTAACTAATTAACCCTGAAAACTGGCAAGAGTTCCTCTGGCAAGCGGTTCGCAACCGCGGAATTCCGCCGCAACTGCCCGCAGGCCGCGTCTATCCGCGCGCCTTTGCGATGGCGGATGGCCACGTTCAGCCCTCCCCCTTGGAGGATCTCGATGAATTTCGCCACCGCACTCGGACGGGGCGTGTGGAAGTGCAATCCACGCACGGGGTTATAAGGAATCAGATTGACTAACGACGGTCGGCCGCGGAGTAGATCCACCAGTTGCTTGGCTGCAAGAGGACCATCGTTTACGCCAGCCAGGAGAATGTACTCGTAGGTCACGCGGCGGCCCGTCTTCTCGAAATAATCATCCGCCGCGGCCAGAATCGCCTCGATGCCGATGTTGCGATTGGTCGGCATGAGTTGCGTCCGCAACTGATCATTGGGGGCGTGCAGCGAGACGGCAAGGTGATATTGGCAGTTCTGTTCGGCCAAGCGGCGGATGCCCACAGGCAGGCCCACGGTGGAAATCGTGATCTTGCGCACGCCGATCCCCAGGCCATCTTTGGCCGAGGCTGCCGCCAGCGCAGGCATGAGCCGGTCAAGATTGGCCAGCGGTTCGCCCATGCCCATACAAACGACGTGACTCAGTCGCTCGTCGGGCTGAAGCAAACGCTGGAGTTGCAGCATCTGCTCGAGGATCTCGCCGCTGGTGAGGTTTCGCGTCAATCCGCCTAAGCCCGTGGCACAGAAAGCACACTTCATCCCACAGCCCACCTGGGTGCTGATGCACATGCTGCAATGGCCCTTGTCGTCGCGCAGCAGCACGCATTCGATCTGCGAAGGACCCTTTGGCGGCGAAGCCACGGCGTTGGTTTCGGTTGAACCATCGGGGGCTGGCTTGTTGGCATCGTCGGCCGGTTTGCACCCGTCTGCCAGGGTGAGCAGCAATTTTTCCGTGCCATCCTCATCCTTGCGGTGGACGGCGATTTCCGTCAACCAGATATCGAACTCCGCCGCCAATTGCTCCCGCAGACTATGCGGCAAATCGGTCATCTGTTCCCAAGAAACAGCCCGTTTTTCAAAGAGCCACTTGCGGACCTGCGCGGACCGATAGGGCGGCTGGCCGTGTTCGAGCAACCAGGTTCGAAGTTGTTCCGGGGATTGGTCAAGGATGTGACGCATACAACTATTGTACACTTTTCGGCATGGTTCAAACCACAATAACACTCCCGCCAGCCGAAATTCTGTGGGGAACGCCGGGGCACCCGCGCAGCGGGTCGATGGCGTTCCGGTGGGATGGAACGCCACGGAGGGCGTTCCCTACAGGACAGTGCGGCCAAAGTGCTGCGCGGCCTTGAACCATGTCAAGATCTGTTGCAAACGGGCTAAAGCCCATCCTACGGTTGGATTCTGCACAATGTCGATTAACATTTCGGGACCTTGTCGCCTGCGGTGACTTGGAGTTATGGGCAGACAAGGTGCAGTTTGCCTTACTAACCATTCAGCGGAGGTGCTCACGCGGTTTTCGTCCGATACCAATGGAAAGTTCTCTTGCAAGATGCCGCGGCTTGAGTCCTGGCTGGGAACTTCGTAAAATAGGTCTTTTCGACTCTCCAATGTGTTTCCCGGCAATATGGAAACGCCCGGGGCCGGTTGAGCCAGCGTTTTGCATGAGATGACGAGTCCCCCATGGCCATTGCCGACATTCCCAACGCGACCCACGATAAGGATATGCCGCGCCGGCAAACCCCGGCCGACGTCCACATTGCCGCCAAGCTTTGCCGTTCACGCATCGGCCGCCTGATGGGTGTACAAGTCATCGCCTTGGGCAGTTACGTGCCCGAGCAATGCGTCCGCAACGAGGACCTCGCCGCGTTGGGTTACGACGCCGATTGGATCCTCAAACGCACGGGCATCACCGAGCGCCGCCACGCCCCGCCGGGTGTATCGACTGGCGACCTGGCCGCCGAGGCCGCTCGGCGGTGCCTCGCCGCGGGCGACATTCGTCCCGAGCAGATCGACTTGGTACTGCTGGGCACGTTCACGCCCGACATGCTCCTGCCGGCCACCGCCACCCTGGTCCAGGACCGGCTGGGGATTTGCGCGCCGGCCTTCGATGTGCAGGCGGCTTGCGCGAGCTTCGCCTTTGCCCTGATCACGGGCATGCAGTATGTGGCCACGGGGTGCAGCCAGCGCGTGCTGGTGATCGGTGCGGATTGCAATTCGCGGATGGTCAATCCGGCCGACAAGCAGACCTATCCGTTATTTGGCGATGCGGCGGGCGCGGTGGTCCTCGCGCCGGGTGCCATTGACCAGGGCATCCTGGCCTATGCGGTCGGCTCGGACGGTTCCGGCGCCGAGTTGATCTGCCGGCCCACCGGCGGCGCGCGCGCGCCGTTCTCCGCCGCGAACCCCAGTGGGCATTTCCTCCGCATGGACGGCCGGCCGGTGTTCAAGTGGGCCATTCGCACCTTGAAGGAAACCATCGGCGAGGTGCTCGATTCGGCCGACATGAACCTGGCCGACATCGACCTGGTGGTCTTTCACCAGGCGAACATGCGCATCATCAATGCGGCCGTCGAGGAGCTGGGCATGCCGCCCGACAAGGTCTTCAACAATCTCGACCGCTACGGCAACACCTCGTCGGCAAGTATTCCCTTGGCCCTGGACGAGGCCTATCGGATGGGCCGCATCCATCCCGGCAATCACGTTTTGTTCAGCGGCTTCGGCGCGGGACTGACCTGGGGAACGGTGTTGATGCGCTGGTAGCGGGAAGGATGAAATCCGAAATCCGAATGTCGAAATCCGTCCGATCGTTCCGATCGGCAATAAATTCAAAACATGATATTCAAATGGATTTCGGGTTTCGACCTTTATAATTCCTGTCCCTTTAGACTTTCCTCCTAATCCATGGCCAAAGTGAAACAACTGCCGCCCCGCGGCAAAGTCAAACCCTCAGACACATGGGACCTTTCCAGCCTTTTCGCGTCCGACGACGCCTGGGAAGCGGCGTTCAACGCCTGGGAAGGCCGCGTTGCGGAGTACGCCAGGTTTCAGGGCAAGCTGGCCGAAAGCCCCGAGTCGCTGGCTGAGTGCTTACAGTTCGATCTGGACCTCGATCGGACGGCGGAGCGGTTGGGCAATTTTGCTTTCCTGAAGACGGCCGAGGACCTTGGCGAGAGCCGCTATCAGCGGATGTACGGCCGTTTCATGGCCGTGGCCAGCCGCGCGGCCCAGGCGGCCAGTTACATCCGCCCCGAAATCCTGGCCATCCCCGCGGCGAAGATGAAGTCGTTCCTCGACTCGCCCGTGCTGGCCCCCTACAAGCTCCTCCTGCAGCGCGTGCTCCGCCACAAGCCGCACACGCTGGGCAAGAAGGAAGAGAACTTGCTGGCCATGCAGACGGAAATGGCCCAGGCGGCCAGCCAGATCTTCCGCCAGCTCAACGACGCCGACCTGAAATTCGGCGCGATCAAGAACGACCGCGGCGACGTGATCGAACTAAGCCATGCAACCTTCAGTACCCTGTTGCACGCGCCCGACCGGGCCGTGCGGCGGAAGGTCTTTCACCAGTATTACCGCGAGTATGCCGAACACGCACATGCCTTGACCGCGGCGCTGGCCGGTTCCGTGCAGGCCGACATCTACTACGCCAAGGCGCGGAACCATGCCAGCGCCCTGGAAGCGGCCCTCTTCCCCGACCAAGTCCCGGTGACGGTCTACGACAACCTCATCGCCTCGGTCCATCGCCACCTGCCCGCCGTACACCACTACTACGACGTGCGGCGGCGAAAGATGCGGCTGAAGGACATCCACCAGTACGACACCTACGTGCCGATCCTTGCCGACTTGGAGCGCAAGCACACTTGGGACCAGGCGGTCAACGTGGTGCTCAAGTCACTGCAGCCGCTGGGCAACGAGTATTGCGGGGCGCTGGAAAAGGGTCTCCGCGGCCGGTGGTGCGACCGCTACGAGAACCGCGGCAAGCAGAGCGGCGCCTTCAGCTCCGGGACCTTCGAGAGCGAGCCCTATATCCTCATGAACTACCAGCCCGACGTGCTGGACCACGTCTTCACGCTGGCGCACGAGGCGGGCCATTCCATGCACAGTTGGCATTCCGCCCGCCATCAGCCGTTCGCTTACTACAACTACGTGATCTTTGTGGCCGAAGTGGCCAGCACGTTCAACGAACAACTCTTGAGCCGCTACCTGCTGGGCAACGCCCGCAATGACACGGAGCGGGCCTTCCTCGTCAATCGCCAGCTAGACGCCATGCGGGCCACGATCGTCCGCCAGACGATGTTCGCGGAGTTCGAGAAACTGGCCCACCAATCGGCCGAGGCGGGCGAGCCGCTCACTTTGGATCGCTTCAAGGAAATCTATCGCGGCCTGCTGCAGCAGTACTTCGGACCCGATTTCGCGCTTGACGACGAGTTGGACCTGGAGTGCCTACGGATCCCGCACTTCTATCGGGCGTTTTACGTCTACAAGTATGCCACGGGCATGTCGGCCGCGATCGCCCTGGCCGATCGCGTGACCGGCGGCGGCAAACAAGAACTCGAGGACTACTTGAACTTCCTCAAGGGCGGCTGCTCGAAAGACCCGCTCGACCTGCTCCGCGATGCGGGTGTCGACATGCAACAACCCGCCGCCGTAGATGGGGCGCTCGCGCAGTTCGGAAAGCTCGTGGAAGAACTGGATGAGTTGCTGTAAGGCGTTGCTTCTGACGGATTTTGACGCGCACGACCGGTATGGCCCCCGGTCGCTGTAGGGAACGCCCTCCGTGGCGTTCCGTGCGTTCTTTTGGAACGCCACGGAGGGCGTTCCCTACAGCGACCTCAGCCTCACTTCGCGCCGGGGCGGCAGTAGGAAAGTGCCAGCAGGGCGTAGCCCGTCACCAGGTTCGGATCGCCTTCCAGCCATCGGCTCTTGGTGTTAGTCCACGATCCGTTGGGCAGTTGTCGGGAGGCCAGTTCTGCGACGAGATCCTTCCGCCAGACGTGCTTCACACCCTTGGCGTCCTGCAAAGTATCGCTGCCGACGGCGGCCAGGGCCTTGGCGAAGACGTGATAATAGTAGTAGAGTCCGTCCGGCCCCAGTCCCGGATTGGTCTTCAGGTCGTAATTTTCCTGGATCCATTTGGTGGCCGCTTTGACGCGTGGATCGGTGGCTTTCACGCCGCAGTAAAGCATACTTTTCAATCCGGAGTAGGTCATCGAGGCATAGCTCCGCAAGCCGCCATTGGGCAGCTTGTCGGCCGCGCTCTCGCCACCATCCGCCGGCGTGTAGTAGAAGCCGCCGTCGGGGTTCTTGGCCGCGGCGGGCGTGTTGTTATATTCGCTCTCCAGGTTCTGGCAGCGGGAGACGAAGACCAGGGCCTTCTTCATCGATTCATCGTCCGGGCCGTTGCCCGCCTCCTTCAAGGCGTCGATCAGGAAGGCCGTGTTCGAGAGGTCCGGCCGCTTGTTCTTGCCATAGCCGGCGCCGCCGTAGAACGGATCGGACTTGTCGATCTTCCGCGTGGGGTCGTTTTCGTTCGTGGCCTCGGTCCACTGGTTGGCCTTGAGATACTTTTCCGCGTTGCGGATGAACTTCTCGTAGCGCTTGTCGGCATTGGCCTCGACGAAGCAGGTCAGGGCGATACAGGTCTCGTAGTTCTTGTAGCCCAGCTTGGGGCTGTAGATGCCGCCATCGGGCTGGACGTATCCCTCCAGGAACTTCAGGCTGCGGGCCACAAGCGGGTCGTCCGGCGAGCGGCCGTTTTGCAACAGGGCGGTGGCCACTAGGGCCGTCACGCCCACGCCTGCCTGGGGCGTGAACGCGCCGTCGGCCGACTGGTGCTGGGCGAGGTATTCCACCGCCTTGGCCACTAGGGCGTCGATCTTGGGGTCCGCCGCCACGGCCGCCTGCAAATTGCCCAGCGAAAGCAGGCCGGTGGCCGAAAAAGACGCGACGGCCGTTGAGGCAGCCAGGAAACTACGACGGGAGACTGGACGGGACATGCTCTTGGTATTCATTAATTTGCAAGGCTCCAATGAAACCGAACGCGAAAGAAGTGCGGAAAATGAACGCTTCTCAGTGGTGCATTCTACATGCCGGAGCAAGACCGGAGAAGAAGAAATGCACTATCCCTTTACTATAGCACGGTTTAAGGCATGGCATTGCTTTTGGGATGCACGGCTGGCATGTCGATTCGATCGCCACGGACGGCGAAAACAACGACAGTTATCGAGCGCAGTTCACTTTCCGCTCCGCCAGGAGAACGGCCCGGACTTGCGACGCAGGCCCAAGCGATTGCGGCGTTTGCGCTTTCCCTTGCCCGATTCTTGCACCATAATGGGCCGACGTGCCCCTGGAGCAAGACGGCGTCAAGCTGGCCCTGTATTTTTCGGAGGGCGACTGGAACTGGCCCAAGGCCGTGGACGGCCAAGGCAGCCAAGGCGGCAGCAACCCGGAAATGAAGAAGGCCCAGCTCAAGGAGTTGCTGACGAAGTACGGTCCGATCGAGTACATCTGGTTCGATCACGCGGTTGGCGACGGCGGGCTGAGCCACAAGGACACGGTCGCGTGCTGCAAGTCGTTCCAGCCGGGGTGCTTCGTTGGTTTCAATCAAGGCGCCCAGGAAGGGGCGGACATCCGCTTGGGCGAGATGGGGCGGCCGGGGCCGCTCAGCGATCCGCGGGGGGCAGGCCCGTACATGGGAAATGCCGCAAGCAAGTCCTACCTGCTAGCCGAGTTCACCTATCCGATCCTGCCTGCCAGGTAGAAAGAGAAGATCCATAGGATTTCTGGGCTGGTAGCCGAGTTTCTTGGCCCGCTCGAAATCTGCTTCCGCTTTGGCCTTCTCACCTTTCCTTTGGTAGACAACGCCCCGACTGTAATACGCTCGGGCATTCTGCGGGTCTAGCCGGATCGCCTCGTTGATGTCGGCAAGGGCCTTGTCGTAGTCGCCTTCTTTCCCATAAACGACTCCCCGGCCGTAATAGGCCTGGGAATAATCAGGCTTGAGACGGACAGCCTCGTTGAAGTCCGCCATCGCTCTGTTGAGGTCGTTCTTCTTCCCGTAGACGACGCCACGGTTGGCATAGACCTCCGCATTTTTGGGGTTCAGTTGGATGGCTGCGCTGAAGTCGGCAATCGTCTTGTCGAAATCGCCCTTGCGCGCCCAGGCGTGGCCACGATTGTAGTAGACATCGGCGTGCGCCGGTTGGAGCCGAATAGCCTCGGTGTAATCGCCAATGGCCTTATCGAAGTCGCCTTTCTCCCGATAGGCGTTCCCCCGACTGTAATACGCGTCAGCAACGTCGGGCTTGAGGCGGATGACCTCGCTAAAATCGGCAATGGCCTTGTCGAAGTCACCCTGTTTCCCGTAAGCGAAGCCCCGGTCGTAATAGGCCCCGGCAAAGCCAGGCTTGAGTCGAATGGTCACGGCGAAATGGGCGATAGCCGAATCAAGATCGCCAGTCTCAAATGCCCTCACCCCTCGATCGAATTCCATCTTGGCACGGTATCCATTAAAAAGCAAAAAGAGGCCGTAGGCCAGGACGCAAGAGAAGAAGCCATAGATCAGGATGGAAGAAGGCGTTTGTTTCATTTTCGCCCCAGCGGTTTTCAGGCGGTGTTCATAGCATTATATAACAAAGGCAAGAGACGCCGACCGCTCGCACTCGGTACCATGACGGCGATTCCAACGGCAGAGAGCATGAAGATGGCAGCCCAAACAACGACACCGAAGTTGCGGGAGTGGGGAACTGGATCGCCTGAGAGGCTATCCGGAAAGTTCCCACAACATGTCCCCTCTCCCTCCGGGAGGGGTGAGACTTCTCGGACCGCCTGAAAGTCCTGCCAAGAAACACGCCGGCCCGCAGGTGAGACGCGGGTCTCGCCTGCGGGCGCGCTTATGTGTCAAGGATGTGTTGAGATCAGGACCAGGTCGGCAAACCCGAGGGCTACCATCCCTTGTCCTTCATCTCTAATCCTCTATCTTTAGATGTCATAATACAGGCAGAACTCGTAGGGATGCGGACGCAACTGCATCGCCTGCACTTCGTTCTTGATCTTATACTCGATCCACGTGGAAATCACGTCGGCGGTGAAGACGTCGCCGCGGAGGAGGAAGTCGTGATCCCGGCCCAAAGCGGCCAGCGACTCTTCCAGCGAGCCCGGCGCCTTGGGAACCTTGGCCAGTTCTTCCGGCGGCAGATCGTAGATGTCCTTGTCCAGCGGTTGGCCCGGATCGATCTTGTTCTGGATGCCGTCGATCATCGCCATGAGGATCGCGGAGAAGGAGAGATAGGGATTGCAGCTCGGGTCGGGGCAGCGGAACTCAAGCCGCTTGGCCTTGGGACTCGGGCTGTACATGGGGATGCGGATGGCCGCCGAGCGGTTCCGCTGCGAGTAGGCCAGGTTCACGGGGGCCTCGAAGCCGGGCACCAAGCGCTTGTAGCTGTTGGTGGTCGGGCAGCTAAAGCCGAGGATCGCCGGGGCGTGCTTGATCAGGCCGCCGGCCGCATACAAGCCCATCTGACTCAGGCCGGCATAACCGTCGCCGGCAAACAGCGGCACGCCGCCCTTCCAAATCGAGGCGTGCGTGTGCATGCCGGAACCGTTGTCGCCGAACAGCGGCTTGGGCATGAAAGTGACCGTCTTGTTGTACTTCTTGGCCACGTTCTTGAGCACGTACTTGTACATCATGACCTTGTCGGCCATGGCCACCAGGTTGTCGAACTTCATGTCGATCTCGCCCTGGCCGGCAGTGGCCACTTCGTGGTGCTGGGCCTCGATGCTGATGCCGCAGTCGACGAGTGTCTGCATCATCTCATTGCGGATGTCCATCAACTGGTCGGCCGGCGGCACGGGGAAGTAGCCTTCCTTGTAGCGGAGCTTGTTGCCCAGGTTGGGATGCTCCTCGCGGCCGCGGTTCCACTGGCCTTCCACACTGTCGATAAAGAAGAAACTGCTCTGGGTGTTCTGATCGTAACGAACGTCGTCGAAAATGAAGAACTCCAGTTCGGGACCCATGAAGGCCGTATCGCCGATGCCGGTGCTCTTGAGGTAGTTGACCGCCTTGCGGGCGACATTGCGAGGATCGCGGGAATAGTCCTCGCGGGTGATCGGGTCCTGGATGTTGCAGATCATCGACAGGGTGGGCAGCTTGGTGAACGGGTCGAGAACGGCCGTCTCCGGCTGCGGGATCACAAGCATGTCGCTCTCGTTGATCGCCTGCCAGCCACGGATGCTGGAACCGTCGAAACCCAGGCCTTCTTCGAAGACGTCCTCATCCAGCTTGTCGACGGGAATCGTGAAGTGCTGCCAGATTCCGGGAAAGTCCATGAAGCGCAGATCCACGGCCTTCACGTCCTTCTCGCGACAGAGCGCCAAAACTTCTTTAGGAGTCACTATGATAGGGTCCTTTCATGGGAAGCGGACGTCAGGATTCCACCTCGGAGAAGACATATCGACTTGCGTCGAATGGGAAACAAAAGAGAACGACAAAGGCTCCTGACGCCTCCCTCGTTTCTCCATTTACCTTGCGCGGGTTGAAATGCAAGCGAGCGCCACGGCGGGCGGAAAATTGCAGTATCTCCAACCGTTGACAGTAAAAACTCAGGCCAATGCCGCAAAGATCAAACAGTAATACAAATCTCTCGCTCTTGCAATCCGTGGGACGGCTCCCGCCTGTGCAAATATGACGAGCGGGTCGGAGCAGGAACCAGGATACCATAGATTCGCATCGCGGCCTATTTCCCCTGGCCGGAAAAAATTCGCCAAAAGCCTGTAACACGCCCAGGAATCAACGGCATTGCAAACCGCGACGCACGATGGGCCGCGGGAAATGCAAAGGCGGTGCCAGGATTTTTTCAGAGTGCGGCCCGACGCGATTCTATCGTCCTAAATACATAATTTAAAAAGACTTATGGCTACATTCAAGATTTACTGCCGATTGGCACGCCAAACTTAGCATGCCTATAATATAGGCAACGAGCGACATTTTTGTGCGCACGGACGAAAAACCCAGGCAAAAATCGGCCGTCTTGGGAACCTATGCAAAGATCAAATCTGGTTATTAGTGATGGAGAAAATGTGGCTGCCGGCTTGCAAAACGGGGAACAACACTTCAGACTAAGAAGGCTGTACACACTGGCCCTCGCTGACCCGGCGGCAGTGGAGCGATGTTTGACCACGACAAACGAGACACCGATCATGACACTTCCGCGGATGTGGGACTGGGACGCAATTTATCGGGAGGGGACACCCGTATGGGAAACGGGCGAGCCTTCCGCAGAACTGATCCGCTTTCTCGATGAGAAGCGGATTGGGCGCGGTTCCGCGCTGGATATCGGCTGCGGTACCGGCGCCGACGCGATCTACATGGTGCGGCGCGGCCTGGAGGTCACGGCCGTCGACAACTCTCCCACGGCGATTGAACGGGCCAGGGTCCGTGCCGAGCAGGAAGATGCCCTGCCGCGCTTCGTGTTGGCCGATTACTACGAGTTCGCGCAGACCTCCGGCGCTTTCGATTTTGCCTATGATTCGGGCCTGTATCACTATGTCCGGCAGATCGAGTTGGACCGTTATCTCGATGCGCTCTGGCGGGTCACGCGGCCGGGGTCGTATTACATGACCTTGGCTGCCGCGGCCGGCGAGCCGATTGAAGGCAGTCCGCCGCCGGTCACCAAGCGCCAACTCTACAACGAACTGGGCCGCTTGTTCGAGGTCGTGCGACTGGAACCGATCCGCATGCCCAGCCTGGTCTTGAAGGATGGCTACCCGGCATGGTCGTGCCTCATGCAGCGGCCGCTGTTGGGAAAGTGAGCCGGCAGTTACCCCCCTGACAGGATGATTTTTGCCAAGTTTATGCCGAAAAAAAGTCTTCGCCGCCGCCGCAACGCTTGATTTGGCGGAAATAATTGTTAACCTAAAGACTGAGTACTGGGTTTTGCCACGCGGCTAGGCGCGGCAGCCCTTCGAAACCTACTTGCGAGAGAACACAATGTCCGGTATGGAATCAGCCCCAACGGCACGTGGAACAGCCCCGGCGACGCCGGCTGGCGATGGCGCCGCCGCGGGGGAGAAAGAATTCGTCCAGGTGCATTCCGCCACGGTTCGCTTTGCCGGCGATTCGGGCGACGGTATGCAGGTCGTCGGCAGCCAGTTTGCCGACATCGCTTCGATGACCGGCCTTGTCGTCTGCACCCAGCCCGACTATCCCTCGGAGATCCGTGCCCCGGCCGGTTCGCTGGGCGGCGTGAGCGGTTTTCAACTCAGTTTTGCCGACCACGAGGTGCATACGCCGGGCGATTCGCCCTACGTGTTGATTGCCATGAACCCGGCGGCCTTGAAGGTCAACCTCCGCGACGTGCAGCCGGGCGGCATCCTGGTGGTCAATGAAGACGAGTTCAACGAGGCCAATCTGGCCAAGGCCGGCTATGCCGCCAACCCCTTGACCAGCGGGGAGCTTTCCGCTTATCGCGTGATCCCCGTGGGCATGACGCGGATGAACGAAGAGGCCGTGCGGCACTTGCAACTTCCGCGCAAGGACGCCGCCCGCTGCAAGAACTTCTTCGCCCTGGGGTTGAGCCTCTGGCTCTACGATCGGCCGATCCAGCCGGTGTTGGAGTTCCTGATCAAGAAGTTCCGTAAGAACATGTCGATCATGGCGGCCAACGGGGCCAGCCTGCGGGCGGGATACAACTTTGCCGACACGGCCGAGTTGTTCCGCGTGCAGCACACGGTTGCGGCCGCCAAGCTGCCCCCGGGGCGCTACCGCCGCCTGACGGGCAACGAGGCCGCGGCCCTGGGATTGGTTGCGGGTGCGCACAAGGCCGGGCGGACGCTGGTCTACGCCAGCTACCCGATCACGCCCGCCAGCGAGATCCTGCACGAGCTATCGAAGTACAAGGACTACGACGTCCGCACGCTGCAGGTGGAAGACGAAATCGCCGCTTGTGTAGCCGCCATCGGCGCGTCCTTCGCCGGCGCGATCGGGGCCACCGGCACCAGCGGCCCGGGCCTGGCCCTGAAGGTCGAGGGCCTGGGCCTTGCCGTCATCACGGAACTGCCGATGGTGATCTTCGACGTGCAGCGGGCCGGCCCCAGCACGGGCATGCCCACGAAAACCGAGCAATCCGACCTGCTCATGGCCATCCACGGACGGCATGGCGAGGCGCCGCTGGCCGTGCTGGCCGCGGCCACTCCCGCCGATTGCTTCGCCATGGCCTTCGAGGCGGTGCGCCTGGCCACAAAATACATGACGCCGGTGATGGTCCTCTCCGACAGTTTCCTCGCCAACGGGGCCGAACCCTGGCGGATCGTCGATCCCGACGAACTGCCGGACCTGCACACGCCGAAGATTCCCTCGCCCGAGGAGTTTGCCCCCTATCGCCGCAACGCGAAAACCTTGGCCCGACCGTGGGTCGCCCCCGGTACGCCTCGTTATGAACATCGCATCGGCGGCCTGGAAAAGACCGACGTCGTCGGCGCCGTGAGCTACGACGCGATGAACCATCAGCAGATGGTCAACCTGCGGGCGGAAAAAATCGAGCGAATAGCCGGCGATATTCCAGCGGCGACGGTCAAAGGCTCGGGCAAGGCCGATCTGCTGGTTGTAAGCTGGGGCAGTACGTACGGTTCTGTGGCGGCGGCGGTCAGCGAGTTGCAGGCGGCCGGTCGCTCGGTCGATCACCTGCACCTGCGTTACTTGAATCCCTTCCCGGCCAATCTCGGCACATTGATCAAAGCTTACCAACGGATCCTCGTACCGGAGAACAACATGGGCCAGCTTTGCACGTTGCTGCGGGCGAAATACCTGGTCGACGCCCGGCCGCTGGCGAAGGTCGAGGGCCGGCCGTTCCGCGTACACGAGTTGAGTCAACAGATTAGCGATCTTTTGGGAGAGTCGAAATGAGTATTGATGCACCACAAGATGTCGCGGCGGAGAGTTGCCCCCCGCAACTGGCCCATCCGCATCCGTTGACGCGCAAGGATTTTCAGTCCGGCCAGGAAGTGAAATGGTGTCCCGGCTGCGGCGACCACGGCATTCTCATGCAGGTGCAGAACGTGCTGCCGAAGCTGGGGATTCCGCGGGAGAAGATTTGTTTTGTTTCGGGCATCGGCTGTTCGTCGCGATTCCCCTATTATCTGAACACTTACGGCTTCCACGGCATTCACGGCCGCGCACCGGCCATCGCCATGGGCGTGAAATGCGCAAGGCCCGATCTTTCCGTGTGGGTGATCACCGGCGACGGCGACAGCCTGTCGATCGGCACGAACCACTTCATCCACTGCCTGCGGCGGAACCTCGATCTGAATATCCTTTTGTTGAACAACCAGATCTATGGTTTGACCAAGGGCCAGTACTCGCCCACTTCGGAGTTCGGCAAGAAGACCAAATCGAGTCCTTGGGGGACGATCGAGCAGCCGATCCATCCGATCGAGATCGCCCTGGCGGCCGAGGCCACGTTCGTGGCCCGATCGCTGGTGGCTAACCCGCAGCATCTGGCCCAGACGCTAGAAGCGGCGGCGCGGCACAAGGGTGTGTCGTTCATCGAGATCCTGCAAGATTGCGTGGTCTTCAACGAGGGCGTGTTGAGCAGCCTGGGTGAACGTTCCGATCGCGAGAATCACATGGTTTTCCTGGAACACGGCCAAGCCGTGCGTTTCGGCAAGGATCGGGAGAAGGGGATCGTGCTCCGTGGCACGACGGCGGAGGTGGTCACGGTCGGCGCCGGCGGCGTGCGGGAAGAAGACTTGATGGTCCACGACACGGGCGAGCCGTCGCGCGTGGCAGCCTACTTGTTGTCCAGTTTCACCCCGCCGGAAAAGCCCATGGCCTTCGGCATTTTCCGCCAGGTGCAAAAACCGACCTACGACGATCTCTTGATCCAGCAAATCGACGAAGTGGTCGCCGAGCGCGGCCACGGCGACCTGCCGCGCTTGCTCCGCTCCGGTACGACCTGGCTAGTGGATTGAGAAGTAGGGTGGGACAGCTTGCGCAAAAGTGGGTCGCTACGGGGAAATTGACAGGAGCGAACGGTGTGGTTTTGTTCCGTAGGTAGAGGCTGTCACTCGTCGCGTAGCGACGCTATGACGGTAGCCGTGGGTTTCAACCCACGGACAAAATCCCCCCAACGCTTTCCCCCGTCGCGTAGCGACGAATGAAAATCAATCGTCGCTACGCGACGGGGCAATACGTGCGCATCGCAAACCGTGGGTTGAAACCCACGGCTACCATCGGTGGTCGCTACGCGACCAAGAGTCGAAGGAAACATTTTTGACCACTGCAACCACCACGGTAAAGCGGGCCGTTTACGACCTGCCGCTGGCCGCTCCGGCAGCGGCCGAGCCGCCCGCGGGCACCATGTACTCATGGTCGGCGGCCGACGGTCCGCTCCTGCTGCGCCATGCCGAGTGGTTCTGCAAGTTGCGGTGGCTGGTGGTCGCGGCCATGCTGGCCTTGGCCCTGGCGGCCTGGGTAGCCGGTCCTTGGTTTCTGCAGCAAGGCATTCGGCTGCTGGTCCTCTGGCCGCTGGCCGTTGCCGGGGCGCTGGCGCTGGCCAACGTCGGCTACCTGGCGATGCTCCGCGCGGCCAAAGGTAGCCCGACCCCAGCAGCCCGCGCCCATGGGCACCTTTGGCTGCAAATCCTCGTCGACTTGGCCGTGCTTACCGTGGTCGTCCATTTCCTCGGCAGCGTGGGCACCGTCGCACCGTTGATGGTCCTGTTTCACATCGTTCTGGCCTGCATCTTCTTTTCATCGGTCGAGAGCCTGGTCGTTACGGTGATTGCCCTGGCCATGTACGTGCTGTGCGTCGCGCTGGAAAGCTCCGGCGTGATCCCGCCGCAATCGGTGTGGGTTTCCTTTCCGCCTTGGGAGCGGGGCGAGCTTCCGCGGACGATGTTGGCGGCCTATGCAAGCTCGGTCGCGTTCATCTCCGTGACGATCTGGTTTCTGGCTTCGCGGCTGGCCGGCGCCCTGCGGCAGCGCGACGCCGAATTGGCGGCGACCAATCGCCGCCTTATGGCTGCCACCGACGAGCGGGCCAGGCACATGTTGCAAACCACGCACCAACTCAAGGCCCCTTTTGCCGCCATTCAAGCCAACACGCAAGTACTCCTGGGCGGGTTCTGCGGCAAACTCCCCGACGAGGCCGCCCAGGTGATCGGCAAGATTTCCGACCGCTGCGACATGCTCTCCCGCGAGATCAAGGCCATGTTGCAACTGGCCAACCTCCGTTCCAGTGCCCAGGCCTCGCCCCAGCCGGCGGCGCTGGAGTTGCACGAAGTCCTTTGCGCCTGTCTGGCGGCGATCGAGCCGCTGGCGGCGAAGCGGGGAATCGGCTTTGCCGAGAATATCTCCGCGGCCACGGTCAGCGGGGTCTACGACCACGCCGTGATGATGATCGACAACGTCCTCTCCAACGCGGTCGCCTATTCCCTGCCGGGGCAGAAAGTGTCGGTCTCCTGCCGGGCCAAACCCGGCGGCGGCGCGGTCGTCAGCGTGGAAGACGCGGGCATTGGCATCCCCACGAGCAAACTGCCGCAGATTTTCGACGATTACTATCGCACCTCCGAGGCGGTAAAACACAACAAGGCCTCGACCGGCCTGGGCCTGGCCATCGTTCGCCAAGTGGCCATGGCCGGCAACGTCGGCGTGCGCGTGGAAAGCGCTCCCCAACAGGGCACACTATTTACTCTCGATTTTCCGGCCTGCTGGGGCGAAGCCCCCAGGCTTCCTTGACACCTGGAGACTTGATCATGGCATACGTATTGATCGTAGACGACGATGAGGATTTTGCCGGCGCGGTGAGCACGATGCTCAAAAGTCACGGCCACGAGACGGCCCAAGAGACCGACGCCGACAAGGCCGTCGACCGCATCCGCCAACGCCGGCCCGATGCGGTGATCCTCGACGTCATGTTCCCCGAGAACGACACGGCCGGCTTTGACGTCGCCCGCGCCATTCGCCGCAACTTCGGCGCCTTGCCCGTCGTGCTCTTGACGGCGGTCAACAACACTTTCCCCTTGGGTTTCAGCAACAAGGACCGCGACGCCACCTGGCTGCCCGTGGCCGAGTTCATGGAAAAGCCGGTTGACCTCAATCGCCTTTGCGAGAAAGTCGGCCAACTCCTGGGCAAGTAAATCCATCACGCTCCACGTGATGAGTACGGTTGTTACGCCGGCATGGAAGATCCTCACGTAGGTCAGGCCGACGATGTCCTTGATTATTTCGCGAACGATAATGGCGTCGTCGGTAATTAGGAGCGTTCTCGTCATGGCTATTCCCTCGCCCGGCCCAACGCACTCGAGTTATTGTGCATCGCGCGTTGCTTGGATACCGCTGAGCGTGCCAGCCAGGGCCTCTCGCCAGCGGGCAACCCGCGCCAGGGCGTCGCCGATCAGTTGCAGGAACAACGCCTTATCGACCGGCTTGAGCAGATAGTCGCTAGCACCGTGTTCCAGGGCTTCGAGCAGGGCGTCGACGCACGAATGTCCCGTCACCAGCACAACCTGAGCACATGGGTTCCGGCTCTTGGCGATGCGGAGGATTTCCAGGCCGTTGATCTGGGGCATTTCCAAATCCGTCACCACGATGTCGACTAAATCCCGCTCCAGGCAGTCTTGCGCGAGTGCAGGATCGGAATAGGTCTGCATTTCGATGTCGTGGCGAAATGAGCGGTGGATGATGGCGGCCAGAAGTCGAACCATGGCTCGGTCGTCGTCGATCAAGACGAGTTTGGCCGGATGGGATGGGGAAAGCGAGGTTGTCATCATCGGGTCTCCTTAGACTATCCGAGGTGTGGATCCTGGTTCGACTTTCATGACGCCTCGCCAGCCGTGTGGGGGACCAGTTGTTCCAAGGTCGCCGCGAGGCTCCGCTTGTCGAACGGCTTGGCGACGAAATCGGAGGCGCCGGCCTTAATGGCGTCCTTGAGCACGCCCCGTTGCTCCAGGGCGCTGACTACGAGGACCTTGGCCTCGGAATCGAACGCTAGGATGCCGTGCAAGGCGTGCAAACCGTCGTGTTCGGGCATTACCAGGTCGAGCGTCACGGCGTCGGGCTGCAATTCCCGATACCGGTCGATGGCCTCTTGGCCGTTGCTGGCCTCGCCGACCACTTCCCAGCCGGCACCGACGGCCATATCCTTGATGATTTGCCGGATGATCATGGCGTCATCGGCGACTAAGAGTCTGCGTGGCATGGTACAAGCCTCCCGATTCGTAGGACAGGTTTTCAACCTGCCGCAAGCGTGGTGTTGGATTTCATAAGGTTTTCGTTGGTTGGCCGGCGGATTCGACGAGCATGGTTCCGCCTTCACATTCGAAGGTCACGCGTCGTCCGCGATTTCCACCGACGTCTTGTGCCGTGATGCGGATGCCGGCGGCCCGCAGCGATTGAGCAACGGCCTCAATGTTGGCATCGCCGATCTGCAGAGGTCCGGCGCTGCCGAACATATTGGCGCCTCCGGCAAGTTTTGCCGTCAGGCAAGCGGCCGGCGCATTCAGCTCCTTCAGTAATTCCAACATGCGGGGAATCGCCGTATTGGCAAACTTGCCCGGCAGGCCGTCCCGCCCCGCCGACTCCGGCAGGACGATGTGTGCCATCGCGCCCCGTTTGAGCCGCGGGTGATAGAGCGACAGGGCAATACAAGAGCCGACGACCGCCTTCATTTTCTGAGGTGGCCCGCCGGCGGCTATTTGTCCCATGCCGACCATCGTTTCCGGGGTTTTTGCGTTTGTCGCCGTGGTGGTCATTTCGCGGGGTCCTCCTCTCGCAAAGTCCTGAGTTCTTTCATGGCTGGGGGGCCGCATGGAGCGACCGTTCGAGCGACTCCTGTAGTCCGGGCGTGGGAACGAAGACGACGCGCCAATCGAGTACCTCCCCTTGGCGGCGGAAGCCGATGTCGCAGAGCAAGAGGCGGTCGCTGGTCTCGGCCTGGGTCATCAATGCCTGCTGGAGGACGCTGGCCCCGAAATCCTGGATGAAGTAGGGCGGCGAGGGGAGCAGGTCCATTCCCACCAGGCGCGTGAGCGCGTTCACGTAGGCGCAGCCGAGGATGTTGCCCGTTTCCATCAGCGCCGACTTTTCCAGTTCGCTCCACTCGGGTTCCGTGCCGGCCTCGTGCCCCAACAGCGAGGCAGCCAATTGCCTCCCGTTCAGTTCATCGAACATCAAAATGATGCTGCCACCACGTTGCCCATTGAGCGTCATGACAACCATGGTCAGCGGCTCGTCGCCGACGGCCAGTTCGATCGCGACGTCTTCCAATGCCACTTGCTTGACCTCATCGAGCGCGACGGTGATAATCCCGTCGGTCCAGCGGCACATTGCGGCCGAAGCATCGTGTGTGGCCGATGCGAACAGTTCTTGCAGTCCGGCCAGTAGCTTGACGTTTTCGTTAACAGTTTCCAACATGGTGTTCGTCCTTTGGGACCGGTGAATCAATAACTGTCGTATTGTCGCCTTTCGCTCCGCGAAAGTTGCGCTACTTTCGCGGAGCGAAAGGCGACACTCATTCTTGCGTCATTCCTTTAGCGAGTTGCGCAGGCGGCCTTCTTGGATACGATCTCGACGAGGCCGGCAATATCGAGGATCAGCGAAATGCGTCCGTCGCCGAGGATACTGGCCCCGGCGATTCCAGGAACATTGGCGAAGTTGTCGGCGATGGACTTGATGACCACTTCCTCTTCGCCGATGACGCGGTCGACGGCCAGGCCGATCTCCTGGCCCGCCTCGCCCACGATCACCAGCGTGGTTTCCGCGGATGGGGCGGCCGCGTCCGCACCGGCACCGTGAAAACTGAGCAGGTTGCCCAGACGCAAAAGGGCGACCGTTCGCCCGCGCACGCAGGCCATCTGCCGCCCTTGGACGGAATTCACCTGGTTGGGGGCCACGCTCACGATTTCGGCGACGGCCTCCATGGGGATGGCAAACACGTCGCCGCGGATCTCGACCATCAGGGAGGGGAGGATCGCCAGCGTCAGCGGCAACTTGATCGTGATCGTGGTGCCCTGTCCCGGCGCGCTGGCGATATCGACCGTTCCGCTGAGATCGTCGATCTTCGACTTGACGATGTCCATTCCCATGCCGCGTCCGGAAACTTCGGTCACCTTTTCCGCCGTGCTGAACCCGGGCTCCCAGATCTTCTGGTAGATCTGTTGCGTCGTCATTTTATCCGCGTCGGCCTTGGTCACCATGCCCTTCTCCAGGCACTTTCGCAGGATGCGATCGGCATCCAGGCCCTTGCCGTCGTCGCGGACCTCGATCACGATGCTGTTGCCGCGGTGCAACGCATCGAGCGTCACGGTCCCCTCGCGCGGCTTCCCGGCCGCCTCGCGGACCTCGGGTGATTCAATGCCATGGTCCACCGAATTGCGCACCAGGTGGACCAAGGGGTCGTTCAGTTCGTCGATCATCCGCTTGTCCAGTTCGGTGTTCTCGCCGCGAATCTCCAGCCGGGCCTGCTTGCCGTTGGCGCGCGTGATGTCGCGAACCACGCGTCTGAAGCGTGCGAACAAAGGACCAATGGGGACCATCCGCGTATCCATGACGCTCTGTTGGATCCCGTCGCTGACGCGCCCCAGTTGATGGATCGCTTCGAACAGGTCCTCGACGACAACGCGGGCCCGGCTGAAAGCCTCGACCTCGCGGCGGAGCGGTTCCAACTCGTTCTGTATCCGCCGCACATGGCTGCGGATGCCTTCCTGTACGGCGGCCGATTGTTCACCATCGAGTCGCAGGACCATCTGACCGCCCATGCGGTCCAACTCGGCCGAGATCCTGTTCAACGCTTGCTCCGAGTGCTTGCACCCTAGCGATCCTCGGAATCTGTCGCCGATTTGCACGAACTGCGCCTTGTTGATGACCAACTGCCCGGCAAGGTCCATCAGGTGGTCCAAGCGGTCGATGTCGACGCGCACTGTCTCGGTCGGCCGTTGGCCGACATCGGTCAGCCGCGGTTCACTTTCCTGAACGGGCTTTGCTTTGGCAGTTCCTGCGTTGGTCGCGTTGGCTGCTGTCACCGATTGCTCCGCCACGGTTTCCGTGGTCTTCGGCTGGGGGTCTGAATCCCCCGGTTTCTCTCCCGCGACGATGGAACCTGGCGGAGTGACTTTCGTCGCCCCAGTATTACCCCGGCATGGAGGCTCCTCACACCAACCCGAAGCGCCAGCGAGGGACCCTCGCTGGCGCTTCGGGTTGGTATTGATCAACTGTGCTGCCGGGGTAGTATCGTCAGACCCGACAATTGCTTCCAGCACACCCGCAACGCGCAATCGGTCCCGGACGATCTGCAAGGGCTGCTCGGTGGCCAGTCGAAAGCGAAGACAATCGAGCTGCTCAATCTCATCGAACGACTCCGGCCTCGGGTCGCACTCGGACACTTCGCCCAGCTTGGCCAGTTTCTCGTAGATCAAACTGGCTTTCAACCCCACAGCGGGCAAGGAAGGCTCGAAGGTCACTTTGCCCACATACGTCGTCTTACCATTCGTCTCCACAACCGAATTCTCTGACCGTGTCGCCAGCAGTTCACTGGCCAGTTGGCCGAAATGGTCCGAGTGCGGCGATCCGTGCTTCAATTCGGCGACGTACTGTTGTAACGCGTCGGTACATTTCAAGAAGACGTCGGTCAGGCCGCTCGACAGCGAGCCGTGCGTTTCCATCAAGTCTTGTAGCGCGTCCTCTATCAAGTGCGCCAATTTGGCGATCCGGTTCAGGCCGATCGAGGCAGCCGAACCCTTGATCTTGTGGGCAGTGCCCATCAAGTTCTTCAAATCGTCGCAGTTGCCGCCATTGTCCAGCGACAACAATGTGCTGGTCAGCCCATCCAACGACGCTTCACACTCGTCAATGAAGATCGAGACGTACTTCTGCGGAATCTCGCCTTCGTCCCGCACGTCATCCAGGGGGGCGACGGCAGGCGGAACACCGAACTCCGCTCTTTGCTCCCCGTTCCCTGTTCCTGGCTTCTCACTCCCTGTTGCTTGTGCCAATGCCTGCTCGGCATCGGCTTGCGACGTCCGTTTTCGTTCCACGCCGGCTGTCTGCAGCAGCCGGCGGATGGAATCGACCACGGCGGTGCAATCGACGGGCTCGCCCCCCGGTTCCTTAAGCCGGTCGATCAATGCGGTCAATTGATCGAGTCCCATGAACACCAGTTCGGTCACGTCGCCGTTGACGGCCAGTTCGTTCTTGCGGGCGGCATCGAAGACGTTTTCGATCTTGTGCGTCAGATTGTTGATGTCCGTAAGCCCCAGCATAGCCGACAGCCCCTTGAGGCTGTGGGCCGCGCGGAACATCTCATTGAGCAGAGTTGGGTCACACTGCTCCTGCTGGTCGTCGTCGAGCGCGCGGACCCATTCGTCGAGCTGGAGCAACCGCTCGTTGAGTTGCGTGAGGAGCTGGTCCGATTCGTCCAGAAAGTCTCCCAGCAGGCTATCGAGTAGTTCGTTTTGGCTGTTGTCTTGCGCGTCGCTCATGATCGGATCCATCTAGTTCTTGGCCGTAGGATAAGCTTTAGCTCGCATTCCAATACAGGCGGCCCACGAATCTGTTCCGAAAGGTGTTGGAGTCCCGGCTTTAGCCGGCTAAAGCCGGGACTCCAACACCGATCCTCGGCCTTTCGGAATAGACTCTAAACCTCGCCGACCCCCTATTTCTTTGGCCGTTGGTACAACCAGGGTTGCAGTCGCACATAGTCCTTGAGCAGATCGCCAATCCCTTCGGCGGCGCCGGCCACAAGCAGGCCTCCCGGTCGGATCAGCGAACGCACATTCTCCACGACTCGTTGCTTCGAGGCCGGCGCGAAGTAGATCAACACATTCTTGAGAAAGACCAGGTCGAAGGGTTGTTCGCGCGGCGGATCGAGCAAGTTGTGCTGTCGAAAGGCAACCATTCCCGTCAATACCGGCCGGGCCTGCCACGAATTCCCGTGCAGGTCCTTGCTGAAGAACCGTTCCTTGTACGCCTGGGGCACGAGTCGGATCGCGCGCTCCGAGAACCGCGCGGCCTTGGCTTGGGTTACCGCGCCGATGCCGATATCCGTGCCGACAATGCGGATCTGCCACTGCTGAAAGTTGGGCAGGCCGGCGGCGATGCAGCAGGCGGCGGTGAAGGCCTCGTCGCCCGTGCTGCAAGCCGCCGACCAGATTCGCAATGCGCAGGGCCGGATCCCCGCTCGCGCCTCTGCCGCACACTGCGGCAGGTACGTCCCGCGAAACCACTCCCAATGGTTCGCATCGCGGAACAGGAATGTCTCATGCGTAGTGATCTCTTGCAGGAATTGGTCCCATTCCGGATCATCCGCACGCAGCCGCGTGAGGTGCTCGTAGTACTCGTCGAATCCCCGGATGCCCGTCTCCCGCAATCGCCGCCGCACGCGGTTCGAGAGGAGCGTCTTCTTCTGCGGGACGACGCGGATGCCCGTCCGCCGATAGATCAAATCGGCGTATAAGGCCATCTGTTCATCGTCTACTTCCGTCTGTGCGACAACCGGCGCGATGGACACAATCGGGGAGATAACATCATTGAGAATCATGGTTTGCCCGTTTCCTCGCCTCAAGATGCCCGTGCTGCCGGGCGATGGTGTCGGCCAATTCGATCAGGTGCGGCCTTTGTTCCGGCGGCAACCGATCGATCCGCGTGCGAAGCCTGTTGAGCTTCTGCTCGAAACCTTCGTGTGTGCGGGGCTTTTCCTGCGGCATGTTTTTCTCCTGGGGGTATCTCTGTAGGGAACGCCCTGCGTGGCGTTCGGCGCGTTTCCGACGAAACGGAACGCCATCGACCCGCTGCGCGGGTACCCCGGTGTTCCCTACAGAATCGACAACTTCATTTATTAGCCCACCACGGCGGCATCCATCGCCGCCGTTGCTTCCTCGCCGAAGAGCCGATCGACGTCCAACAGGATCAACAATTGGTCCTCCAAGCGGACCAGGCCGGTCATGTACTGGTTGCCCAGGCTGGCCACGGTCGGCGGGGCCGGCGAGATCTGGTCCTGCGATACCCGCAGCACCTCGTTCACCGAATCCACTACGATGCCGATCGTGCGGCGGCCGACGTTGAGCACCATGATGCGGCTGTCTTGGGTCAATTCGTTCTCGGCCAACGCGAAGCGAGCCCGCAAGTCGATCACTGGAATGACCGAGCTGCGGAGATTGATCAAGCCTTTGATGTAGTGCGGAGTTTCCGGGACCCGCGTGATCTGGCCCACCAGGATGATTTCCCGGATCTTGGTGATTTCGATCCCGTAGGTTTCATTGCTGAGCTTGAAGCTCACGAGTTGCATTGAGCCGGTCGGGGCGGTGCGCGTCGATTGGATGGTGCTTTCCACGAGGTCGGCGGGCGGTTCTAGTGTGGCGGTGGACATGAATGTCTCCTTGGGTATGTGAAGTGTGTATTCGTAGAACGGATTTCAACCGTTGGCAGGGGTATGTATTCGTAGAACGGATTTCAATCCGTTGACACGGAATAAATTCCGTGTTACGGAGGCAAGGGCGGCCCCGGCCTGACCGAGGCCGCCCCTGGCACTAACGTTACAATCAGACGGCCATGGCCCGGGCGTCGGCCTCGGACTCGGCTTCGGCGCCGTGGGCCTTGGTGCGGAACGTGCCCACCAGGTCGCGGAGGGCTTGGGCCTGGGCCCCGAGTTCCTGGCTGCTGGAGGCCATTTGCTCGGTGCCCGCGGCGGCCTGCTCGGTCACCTGGGCGATGCCCTGGGTGGCCTTGGAAACCTCCTCGGAATTGGCGGCCTGTTGGACCGTGGCCGTGGCGATCTCGGAGATCTTGGCCGCCGTGGCCTGGACGCTCTCGACAATCTTCTTCAGGGCCTCGCCGGTCTCGCCGCTCAGTTGCGCGCCCTGCTGCACCTGTTGCGTCGATTCCTTGATGAGGCTCGTGATCTCGCCGGCTGCCTTGTTCGAGCGTTCGGCCAGCTTGCGGACCTCGTCGGCCACCACGGCGAATCCCCGGCCGTGCTCGCCAGCCCGGGCCGCCTCGATCGCCGCGTTCAACGCCAGCAGGTTGGTCTGGCTGGCGATCTCGGAGATCACTTGGATGATCTCTCCGATCTGGGTGGAACTGGTGCGGATCAACTCCATGGCCTCGACCGACTTCTGCACGGCCGCCCCGCCTTGCTCGGCCAGGACGCTCGTTTCCTTGGCCAGCTTGTCGGCTCCGTGCGCGGCATCCTTGACATTATCCACGGAACGGCTCAGTTCTTCGATGGAAGCCGTGACCTGCTGCACCGAGGAGCTTTGCTGTTGGGCCCCGGAGGCCAGCGTCTGCGAGCTTTCGGCAATCACCCGCGAGCCCTCGCCGAACTGGGCGGCGCTCTCGGTGATCTGGCCGATGGCTGAGCGGACGTTCTCGACCACGGAATTGACGGCATTCTTCAAGGCCTTGAAATCGCCGGCGTAGTCGCCATCGATCGGCCGAGTGAAGTCTTTGTTTGCCATGGCCTTCATGGCCTTGGCGGCGTCGTTCATGGGACCGATCACGGCGTCCAGCGTGTCGTTCACTCCCTGCACGATCTTGCGGAAGTCGCCCTGGTGCTTCGAGGCGTCGGCCCGCGTGGCCAGCTTGCCTTCCACGGCCGCCTTGGCCAGCATCACGGCGTCGGCCGACATGGCGTTCACCGCGTCGATGCACTGGTTGAGGTTGGTCTTGATGAGGTTGAAGTCGCCATTGTAGTTGTCGGTGATCTTCGCCGGGATATTGCCCTTGGAAATGTCATCGACGTACTTGGCAGTCACGTTGATGGGGGCCACGAAGGCCTCGATCAACCGGTTCACGCCGCCCACCAGCTCGCCCCAGCCGCCGGCAAATTGCTGCGCGTTGCCGCGAGTTTGCAGCTTCCCGTCCTGGGTTGCCTGGATCAGGGTTGCCGTTTCCCGCAGCAAGCCGTTCATGACGTCGATGCAGGCGTTGAGATTGTTCTTGATCTCGTTGAAGTCGCCGTTGTAGGTGTCGGTGATCTTGGGCGGGATGTCGCCCTTGGAGATGCGGT
>CAZTPX010000037.1:0-69929 GCA_964615095.1 uncultured Planctomycetaceae bacterium | reverse complement strand
GCTGACAGAAACTCCCGCATGTAAATGGAACTCAAGTTAGCGCTGTAGTACTAAGGGCTTGACGCAGAAATAAGTGTCGCCTTTCGCTCCGCGAAAGTAGCGCTACTTTCGCGGAGCGAAAGGCGACAATACGACAATTATTGATTCGCCGATCCTTACTTCTTCTCCGGTTCCACGGCCGGCTGCTTTTCCGCCGCCTCCTGCATTGCCCGCGCCAACTTGATGCGGAACTGCTTCACCTCGAAGGGGATGATCTTCCCCAGTTCGGAACGCATCAGCTTCTGGTCCTCGCCGAACCATTCGTGCGGTTCGTAGAAGACCTCGTGGAATTCCACGAAGATGGCGTTTGCCGGCTTGATCAATCGCGTCACCTTGGCATAGAAGCCGGCGCCGGAATAGGGCTGCGGCGGGCCTAAAATTGTATTGCCCGCTGCGTCCTTGGTGATCGCCCGCCACTGGTTGGGGTACGCCTTGTCCTTGGCGAAGCGCGAATCGACCCGCGCGGCAACCATGACTCCCGTCGGCGTTTTCGTGGCCACACCAATCCGCGTGGCGCTTAGCTCGACCCGATCGAAGAGATTGAAAGTCGTGTAAAGAAAATACTCTTTCGAGTTAGCGACCGAACGCGTCGACAATCCGCGAACGGCCAATTCCGGGGCCTTTAAGTAGCCGGCCGCGGAAACCATGCCCGCGTTCTTCGCGTTCTTTGCCTTCCCTTCCTTGACGATGCCCTTGGAGAATTGGTCGCTCGTGAGCACGTTCCAATCGCCGTAAACGACAAAGCAGAGGTCCACAGTGCGGTAAACGTCATTCCCATTCTTGCTGGAAGTCTTCAGAATCTTCAAGCTCCACGATGCATTGGAGGCGGTGTCCAAGAATTCATCCACCTTCCCCCGCGGCGCGCTCGCCGCCAGCACGGCAGCCTGTTGCTTCTCGCTCAGGCCCTCCGCCATGACCGGAGCGGGCAGGCACACGACCTGGCCGTCGGGCATCTTCACGCCCTTGTTTATCAGTTCAGCCAACAAGGTATTCTGGGGGGCGGCAGGGCTGGCGGCAGTCGCCAAGACCGTCAAGACTTGGAAAATAATTGCGTTCATCGTCGGGAACCTCGGGGTTCAGGGGATCTACGTCACAGGGTTGAAATGATAGTACGCGTTGCCATGTCCAATTGCTGGAAAGTTGTTAGGGATTCCTATTTTAACAGAGAAACCCCATTTGGTTCCAGAACAGTTTTGAAGCGGTGTCGAAGAAGGATTGCGTTAATCTGGGGAAAATGGGGCATGGAAGCGACTCGGGGTAGGGGAACGATCCGATCATATGCGTAGTCAGAGAACAAGCCCGTTGGGATTCGGCAGAGCGTCTGCTATCGTTTGTACGGATCGAAATGGCCCGTTGGAGTCCCGGCTTTAGCCGGAATTCATGCCGGATAACCGGCTAAAGCCGGGACTCCAACAATCGCATATCCGCCGGTAAGCATGAACGGCATTTGTAGTTTATCGCTCTGCTTCGCCCCGCAGGGCTAGCCCCGCAGGCGACAGGACTGTACACTTAGAAACTTATGATTCGTCGCGGCGCGGTGTCGTGAACGGACCATTTTCTCGGAATCGCTGGAATAAGGAGATGATATCGTGAACAAGCCGCTAAGGAAGATCATGGCCATCGCATTGGCATTGGCCGTGGGAACGCTGGTTACCGCCCAAAGGGCCGCCGCCGCAGACCTCAAACCTGCTTTGACTATAGCTTTTGCCGGCTATGATCAACTCATCAGTAACCTGAAGGCGTTGGACGAGCTTAGCCCAAATGCCAAGCTCGCCGACAAGGCCAAGGCCGCGCTCGAAGCGCAGACACAGGGCAAGGGGCTGGCCGGCTTGGACAAGTCGCGTCCCTGGGGCGTGCTGGTTACCCTGAGCGAAAACGATCAGCCGGTCGTGCAAGGCTATCTGCCCACCACCGATCTAAAGAAACTGCTGGCTGCCCTTCCTCTGCCCGGCGGCGAACCCAGCGCCAACGACAAGGGCGTCTTCGAACTGCCCGCGGGCGAGAAGACGATCTATGCCAAACAGAAGGGCCAGTGGGCCGTGTTCTCTTACGGCGAGGACTCGCTGGGCAGTGCCCCCGACGACCCGCTCCCGGCGCTCTCCGACTTGACCAAGAAGTACACGCTCTCCCTTCGCGGTTCCGTGCAGAACATTCCCGCGGCTGCCCGCGAGAACGCCATCAAGAGCCTCCGCGGCATCGTGGAATTCACGCTCGCCATGCAGCCCTCGAACTCGGAGGAGCAGCGGGCCATAATGACCGCCAACGTCAAGCAGATCTTCGACAAGCTGGAGAAACTCAGCAAGGAGATCGACACGCTTGTGCTGGGCGTGGGGCTCGACGCGTCGAGCAAGGCGCTGTTCTGGGACTTCGAAGCCCGCGGCGTCGACGGCAGCGACCTGGCCAAGAGCTTCGCGGCCTTGCAGGATGCTAAGACCGACTTTGGCGGTTTCGCCCTCCCGGGGGCCGCCATGACTTTGTTGTCGGCCCACGCCAACAGCGATGCCGAGGTGGCGGATCTCAAGGCGACCCTGCCCACTTATAAGGCGGCGGCCGACAAGGTGCTGGATTCCAACGAGGAGCTGAGCAAGGAAAAGCGCGAGCTGGGCAAGGAAGTCGTCAACGAGGTCCTGGGCGTACTGGAGAAGAGCGTCGAGTTGAAGAAGAGCGACTGCGGCATGGCGCTCCTGCTCGACGACTCTCCGGCGGCCGTCTTCGGCGTCCGCATTGCCGACGGCATGAAGCTGGACGAGGCCTTCAAGAAGCTCGCCAAGGCGCTGGCCGACGAGGATTCCAAACCGGCCGAGTTCCTCAAGCTCTTCAAGTTCGACGTAGAAAAATACGAAGGCGTCGGCTTCCACGTCGCCAAGCTTCCCCCGGGAAACGCCAAAGTTGCCGACGTGTTCGGAAATCCCGTGCAGATCGTCGTGGGTATCAACGAATCGAACCTGTACATGGGGGTCGGCAAAGATCCCATTGCCGTGATCAAGAAGGCCATCGACGCCTCCAAGGCTGCGCCGGGCAAGGCCATCGATCCCGTCGACATGGTCATCTCGGCCACGCCCATCGCCAAGTTCCTCGCCAAGGCTGCCCCGGGCGCCGAGGCCAAGAAGAGTCTTGCCAAGGCCGCCGAGTCGCTTGCCAAGTCGGGCGGCAAGGAGCACCTCACGCTCACCGTGAAGCCCATTCCCAACGGCATGAACCTGCGCGTGAATGTGGAATCGGGCATCACCAAGGCGATCCTCGATGCATCCGGTGACGCGGACGAATAATAGCGCGCCGGCAATCGTTCCTTCCGCCATTGTCGCCTTTCGCTCCGCGAAAGTAGCGCTACTTTCGCGGAGCGAAAGGCAACAATGGCGGAAGTTCTTACGTGAGAAACTAGAGCCCCGGGTCGTTTCGACCCGGGGTTTCTTTTTGGCCACGCGATGGTCCCCAAACGGCCCTTGTGGTAGAATTATTCTCAATCCCCCGTCGATATCCACCCTTGGTCCTTTGCACTACCCTTCGATGACTGCCGCTGTTCCCGCCGCTTTTTCCACTACGCGCACCCATATTGCCGGCATTCCGGTCGCGGATTTGGCCACTCAGTTTGGCACGCCGACATTCGTCTATGATTCGGCCATGATCCTGCGGCGACTTGCCGATCTGGCGGCCTTCGATCACGTGCGCTATGCCCAGAAGGCCTGTTCGAACCTGGCCGTGTTGGACCTGCTCCGCCGCCACGGCGCGTTGGTCGATGCCGTCAGCGCGGGCGAGATCCGCCGCGCGCTGGCCGCCGGCTACGCAGTGGAAGGTGCGCCGCCCCCGCTCGTCTACACGGCCGACATCTTCGACGCCGAGGCCCTCGACCTCTGCGCGGAACGCAACGTCCACGTGAATTGCGGCTCACCCGACATGATCGAGCAGTTCGGCCGCCGCGCCCCCGGCCGGCAGATCACACTCCGCATCAATCCCGGCTTCGGGCATGGCCACAGCCGCAAGACGAACACCGGTGGCGACCAGGCCAAGCACGGCATCTGGCACGAGCAGATCGGCATGTGTTTGGAAACGGTCGAGCGCTATCAGACCGTCATCGGCGGCCTGCACATGCACATCGGTTCGGGCACCGACATGGAGCATCTCTCGCAGGTTTGTGCGGCGATGGAGCAGGCGGCCCTGGCGGTCGGTCCTACGATCGTGTCGATCAGCGCCGGCGGGGGCCTGCCCACGATCTATCGCCAGGGCGAGGCCTATGTCGACCTGGCCGCCTATTTCACGCTGTGGGACGCGACGCGCAAACGCTTGGAAGACCGCTTCGGCCACACTATCGGCCTGGAGATCGAGCCGGGCCGTTACTTGGTGGCCGAGAGCGGCTACTTGGTGTCCGAGATCCGCGTGGTCAAGCGGCAGGGCGAGCACTGGTTCTATCTCTTGGACGCCGGCTTCAATAACCTGGCCCGGCCGATCCTCTACGGCGCCTATCATCCCATGTCGATCGTGCCCCGCGAGGCGGCATCACGACCGGAGCGCGAGGTGATCGTGGGCGGTCCCTTGTGCGAGTCGGGCGACATCTTCACGCAAGTGGAAGGCGGCTTCGTCTGTCCCCGCAATCTGCCCGAGGCCGAAGTCGGGCAGCTCCTGGTGATCGAGTGTGCCGGGGCCTACGGGTTTGTGATGGGGTCCAACTACAACTCGCGTCCCTTAGCCGCCGAAGTGCTGGTCCATGAAGGCCGCGCCCACCTGGTGCGCCGGCGGCAAACCTTCGACGATCTGGTCCGTGGGGAGAGCATTCCGGCGTGGCCCGACGCGGGGTGAAACTGGCCCGCTAATGCAGTGTCAGGGCGTCTTCTCCTCCGTCACGGCATGCTTTTGGCAACAGGGCGGCACGACCTTGCCTAGCTCTTCAACCTGTTCGGTCACTGCGGCGTCCGCACGCATTGGCTTGGGTTCGAATGCCTTCAGGGGCGTCTGCACGTGAAAGAAGAGCGAGACAACGCCCAGCACCACAATCGCCAGCGCGGTCACTAGCGGCAAACGCCGCCCCAAGAGGCGGGCGAGTGTCTGCACGCCCGTGCCCACGAGAACTAGCGCCGGCACGCTGCCGAGCCAAAAAGCGATCATAAAGAGCCCGCCCTGAAGTGGACTGCCGGTGCCGGCGGCATAGCAGGCGAACACATAAAGCCAGCCGCAAGGCAGAAAGGCGGTGAGCAGACCGATACACAGTGCGCGCGGCAACGGCTCCAGCGCAATCGCCGCCCGCTGGCCCGAGAGCACCAGCCGTTGGACGAAGCCCGGCAAGGCCGTCTGCGGCAATCGTACACCCACGGCCCTCAGCACAGCGGCCAAGCCGACGGCGATCATCATGCCGCCGGCCAAGAGGGCCGCAACCCGATGGCAACCGAGCCGTGCCCCGCCGCGGTCGACCGCCGCGCCCAACAGGCCGCAGACCACGCCGACCAGCGCGTACGTCAGCAGCCGGCCGCCGTGATACGCCACGTGGAGCCATACCCGCGCCGCTCTGCCGCCCCGCGGATCGCCCACGGCAAACGCTACCAGCGGCCCGCACATGCCCGCGCAGTGCAGGCTGCCGACGAAACTGGCGATGACAGCGGTAACGAGAAGTCCCATCAATCTTCGATTTCGCGTTTCACAATATGCGTACACGTTTCCGGGCCGCGGGTGATTTCCAGTCGAAACTCCCAGATGCCCGGGTCTTCGCAGGCCAACGTGTTGCCGTACTGTCCTGCGCCTCGCGGCAGCAAAACGCTCGACGTGCGATTGCTGGCCCGCAGATGGGCAAAGGCCACTAGATCGACCTTGGCGTTTTCCACGGGCTGGCCCGTTCGGTCGAGAATCTTACAAGACAGCTCGCGGCGATTCGTGCCCAGTAGCGGGCGGCCAACGTCGAGTTGCACCGACCAGCCCAGCCGCACGTTCTCGCGCTGCTGCTGGGCCGTCTGCTCATAGTGCAGGCCCTTTTGATACGCGTCCGGCTCGACAGCAAACGACCTGTCGCGCGTGGCGACGGTTACCATTACCACGACCGAGACGATATGGATGCTGATCAGGCTGGCCAGGAAGATCGGCCAAAACAAGTTCCGAGAGGGTTTTGCTGAGGCTGGCGGAGGGCAATCGGTCATATATGGTTCATTTTCTGGTTAGTCGAGATGTATGACCCCGAAGGGGTCGCAGCTATTAGCCCGGGGTCGTGCAGCGCACCCCGGGTTTCCGTCGCGCCATGTTCTCCGACCCCGGAGGGGTCGCAGCGCTCTTGTTGTGACCCCTCCGGGGTCGATTCATTCTATTTCGCTTCTTCACTGGTGGTGGCGCTGCGCTTACCACCGGCTAATGGCTGTGACCCCTCCGGGGTCGGTTTTGCGTTCCGCCGCACGGGACCCAACAGGCGGCAGGGGACTTCCTGCTTGAAGGTTGCGTCGTCCGAGATCCGCAAGTGAATGCCGCAGATCCCCTGCTGAAAGGCTGACGCCGGGGCCACGATTGCCAGGGACGTCTTGACGGATTTGCCGGCGGCGATGGAAATGTCCCCAGGCTTGCGGGCGAAATGGGCCTGCGCCTCATCGGCGATCTCGATCGTGTAGACCGTGTCGCGGCCGCTGCGATTCTCGATGATCACCTGCAGTTGGCTGGTGATTTCGCCCGGCGCGGTCTCGATATAGGGCGAGCCGAGCCCTTGCAGAACTGTCACGTCGGCCGACTTCTTGTTGAAGAGCACCACCAGGAAGGCCGTCGCCAGCGCGAGGATCAAGGCCGGATAAAGGACCACGCGCGGACGCAAGAACCGCCGCCGGCCGCCTTCGACGGCGTTTTGCGAGCTGAGCCGGATCAGCCCTGGCGGTTTGCCGATCCGCCCCATCACGCCGTTGCAGGCGTCGATACACTGCGTGCAGGCGATACACTCCAGTTGCAACCCCTCGCGGATATCGATGCCCGTGGGGCAGGTGTCGGTACACAGGCCGCAGTCGATGCAGTCGCCCTGCGGCGCATCGGCCTGGCGACCGGCCAGCCGGGTACCCGCGCGCGGGTGGCGGGGCTCGCCGCGCTGCGGATCGTAGCTGACGATCAGCGAGTCGCGGTCGAGCATCACCGATTGGAAGCGGCCGTAAGGACAGGCGACGATGCACATCTGCTCGCGGAAGTAGGCGAAATCGAAGAGCATCAGCCCGGTCACGGCAACCATCACCAGGAACGAGATCGGATGCTTCAACGGCGACTGGCGGACCCATTGGGCCAGGGCCTCGACGCCGACAAAGTAGGCCAGAAAGGTATGGGCCAGGTAGGCCGACACAACCAGGAAGACGGCGTATTTTGCCAGCGTGCGCGCCGTTGAGCGTTTCCTTCCCGGGCGATGCTTGGCCCCCGGCGGCCCGTCGAAAAGCCGTTCGAGGGGCCGGAAAACGAACTCCATGTAGATCGTCTGCGGACACATCCAGCCGCACCACACGCGGCCCGCCAGGGCCGTCACCAGGCAGATCCCCAAGATCAGAGTGATCATTGCCAGGGCCAACAGCAAGGTGTCGGTGGAGAGGAACGGGAAGCCCAAGATCGTGAACTCGCGGTGCGGCAAGTCCAGCAGTATCGCCGGCTTGCCGTGGATCTTCCAGTACGGCAGGAGCGTGAAAACGGCGATCAACACCCAGGCCAGCCGCCGCCTCGCCCGCAGGTACGGTCCCAGGGCGGGCCGCGGGTGAAGCCAGCGGCGCGAACCGTCCTCCATGAGCGTCGAGAGGACGCGGCCCTCGGGCAGGGGTGGACTGAGACTCACTTCGACGCGCCCCCTGGTTTCGCTTTCGACTTGGCCCCGGTCACTTCTGCCAGGGTCGGCCATCGCTCGATCGGCTTGCCTTCCGGCGGACGGCACTGGCCGTTGACAGGCTTGCCCCGTAGCCTGGCCACATAGGCGGCCATCAAGATGACCTCATTGGGATGCAGGCGGGTCTTCCAGGCGGGCATGCTCCCGCCCGCCGCGCCGTTCTTGACGACCTCGGCGATGTCGGTGATCTTATTGACGTTTTTATAGTAGTCGTCGGTCAGGTTGGGGCCCACAACCCCGCCGCCATCGGGGCCGTGGCACGATTGGCAATTGGCGAGGAAGACGTTTTTGGCATAATTCATCCACTTGGTGTCGTCCATATACGTCAAGATCGTGGCCGGGTTGTTGTGCAAATCGCCCATCGTACCGAACAGTTTTTTTTGGTCCTCGGCGGCCGCCGTTTGCCATGCCTCCGCCACTGTCCAGCCGTTGTAGCCGACGTGGAAGAAGAGAAAGTACGCCGCGCTGAACACCACCGTCAGCCAGAAAATCGCGTGCCACCAGCCAGGGCACGGGTTGTCGTACTCTTGGATGCCGTCATATTCGTGGTCGAGCAATTGGTCTTGGGGCATGGTCGTTCTTTCGGTCGCTTGTAGGTCCATTCTGCCGGAAAGGACCAAAACGCTCCGAATTGTTGGGTGATTCGTAGTTCTGTCGGCGGTTCGAAGCACATTAGTCCCTTCCGGCAGAAGGGACCTACTTTTCGTCGTCCTTCCACAAGTGGGCTTCGGCCTCGACCTGCGCGCCGGACCGCAACAGGGTCCAGGCGATGATCGCCGCGAAGGCGACCAGCGCGGCGATCATCAAGCCCGTTTGCAGGTGATCGGCGATCCATTGCAGGATTTCAGGGCTCACGGTGTCTTCGCTTGGGGTTTGGCGTCGGTAGCCGCCGGAGCGGGCTGCGAAATGTCGCGGCCAAGCTTCTCCAGGTAGGCGATCAGGGCAATGACCTTCTTGTCCCGCAGCGATTCCGGCGCTTCGTTTTCCTTGATCTTCTTGACGATTTCGTCGGCCTGCTTCTTGGCGTCTTCGATACTACTTTCGATTTGTTCGTCCGTATAAGGCACGCCCAGCATCTGCATGCCGCGCATGCGTTGCGGAATGGCCTCGATCTCGGCCTTCGATTCCAGCAGCCAGGCGTAGTCCGGCATGATCGAATCGCCTTGCGAGGTGTCGCGGGGGCTGCGGAAGTGGCGAAGGTGCCAGTCGGGCGATTGCTTGCCGCTCTCGCGGGCCAGGTCCGGGCCGATTCGTCGCGAACCCCACTGGAACGGATGATCGTATACGGACTCACCGCCCTTGCTGTACTCGCCGTAGCGTTTCGTCTCGGCCAGGATCGGGCGGATCATCTGCGAATGGCAGTTGTAGCAGCCGTTTTCGATATAGATATCGCGGCCCAAGAGTTCCAGCGGCGAATAGGGCTTCACCGAGGAAATCGTGGGGATGTTCGACTGAATGAGGAAGAGGGGGATGACCTCGAACAAGGAGGCGGCGACAATCGAGCAGACCACCCAGATCGTGAACCGCAGCGGCCGCCGCTCGCCGCGGCGGTGCCACCAGCCCTGCAGCCACACGTCAAAGCCGTGGGCGAACTCGATTACGGCCGCGCCCTTCAGTCGCGACTCGGGCAGCAGCGGCTCGACGTACTTGGGCGAGAGGGCCGGCGCCTCGTGGACCGTCTCTTCATACTTGGCCGGCCGAGCCGCCCAGGTCTTCAAGAGGTTGATGCCGCAGAACACCGCGCCGACGAGGTAGAGTGTGCCACCTGCCGCGCGGATCCAGTACATGGGCATCAACACCTTGACCGTTTCCAGGAAGTTTCCGTAGCGCAGCGCGCCCATGGAATCCAAGGCCCGCCACATCAGGCCCTGCGTCAAGCCGGCCACATAGATGGGCACGATGTACAGCAGCAGGCCGATCGTGGCGATCCAGAAGTGGGCGTTCATCAGCTTCTTGCTCCACAGCGGCGCCTGGAACATCCGCGGCATCAGCCAGTAGAGCATGCCGAAGGTCATGAAGCCCACCCAGCCCAGCGCCCCGCCGTGGACGTGGGCGATGACCCAGTCCGTATAGTGGGCCAGGGCGTTGACCTCCTTGACCGAGAGCATGGGGCCTTCGAAGGTCGACATGCCGTAGAAGGTGATGGCCACGACGAAGAACTTCAAGATCGGGTCGGCGGCCACCTTGTTCCAGGCCCCGCGGAGCGTCAACAGGCCGTTGATCATCCCGCCCCACGACGGCATCCAGAGCATTACCGAGAAGAGCATGCCCAGTGTCGAGGCCCAGTCCGGCAAGGCCGTGTAGTGCAGGTGGTGCGGACCGGCCCAAATATAGATGAACACCAGCGACCAGAAGTGGACGATGCTCAGGCGATAGGAATAGACCGGCCGCTCGGCCGCCTTGGGCAAGTAGTAATACATCAGGCCCAGGAAGGGCGTGGTGAGGAAGAAGGCCACCGCGTTGTGCCCATACCACCACTCCATGAAGGCGTCCTGCACGCCTGCATAGACCGGGTAGCTTTTCAGCGGCCCGACCGGCAACTCCAAGCTGTTGAAGACGTGCAAGACGGTGATGGCCACGACCGTGGCGATGTAGAACCACAGGGCCACGTACATGTGGCGTTCGCGGCGGCGGGCCAGCGTGCCGAAGAAATTCACGCCGAACGCCACCCAGACCACGGCAATCGTCAAATCGATGGGCCATTCCAGTTCGGCGTATTCTTTCGACTGCGTGTAACCCAAGGGAAGCGTCACGGCGGCCAGGACGATGATCAATTGCCAGCCCCAGAAGTGAAACCAACTGAGGAAATCGCTGAACATGCGGGCCTTGCAGAGCCGCTGCGTGGAATGGTAGACCGCGGCAAAAATGGCGTTCCCGGCGAAAGCGAAAATTGCCGCATTGGTGTGCAGCGGGCGGAGCCGCCCGAACGATAGGTAGGGCAGCCCCAGGCTCAACGACGGCGCTACCAATTCCAGGGCCACGATAAGTCCGACAAGCATCGCGACGATGCCCCACAGGACGGTGGTCATCAGGAACGCACGGACCACGGCGTCGTTGTAGACGAATTTTTCCAACGGCCCCCCCTCGCCATACGATGGCAATTTCTCCGCGCCATGAGCGGGGAGGGGCTGGATGTCGCCTGCGGATGTGGTGGAGCCGGATGTCACGATCGCCCCCTTGCAAGTTGCCGGTGGTAACCCTGTCGTTCGCCGCGGCGGAAGCGACCAGGATAATAGAGGATACGAAGGTCCTTTATGTCTACGATTTTCGCCGAGTAATTCCCCTACGTCAAGTCCTGTCCCGCATTAGAACTGCAAAGTCTGTCTATGGCATCCCTACGTAGAACGGAATTCATTCCGTTTCCCTGAAATACGCAAGGCAACGGAATAAATTCCGTTCTACATAGGGCTTCGCAGTTCTCCTACCCGGTCTTGGATAATAGTTGACAAGCTGGTCCTCAATTGTTATATCGGTAAGATGCCACTTTCCGGGAGATCCGTTTCATGCTCAGCCAGGCGTCGGCGTATGCAATCAGCGCGTTGGGATATGTTTCCAGCCGACGGGGGCAGCCGACACTGATCAAAGCGGCGGCCGAGGCCTGCCGTGCCCCGGCCGCGTATCTGGCGAAGATCGTCAATCTGCTGTCGCACGAGAATCTGGTGCATACGCAGCGGGGGGCTGGCGGCGGGGTGTCGCTGGCCCGGCCGGCCGACAAAATGAGCCTCTATGAGGTCTGCGAGGCCCTCGACGACGATATCTTGAAGCCCCGCTGCATGTTGGGGAATGTGCCCTGCACCGACGATCGCGACTGCCCGGCGCATGATGTTTGCCGCAAGGCCCAGGTGGCGCTCGTGCGGTTCTTGAAGCGGACGACCGTGGCTGACATCGCCAGATTCGAGGCCCGCTGGAGTAAGGCCGCGAAAAACGGGAAAGGAAGCGGCGAAACCTGAGGGATTAGAACGTATAGTTTGCGTGCGTGGAAATCAACCGTTGGAGTTCCGGCTCTAGCCGGCTTTTTTGCCGGGATCGCCGCCTAAAGGCGGAACTCCAACGACTCATTTCTGCCCGCTCGCAGCATACTCACTCGTTCACTTCTTCGCGCACGATGCTCCAACGCTCGTGCGTTGTGGGACAGGGCGCGTTTACCGCCGTTGCTTCGGCCTGTTGCGGAAACAGACCGACGACGTCTGTCACGTCGATCAGTCCGATGGGCCGGCTGTCATCGTCCACGACGGGCAACTCGCTGATTTTTCGCTGGGCCATGAGGGCCAAGGCTTCGGACATCAACGAGCCGCGCACTACCTTGAGCGGATTGGGGGTCATTACCGAATGGATAGGGGCGTCCAGGGCCTGGTCGCGGTGGTGTTCGAAGAGTCGGGCGAGATCGCTATCGGTGAAAATACCGGCCAGGCAGCCGCTGGAATCGACAAGCATCGTCGCCCCGGTGCGCCGCCCCGGCACGCTCACGCGGACTAGCACTTGGCGGACCGTTTCCTCCCGCTGCGCCACGCGGCATTGCTCCAGCGGCCGCATGTGCTGCTCGACCTTGCTGAGCTTCAGGCCAAGATTGCCGGCCGGATGGAAACGGGCGAAGTCCTCACGGGCAAAACCCCGCATGCGGCTGACGACCAGCGCCAAGGCATCGCCCACGGCCAGCATCGCGGCCGTGCTGCTGCTGGGCGCCAATCCCAGCGGACAGGCCTCTTCCAGCGGTCCCAGGTCGATGACCACTGCTGCCGCGCGGCCCAGCGTACTGGCGGCGCGGCCGGTAATAGCGATGATCGGCACGCCCGCCGCTGCTAGCGGCGGCAGCAGGCGGACGATCTCGTCGGTCTCGCCGCTCTGCGAGAGCACGAGTACGACGTCGTCGGCATGCAGCCGGCCCAAGTCGCCGTGTACCGCCTCGGCCGGGTGCAGGAAGTGGCTCCGCGTGCCGGTCGAGGCCAGTGTAGCCATGATTTTTTGGCCCACCAGTCCCGCCTTGCCGATGCCGGTCACGATCGTGCTTCCCCGGCAGTTCAGCAGGCAATCCGCGGCGCGGCAGAACTCCTGATCCAGCCGCCGTGCCACCTGGGCGATCGTACGGCTTTCCGCCTGCATGACCTCGCGGGCGAAGCTCAGTTGCTCGAAGGCGGTCCAGCGGTACGCGACCGCGGCTGGTTGGCTGCTCATGATTCGTCGTCCTTGACGATTACTACGCCGCCTGTGGCAACGAGTTCCCTTCCATGTAGCCTTCGTAAAGGGCAATCACTTCGTCGGCGGGGCCCGACATCTGGATTCGCCCGTGGTCGAGCCAGATCACGCGGTTGCACATTTTCGCCAAGGAGCCCAAATCGTGGCTCACGACGACCACCGCCTGGGCGTGCGAGATCAAGGCCCGCATCCGTTGCTCGGCCTTGGCCTGGAAGGAAAGGTCGCCGGCCGAGAGGACCTCGTCGACGATGAGGATCTCCGGCTCGATGGCCGTGGCGACCGAAAAGGCCAACCGCACGAGCATGCCGGAGGAATAGTAGCGGACCGGCATGTCGAGGAACTCGCCCAGCTCGCTGAAGTCGGCGATGGCCTGCATGCTGCGCTGCACCGAGCGCGGCGTCTCGCCCTGCAAGTAGCTGCGGAAGCGGATGTTGTCCCAGCCGTTGGCGTCGGGCTCGAAGCCCAGCGAGATGTCGAAGAGCGAGCTGACGCGGCCCGCCACGCGGCGCTTGCCGGAGGTCGGCGGATAGATGCCCGCCAGCAGCTTCAGCATCGTGGTCTTGCCGGCGCCGTTGTGGCCGAGGATGCCCACGCGCTCGCCTTGCCGCACCTCCAGGTTGATGTGTTCCAGTGCCTTGACTTCCAGCATGTTGCTCTGCTTGCGGCGGCGAAAGAGGCCGTGCAGTACGTAGTCCTTGAGGCTCTCGCGGGCTTGACAACGCACTCGGAACCGCAGGCTCACGTCGTCGAGTTCGATCAGCTTCATCAGTCCGGTCTCGCAAGGGATCAGGAGGCAAAACACGCGAGAACTTGTCTCGCTAACTTTCGGAATGTGCCGCAAACAAGTACGGCAACCTGCTATAAAATGGCTCTTACAGAAAGAAGACCAGCCGCCGTTCGCACCAGCGCAGCAGCACTGCCGCGACGGCCACCATGACGGCCACAATCACCAGGCTCGCCCGCACCGTCTCGACCCGCGGCAGGACCCCTTCCAACAACGGCTGGCGGATCAGCTCCAGCAACACGGCAAACGGATTGTATTGCACCACCCAGCCCATGTCTCGGTTGATGAGGATCTCGGGCTTGTACATAATCGGTGTCATATAGAAAAAGATCTGCAGGATGATCTCCAGCAGATGTTGCGTGTCATGGAAGAGCACGTTGAGCGTGCCCGTAAAAACGCCCAGCGACCAGGCGAAGGCGAACAGCAGCACGAGCGAGGGCAGGATGCTCAGCAAGACCACGGGGTTGGAGAAGCCCGAAAAAAAGCCCACAGCCACGAGGACCACGCCCATGCCGACAAGGAAATGATAGCCGGCGCCGAGCGTCGTCCGCAAAGGATAGATGGCCAGCGGGGCGCGGTGCTGGCGGATGTACGGTTCGCCTTGGGCAAAGCTCGCACAGCCGCTGATAGCGGCCGTGGAAATGAAGGCCCAGAAGGTCAAGCCGGAGAGCAAATAGGGGGCATATTCGGTGAGGGTCACACCAAAAACGCCAGCAAACACGGTACAGAGCACCGCCGTCATGGCGATAGGTTGCAGTAGCGACCAGCCCAGCCCCAGTACAGATCGGCGGTAACGATTGCGCAAGTCGTTGCGTACCAAGGCCATCCAGAAATGGCGCAGACGCCACAACTCGCCGACGTAAGCCGTCATATCGGAACCGCCTCCTTCGGGTGGACACTCAAGGACAACAAAACGATTTGGGTGGGGATTGTAGTCGGCTCGCCCGCTGAGGGCAAGGCCAGTGATCGGGGGTATCTTTTTGCCGCCCCGCCACACCTTGCGCGGGTTGAAGTGATACGATAGCAAGCGCGAAGCGCCAGCAGGGGAACGACTTACGTCCCTTTGCTTGCGATTCACGACGGGTATCGTATTCAGCCGCGCGAACTATACATTGCCAGCATCGGCGATTCTCCCCATAATTGTTGAATGAACCATATCTATCTTGACCACAACTCGACCACGCCCACACGGCCCGAGGTCGTCGAGACCGTGGCCCGTTGCTACGCAGCCGGATATGCCAATCCGGCGAGTCAACACCAGCCGGGGCAGCAAGCCCGCCGCCTTCTGGAAGATGCCCGGCAGCGTGTGGCCGAAATCCTCGGGGCCGAATTGAACTGCCTCAATCCCGACCGGCTGATCTTCACCAGCGGCGGGACCGAGGCCAACAACCTGGCGATCTTCGGGATTGCGCATGCCGGCGGGCGGTATTCGGGACAGATCATCGTTTCCTCGATCGAACATGCCTGCGTGTTGGAAGCGGCCGAGCATCTCCTGGAACTCGGCTGGCGGCTCGACACGCTTCCAGTGGATGGCCAAGGCGTGGTGCGAACCGATGCCCTTGAATCGCTGCTGGCAGCCCCCCTTGATGTATCCGGCACACGGAGTGTACAGGATACATTGAACGCCTCGCGGTTGGTGAGCGTCATGCTGGCCAACCACGAGACGGGCGTGTTGCAACCGATCGAGCGACTGGCGGCCGTCTGCCGCTCGGCCGGCGTGCCGTTGCACACCGACGCAGTGGCGGCGGCCGGCAAGATGCCCATCCGCTTCCGCCAACTGGGTCTAGCCGCCTTGAGCGTCGCCGCGCACAAGTTTCAGGGACCGCTAGGCATTGGCGCCTTGATTGTCGGCCCCCAAGTGACTTTGGCCCCCATGCTCTTCGGCGGCCATCAGCAAGAGGGCATGCGGCCCGGCACGGAGTCCGTGGCCCTGGCGGTCGGCATGCAAACCGCTCTGGAACTGTGGCAGAGGGAACAGGGCGAACACTGCCGCAGGCTGACTGCCCTGCGCGACCGTTTTGAAGCGGAACTGAAGGCCGGGCGGCCCGATGTGATCGTCCATAGTGAAGGGGCTGCGCGCCTGCCCAACACCAGCAACATCGCCTTTCCCGGTCTGGAAGGTCAGATCCTCTTGCTGGCCCTCGACATGGCGGGAGTCGCCTGCTCCGTCGGTTCGGCATGTGCCAGCGGCTCGACGGAGCTTTCTCCCACCCTGCGGGCAATGGGCCTTCCGAACGACATTGTGGCCAGCAGTCTGCGTTTCAGCTTGGGAGCGACCACCACCGAGGCGCAAATCGACGAGGCCGTCGTACGGATCCTGAAGGTCTGCCGAGAACTGGAGTGAAGCGGGGAAAAAAATCCGAAATCCGAAACAAACTCAAAAGAAGAAAATTCAAATGTCCGAAACAGCCCTTTTGGATTTCCTTCTTTCGTATTTCTTCTTTGTTTCGTAATTCGACATTCGTATTTCGGGTTTACGCTGGCTTTTGCCCGTTCCCTCCGGACTGCCGCGTCTGCTATAATGGCCTAATTATCCGACTTTGAAAAAGTTCTTAGGATGGACCCGAATGGCCAACGGCGTGGTGACGATTCCCCTGCCAGGTCAGCTATTGGCCGACGACGGGTTGTCTCAGGACGGCCTGCGGCGATCGACCGCCCTGGAATTCTTCGCCGGCCCGGAAAACTGCCTCATCGAGCCGGCCGTTTCGGGCATTCTTGGCCGTCAGCCCTCGCCCTACAACCCGCTGGTCCTCTATGGCCCCAGCGGAACGGGCAAATCGCACTTGGCCCGCGGATTGGCGGCAACCTGGAAATTGAATTTCCCCCAAAGCCGAGTTGCCTATACCACGGCGGTCGATTTCGCCCGGAATATGGCCGAGGCCTTCGAGACGCAAGCGGTCGAGGATTTCCGGGCGGTATATAGGGGGGCAAGCCTGGCCGTTTTCGAGGATGTAGCGGAATTGGCCCCAAAGCCGGCCGCCCAAGGGGAGTTGATTTGCACGCTCGATGCGGTCCTCCAGCGGGGCGGCCAGGTGGTGGTGACGTCCTCGTCGGCGCCGCACGATCTGGCCGAATTCTTGCCCGCCTTGCGGAGCCGCTTGTCAGCCGGATTGTGCGTGCCGCTGGCCTTGCCGGGTCCCGACACGCGCCTGGCGATCCTGCAACGCTGGTCGAATCTCCGCGAAGTGGAGATGGCCGACTCGATCCTCAAACTCCTGGCCGAGGGCCTAGCCGGCACCGTGCCGGAACTCCTGGGCGCTATGCTACAATTGGCGGTTCCGGCCCGCCAGGAGGGCCGCACTATCGACGCCCGAGTGATTCGCGACTACCTATCGCAGCGCGACAGCACTCTGCGGCCGAAGCTCCGCGACATTGCGGCAGCCACCGCGCGGCATTTTACCCTGCGATTGGGCGATCTCCGCGGACCGTCACGGCGGCGGCCGCTGGTTGCCGCCCGCGACGTGGCAATCTACCTTTGTCGCCAGCTTACGCGGGAAAGCCTGGGCCGCATCGGCGAGTACTTCGGTGGCCGCGACCATACCACCATCCTGCACGCCTGCCGCAAGACCGGAGAGTTGCTCCAGGCCGACCCTGCCATCCGGCAAGCGATCGACCAGTTGCAGCGGAAGTTCCCCGGAGCGGGCAAGTAGTCCCAAAAACGCGTCATAACCTATTGGCAAAAAAGAGCTTACAATCGCGGGGGTGCTAGTGACGAGCGGCCCCGAATTCCCTATAATAATCACGGTTAAGAAAAGAAGTTGAAAGAGAGACCCATTCATGAAAATCACATGCGAGCGCGAGACGCTGCTGCACGCTTTCCAGACGGCCGCCAGCGTGGCCCCTTCCCGTAGTCCCAAGCCCATCTTGCAAAATGTGAAACTGGAGGTGAACGACGGCAAAGGCATCCTGATGGGCACTGACCTGGAAGTGGGGATCCGCATCGAGGTGGAGGGCATTGCCGTCGAGGCCCCCGGCAGCGTCGTCCTCCCCATTTCGCGCTTCGGCAACATCTTGCGCGAGAGCAGCGACGAAAAGCTCGTCGTGGAAAGCGATGGCCGCAAGATCCAGGTCTGTGGCCAGCGGAGCCAGTTCCAACTGCCCTCGGAAAATCCTGACGAATTCCCCGCGGTGGGCCTTTTCGACGAAACCCGATACCACGAGATGCCCGCCCGCTTCTTCCGCGAGATCATTCGCCGCACGGTTTTTGCGACCGATACCGAGAGCAGCCGCTATGCCTTGGGAGGCGTGCTCTTGGAGTTGACCGGCGACCACATCACGGCGGTAGCCACCGACGGCCGCCGCTTGGCCCGCCAGGAAGGCCCGGCCAAATCGGTGGGCGAGCACCAGTCCACGGGCGATCGCACGACGATCGTGCCCACGCGGGCCATGCAATTGCTGGAACGTGCCTTGGGCGACAAAGAGGACGTGTTGCAACTCTCGGCCCGCGAGAACGACGTCTTGGTCAAGAGCGGCCGCGTGGTGATGTACTCGCGGCTGGTCGAAGGGCGGTTCCCCAAGTGGCGCGACGTCTTCCCCCGCCGCGAGAACACGCAGAAGATCGAACTCTCCGTGGGACCGTTCTACGCAGCCGTCCGCCAGGCGGCCATTGTCACCAGCGACGAGCGCCGCGGCGTCGATTTCACGTTTTCCCAGGGCAAGGTCGTGCTGGCCGCCCACGGGGCCGAGTATGGCGAATCGCATGTCGAACTGCCCATCGCCTACGACGGTCCCGAGGTCGTCATCACGCTCGATCCCCGCTACCTCAACGATTTCCTCCGCGTGCTCAATCCGGAAGCCACGTTGCTGATGGAGCTGCGCGATGCGGAGAGCGCGGCTGTGGCTTCCACCGACGACGGCTATGCCTACGTGATCATGCCCTTGGCACGCGATCAAAAGTAATAAGAAGAAATCCAAAATACGAAATCCGTCCGATGGTTCCGGGTTTTCACGTTTGAATTTTGTCATTGTTTCGGATTTCGACATTCGTGTTTCGGATTTTCAACTATGCCCGGTCCCGAACGCATCGCCGATATCCTCGTGCAACTCATGGCCCGGCGGGGCTTTGCCCGCGTGCAGGGCGCGGCGGCCTACCAGTCGGCCTGGAACGAGGCCTCCGGCCCCCTGGGCGCCCAATATAGCCGCGTCGGCCAATTGAAGCGCGGAACCCTGGAAGTCGTCGTCACCAATTCGGCCCTGATCCAGGAGTTCGGCTTTCAAAAGTCGGCCATGCTCGCTACCCTCAACCGCTTACTTCCCGACCACAACATCAAGGACCTTCGCTTCCGCCTGGGGGCAATAAGTTAATGTCTACCGATCCCAACGACATTCCGCAAAACGACGTCCCTCAAAACACGAATCCGCAGAACGACAACGCCTACGATACGGCCCAGATGCGCCACCTCAGCGATCTGGAGCACGTCCGCGAGCGCTCCGGCATGTACATCGGCAACCGCGACGTCAGCGGGTTGCACCACCTGGTCAGCGAAGTCGTCGACAACTCGATCGACGAGGTCATGGCCGGCCAGGCCACCGTCGTCCAGGTGACCGTCAACCCGGACGGCTCGATCACTGTGGCCGACGACGGCCGCGGCATCCCCGTCGACATCGACCCGAACATCGGCATTTCCGCGCTGGAAGGCGTGATGACGCTGCTCAAGTATGGCGGCAAGTTCGACAACAAGGCCTACAAGACCTCCGGCGGCCTGCACGGTATCGGCGTCAAGGCCGTGAACTTCCTTTCCGAGTGGTGCGAGGTGGAAGTCCGTCGCGGCGGCCACGCCTACCAGCAGGAATACGAACGCGGCAAGCCCACCGGCCCCGTGACCCGCGTGGGCACGGCCCAGGGCACCGGCACCAAGACTACCTTCAAGCCCGACTACCAGGTCTTCGGCGACCTGAAGTTCGACAGTAACATCCTTCGCAAGCGGCTGCAGGAACTGGCCTTCCTCAACCGCGGCGTGAAAATCGTCTACAAGGACCTCCGCAGCGGCGAGGGTGAGAGCTTCCAATACAACGACGGCCTCGTGGAATTCATCCACTATCTCAATCGGGCCAGCGAGGGCATCCACGCCGACGTCGTCTACATCAACGCCACCAGCGAGGACCCGCCCGTCGAGATCGAAGTCGCCTTCCAGTACTGCGCCGAGTACACCGAGAGCCTGCACTGCTACGTGAACAACATCAACACCAAGGACGGCGGCACGCACCTCACCGGCTTCCGCACGGCCCTCACCCGCACGCTCAATGCCTACGGCAAAAAGGAAAACATCTTCAAAGACATCGTGCCCACGGGCGAAGACCTGCGCGAAGGTCTCACGGCGATCATCTCCGTGCGGATGCCCAACCCGCAGTTCGAGTCGCAGACCAAGGTCAAGCTCAACAACCCGGAACTGGAAGGCGTTGTCAATTCGGTGGTTGGCGACTTCCTGGCCAAATACCTGGAAGAGCATCCCAAGACGGCCAAGCTCATGATCGCCAAGGCCGTGCTGGCGGCCGAGGCCCGCGAGGCTGCCCGCAAGGCCAAGGCCCTCTTGCGCGACCGCAAGGGCATCCTGGCCGGCGGCGGACTGCCGGGCAAACTCCGCGACTGCACCAGCAAGGTCGTCGAACGCTGCGAACTGTACCTGGTCGAGGGCGATTCCGCCGGCGGGTCCGCCGAGGGCGGCCGCGACCGCGAATTCCAGGCCATCCTCCCCTTGCGCGGCAAGATCATCAATGCCTACAAATCGCGCGACGACAAGGTGCTGGCCAACGAGGAAGTCCGCAGCATGATCTCGGCTATTGGCTGCGGCATCGGCGAGGATGTCGATCTTACCAAGCGCCGCTACGGCAAGGTGATCATCATGACCGATGCCGACGTCGACGGCTCGCACATCCGCACGCTGCTGCTGACCTTCTTCTACCGGCAGATGTACGACCTCGTCCGCGGCGGGCACGTCTACGTGGCCCAGCCGCCGCTGTTCAAGATCACGCACAAGAAGCATACGTATTACGTGCAGACCGAGGCGGAGATGAACGCCCAACTGCTGGAGTCGGGGCTGAAGGACGCCGTTTTCGAGCCGGGCGATGGCCGCACGATCGCCGGCGCGGAAATGGAGCGGCTCTGCCGCACGCTTTCCGCCCTGGAGGACTCGCTCGTGGCCCTGGAGCGCCGCGGCATCAGCCTCCGCGCCCACGCCGTGCGGCAGGACCCCGTCACCGGGCAGTTGCCCATCTATCACGTCTTCATCGGACACGGCGAGCACTGGTTTGCCTCGCGCAAGGCCCTGGACGAGTTCATCGCCCAGCAGGAACAGGAGTCGGGCAACGAATTGAAGCTCAGCGACGAGGCTGCCTCGGCCGCCGCCGCAGCTCCGCCGGCCGCCGCCGGCGAGCCTGACGCCCAGACCAACGGCAACGGCCATAGCCGCTTGCACATCGTGGAGTTCCACGAGGTGCGTTCCATCAACAGTCAGTTGTCCGAGTTGCGGAAGATCGGCTTTGAGATCGCCAGCCTGATCCCGCAGGAGCGGACGGGCGTGGAGGAGCCGCGCTATCTCTTGCGCCGCGGCGAGGCCACGGTGGGGCTGGACGATCTTCGCGGCCTGCTGACCGCCGTCCGCAGCGGCGGCGAGAAGGGCATGAAGGTCATGCGTTTCAAAGGTCTGGGGGAGATGGACCCCGAGGAGCTGCGCGACACGACCATGCTCCCCTCCGCCCGCACGCTCTTGCAGGTCACTATGGACGACGCCGGCGCCGCCGACGACCTCTTCCGCATCCTCATGGGCGACAAGGTCGAGCCCCGCCGCGAGTTCATCGAGAAGCACGCCTTGGAAGCGCGGAACCTGGACGTCTGACGCACCGTCTAGCGAGTTATTCACGCCTCCAATTTGGTCACAAAAAGCGGCCTCTTGGCGCTTTTGCCGCAGTTTTGCACCACCACGGGCGAGTGCCTCTGCACCCACAGGTGTTGGTCCGGTTGAAGGAAACCGCGGAGAAACGAGGTGTTGACACTCTTCTTGTGAACTTCTTGTTCCCTCAAAGACGTTGCCATTTCCTGGCCACTTTGTGCCATTTTGTGCCATTTTTTTGGCCAATGTGACCATTTTGTGCCATTTTGTGCCATTATGAACCATTCATACACCTCGCCCGAGTATCGTGGAAGCCAATTCGTGAAGCAATTTTATGTCAGAGTCAAGTTTTAGTTCCGTTTTCTTTTTTCGCCGCGCAGCGGCTTTCCTTGTAGGCCACTCCTGCCGGGAGTGGCTATTGAACTTTCGCGTCGTCTATGGCTCCGGGGCTTCACGACGATGCGCCGCGCAATAGTCCATCTCGGCAAGATGGACCTACCGACCATGCGTCGCCAATGGCCCCCGGCTCGCTACGCCGCAGGCGGTTAAATTGTCAAAGATCAGCACACCTACGAGATTTGCTTCATCACATGATTCCGTCTTCCTCCTTTCTGCTCCCTGCTCTCTGCGCGTAGTGCGCCGTATATTCATGAAAACAATACGCCTGCTGTCTCCGGGTTATTTGTGCGGTGGCGGGAATTTAACTGCAACTCCGGTCGCCTGCGGCAGTTAGGCGACACTTCGAATTCGCCATGAGATGGCCGGAATGATAGTCACCCATCGCACGCGGGTTTCCAGCTTTCGGCGGTTTTCGACCGTCGATTCCGGCTCGAACGTCGGCGCGACGCCTGCGTCCGCTGGGTCTTCGACCTCCAGTCGCAGCCCTGCCAGCGCTAGTGCCGCATCCAGAGAGCGAGTTTAGCCTATTCCCGCGGCCCCAGACATGATAGAATAGGTTGTATGGTTCTAAGTGTATCTATTTCCGCGGAAGCCGAGGTTAAGCTGAAGGCGAAGGCCGCCGCTGCAGGCGTTGACGTGGCGACCTACGCCGCCCGACAACTTGAGCTCTTGGTGGGGCCGCCAAGATCGTTGCGAGAAATCAGCGGCCCGATCGGCCAAGCGTTCGTCCAAAGCGGTATGAGCGAGGATGAGCTTTCTGATTTCCTTGAAGCGGAAAAACATGCGATGCGGGCCGAACGCCGAGAGAAGGCGGGGGAATGACCACGTCGACGCGAGTCGTCTTCGACTGCAACACCTTCCTCCAGGCGCTGGCCTCTCCGAACGGGCCGGCTGGCCGATGTGTCCAACTCGCGATCGATGGGAAAGTCGAGCTTTTTCTGTCGCCGACAGTAGTCGAAGAACTTCATGACGTAGCGAGCCGCCCGAAGGTTATCGCCCAACTCCACTTCAGCCCCGATCGGACGCAGGAGTTCATTGAGGTCATCGAGGTCGCGGCCACCGTCCTCGTGGGCTTTCCGGAACCGTTCGTCTACCAACGGGACCCGGACGATGCACATTACGTGAATCTGGCGGTGGCAGCCAACGCGAAACTAATCGTATCCCGCGACAAGGACCTGCTTGACTTGATGGACTCGACGAAACCGCAAGCGGCAGACTTTCAAGATCGCTTCCCGCTGCTTCGAATTCTCGACCCGCTTGCATTTCTGCGGGAAATCGGCGACTCGCTTTGATCGCCGTCCGGGAAATCCGGTATATCTGGGTAATTCTGAGGACACGATACCAGTTTCGTTGCGAAACTGGTAACCGCCGAGGGCCACTTGGCCCCCATGACCTACCCACGCGGAGCCTGGACACCAGAGCGTTCCATAAATGGTTGGACGGAGGATTCCTGACCAAATACGGTATCAAGAACACCGACGAAGTGCCCTATGAAATGCAATCGTCTTCGATGAGGCGCAGCGGGCGTGGGATGCGGCGGCGGTGGGGAAAGGACTCTGGCGGCTTCCGACATTTTGGTGGCGGCCGGCCGAACGCCGAATACGGACCGGATCGACCTGGCCTCGGCGCGTGTCGAACTGGACGAGCGGGGCTACATCCGTGTGGACGAACGGCTGCAGACTACGGCCGCCGACGTTTGGGCCATGGGCGATTGTGCCGGCAGCCCGCAATTCACGCACGTGGGAGAGGACGACGCCCGCGTGGTGCTCAGCAACCTCGACGGCGGCAATCGCACGACCCGCGACCGCGTGATTCCCTATTGCCTCTTCCTGGACCCGGAGTTGGCCCACGTGGGGCTGACGGAGACGGAGGCCAGGGCGAAGGGCGTACCGTACCGGTTGGTGAAGCAGCCGATGTCGGCCGTGTTGCGCACGCGCACGCTCTCGCAGACACGGGGGTTTGCCAAGGCCCTGATCGGGGCCGACGATCGTATTTTGGGCTTTACCGCCTTGGGGCCGAGGCGAGCGAGATGATGGCTGTCGTGCAGACGGCGATGCTCGGCGGCCTGCCCTACACGGCGCTGCGCGACGCGATCTTCACGCATCCCACCGCGGCCGAAGGTTTGATCGGCCTGTTCTCGAACCTGCCCTCGGCCCCGCGTCAGGACTCGCATGTTTCCAACCGTATCGAACCTCGTCGCCGTCAGGCGACCGCCGTCCCTGTGTCCGCGGGCGCACGGAACGACGCTGACGGACTTCGGCATGGTTCAATTCCAAGGCTGCAAGGGCAAGACCTGTAGGGAGCATCTGGCCGCGGCCGGTCTTCCCGGTCGCGAGCCGGCCCGTGCGTGGCTGACCTTCCACAGTCTGAAACGGATTCCTGCCTTTTCATGGCTGCTGCTTTTGCGCAGCGGCTGGTCGCATGGGCGTTTACGCCCATTGCCCGGCGCAGCGGGTATTACGCCGGCAACCAAGTTGATCAATACCAACCCGAAGCGCAAGCGAGGGTCCCTCGCTTGCGCTTCGGGTTGGTGTGAGGATCTTTCATGCCGGGGTAATATTAGGCCCGTGCTTCAGCACGGGTAGCGAAGCCTGAGAAGCGACTATTCCCCGATTCCGCCGGCCGGCGGAATCGAGGGAGGGGCGTGGCAGCCTGCCCGATCCAGGAGAACTGCAAAGTCCTACGTAGAACGGAATTTATTCCGTTGCCTTGCGTATTTCAGGGAAACGGAATGCATTCCCTTTTACGTAGGGATGCCATAGACAGCCTTTACATTTCTCCTGCTGCCCGACCCGTGCTGAAGCACGGGCCTGAACCGGCTGCGCCGGCAAATGGCCATGAATGGCCATGCACATGCAACGTACCCGTTAACGGTCCATCACTTTTCTTGACCCCGGTACTTGTTAGGGGGGCCTGGATTCGCTATCCTGGCGTAATGAACCTCGACGACCTTCAAGCGTTGAATGAACTGCTGGAGCAAATCCGGTCCATGAAAGTGCATGCGCCGGGTCACCTTCGTGCTGCACTGAAAAAGCCGCTTCTTTTACTGCTCTTGGTTTCGCGGATCGAGAACGACCGTGCCGAGGAAAATCGGTTTCATTTCGACGACATCGAAAAGAAACTGGACATGTTGATTCGCGAGCATGGCGGGCGGCCGACGGACAGCGGGTCGAAACCGGAGCAGCCGTTCAGCCATTTGCGGACCTCGCCGTTCTGGGTTCTGAAGACCCAGCGGGAATACGGATCGGGCAAAACGGCACTGATTTCCGACCTGCGCCGCCCCGAGTCCTACGGCGCTTTCCAACCGAGAGTTTTTCGCCTGCTGAGGAGTTCCAGCGAAGCCAGGGCACGCGTCGTTGATTCGATTCTGAACGAATGGTGGCCCGAAACACTACACGGCGATATTCGCGAGGACCTGGGGCTTGATCGGTTGGACAGTCGGCGACGGCCGCAGCGCGACCGGCAATTCATGATCGACGTATTGGAGAATTTCCGCTATAGTTGCGCGTTCTGCGGATTCCACGCGGTGCTGAACGGCGTGGCGACGGGGATCGACGCCGCGCACGTCCATTGGCATTCGCTGCACGGCCCCGATGACGTAGAAAACGGCATCGCACTCTGCAAATTGCATCATTGGGCGTTCGACAAGGGAATTCTCGGGATCGACGACGAAGCCCGCATTTGTATCGCCGACGCGTTCGTGGCGCAACAGAGCGGCGGCCTGCCGCTTGAGTCGCTGGTGAACCAGAGCCTTGCCGTTCAACCTCGAAAGGCAATCGCGAAGCGATTTCTGGATTGGCATCGGAATAATGTGTATCTTGGGACTGCGGAATAGGCGGTTCGATTAACCAGCAGCCGATATCCGAGGCAGTCGCCGCGCTACTATGGCGAAATTCTGCTTGAGGCGGTGCAACGAACGGCTTAAACCGAAAGAACGGACCGTACAACCCAACTGTCTTATGAGGGAAACGAACATGGCAAAGACCGCATCGAACCCTGGAATCAAATTTGCAGTGCGGCCGTGTGCTGACCCGGCGGGTGGTTATCGATTCTATTGCGAGATCTTGGCGATTACGCCCAGCGATGAGTGCTTTTGGCTATTGCACGCGGAATGCGACGAAGACGAAGACGACCCAATCAGGCGTCCGGCGATCCGGAAGCTCCAGGATGTGACGCTCACCTATGCACGCCACATGTGGGAGAAGTGCCCCGATATGTGGTTCCACGACGAGACGGATGGAGCCGGTATCCGGATCGAACTCAAATAGGTCGGCCAAATATGCCAACTGGGCTCGATTGTGGCAAGCGGTTGGCAAGTTGACCATTTTTTGTTTTGGCGTTCACGCCAAGCCGTTATGAATCTAACATTCAGAGATCGAGAGGGACGGAGCAGTACGCCAGAGGATGTCTTCGTCGAACTCTTCGCCCAAGTGTTCGGTGTCGAGAAGGTCCAGATGCTCGCACACGACTATCCGGTCGAAGATATTTACGGAAGTAGCCGTTTCATCGATTACGCGATCCGGACGGCGGATCAGAGTATCGCATTCGAGATCGACGGGCTGACTTGGCACGTGCCGGGGGCCATTTCCGTGGAAAAGTACGAAGACGACCTGTTGCGGCAGAACAGCCTCGTACACCAGAACTGGCGTGTTTTCCGTTGGACGGACCGCGAACTCGCCTCTGAGCCGGAGCGCGTCAAGGAGCAGTTAGCCCTCTTCCTCGAATCGATTCCCGGCCTCTTGTCTTTCGACCAGTTCTTGCCGAAGCAGCACGGCGAGGCGTTCGAGCTCCGGCCTCACCAGGAGGAAGCCATGGCCGCGCTCGCCGCCATGCGCGCGGAGGGCAAGACTATCGCGTTGCTGACGCATGCCCAGGGCGCGGGCAAGACCATCGTGGCCATAAGCGATGCGAAACGGTTCGGCGGAAAAACGCTGGTGCTGGCCCACCGGCGCGAGTTGGTTCTCCAGGCGTATGAGAAGCTTAAGGAGCTATGGCCCGAGGTCTCCACGGGGCTCTACCTGGGCGACGTGCGGGACACCGACACCCACAATTTGGCCGGTTCGATTCAGAGCGTATTCGAACACCTGCGCGATTTTCCTAGTACTGCCTTCGATTATCTCGTCATTGACGAAGCCCATCACGCTGCCGCGTCTACCTACCGGCAGGTTCTTGGCTATTTTCAGCCACGGTTCGTCCTCGGTCTGACGGCGACTCCCGACCGTGCCGACGGCCAGTCGATCCTGGAGTTGTTCCAGGACTGCGCGCACCGGCTTACGTTGAAAGAAGCCGTCGAGCGGGGCGAATTGGTTCCGATCCGCTGTGTACGCGTGGTGACAAACGTGGACCTGACGACGGTCCGGTTCAACCAGGTGCAATACAATCGTCGCGATATCGAAGAGACCGTGTTGATTCCGTCGCGCGACCGCCTGATCGTCGACACCTACTTGCAGCATGTGCCGGGACGCAAAGCGGTTCTCTTCTGCGTCAACGTCCGCCACGGAGAGGCGCTGGCTGAACTTTTCCGCGTCTCCGGAATACCCGCGCGTTCCGTTTCCGGCCGAATGTCGCAGAAGGAGCGAGATGGGACCCTTCGGGCCTTCCACGACGGCGAGGTCCGCGTTCTGTGTGCGTGTGACATTCTCAATGAAGGGTGGGACTGCCCCGACGTGGAAGTCCTTCTCATGGCGCGGCCAACCCTTTCCAAAATTGTCTACCTGCAGCAACTCGGGCGCGGCACGCGCAAGGCGCCTGGAAAAGAATTTCTCGTAGTGTTCGACTTCGTGGACAACGCGACTCGCTACAACGTTGCCTTGAGTCTCCACCGGGTCGCCGGCCAGGCGAACTATCGGCCCGGCGGTCTCGTCTTGTCGCCGGAGGATCTTCGCCGCGCCGAAGAGGAAGCAATCGGCCGCGGTGACCGTCCGACCGCCGTCATCGACATCGGTCTTTGGGCGAGGGAATTTCAGCAAGTGGACTTGTTCAACTGGCAAGAGGCAATGGCCGACATGATTCCGCTTGCGGAGTTGGAAGTAGAATTGGCGGCCGCCGAAGGAACTGTGCGTCGTGCCGTTGACCGCGGCGAAATTTGCCCCAACCACACGTTGACCCTGGGCGAAAGGGTTTATCACTACTTCCGCCGCGACAACATCGACAGCATACGTGAAAGACTGGGCATCCCGAAAGTCGGCGACGAAAACGTCAAGGAGCTATTCCTGGCCTTCGTGGAAGAAATGGATATGTCGGCATCCTATAAGCCAGTCATGCTCTTGGCGTTGCTCGACTCGGTCGATGAGCGTGGGCGTGCGAGGTTGACGGATTTCGTCGGGCGATTCCGCGCGTTCTATGAGGATCGCAATACACGCGGGGTCGTGGTCGAGTGCGGCTCGGCCCGCATGTCGCGCGTCGCCGATCTTTCCGACAGCGAAGTGCAAAGGGTTATTCTGGACATGCCGTTCGAGAAGTTTGAACGGCGGCGCTACCTGCGTTATGACCGCGATCTGGCCTTCGTGCGATTCGACGCCGCCTTGTGGCGGCAACTCGACGCCGATGACATTCAGTCGTTGCGCGACACTTGCCAGCGGTCCATCGAGTCGTACTATGAGCGATTATTCTGACGAGCCCTGCCCGTTCTGCAATGTCTCGGCGGACAGGATTTTGGAATCCGATCGATTCGCGCTGGTGATCGCCGATGCGTATCCGGTGACCGTCGGGCACACGCTGATCGTTCCACGCCGACACATCTCGGACATTTTCGAGCTGACCGTTCGGGAAACCCGCTCGATCTGCCGTCTGCTTTGCATCGTACGAGACCGGCTGGACCGAACCAGAGCACCGGCGGGCTACAATATCGGCGTAAATGTCGGGCCGACGGCCGGACAGACCGTGATGCACGCACATATCCACCTCATCCCGCGATACTCGGGCGATGTTGACGATCCAACGGGCGGTGTCCGCAACGTGATCCCGGGCAAAGGACGATATAAGTGAGTCATGGCGACGCGCGGTGTCGTTACTCGGCTGAGATCTCGACCTCGTCGTCGTTTCGCTGGACAAAGTACTCTCCACACGTAGTGCATCTATACCACGTGAGCCGACCGTACCAGTCTGTGTTCCACGCTCCCTCCTTTTGAAGCTCGCAAACGACCCCTTCAACTTCGCATTCAGGACAAGTCGGCATTACTAAGCCTCCGTTGATTCCATTGGCTGTGCTCATTGATTCAGTATACAGTATGAATTAAGCGGCGACCGACGAATAACTTCCGGATTTGGGTGGCATGGCCTAAACCTTCTAAGCTAGGCATGTTTGCCGCCGCCATGCCTAGCCTAGAAGACTTAAGGCATGCCACCCTCGCAGAAACACGGAAGTTATTTATCATCCGGTCCTAAGCCGGGTTCAATTCCGTATCATGTCCTATTCGACGAATCTGCCGTTATCTTTCGACGTCTTGCCGAGTTAGTGGCGCGTTGGGTCGGCGACTTGACTTGCTTGAATCAGTCTCCGCCTGTGGTGTTGCTGACGGCCGATCATGGATTCACGTACGGGCCGGCACTGGGTTCTGAAACTCATGGCCGGCAACGCCTCGACGGCCGTCACCGGTGCGTGGAAGTGGCGGGCAGGCCGGCCGCCCAAGATCTGGCGGACGAATCGATTGCGTACCTCGACTGCGCAAGGCTCTCGCTGCCCAAGAGCTATTTGGCCGCGGTAGGCCGCCGTTTTGGTCGCGATACGGTTTCGGGCTGGTGCATGTCGCACGGCGGGCTGCTGCCTGAAGAGGTCATTATTCCCGCGGTTGAGTGGTTCGGCGATCGGGCCGCCATGGCATGGCCCGTCCTGACGGTTCCCGATGGGGCCTTGTTTGACGGCGGATTCTGGCGATTGACCGTCCGTCTGCAGAACGCGCAAGTCCTGCCCATCTACAACGGCGCCGTGCAAGCGGCGATCGCCGGCAGCCCCGCCGTATCGACAAGCCTGTTCGCGCGGATCGAACCTGGGCAACATGCCTCGGTCGAGATAAGTCTGCGCGGCGAAAACATCCCGGAGGGGGCGTCCTTGCCGGTCGAGGTGACCGTTCGACAGCGTTCGCCCCGCGCCGACACAGAAGCCCAGCGAGTTGAATTGCTCCGTGTCCAGAGGTCGAAACGACTGATGGAACGGACGGTCGAACAGGCCGATTTTGAAAACATGTTTTGAAGGAGCGCGTGCTACAATGACATCCAAAACGTTGGACGACAAAATTCGTTCGGTCTTCGGCGAATTCGCGGTAGACAAGGGGCTTATCCGACGGATGGGCGTCTCCGGCGACGACCGGCACGTGCCGTCCTACGTGATGGACTGGATCGTCACCTACACCGCCAAGACCCAGAAAACGACGTCCAGCCTGGAAAGGGCGGTGCAAGAGTTCATTGCCAAACACCTGCCCGCCAAGGGCGAGAAGGAACGCATCCTCTTCAAGCTGGCCCAAGGCGAGGTCTTGACAATCCTGGACGCCATTTCCGTGACCGTCAAGCTTGGCCGCGAGGCCCGTTACCTCGCCGCGATCCCCTGTCTCGATGAGAAAAAGGCGACGATCGACCAGTCTTTGATCGTTCAGAACGAGGGACTTCTGCAAGGCAGTACCTGGGGCGCGGCCAAGATCTGTCACGACACGTCCGAGGACGGCGGCGGCGTCAGGATCATCGACTTCAAGCCCATGCAAGCGGGCCGAGTATCGTTGGAAACGTTCTGCAATGCGCGCAAGGCGTTCACCGACGACGAATGGATGAACTTGATCATCCGCACCCTCGGCTATGAACCCACCCGCTACGGTGAAGACGAGAAGATGTGGTTGCTGTGCCGGCTGATCCCGATCGCCCACAACCGCATCAACATGATGGAGTTGGCGCCGCCGGGGTCTGGAAAATCCTACGTGTACAACAACGTCAGCCGGCACGTTTGGCTCACGGCCGGCGAGATAAGCCCGGCGGTCCTGTTCTACAACCGCCAAAGCAGGACGCCTGGATTGCTCACGCGGTACGACCTGCTCGTGCTCGACGAAGCGCAGTCCATCCGCTTCTCGAAGACCGACGAAATCCAGGCCCAGTTGAAAGGCTACCTCGAGCAAGGCGTCTACGCGCGGGGCGATTGCTGCGCTACCGCCGAATGCGGGCTGATGCTGCTGGCGAACATCGATCTGTAGCAGCAAGCGAACCGGCGCTATCACAACGGCCAGCCCATGTTCGCGCCGGCGCGTCCCGACTTCATCCGCAGGCTGCCGGAGACCTTCCTGGAATCGCCCTTGGTCGATCGTTTCCACGGCATCATCCCCGGCTGGGAGATTCCGCCTTTCGAGACGGAGCAGCAAGCCGTCGGCCTAGGGTTGAAAGCCGACTATTTCGCCGAGGTCTGCCATGCCCTGCGGTCGGCGTCCGCGCTTTCCCAAGGCGTACGCTCCAAACTCGGCTTGTCGGGTGGCAAACGCGATTGCACCGCCGTGGAGCGGATGGCCTGCGGACTGGCGAAACTGTTGCTGATCAGTCCGGAGAGCCCGCGTTTTGAAGAACTCGTGATTTGGCCGGCGGAAGAACTTCGGCGCCTAGTGCGAACTCAACTCCATGCGCTCGACGCGCAGGGATATGCCCCAGAATTGCAGATTAGACGATTCGGCACGGTCGCGCCGGCAGCGCCGGGGCTGGGGAAGATCGGCAAGTACGATCTTCTGGAGGAAATCGGCAAGGGTGGCATGGCCTGCGTGTATCGGGCTCTGGACACCGAAATGGGAACCATCGTGGCGGTGAAGAAGGTCCGTACGGAACAAGCCCTCACCCCCGGCCCCTCTCCCATCCTGCTGGGTACAGCAGGCGGGAGAGGGGAGTCCTTGGATGAAGCGGCCATCCGCCGCGAGATGGACATCTATGCCCGGCTGCGGCAGATCGCCGACCCCCACATTCTCGTCGTGCGGGACATTTTGCGCCAGGCAAGCGAGTACGCGTTGGTCACCGAATATGCCGACGGCGGCAGCCTGTGGGACCTGCTCGGCGGCGACGAAGTGAAGGAGGAGACGAGAAAGCCGTTGGACGCCGAGACGGCCAAAGCGGTGGCCGTCGCCATCCTCAGCGGCCTGGCGGCCCTGCACGCCCACGACATCGTGCATCGCGACATCAAACCGCAGAATATTCTCCGCTGCGACGACGTGTGGAAGATTGCCGACTTCGGCATCAGCAAGCTCTTGAACAATCCCGTTACCGGCTACACGTTTCAAGGTGCGTTCACCGCGCCCTGGGCACCGCCGGAGCAAATCACGGGAGCGCCAGCCCACCCGTCCGCCGATGTCTACGCCTGGGCCAGGGTCGTGGGCTTCATGCTGACGGGTAGAACCGAGACGGAAAAGACCCTGACGGTGGAACAGCCTTGGCGGACCATTCTTTCGCCGTGCGTCGGTTTTCAGCCGGAGAAGAGGCCGACGGTTGCGAAATTGCTCGCAGATCTGGGACGCGTCTGAGCCGCAACGGGGAGAAACCACGAATCGCACGAATGACACGAATGAATTGGGGCGGGCCGCGAGCGCCGAAAACGCCGGCCGACAGAAGGGAAGTTGAAAGGAACGCTGATGCGGACTAGCGATTGGGACGTCATGGGCGGTCACGAACGAAGGCCTAGCCCAAAAACTCCTGCTGAGCTACGAAAACGGGCGAGAAGGCCCCGTTTTCTCCTTTCCGACTGACGCGCCCTCGCATGCGTCGCATCAGCGTGGTACAATTCAAATGAGTCGACGCGGCGGTTTTCAAACGCCGGTTTCTGGATTCTACTTCCCATTTCACGACGGAAGGCCGATATCATGAGCAACGATCCGGAAGTCCTGCTCGGTCTGAGCAACGGTGAACTGGAGGCATTGGCGGAGGGCATCTTGGCCCCTTCGATCCAGGCCCGGCTGGATGAACTTATCGCGCGCAACCGGGAAGGGCGACTTTCGTCCGATGAGGCGGCCGAACTCGATCGACTCTTGACGCGGACCGATCAACTTACCCTCGTGAGGACCCGCGCCCGGTATACCTTGTGGCATCAGCGGGCCGAGGTGACAGGCACGTGAGCGTATACGTTCCCGTCGATCTGCAGCGAGAGATCCGCGCGCAGTTTGCGAACTGCTGCGCGTATTGCCGCACCGCGGAGGAGTTGACGGTCGTCACCTTCGAGTTCGAACATATCGCACCGCGATCTTCAGGTGGCGAGACGGTTTTAGAGAACCTCTGCCTTGCCTTTCCCACATGCAACCGATTCAAAGCTGACCGTACTTTGGTCCCCGATCCAGCCTCCGGGCGAAACGTTCCTCTTTTCCACCCACAGCGTGACGTTTGGACAGAGCACTTTGCTTGGGCTGAAGGGGCGACGGAAATTGCTGGCCTAACCGCAATTGGCCGAGCCACTGTCGCCACCCTGCACATAAATCGACGGCAGTTAGTCCGCATTCGTCGCATGTGGTGTATCATGGGAGAGCATCCGCCCGATATTGGCGGGGGCGGGTAAGGGCCGATGTCTACGCCTGGGCCAGGGTCGTGGGCTTCATGCTTACCGGCCGGACCGACAGGGAAAAGACCCTGGCGGTCGAACAGCCCTGGCGCGAGATCCTTGCCCCGTGTATCGACAACAGCCCGGAGAAGAGGCCCACGGTCCCGAAATTGCTCGCGGACCTCGAATGCGAGTGAGCCGCAACGGGGAGAAACCACGAATCGCACGAATCACACGAATGAATTGGAAGGAAAAGAAGATGGGGGAAAAGAAGAGTGAACAGGCGTGCCCTTGGAGCACGGAGTCAGCTCCAGGCTCCGCACGGCCTACGACGGCCTTCCTGCCGTCTTCTATATTCGTTTCTCCCATCTTCTTTTCTTCCCGACAGATCACTGACGTTGCGGCGGAGATGTCGATGGCTTCGTTTGCATTGGAACAGGACCCACCGTTACGCGATAAGGTCCAAACCCCAAGTTCCATTCTGCATAGGGGCGGATGGAATAGACGCCCGGCTGACTGAAGCTGCGTTGGGCGCTAACGGTACGATGGGCTTCATCGATGATTGCCCAGCGATATTGGATCTGCTTGTTGTTCTGATCCCAGATGTTGATGGTGCTCCCCTCGCCGACCGGAGACTCCTTGGGCAAGAAGGTCATGGTCCAGGTCCCTACTTGACCGACCTGAAGATTGGTCGGGCCGGCAATCTGAAGCAGGGGCGGCGTCAAGACAACTTCCAACGCCGTTACCGGTATGGCATTCAGCCGGCTGACAAGCGTCTTTTCCCAGCGCATGTCGGCCACCCCTTGAAGCTGGATCGTAGAACCGCCGGAGCCATCCGCCAAGACGAGACCGTAGCGGCGAATCGCCTCGCCAATGATCCGGGCTTGGGTGTTGGCGCCAAGGACGGCATCGGCGCTGGCCTTCCACCAGGATGCTTTGATGCGGAGTCGCGTGCCATAAGGCATTCCCGTTGCGGGGTTCCACGCGCCCGCGGCCGTCCTGGCGGGCCATTTGAAAGTGGGCGAGATATCGGAGTTGTTGACACAGAACCGCAAGGCATGATTGATCGAGCCCCTAGCCACTTCATCGTAACGCACCACCAAGGGCATGATTATCAGCCCGGCGGCGTCCGTGGCCGGCACGCCGGCCGCGGGAACCTCTCCGTGGAGAAGATCGAACTTCCGCCAACTGGCCCCCGCCACGGCAGTGACCTGCTTGCCACTGCGCGTGACCCACGGTTGATAGTATTCCCAAAGCTCTTTATAGCCGCCGCTTGCTTCGTCGCGGACGTAAATGCAGAGATGGTGGTCGGCGCCGTCGGTCCACTTCGCGGTGGCGTAAGTGGTCTCGCGCCTGTTCTCGTAGACGACCGGTTCCGGCGGCAGGATATAGGGGCCCTTGGAGGCCGGATTGTACGCCCAAGTGCCGGGTATGGTCAGTGGAGCGACGTCACCGCGCACCACCTGGAAGGGCCAAGTGTACCAGTTCCAATCGGACGGAGTCCAGGAGCCGCTCCACTGCGCATCGATGGTCCCCTTGGCTTTTCGAAGCCGGGCAAGCATCTGGTCGGAATGGGGATCGGCGGGTTCGCTGCTGACATCCCGCTTGAATTCCCGAAACCAGGCGCTGTTGGCGACAAGTGGATCCCGACCGTGGGAGTCGGGGGTATGGAGCGCCGGCTCCTCGGCCTGAGCGACCGATGACCGGCCCAGATCCAAGGGCTGGGCCGCCAAGGGAATGTTCCATGATACTGCGACCAGAAAGACCGCGTGGCAGACTGCTTTCGTACCTGTTCTCATGGGTCGTTTACCTTTCTCATGGTTGGCATCAACGATGCACGTGCCGCTGACGGTCGCCGATGGTACCTGGCGTGAAATCTGTCGTGCCACTACGTGGCACACACAACGTAATTCATCGAGTCCGCGGGTTGCGCTGCGCTCCACCCGCGGCTATTCAAAGGTGACCGCTACGCGGTCGAAGAACTATGCAATACAAAACCTTGCCTGCTATTCAAAGGTGACCGCTACGCGGTCGAAGAACTATGCAAATCAAAACCTTGCCCGATCACGAGAAAACCCAATATTGTTGCGTACGTTTCAATAAAAGGCTATTCAAAGGTGACCGCTACGCGGTCGAAGAACTATGCAATACAAAACCTTGCCCGATCACGAGAAAACCCAATATTGTTGTGTACGTTTCAATAAAAGGCTATTCAAAGGTGACCGCTACGCGGTCCTACGCCCGCAGTTGCTCCAAAATCGTGGGATCCTGGATCTCTGCGTCACGGGCCAGAAGGATGGTTTTTGAAATAACCTCCGCCGTGCGCGGATCGTCGTCGGCAAAAGGCAGGAATAGGCGGCCGCGGTGCTGCGCAGGCACGGCCACAAGGGTGCCAGGTCATGGTCGCGAATCAGCCGCAGCATGCGGCGATAGGCCTCGGGGTGGGCCTCGTCGACCGTTTCCAGGATAACTTGCCGCAGGCCCTCTTGCCGCTGGGCGGCCAGAAGCGTCTTCTCCATCAGTTCCCAGCCCGCGGACCGCGCGGCTGTCAGCAAGGCCCGTGACACGTGCCGCCCCATAACGCCGATCTCGTGTTCGTTGGTCACGGAGCGACAGAGGATGTCGAACACCTCGTCGCCCTGCGGCCCGCCGGCGTCGATCGCCGCAGCCAGCAAGCGGCCCACCTCGTTCTGATCAACGCGATAGCCCAGGTGTGGCGTCCAGGCCGCCAGCCAGGGCAAGGTGACCACACCCGGCTGGAACTGCTGGACGATGGCAAGAAGGGCCTTCAGCCAGTGCGTGCGAAGATCGAGCGTTGCATGGGGATCATCGGGTGCGCGGAACGACTTCCGCGCGTAGCCCGTTTGGTACGTGGACTTCTTCAGCGATTGCCACGCGGCCTCGACCGTCGGGGCCAGGTCGCCCAGCAGTGCCGTAAAGAGCCGCAGCCGCTCCTTGGGCAAAAGACGATCGAGCCTTGCGAGCTGTTCTTCGCATGCGCTGGCCTGCCGCTGCTTGATCTCCGCGTCCTGAAAGTCCAAACACTCGCCCTTGACGTCGCGGCCCAAGACGACGTAAGCGATGCTCCGCAGCTTCTCGGGCAGTTCTTTTGCCGCGGGCAACAAGCGGTCCTCGGATTCCACGCGCCAGGCGTCCAGTTGTTTCTTCGCCATTTCGGGAGTAAGCATGCGGTCAACCTCCGGCAAGCAGGGTGAGACGGATAAAGGTAATGCGGCTATCGGGGTGCAGGAAGAGCTGCTGGTCAAGCTGCTTGGCCTGCTGATCGTCGATAACGACGAAGTACAGGCCGTCTTCGAAGGCCGTCAGTGCCGCGCCGACTGCGGCGTCCGTATCGACCTCCTGGGGGGGAACCTCGCTTCCGCCGGACGCGATCTTGCCGCGCTGGGCCGCTTCCTCGATTTGCCGGGCGGTCAACGCGCGAAACACGACGCGATCTTGTTGTCGTTGTCTGAAGGCGGCCACTTCTTCGCGCACCACGTGTTCGACCAACTGCCGCAGCGTAACGCCGCCATCCCCTCTCAGATCCGGCGGGGGAGCGACCGAGAAATCGGCGAATAACGGCTTTCGCCGGCCAATAGATTTTCCGCTAATCGTGAGCATGGCATTCCCTCCTGAAGTGACGACCTACGACGGGAACAATTCTCCGCATGATACCTCTGCCAAGCGAATTGTGCAAGTCCGCGGGTTGCGCTGCGCTCCACCCGCGGCTATTCGAAGGTGACCGCTACGCGGTCGAAGAACCATGCAATACGGGGAGGTCTGTTGCGCTTCCTCATGACATGCGCGCCGGCGCTATACGTGCCGCGGAGCGGCAAAACGTGAATAGCCGGGGGTGGAGCGCAGCGCAACCCCCGGTTATGATACGACGATACGATCGCAGCCGCGTTAGCGGCGACACCGTGTTTCGAGGTTCGCCATGCCAAATACCTACACCCAATTGTTGTTGCACGTCGTTTTCTCTACGAAGAATCGTCAGCGCACGTTGCCTGACGACCATCGAGAGCTTGTTTATCGCTATATCTGGGGGATCCACAAGAGTCTCAATTGCCACCTGTATCGCATCGGAGGCATCGACGATCACGTTCATATTTTGACCGGGATTCCGACGACCTTGTCGTTGGCCGATTATGTGAAGGAGGTGAAAACCGGCAGTAGCCGCTGGCTCAAGGAGCAGCCGGAATTCCGCCGGTTTGAAGATTGGCAGGACGGGTACGGCGCGTTCACGGTATCGTATCCCGAAAAGGACTCGCTCATCGAATATATTAAAGGACAGGCCGAACATCACCGCACGGAATCGCTGCTCGATGAATATCGGCGATTGCTCCGCGAAAACGGCGTTGCGTACGACGAACGATACCTGGCGTGAAATCTGTCGTGCCACTACGTGGCACACGCAACGTAAATGAATCCGAGTCCGCGGGTTGCGCTGCGCTCCACCCGCGGCTATTCAAAGGTGACCGCTACGCGGTCGAAGGACTACGCGATACAGAACCTTGCCCGATCGCGGTTATTCGAAGGTGACCGCTACGCGGTCGAAGGACTACGCGATACAGAACGGCGTATTGTGCTTTTTCATGGCACGCGCGCCGGCGCTATACGTGCCGCGGAGCGGCAACACGTGAATAGCCGGGGGTGGAGCGCAGCGCAACCCCCGGTTATGATACGACGATACGATCTCAGCCGCGTTAGCGGCGACACATTGCCTTTTACAGTCTCAATAAAAGGACAAAAGACCCATGGTGAAATTGTTAACGTTGTTATGGCTTTTCAACGCCTCGCAGCCGGCACAGAGTACGCTCACCACGCAGACTCCACAGGCGGAGTTCGCCGCGCCCGCGAATCCAGCAAGCAGCTTCACCGTCAAATTCACGCTGGACCTCAAGTCGTTCGCCGGCGAGAAGAACATTCTTGAAATACCGCACGTGCTCGGCGTCCGGCTCCGTCAGCACGATCCGCGCGACCGAAACCGCCAGAACTATCCGGCCTTCAAAATGCCCGACGGCTCGGTGCCTGTCCTGGAGGCAACCGTCACGCTCCATTCCGTCGAGCATCCCAACTGGCAGAATATGACCATCGGGATTCCGCTTGCCATGCTCGAGCGGCCCGCAGGCGAACATGAAATCGTCCTCAACTTCTCCGGCGCGGACTGGAAGATGTATGTCGATGGCGCAATGCTCGATAACGACTTCCCCTTCGGCTATCCGCAATGGGCAACCAAGAACACGTGGAAGCTGGACGCGGAGTACCTCAAGCAGGCGGCGATTTATCTGCCCGGACTCAAGCCCGAAAAGCAACAGGCGAAGACGCCCGCCACCGCGCCCGGTATCCAGTACTGGATTCCCCGCGGACACAACAACTGGGTCGGCGACGTGGCGACGATCTCCTACCGGGGGCGCTATCACGTGTTCTATTTGGCTGACCGCCGGCATCACCACAGCAAGTTCGGCTGCGGCGCGCACTATTTCGAACACATGTCCACGGAGGATTTTCTGACCTGGACCGAACACGAGGCGGCAACGCCGCTGCAAGAACAGTGGGAATGCATCGGCACGGGCGTGCCTTTTGTCTTCCAGGACCGGTTGTGCCTGAGCTACGGCCTGCACACCACACGCGTCTATCCGCAGGAAAAGACGACACTCCCCGCGCAGTGGGAATATCTGAACAAGAACGGGCGCACGGGCGCGTTCCAGCGGGCCACAACAGCCGGCGTACCCGCCGGCGCGACCTATGCCGTCAGCGCGGATGGCGTCGCGAACTTCAAGAAGTCCAACGTCATGTTCCATCCCTGCGAGAACCCCAGCGTCTACACCGACCCCAACGGCAAACTACGAATGATGGCGAACTTCCATTCCAACGGCATTTGGGAATCGGAATCGGTCGACGGCGGCTGGCACTGCATCAGTCCGGGCTTCCCGCCCGGCGGCGACTGCACGTTCTTCTTCCGCTGGGGCAAGTTCGATTACATCATCGGCGGTTTCACGGGACTTTGGTCGAAGCCCGCCGCCGGGCCGAACTCGGCCTATGAGGACGTCGTCCGCAAAGGACTCGACTTCTACGACGGCTCGAACGTGCCCTCGATCGCGGAAATTACGGGCGGACGGTTCCTGATGGCGGCCTGGATTCCCATCCGCGGCTGGGGCGGCAACCTGCTGATCCGCGAGTTGGTGCAATTCCCCAATGGCAGGATCGGCTCGAAGTGGATGAAGGAAATAACGCCCGAAACGGGGGAGCCCAAAACGCTCGCGGCGAAGCTTACCGAAACGACGGCATTCCCGGCAGGGAGCCGATCGTTCATGCTGATCTTCAAGGTCCGGCCGGCAGCGGCCAAGGGAGGCAAGGTCGGCATTGCGTTCCTGCCCGAGCATGGTGAACAGGCCTCCTGCGAGTTGCAGATTCGCTTGGATGATCTGCGTGCCCAGTTCGGTCCGGGCGGATTAAGCAGCTTCGCGGGCCGTGAGAAGTCTCTGCGCGAAGGCGGCTCGCCCTCGTCCGTCGGCAATTACGCCATCGAAAACCTCATCGACATGGATCGGCCGTTTACCGTCCGCGTGATTGTCAAGGGCGGCGACAAGATCGGGGGTTCCCTGGTGGACGCGGAGATCGCGGGGCAGCGCACGATGATTTCTTATCGCCCGGATCTGACCGTGAAGAAGCTGGTCTTCCGCATGGAAGGGGTCGAACTCGATGATGTGCAGATTGCCCCGTTCATCCATGTGCCTGAATGGTGTGGACAAAGTCCTCCATCTCCACGCGACTGCCGACAACCAGCGGCGTGCGCTGATGTACGGCATTCGGCACGACTTCCAGGATTCGTCGTTGACCGTCGAGCGCCATGCCTCCCGCCTGTTCGATGAGGAAGGCGATTGGATTGGCCTCGTAGAGCAGGCGCAATTTGCCGCTGTCGTGATCGCGGGTGGGTGGATAGAGAAAGACGCCTCCCTTGATGAGCGTGCGGTGGATGTCCGACACCATGGAACCGATGTATCGCGAGACGTAGCGGCGTCCCAAGGCCCCGCTGCGGAGTCGCTCGAGGAAACGCACGTAACCCGGCGGAAAGCTATCTCGGAGGGCCTCGTTGACCGAGTAATACTTGCCCTGCTCCGGCATGCGCATATTCTCGTGGCTGAGCAAATAAGCGCCGATGGAAGGGTCCAGCGTAAAACCGTGTACGCCGTTGCCTACGCTATAGACCAGCATGGTCGATGAACCGTAGACCACGTAACCGGCCGCCACCTGCCGGTGCCCCGGCTGCAAGACCCAATGCGTAGGATCGGCGTCGGACGCGTCGCTCGGCCGCTTGAGAATCGAGAAGGTCGTGCCTACGCTCACATTTACGTCGATGTTCGAAGAACCGTCCAACGGATCGAACACCACCGCATACTTGGCGTGCGGCGAGTTGTGCCGGGTTATGACGGGCGTCTCGTTCTCTTCCGACGCCAAGAGCGCGATGCTCTCGCGATAACTGAGGCAATCCAGCAGCGCTTCATTGGCGTAGACGTCGAGCTTCTGTTGCACCTCTCCCTGCACGTTCACGTTGCCATGAGCACCGAGGATATCCGTCAGCCCAGCCCGGCTGATCTTGGCTTGGATGATCTTGGTTGCCAGCGTGATTCCCGACAACAGCCAGGAGAACTCTCCCGAGGCCTCGGGGAATCGCTTTTGTTCCTGGAGAATATGCTGCTCGACCGTGACGATCGGCTGCTCGCGTTTGAGTTCAATAGAGACCGTGGCCATGGAAGTTCATTTCAACTGGCATTTCCAATTTCGACTCCGCTTGGATCCTATCCAAACAGCAACAGAAGTTCCATGCTAGCAAAAGGGTTCGTAACTGTCCAGGTGGCAGAATGGCAGTGTGCAGAATGGCAGTCGAAAGGAACCCCGATAACCACTGATGAGCGATTATTGGCGTTCCTTTGCTCGTTCACGGCAGAGGTACCGGCCGGTTTCTCTCGACCCAGCATTCCGTTACAATGATAGGATTGAGGAGTATTCGGATGAACATCCAACGCGTGTTCTTGGATTGGAAACGACCGGCCCTGGCGGCCGCCGTCGACTACCTGTTCGAACAGTTTGCCACCGCCGGACAACTGGACCTCGAACAGGTCGTGCTGGCCCTGCCCGGTAGCCGCGCGGGCCGACGGTTGCTGGAGATCCTCGTCGCCGAGGCCCAGCGGCGGCAGTTGCCGCTCTGCCCGCCACGGATCGTCACCGTGGGCGAACTGCCGGAGTTGCTGTATGAAGCCAAACGGCCCTTTGCCGATACCCTGGTGCAGCAATTGGCCTGGAACGAGGCCCTCCGCAAGACCGATCCGCGGCACGTCGAGATGATCGTCAAGCTGCCCAGCCCGGATGATCGGCTGGCATGGCTCTCGCTGGGCGAAATGCTGGGCCGCGTACACCGCGAACTGGCGGCCGACGGACTGGACTTTTCCAAGGTCGCCCAGTGCGGCTCCCAGATCGACGGCTTTCGCGAGACGGCCCGCTGGCAGGCGCTGGCTGAGGTGCAGAAACAATACCTGGCCACGCTCGACGGTCTGGACCTCTGGGACCGGCAGACGGCGCGGCTGGTGGCGATCGAGAAAGCGGAATGCCGCACGGAGAAGCGGATCGTGCTTGTCGGTGCTACTGACCTGAACCGCTCGCAACGGAAAATGCTGGACCTGGTGGCGGAGCACGTGACGGCCCTGGTCTTCGCTCCCAAGAAGCTGGCTGAACGCTTCGACGAGCACGGCTGCATCAGTCCGGCCGCCTGGCTGGCGCAAGAGATCCCCTTGTCCGACGAGCAGATGGAAGTGGCCGACGACGCGGCCGGCCAGGCGGAAGCGGTTGTCCGCGCGATTGCCGCCTTGGACGGCCGTTACAACACGGAGCAGATCGCCATCGGCATGGCCGACGAACAGATCGTGCCCCACGTGCTGCAGCGGCTGCGGCAATGCGGCCTCCCCGCCCGGCACGGCGTGGGCACGACAGTCGCCCGCTCCGCCCCCTTCCGCCTGCTGGCCGCAATGGCCGACTACCTGGAGAATGCGAGCTTTTCGGCCTTGGCCGCCCTGGTGCGCCATCCCTGGGTCCACCAGTGGCTGCTGGCCAAGTCCGTCCCGGGCGATTGGCTGAGTCAACTGGACGCCTACCAGGGCGAGCACATGCCCAGCGCGATGGACGGCCAGTGGCAAGGCGACGACCAGCCCCACGAGACCATCCAGCGGGTCTACAAGACCGTGCAGGGTTTGTGCCGCTCATTGCAGGGCAAAGCACGGCCCTTGACCGAGTGGGCCGAGCCGATCGTGGAACTCCTGGCGGAGATCTTCGGGCGGCAACCACTCCGCAGCGACGCCGAACCCGACCGCACTATCCTGGACGCCTGCGACCAAGTCCACGAGGCCCTGGCCCAACAACTGACCATCCCGGCGGAACTGATGCCCGCAGTCACCAGTATCGAGGCCCTGCGGCTGGTGCTGCGGCAGATCGACGGCGGCTGCGTGCCACCGCCGCCCGACCGCGGGGCGATGGAACTGCTGGGCTGGCTGGAACTGCCGCTGGACGATGCTCCCGCGCTGGTCGTCACGGGGTTCAACGAAGGCCGCGTGCCGGCCTCGCTGAATGCCGACGTCTTCCTGCCCAATCAACTCCGCCGCGCGCTGGAGATCGAAGACAACGATCGCCGCTACGCCCGCGATGCCTACGCCCTCTCCCTGCTGGCCGCCTCGCGGGAATCGCTGCAAGTGATCGCCGGCCGACGGAGCGCCGAGGGCGATCCCCTTCTGCCTAGCCGCCTGCTGTTCACCTGCAACGATACGGCGATGGCCAGGCGGGTGACGACCTTCTTCGACGACGAGAAGCGGCCCGCCCGCCCGCGGCTGGAAACCGGCCGCTTGTGCGCCGGGCGCGAACGGTCGCTGCTGGAAGTGCCCCGTCCCCTGCCCCTGGCCACGCCGATCACTTCCATGCGGGTCACCGAATTCAAAGACTACCTGGGCTGCCCGTATCGCTATTATCTGCGGCACGTGCTCAAGCTGGAGAGCCTGGCCGACTCGGCGGAGGAACTGGACGGGGCGGGCTTCGGCTCGCTGGCCCACGAAGTGCTCAGCTCGCTGGGCCAGGACCCCGACGTGGCCGCCGCCCCGCCCGAGATGATCGCCAAGTACCTGGGCAATCAGCTCGACGCGGCCGTGCTGGCCAGTTTCGGCAAAGCGCCCCTGCCGTCCGTCCGCGTGCAGGTCGAGCAGTTGCGGCTGCGGCTGGCGGCCTTCGCCCGCTGGCAGGCGGAATGGGCGCGCCACGGCTGGCGGATCGAATACACCGAGGTCAGTCCGGAGAGCGGCAAGGCCTTCCTGGAGGTCGACGGCCAGCGGATGCTGTTGCGCGGCCGCATCGATCGCATCGATGTCAACGCCGCGTCGGGCCAGCGGGTGATCTTCGATTACAAGACGTCGGACCGGGCGACGTCGCCTAAGAAGGCCCATCAAAAGAGCGGCGAGTGGATCGACCTGCAACTGCCGCTCTATCGGCACCTGGTGACCGGCCTGGGGATCAGCGGCCCCCTGGAACTGGCCTATATCGTTCTTCCCAAGGACATCACGGCCGTGGGGCGGCTGGCGGCGGAGTGGACGGCGGACGAGTTCCAGGCCGCCGACGAGGCCGCGGCGGGCGTGATCCGCAACGTGAGAGCGGAAAAGTTCTGGCCGCCGGCGAACCCGCCGCCCGCGTTCTCCGAGGACTTTGCCGCAATTTGTCAGGACAACCGCTTCGCCGCGGCGATCGCCCAAGAGTCCGCGGAAGGAGGCAGCCAACCATGAGCGAAACACACAGCGCCGCACCCCACACCGTGATCCGCGCCTCGGCCGGCACGGGCAAGACGTTCCAGCTCAGCAACCGTTTTATCGGCCTGGCCGCCCGCCAGCCGCTGGACGGCATCCTGGCGACAACCTTCACGCGCAAGGCGGCGGGCGAGATCCTGGACCGCGTGCTCGTGCGTCTGGCCGAGGCCGCCTTGGAGCCGAAGAAACTCACGGAGTTGGCCCGGCACGTCGCGGGAGTGTCGTTGGACCGCAGTCGCTGCCTTGGCCTGCTGCGCGAGATGGTCCGCCACCTGCACCGCCTGCGAGTCTGCACGTTGGACAGCTTCTTCGTGCAGATCGCGCAGAGTTTCGGCCTGGAACTGGGGTTCCCGCCCGGCTGGGCGATCGCCGACGAGATCGAAGACGCGGCGATCCGTGCGGAGGCCATCCGCGCGGTGCTCAAGCGCGAGAAGACGGAGGACGTCCTGCGGCTGATGCACCTGCTGACCAAGGGCGAGGCCGCGCGCTCGGTGAGCGAGCAGATCGCCTCGCTGGTGACGGCCCTGTACGCAATCTATTGCGAGGCCCCGGCTGAGGCCTGGCAAGCGCTGCCGCGCCCGAAACAGCTCGCTACGGCCGAGTTGCCGGCGGCCGTCGAGGCATTGGAGCACGTCCCGCTGCCGGGCGCGCGCTATGAAAAGACCCGTGCCCAGGACCTGGCCAGCGCCCGGGACGACGACTGGGAGAGTTTCCTCGGCAAAGGGCTGGGAGCGAAGGTCTTCGACGGCAGTGAAACGTTCTACGGCAATCCCATTCCGCCCGACGTCCTGGAGGTTTATCGCCCCCTGGTCAAACATGCCAAGGCGGTGCTGCTGGCCCGCTTTGCCGATCAGACCAAGGCCACCTATGACTTGCTGGAACGCTTCGACGAAGCCTATCAGCGTCTCAAGGCCAGCGAGCGGTCGCTGCGGTTCGAAGACATCACTCGGCGGCTGGGCGAAAGGGCCATCGGCGAGCGGCTGGAGGAGGTCGTCTATCGCCTCGACGGCCAGGTGGCGCACCTGCTCTTGGACGAGTTCCAGGACACGTCGGCCTTGCAATGGCGCGTGTTGCGGCCGTTTGCCCAGCGCGTGGTCGGCGGCGGCGAGCGCTCGCTCTTCTGCGTGGGCGACGTCAAGCAGGCCATCTACGGCTGGCGGGGCGGCGTGGCCGAGATCTTCGACGCCCTGGACGAGGAGTTCGGCCCGCTGCCCTCGCAGGCCCTGAACCAGAGCTTCCGCTCGTCGCCCGTGGTGATCGATTGCGTGAACCGCGTGTTCGAGGGCATTGCCAACAACGCCGTGCTCAACAAGTGCCCAGCGGCAGCCCGCAAATGGTCAGAGCGATTCACGGAGCACACCACCGCCCGCAAGACGCTGCCCGGCTACTGCCGCCTGGCCACGGCGGCGGCGGCCGCGGAGGGCCAGGACCAGGCAACGGCCACGCTACGGTATGCGGCCGCGGAAGTCGAGCGGCTGCACGAGCAGTCGCCGCAATGCGAAATCGGCGTGCTCGTCCGCCGCAATGTGGCCGTGGCCCGGCTGATCTTCGAATTGCGCTTGCGTGGGATCGAGGCCAGCGAGGAGGGCGGCAACCCCTTGACCGACTCGCCCGCCGTGCAGATCCTGCTTTCGCTCTTGACCCTGGCCGATCATCCCGGCGACACGACCGCGCGGTTCCATGTGGCCCATTCGCCGCTGGCGGAACACGTGGGGCTTGCCGAGCATTGCGATTCGCCCGCCGCCTGGCACTTGGCCGAAGAGGTCCGCCGGCGGTTGATGGTCGAGGGCTACGGGCCGGTGCTGGAAGGCTGGGCCGAGACCTTGGCCGCGGCCTGCGACCGCCGCGACGTGAGCCGGCTCGCGCAACTCGTGGAAATGGCCTACCGCTACGAGGACCGGGCCACGCTGCGGGCGACGGATTTCGTCAACCTGGTCGAACAGCAGCGCGTGGAAGATCCCACGTCGGCCCGCGTCCGCGTGATGACCGTCCACCAGTGCAAGGGCCTGCAGTTCGACATCGTCGTGTTGCCGGAGTTGGACGTGGGCATGAGCGGTCAGCCACCGGAGATTGTGGCGGGCTGTCCGAAACCGGCCGCCCGCATCGAGCGGGTCTGCCGCTACGTCTCGAAAGACCTGCGCGAGATCTTGCCCGCCGAATTCCAGCGGATGTTCGCCGCCCACGAGGAGCGGGTAGTGGAAGAATCGTTGTGTCTGCTGTACGTGGCCTTGACCCGGGCCGTCTACAGCCTGCACATGGTCATCGCCCCGTCGAAGGCTAACGAGAAGACCGTCCCCTACACGTTTGCGGGCGTGCTGCGTACGGCCCTGGCCGGCAGCGATGCGACCGAGGCGGAGACGACGCTCTACGAGCACGGCGATCCGCTATGGTTCACGAAGATTGAAAGCCGCGCCGTTTCCGCCGCTGAGGTTGCCCCGACGGGGCCGCTGCACTGGCCCCAGCGGCCGGAACAGCCGACGCGCGGGCTCGATCACCGCAGCCCGTCGCGGCTAGAAGGCGGCGGGCTGGTGCATCTGGCTTCACAGTTGCGGCTGGAACGCGGCCAGGCGCTGGATCGTGGCACCTTGTTGCACCTCTGGTTCGAACAGATCGGCTGGCTGGAAGACGGCGAGCCGGACGACGCGGCCTTGCGGCAGATTGCCTGCGCGAAGAAACTCGAGCACCTCGACCTGCCGGAGTTACTGGTCCGCTTTCGCACGTCGTTGCGAAAGCCGGCGGTTGTCGCGGCCCTGCGGAAGGCCACGTATCAGCAGCCCGCCGACGAAGAAGGCTGCCGGGTGCATGTATCGGCCGGCATCCAAGCGCCGGTTTGGGAGCTTTTCCGCGAGCGGTCGTTTGCCGTGGGCGACGAGGGCGGCATCCTCCGCGGCGCGTTCGATCGCCTGGTGGTGTTGCGCGACGGCCAGCAAGTCGTCGCCGCCGACATCCTCGACTTCAAGACTGACGAGGTGCCCGGCGACGACCCACGGGCAATCGACGCCCGCGTGGAGCAATACCGGCCGCAGCTTGCGGCCTACCGCCGTGCCGCCGCGGCGATGTTGGCGATCGATCCCGCGCAGGTTTCGGCGCGGTTATTGTTCGTAGGCCCGGGCGTTAAAAGGGCGGTTTAGGTCTTGATTATGTCCCCGGGACTGCCCTCCAACCCCGCGATGACCGTCTCCAGGAACTCGCGGGCGCGGCGGGCCAGGCGGTCGACACCTTCCGGCTCCCGCGGATAAGGCACCAGCGGCGCGGAGATGTTCTCGCAGCACAGCGGCATGCGCAGGCCCGTGAAGGCCACCGTGCCCAAGAGCTTGTAATGGTCGATCTCGCCGAAGCCAGGCCCGCAATCCTGACTCTTGGGCCAGTTGCGGTGGTCCTTGATGCAGAAACTGCGGACCGCGTCGGCGCACTTGCGGATGTCGGGGATCGGATCGAGGTGCAGGTAGTCCAGCACATTGCCGGCGTCGTAACCGAGCACGATGCCCGGGTCGTTGACTTCATGAATGATCTCCCCGCAGGCCGCTCCGGTGCCCGTCGAGCCGCCGTGCTGCTTGACCACAAGCACGACGCCGTGGTCGCGGGCGATGGGGCCGAGCTTCCTGAACCGCTCGATCCACACGGGGCGGCTGCCGCCCTCGGTATGGCCGAAGGTGAGCACCTGGGGAAGGCCGGCCGCCTCGGCCTGCTTGAGCCGCTGCGTGAGCACTTCCAGGCCGTTGGCCGCCTCGGGATAGATCATGGAGAACATCATCAGCGGCTCCAGCCCCAGGTCGCGGCAGCGCTTGGCCAGGTCGCGGGCCTTTTGCAATGGGGCGTCAGCGGGCATGACCGGCGTTTGCGGGTCGCCCGGCTCGCGGTGCGTGGTGCCCCAGGCCACGTACTGGTAGCCTGCCGCGCGGATGCCCGTCAGCGCCCGCTGCAAGGGAAACTGCGAGTAGGGCAACGTCATGCAGGCGATCTGGAACCGCGTGGGGCTGGCCGGTTTCTGAGGATCGGACGGACCGGCGGCGGCCGTCTCGACAGTCCGCACCAGCGCCGTGCCCGCTGCCGCCGCAGTGGCCAGGCGCAAAAAAGACCGCCGGGGAAGTTCTTGTGTAGACATGATGGGGAACTCCATTAAATAAACGGTGTCATGCCGGGCATGGCCACGCGCGGCTCGGGCAGCGGGCCCCACTCGTACTTGGGCGGCGAGAGGTCCTCCTTCGAGTTCAGCGCCTGCTCCCAGGTGATGACCTGTCCCGTGTAGGTGGCCATCCGACCGAGGATCGCCAACAGCGTGCTCTTGGCCACGTATTCGCCCTGGTTGATCGTCAGGCCCTTGCGGATGGCGGCGAACATCTCGTCATGTTCGGTGTGGTAGATGTTGTTCTCCGGGCCGCGGTAGACCCATTTCTCGGCGCCGCCGTCCAGCCGGATCCCGGCCTTTCTTTCCGAGAAGAGCGCCCGGCCTTTGCTGCCGGTGGCCACGGCGCTCAAGTCGCCCTCGCAGCCGGCCTGCTGCCGCGTGTTGGCGAAGAGCCTGGCCCCATTCTCGTACTCGTAAACCACGCTGTGATGGTCGAAGATGTTGCCGAACTGCGGCCCGTTGCGGACCTGCCGGCCGCCCATGCCAATGGCCTTGACCGGATACTCGTTCTTCATGACCCATGAGCAGACGTCGAGGAAGTGGACGTGCTGCTCGACGTTGAAGTCGCCGGAGAGCCAGGTGTAGTAGTACCAATTGCGGTTCTGCCAGTGCATGTCGTCTTCGCCCAGCATGCGGGTCTTGGTCCAGATCGCGCCGCGATAATCGTTGGCCTGGAGGGTGTGGATCTCGCCGGCCGCCCCGTTGTGGACACGGTGGATGAGGTCGCGGAAGCCGTAGGAGCAGCGCAGGCACAGTCCCGAAACCAGCGAGAGGTGCTTCTTCTTGGCCTCGGCGGCGGTGGCCAGCACGCTGCGGACGCCGGGGGCGTCGACGGCCACCGGCTTCTCGGCGAAGACGTGCAGCCCGGCCTCGATGGCCGCTTTGATGTGCATGGGGCGGTAATGCGGCGGCGTGGCCAGGAGCACCACGTCCACGCCGCTAGCCATGAGTTGCTTATAGGCGTCGAAGCCGACAAATCGCCGCTCGGGCGAGACGGCCGTCTTCTTGGCGGTCTGCTCGTCTTTTTGCAGAATGGCCAGGCTGCTCTTGAGGCGGTCCTCGAAGAGGTCGGCCATGGCCACGAGCTTCACGTTGGGATCGGCCTGCAGGGCGTCGGCCGCCGCGCCCGTCCCGCGGCTACCGCAGCCGACCAGCCCGATGCGCAAGAGATCGCTGCCGCTGGCATGCACACCGAACGCCGGCCGTGGGCTGCCTAGGATGCCGCTGGCCAACATGCCGCCGCCCGCCAGGGCCGTGGCCTTGAGAAAATCGCGCCGCCCGCCGCCGACCATGAGTACATGGTGCCCGGGCTGTGAAGAATCAGGTTTGTTCATGATAGGTCCTCGGTTTCTATTTTTTCAATGGCAGTAACTCGACATTGCGGTAATAAATCTCGCTGCCCTCGTTCTGCAACAGGATCTTGCCGGCAGAGGGCATGACGTCACTGAATTCATTGACAGTGACGCCGTTGATCTTGATCGTCAGGTGGCGGCCCTCCATGATACACTCCACGCGGGTCCACTGGTCCAAGGGGCTGGCGGCGTCGTCCTTGCCCCGGTTGTCGAGCCGCTCCTGGAAGAACGGCTGATGTTTCGACCACCAGAACTGCTTGCCGGAGTAGACCGTTTTCCGGCCTCCCGCCTTCCAGCGCGTGTTGCCGTCGGCGGCCGTCTCCGTTTCGCTGGTGGCCGTGGCGGGAATGAGTCGGCCGTTGGCGTCCTTGCCGCGAATGACGATCAGGTCTCCCTCGCAGCCTTGGGCGATCTGGCATTCCAGGCAAGTCATCCAGGCGCCGTCGCCCGCCCCGCCGTCGGGACCGATGCCGTTGAGCAAGGCCCCTGAGTTGCGCACCGAAGCCGGGTCGGTGGTGAACTTGCCCCACTTGTACTCCAGCGTGAGGTGGTAGTTCTTGTAGGCCCGGTCGGTGGCCAGGTATCCCAGGCCCTCGCCGGAAATGCGAATCTTGCCGTCCACGACGCTGAACACGTGGTGCGGGTCGTCGTGGCCGGTGGCCTTGAGCCAGGTGCTGAAGCCGCTCAGGTCCTTGCCGTTGAAAAGCCTGATGGGCTTTTCGGGGGCGACCGGTTCGTCGGCCAGGACCGCTGCAGGCGGGAGGCACAGCGTCAAGGAAAGCGACGCTGCCAGGGTGAAAAGGAATCGATCGAAAGAAACGAAAGGCTGCCGGCGGGCGTTCATGGATCAGCTCCTTGGTTATGGGGGACGTGTCCACCATACTCCGCGCCGGGGCGGAAGTCAAGCTGCTCTTTCTTTGACGAGAATGCCTTATAACGGCCAATCCCGGCCAATCCGTATTAGCGCCCTCTGTTCGGCCGCCGGCTGGCCAGAAACCGGTCGGAAACGGCCCTACGTCTTCCCGTTTCAGCGCCCAAATGGTATACTATTTATCATGGCAATCGTCGATGTTTCCTATTTTGATCGACTCCTCGAGCCGGTCGCACAGTGTTTTACGCCGGAATTGGCCCAGCGTTTAGTTTCTTTGCGCCCCAATCCGGCAATACAGTCTCGGATCGCCGAGCTTGCCGCAAAGGCCAACGAGGGCCAACTCACGGATGAAGAACGCGCCGACTATGAAGATTATGTCGACGCGGTCGATGTGATTGCCGTCCTCCAGGCCCGCGCCCGTTCGACGTTAGAACGAGCTTCGTCGTCACCTGCATAATCGAAAGACGGTGCGGAAGGAGTTCTTGGGACGATGGAGGAGGCAATTCGCGGTTCAAATGCCCCTACGGGACAAGCCGATACTACTCGCTTCCCCGTCAAGGACTTTCTTCAGAAACCTTCCCGTGCTATTATCCTCGATGGCCGCGATCTGCTCGGGCGTGCCGGTGGCCACAACGTAGCCGCCCTTCTCGCCGCCCTCGGGACCCAGATCGATGATCCAATCGGCAGTCTTCATCACGTCCACGTTGTGCTCGATTACGACCACCGTGTTGCCCAGGTCGACCAACCGGCCGAGCACGGCTAGTAGCTTCTTGATATCGTCGAAGTGCAGGCCGGTGGTCGGCTCGTCGAGAATGTAAAACGTCTTGCCCGTATCGACGCGGCCCAATTCGTTGGCCAGCTTGACCCGCTGGGCCTCGCCGCCGCTGAGCGTTGTGGACGACTGGCCCAGCGTGACGTAGCCCAGGCCCACTTGCTGCAAGCTGCTCAGCAGCCGGGCGATGCCCGTGTGGTTCTGGAAGAACTCCACCGCTTCGTCAACCCGCAGGTCCAGCACGTCGGCGATGGTCAGACCGCGGTAGCGGATCTCCAGCGTCTGGCGATCGAAGCGTTTGCCCCGGCATGCCGCGCAGGGCACGTACAGGTCCGGCAGGAAGTTCATTTCGATCCGCCGCTGCCCTTGGCCCTGGCACTCCTCGCAGCGGCCACCCTTGACGTTGAAACTGAAGCGGCCTGACTTGTAGCCCAAGGCCCGGGCCTCGCGGGTGCCGGCAAAGACCTTGCGGACCTCGTCGAACACGCCGGTGTAGGTGGCCGGATTGCTGCGCGGCGTGCGGCCGATGGGCGACTGGTCGATGCCCACGACCTTGTCGATCTGGCTGGCGCCACGCAGGCTCGTATGCGGACCGGGCTTGGGGGCCACGCCGCCCAGCCGGCGGACCAAGGCCCGCACAAGCGTCTCGTTCAGCAGTGAGCTCTTGCCCGATCCGCTCACGCCCGTCACACAAACCAGGGCCGAGAGCGGAAATCTTGCCGTGACGTCCTTGAGGTTGTTCGTGGTCACACCTTCGATCGTAATCGCGCGGGTCATGGCCACGCGGCGGCGCTGGGCGGGCACGGGGATCTGCTCCACGCCGGCCAGGTAGCGGCCAGTGAGCGAGGACGGGTCGGCCGCAACCTCGCCGGGCGTGCCCTGGGCCACGATCCGCCCGCCGTGCCGCCCTGCGCCAGGCCCCAAGTCGACCAGCCAATCGGCACGCCGCATGATCGCCTCGTCGTGCTCGACCACCAGCACCGTGTTGCCGCGGGCTTGCAGATTTTCCAAGGCCTCGATCAAGCGTTGGTTATCGCGGGGATGCAGCCCGACGGAAGGCTCGTCGAGCACGTAGCACACGCCTACCAGCCCGGAACCTAGTCCGCTGGCCAAGCGAACACGTTGCAACTCGCCGCCGCTTAAGGTTTCGGCCGGTCGGTCGAGCGTGAGGTAACCCAATCCGACCTTGCCAAGGAAATCCAAGCGGGAAAGGATCTCGCCCAGGATCGGCTGGGCGATCGCGCGGCGATCTTGGGCAAGCGGCAACTCTTGTAGGGAACGGCCTCCCTGCCGTTCCGCGTCTGGAGGAACGGCACGGAGGCCGGGCGGAACGGCATCGACCCGCTGCGCGGGTGCCCCGCCGTTCCCTACAGAGTCCGCGAGGCCTTGGAAAAACTCTCGGGCGGCGGCGACATTGGCGGCGGTCACCTCGTGGATCGCCTTTCCCGCCAGACGCACCGCGCGGGCCTCTGGCCGCAGCCGCGCGCCCTTGCATTCGGGGCAAACGATCTGCCCGCGAAAGGCCTCGAGCGTTTCGCGCCGCGTCTCGTTGACCGTCGTGCAGTATTCCTTTTCCAGCAGCGTTAGCAGCCCGGGGAACTGCTTGCCGTCGCCGCGCAAGAGCTGTTCCAGGGCTTTGGGCTTGAGCTCAGCGAGGGGCGTAGTCCAACTTCCACCGCTGGAATCGGCCCACGGCTTCAACAGCTCGCGGTACTTCCACAGGGCCGCGGGCGAGGCGCCTTTCCAGGCCGCGATTGCCCCGGAATCCAGCGCGAGCGAGCGATCGGAGACCACCATGTCCGGGTCGAAGGCCACGCGCTGGCCGAGACCCTCGCAGGCCGGGCAGGCGCCGTAGGGGCTGTTGAAGCTGAAGGTCCGCGGCTCGATCTCTTCGTAGCTGATCTTGCAATCGGGGCAGGAGTAGAGCGTGCTGAAGAGCTCGTCGCGCCACTGCGGCGCGGCCGTCCCTTCGCGGAACTCGGAACTGGCCAGCACCAGCCCTTCGCCGTGGCGGATGGCCAGGCGGACCGACTCGGCCAGCCGCGCTTCCACACCCTCACGGATCACGACGCGGTCGACGATGGCCTCGATCGTGTGGGCCTTCTGCGGCACGAGTTCCGGCGGCTCGTTGACCTCCAGCACCTCGCCGTCGATCCGCGCGCGGACGAAGCCGGCCTTGCGAATGCCTTCGATGGCCTCGCGGTGCTGCCCTTTGCGGCCGCGCACGATGGGGGCCAGGATCATCATCCGCGTGCCGGCCGGGCGGGAGAGCAGCGTTTCCTGGATCTCTTCCGGCGACTGCTGGCGGATGGGCAGGCCGCACTGATAGCAAGTCGACTCGCCCAGCCGGGCATAGGCCAGCCGCAGGTAATCGTAGATCTCGGTGACCGTGGCCACCGTGCTGCGGGGGTTGTGGCTGCCCGCCCGCTGATCGATGGAGATCGTCGGTTGCAGGCCCTCGATCAGGTCGACGTCAGGCCGTTCGAGTTGATGGAGGAACTGCCGGGCGTAGGGCGAGAGGCTTTCGATATATTGCCGCTGCCCTTCGGCATAGAGCGTATCGAAGGCCAGCGAGCTCTTGCCCGATCCGCTGGGACCGGTGAGCACGACGAGCCGGTCGCGGGGCAAAGTCAGGTCGAGGTTTTGCAGGTTGTGCGTGCGGGCGCCGTGGACGCGGATGCACTCCGCCGCATCTTGCCGGCCATCATTATTCTCCGCTTTCATTATCTCCCCGCGTGGGCCTCCACACTCTCCGATTAGCCGTTATTAGCGTCCCGTTTTTGCCTTTCGTGGGGTTACAGTCTACCCGTCGCTTACGTCCTCTTGCGATTGGACTAGCCTTCTGAGATAAGCGATGTATTTCTCTTGGGCCTTGATAATAGCCCGAAGTTCCGAGTTTCCTGCCTCGACTAGTCCTCGTCGCTCCAAGACCAGTTCGAAGAACCGTCGCCGCAACCGGAAGGCAACAAGGCCCTTACGGTTGAGTCGCAAAATCGCAATATGGAAAGGGCCGGTTTCCGTGAGCGCCTGGAGTTTTCCCGTCGTTTCCTCCAAGCAGAGATGTTTCGAGACGTCGTCGCACAAGGGATGCAAGACGACACGCCCGTTGGTACGGTCCTCGGATGTCGGATGAAACTCCCCCTTGAATAGGTTACAACGGAAGCAGGCGTAGACGAGGTTCTCGTCGCTCTCACCGCCTCCGGCAACTACCGGGACGAAGTGATCAACGGTCAGATCGCCGCCCACGTCCTCTTCGGTAACGCCGCAGTAACCGCAACGAGCATTCCAGCGCGCACGCACCTGATCGTGCTTGGGATGCGGCACGCGAACTACTCCTCCGCGCCAAGGAGTTCCCTGGCTTGCGGCGCGAGATTGCGCTCGACGGCAGCAATTTCCGCGTCGAGTTCCTGGCGGCGCGCTTCCAGCCCGCGACGTTGCAACTCCAATTCGCGCAGTTCTTCTCGCGCCTGCCTGGCATGCCGGAACGGTTGGAGAGTCTCGTTGTCCTCCAGTTCGTGGCGTGTTGCGTCGTACACCGCACGGTCCTCATCACTCAACCGCTCGCCGCGCGCGACGCGCAGGTGCAATTCCCACCAGCGTCGATATGCGGATCCATACTCCATGACTACTCTCCAGAACACAACCGACCAACTGAATCAGTCGTTATTATACGACCGCTGGTGTGGTACGTCCAGCCACTTCTTGAGATGCGCGGCTAGGCCTCGGCCGCTTCCCCGTCCCATGTCAACTCCACGCGGGTCTGCGCGTTGTGCTGGAAATCGAAGCCCGCCTCCCGCAGGGCGGCCTCGACCTGCTGCTTGTTGGGCAGTTTGCCGGCCGCGTAGACGATGCCCCAGAATACCGTGCCGCCGCCCTCCACGTGTACGCCCGTGGCGACTTGCTTGACCATCAAGTCCGGATTCAGCCGGGCCATGAGGTGCTGCATGGGATAGAACTCGTGCTCGTCGCGCACGGAAAACGCTTTCGGCAACTGAACTTCGGTCTGGATCATCTTTTCCTCCGCAAGCGGTTGTGAAACGGTCTCTAAAATGCAGTTCCCATGGCGGCCAATTGGTCCGCCGAGGGAAACTCCCGCACGCGATAGCGGGGCGGGTAAATATCGAGCGGTTCTAGCAAGTGGCCGACCTCTTCCATGGCCGCGGACCAGGGGACCATCGCCGGCTCGCCTTCCAGGCGGCCAAAGACGACCATGTCGGTTTGCGGCAACTGCGAGACCACGCGTTCCGTCCAGACGGCGTAGCTCAAGAGCCTGCCGCGGGGGTCCTGCACGACATTGAACGTGGCCACGAAATCGCTCTCGCCCGTCTTGGCGTGCAAGCGGTCCAGCAGCTCTTTCTGTTCCGCATAGTCGCGTCCCACGGTGTCGAAGAAGAACTTGCGGAATTGCTTGTACAACGGATGGGCCGCGTCGGGCAGCCAGGGCGTCCACTCCTCGCCGTCGAAGCGCAGCGCGACGGAGGAGATCGGCCGGAGCTGCTGCAGGGCCTCGGCGGTCAGGTTCAGCATCGCCTCCAACCCCGTGGCGTCGTCCGCGCCGGCCACGATCAGGTTGTCGCGATTGGCGATCATGGCCACCGGATCACCTTTGAGCTGGAACTGCCCGATCAGCTCCGGGGCCAAGATCCGCGAGGCGTCGTAGTTGTCGCCCGTGGCCGATAGATAGACGCCCTCGCCCGACTGCGGGCCGATGAATTTCGCCGGCAGCGTGGCCAGATTCTCGCGGGCGACTTCCAGGACCTCGTAGAGCGTCAGCCCCCAAGCGTCGAGATTGGCCTGCGGAATGGAGCGCATGGCGTCCGGCAGATCATAAACCAAGGCCACGCCGAAGTGCTCGCCCAGGGGCACGTAGGGCCAACTCAGCAGCGTGCCCGATTCCACCATGCTGCGAAGCTGGTTCAACTCGAAATGCGCCCGCGAACGGACGATCGGCAGGAGGTCGGGCTTGACGTCCTCGAAATCCTCGGGCATGTCGCGCAGCACGCTGAACCAGTTCCGCACCCAGTGCCGCAGCACCCGCTCGCGGTGCTCCCCTTCCGCCGCGCAATACTCCTTGTAGGCGTTGCCGAGCATCAGGGCCGCGGACCGCTCGCCCTCGCCACGGATGCGGAATTCCTCCGCCTGGTATTCGATGCGTCCCTTTTCGCCCGCCTGCTGGATGCGGCCGATCATGAGCTGGGCGAATTCGTCTCTGCTGGGTTCGGTCACGGCAAGCGGCTGGAAATAAGGACCGGCAAATCAATAACTGTCATGGTCGCCTTTCGCTCCGCGAAAGTTGCGCTACTTTCGCGGAGCGAAAGGCGACACTTATTTCTGCGTCAGTCCTAAGGTGAAAAAGGTTCTCTGGAGGAAACAATCGCGGTTGCCCGGTAGGTACTACTCGCGTTTGAGCCGGAAAAAGACGTTTTCGCGGTTATCGCGGATGCCGGTGGCGATTTCGCGGCCGAGCTCGGTTTCTGTGTTGTAGCGCGCGGGGAGCGTCTCCTTGCCGTCGACTTTCTTGGAGATGCGGACCCGGTAGAGTCCCACGTAAATGCCCGGATAGTTCGGGAGATCCGGATCCAAATTGACGCTGCCCTGGGCATTGGTTTGCCCTTGATGCGCACGATAGGAGGAGCCGAGAAACGGTTCCGGCTCAAAGGTCACAGTGGCGCCTTCCAGCGGTCGGCCCTCAAGGTAGACCATGAACGTGGCCGGAAAAAGCGTTGCGGGCGACTTGAGCCACTCCTCCAGGCGGCCGGAAATGTCGGCTGCGGTCAGCGTGTCCGCATGGCCGGGAGTTCGGTGCTTGAGGTTCAACAGGAGTTCCGCCAGCGGCGGACTGGCTCGCAGCTCTTTCGCATCCAGCGTACCGTCGCCGTTCTTGCCATAGAGCTTCATCGCCGCTTCGGCCGCCTGTTGGGGATCGATTTGAAAACGCGGCGGCGGCGTGGGTTCATGGGAACAACCGGCGATTGCCGCCAACATGAGGCAAGCCGCCCGCATGCCGATTTCAGAGCAGGTGTGACGCATGACGATAGGATAATCCTTGGATGACATTTTCAGAACCGGTTCCTGGCGCCGTGACCGCCGCGCCATCGCGGCGGGTGAAATGGACTCTAGCGGTTCCACGTGGTGTCCAAGGGCGTACCGTCGTTGCGGACCCCGAGACTCTGATACGTGGCAAAATTGATCGAATAATTTAGCAGTTTCACCGAGCCGTCACAGAACACAAACTGACAGCCCGAGGAGTGCGCGCTGCCAAAACCGGGAGAGCAATCATTCACGCCGCGCGTGTCCTGCATGGGTGGGTAGCCGGTCTGCACCCAGCGGTTGACGTCCCAGTCGTTGCCTTCCAGGCAGGTGTCGTTGTCGGCCCCGTCCGAGCCTGTGTAATATACGTTTGGATCGAGGTATTTCTCTCCCGCGAAGATCACGTTGCTCGCACCGTCGGGAATCTGGTTGATCTCGCTTCGCTCGCCGGACACGCCGTTGAATGCGGATTGATCGGGGTTCGACCAATTGCAAGTGGGATAGGTTGCGAAACAATTGTCGCCATAGCCCGGGCCGGTTCCCAGGAAACGATTGGACCCACCATTGGCGGCGTAGTCGGTCTTGTTGAGCGTGGTGGCCGCAGCGGCATTGGCGCAGTTCTCGATCGCCGGATAAGCGATCGCTCGACGGCGAGTGGGACAAATCGTCCAGGGGATGACCGCCGATTTGGCTTGTACTAACGCATTGAACTTGTCCGTGGTGGACAGACCCTTGCCGATATCGTGGATGTTGCTCAGACCCATGTAGGGCAGGCAATTGTAGATCCAGCCGCCGGGTTGCCTGGCGCCGAATCCATGATCGGGGTCGCCCGTCCACATGAACCCCCAACCGCTGGACGGATAGTGGCCCTGCGTTGTCAGGTGCTCGAGCGCGGCCGTGCCGAACTGGTGGAGGTTGTTCTTGCACTGCGTCTGCCGCATCGATTCGCGGACCGAGTTTAGCGCCGGCAAGAGAAGACCCATCAAGACACCGATAATCGTGATGACGACCAGCAATTCGACCAGCGTAAACGCTGCACGGGTTGGACGAGAAACTGCCATAAGTTCATAACTTCCATGAAGAAGAGAAGCCGCACCGGCCGGCTGCTGTTACTCAAACCCTGTCTCACTGCCCGCATTATAGCCGATTTTTTTGCCAGCCGTCAATGATTTTGGCCGCAGGCAATAATTGGGGGGGATGTCGAGTAGGTCCTTTCTGGCGGAAAGGAATAGTGCGCCGCCCTGGGGAAGGGCCCGAGTTTTTCAGCGGCGCGAAGCACAATGGTCTCTCTCGGCAAGAGAGACCTACAATTTCTCAAACACGATCAACCGGAAATCGTGGCGCGCAATCGTTAGCTTGAAACGCCCGGCGCTGAGCCGTGTAAGCTCCGCGCCGGTCTCGGCGTCCCGGGCGATGATGTTGTCCGGCAGGCCAAGTGAAGCCCGGTCAAGCTCTAAAACGACCTCGCCTCCCGGTCCGTAACTGGCCACGACCGCCATCGCTTGGCCCTGCCGGGCCAGCGTCAACGTCTTCACCGCCGCGCCTGACGTCTTCAGCGGGAGCCGCTCGTCCCAATACCGCCAGACGCGGCAATCAGGGAGCCCGTAGCCGAAATTGCACATCAGTTCGCCGATCCGCTGGCTGAGCGGGTCGCCGTCCACACCCATCCGCATTTCGTGCGTGAGCGCCACCCCCAGGGCGTTGCGCATCAGCCGGGCGTCGTTGTGAAACAGGTTGTGGACGATCCCCAGGCAGCCGCTTTGCAGGCCGGTGCTCTCGGCCAACAGCAGGCTGGCGTCGTCGTCCAGCGCTAGCCGCTCCTGGAAATCCTTGTCGTGGAAATCGCCCTGGTCCCGCCATTCGTGGTCCAAGAGCAGCGTGCCGAACGAGAGCATCGGCACGATGTTCGCGTTGGTCATGTGCAGGAAAACCATCGGCCGTCGGCCCATCTGCTGCTGCATCACGGCGACCCGCTTGGTAAGGTCGTGGAAGCCGAAGATGTTGACACCCGCGCGCAGGCGGCCTTCGTCATCTATATAACCGGGTCCCAGCGGATTGTAGTTGGGCACGAGGAAGTAGTTATCGAAGTAGATCCCGTCGGCAAACGTCTCCAGCATCCGCTTGTGTTCGTAGAGGACCAGGTCCTGCCAGCTTGGCACCGGGTCGACGGCGTAGGCGATGCCGCCGGTCTCGTCCGGAGCGGAAACCTTGCCGTACGCGGCCAGCCGGTAGGTCCCGTCCTTGCTGCGCAAGAACCGTTCCTCGGCCGGCCAGCGGGGATCGGCAATGTCGATGTTGCTCCATTCGTCGAGGAACGTGTGGACTTCCTCGCCCCAGTTGATGGCCCGGCCGTTCGTATAGGGCATGACATAGCCCACCCGACCGGCGCTGGGCGGCGGGGACCATTTCCCACCCGAGAAGAAGTTCAGCGACCAGTTGACGTGCGCACGGTAGGTGCTCAGGTTCGCTGCATATTCGGGGGCCGTGAACTGGGCGAGCCACTTGTCGAGAAAGGCTGGGTCGATCGCGCCGCCCTTCCGCAAGCGGGCGAACTCGTCGTAAATGCCGTAATTCGCAAAGGCCGGATGAAAGGCGTAACAAGGGCCAGCCGAGCCCCAGTAGTAACAGGCCCCCATAAGGCCGCAGCCCACGCTGTTCTTGACCTTTTCGTTGGGCGGGCCGGTCCACCAGCGGCGGTAACTCACGGGGCTTGCGGGCATCGGCTTGGCGGGCGTGGCCATGAGGCCGAACGTTATCGTGCGCGGACGCGCGAGCGTGACGCCGCGTGTGACCATGTGTACCACGAGCGTCGTGACAGCCCCTTGGCGGCGGATCTCCAGCGTGGGCCGATCGGCAGCCAAGCTCCAATCGCGGTCGTTCTCGGCAAACCAGGCGATACCCCGTTCCGGACCGCCCAGCCAGACATAGGGCACAAAGGGACCGGGCAACTGCCAGCGACCGACGTGCCCCGAATCCCAGACCTTGCCGTTAGCGTCCGGCCGGCCGGTCTGCGTGTAGCGCTGTTCGTGCGTCGCGCCGCCGTAGTCCCAGAGCAGCCCCTTGCCGTCGGGGATGCGGCCCGCGTAGTGGAACCGCAGGAGATCGGTGACCGCGTGCATCAGCCAGGCCTCGTCGGTCTTCAGCGGGATGACCAATTGCATGGCGTCCAGCCGCTGGCCGGCTGTGCCAAGCTGGAAAGTGACCTTCATCATACCGTCGTAATCGAAGGCGAACTCCGTGCGGCCCGCGATCGGCCCGGCCGTCCATGTACCGCCGCCCTGAACGCGGTCGGCCGCTTTCTCCGCCAGCGCAAGCCGGTTGCCGGCGGCGATATAGGTCTTGCCCTGCGACTCGATCTCCAACCGCATGGGCGCGGCCAGCAGTTCATGTCCCTGGCTGACAACCTGTTTCCACAGCCCCGTGCCGTCCATGTCATGGCGGCGGAGCACACAACTGACGCTCGCCGGGTCTACGCTCGCTACCAGCGGCGTGAATGGCGGAATCACCACGCGATCCTGCCCTAAGTGGTTCTTTTCCCAGGGGAAGTGTTTGCGCTGGAATGTCCGCTGCAGTTCGCGGCGCGATCCATCCTGGGCGATGAGCGTCAGCTTGACTTCATACGTGCCGTCTGCCAGCGCGGGCAAAGGAATCGTCTCGCCAGCGGCGGCCATGGGCAGCTTCCCGGCCCGCTGCGCCAAGACCTCGCTTCGGCCCTGGGCGGAAAGCGTCACTTCCCACGTTGCAAACTTCGCCGCGGGATGCAGCACTAGTACCCGCAGCCGGTCCAGCGAGGGGAAGTAGCTGAAACGAAACTCCAGGCCGTCGGATTCCACCAACAGCCCTTTGGGATCGGTGACGGTGCCTGTCGGCGCTCGTCCCGGATCTTCGGCCACGGCCGGATGGCACGAATAGACCCAGACGGCCAGGAAGACAAATCCAGAGGCAATGGCGCAAGAAAACGAGTTCTTCATGGTGTTCTTCGGAATTCCCAGGTTGGCCGGTTGGTCACCAGGCGATGTCCAGGCGGGTGTGCAGGCGCAAGGCAAGTTGAGCGATGTCGGGCTGGCTGTCCATGAGGCATGCGGCAACACGCGCCAGCGACAGGCCCTCAACCTCCCATCCTACCACAAAATCGCCCTGGGAATCGACCGCTACGGAGGGTGATTGCGCCGTCTCGCGCTCAATTTCGGCTCGAAGCGTGGCCCTGACGCCGTCGTCCTCGCCAATCAGCCACAGGCGACGACTCCCGCCGCACGCCGTCAGGAGGGGTGCGGCGCTTTCCAGGCAGGATTTCAGAAGTCCGGACGCGACCAGAGACTGGCCAGTTTCATTGGGCAGCAATTCAGAGCCTTCGTTGGAAGCAAGTGAATCGACGATCTGCGCCCGTCCGATCGGAGACATGCCGAAGGTGCGCACCGTCATCTCCGACTCTTCCTCCGCTTGGTCCGCGCCGAACAGCAAGCCGCCCGACGTGGCCGTGGCCAGGTCGAGATACTGCCCGACGTTCTCCACCGCCTGATGGAATTCTTCCTCGTTGAGCCCGTCACCCAGATGCACGATGCGTGTCGCATCGAAGGGGGGAATGCCGTCAAATGCGGGCAGTCCCAGATCGGCGTCGCCCGGATATCCTCGACTGCCGAAGTGCTGCAATTCGCGCAGGCAGGCACACGTGTTAGCCCTCGCCAACAGCTTGTCGTGCGGGCTGCGACCGGTCGAGTGTAAGAGCACGCCCGTCAGCCGCGCGTGGGAAAGGGAAAGATCGGCCAGCACCTTGCGGACCGCATAGGCCGCGTCGAGCAGCATGCCCCCACCGGCGCCGCCAGAAATCGAGGCAACGAGAATGACCTCCGGCGATGGGGCCATTTCCCGTCCGATACTCTGAGTCGAAGCGGCGATTGCCTCGGCCGAGATCATCGTGGTAACCGCCGTTTTTAGCTGGGCGATCAGCTCCTGGCCGTGATCGACCAAGGCCAGGCGGCCCAAAGGGCGAAGCCCTTCCGTGCAGTGCGATCGCGGGATACGGCAGAACCACCGCCGCCTTAACCAGGTCAGATACCTTTCCGGCGCTGCGGAGTACTCGTCTTGCGTGCGAAGTGGCATCGCCAGCGTATCCGCCGCGTCCAGCGCCTGCGACGGCTCCCCTTCGGTTGCCTCAGCAAGTGCCCGCCGACCACTGTCCACCAGCAGCATGCGCAAGGCCGGCACGGCCGCCGGATCACCGAAACGCTCGGACCACCGCTGGCGAAGGCAACGGAGAACGTGCCCGGCCGTGCCGCCCAGGCCGAGTACCAGGCAAGGATGCGGCGTCCACGCGTCCGGCGCGATCTCCAGCGGCGGCAAGTCCTCGACCGTGTCCGCCGGCCCGCTAGAAACGAACGGCCAATCCTTGGGGGTTGCCGGCGCTGGCTTGATGTCCGGCCGAGGCAGTAGTGACAGTGGAAGGCCGACGTCGGAATCCGACGAGTGGACAATGTCTTCCAGCGATATAGTTGGCCCGGAGGCCGCGGCAGCCTGTCGGTTCTGCCTATCGCGATTCTTCTGCTCGTGGGAAACCGTATTCGCGGTCTTCGCCGCACTGGTATCTTCCCGGCCACCCTTGGAGGCCGCCGTGGGCGATTCCGCGCGGCCGACCGACCTCTGGGACTCGCCGCCGTTGCGCAACTGATCGACCAGTTCGCGACAGGAGGGAAAGCGATTGGCGGGGTCCTTGGCCAGTGCCCGGGCGATAATGGGCCGATCGTCGGCCGGCAGCGGCGCCAGCCTGGGACTGCTGCACTGGTGCTGGGTGGCAAGTTGCGCGTGGTCGCGTCCCGAGAACGGCAGGACACCCGTAAGCAGTTCCTGGTAGACAACAGCCAGGCTGTACTGGTCGCTATGCAGGCTGGGATGGCCGTTGAACACCTCCGGCGCGGCGTAGACGGGGGTCATGCCGCCAACCAGCGATACGGTGACGTCTTGGATGTCTTTGACCAGGCCGAAATCGGCAACCTTCACCCGGCCGCTGAGGATCAGGAGGTTTTCCGGCTTGATATCGAGGTGCTGCAGCGAAAACGTCTCGCGCATGTAGTCGAGCGCATCGGCCGCATCGCTCAGGTAGACCAGCAGTTCCTGGCGGGGGATGCCCCGCTCCCCTGCCGCCGTACACTCTTCGAAGCGCTGCATCAGGCTGGCGTCGGCCAGTTCCGTGACGATGACCAACTGGCCGTCGATGACCTCGATGCGTTCCAAGGAGAGCAGGAAGGGGTGGCGGACCTCCTTGATGCGACCCAGGGCCTTGAGTTCGCGGCTGGCGCGTTCCCCTTCCAGGCAGCCATAGACGAACTTGACCGCCTTGACCAGTCCGCCGGGCGCGTCGGCTTTCCAGACCTCGCCATAGCCGCCGGCGCCGATCCGCTCGCGGATCGTATATCCGGGGATGATTTCCGGCCTCATGCAAGCCATCGGCGGCACGATAGGTTTTCCTCAAGAGCTGCTAAAAAACGCTACATCGAGGCTACAGCGGTTTCTAAACAGCTTCTTAAAAATGTTAACGGAAGGTGTGAATCTCCGCAGTCCCCGGTTTTTGCCGGGAACCGATGTTGTCAAGCGCGCTCGATTGAATCCAGTGCGAGGGACAGGTAAAAGGAATCCGGGGCGACCGGCAATCCAGCGAGGTTGCTCCTCCGTGCGGGAACCGCGGCCCGCTTAGGCTCTTCGAACAATGTGCCTTGCCCCAACGCGCAGCCGGCTTCCACGCACGCGGCCCGTTCCGCGGGACTGCCGATTCCCGCGGCAATCACCCGCGTTCCGTTTTCTGCGGCGGTCCGGATCATCGTTTGCAGGGCGCGCGAATTCGGCGAATTTCCCGCAGCGCCGCAGATGAGCGAGGCAGCCAGCCGGGCGAATTCGGGGCGTATCTCTTCGAGCAGCGCCGCGCCGGCGTCCTTGCCGCCGAGATTGAAGAGGGCGACAGCCACACCCAGTTCACGGAGCCGGCCGCCGAGCGCGAGGGCTGGGGCGGCTTCCTTCACCGCTCCCGACGGCACCGCAAGCACCAGGCGATTCGCGTCCGGCACAAGCTCGCACAACGCGCTGGCCCATTCCAGGAATTTCCCCGAGGCGATCTCGGCCGGCTGCACGCTCAGCAAGACGAATTTTTCCCCCGCCGCCGCCATAGCCTGCTCGATGCCGCGCATCCGTCGCAAATGGCGAACCCTGGTGGCCACGCGGCCCGGAATCGTTGGCCGTAGCGGATCATTCCCGAGGCCGGGGGGCAGGGCCTCGTCATCCAGGACTTCATAGCCGGCCAAATCCCCCTGCCGCAGATCGACAATCGGCTTGCAGCGCCCTGGCACGCAACCGCACACCAGCATTTCGTGCAAGCGCCGCACGCCACGCCGCAGATCGTTCGCGAGGTCGCGAGGGTCCTCAGCGGCGTCGCCATCGGCGTCGGCATCCGGCGGGAGGACCTGCGTGACCATCGTCTGGCGGGACGGAGCTTTGCCCACGTAGAAGACGAGTTCCACGTTGGCCACTTGCACCATGTCGCCGTCGCGGAGGTCGGCCTCGCGGATGCGTTGGCCGTTGACGAACGTGCCGTTGGTGCTGCCGAGATCGCGGATGCGGCAGAGCCGGCCTTCGCTCACGATCGTGGCATGTTCGCGCGAGACGCCGTGGGAGACGACTTGCAGATCGGCCGATTCGCCGCGGCCGATGACAAAGGGCGACTTATCGAGGATCGCCTGTTCCGGGGGACCGTCCTTGACGGGCAGGTACTCGAGCCAAGGCAGGCCCAAGCCGTGTTCCGAAATGATTTGGGTTCGCATGCTCTCCGCCAATTTCACTCAAGGATTCCGCGCAGCGACGACTCGACAGGCCGAATGGCCCTGCAAGAGAAGTCCGCTTTTTCCACTGATAAAGCTTAACATTTATTTTGCCCCCAAGCGGAAAAATGCGATTTCCTCTAACTATTTAGCGGAATGCAGCAACGACCCCACCGAGCTTGTCTCGGTCGGTGAAGGAGGTTGAACTGCTAAACGGGGCCCATGCCCAGCCTTCGTCCGCGGCCTCGCAGCCTGGGCCGCCGGAGGCGGCCCAGGCTGCGAGGCCGCGGACGACACTCGGTGGCGAGGCGTTTTCTTAGCCACCCAACCTTATTCACCGACCGAGACGAGCTCGGTGGGGTCTCCAAGAAGCACTTCATTCCGCTGAGACGTTACGATTTCCCCAAAAACACGCCGCGACCGCATTTATGACCTACAGTTGAAACAGGCGTCTGTCGCTTATTGTCTCTTGTACTCGCTTGTCGGCGGACGCTTTTCGTCAGAATACGAGCATCGCCATGGGTTCGCGGCCAATCGGCGTAGTGTTGGTGTCGGAAGATCGGGGGCTACTCCGTTGCTTGGGGAAGCTGCTGAACATCTGTGGTTGCGAAGTCACGCAGGTCGGCGCGTTTGCGCAGGCGGCGGCCGCGTTGGAGTCGGTCGCACCCGACTTCTTGATCGTCGACGGCCAACCCAGCTTCGACGAGGCCTTGGAGATCAGCCGTCGTGAATCGGCGCGGCGGGCCCCCGGCGAGGTCTTTACGCTGCTCTTGACAAATTCGCCGGACGTACATGCGCTGCACAAAGCCCTGGAAGCCGGAGTTGACGACTTTCTCGCCAAACCAGTCGTTTACTGCGAATTGCTCGCCCGCCTGCGCGTGGGGGCGCGGGAACTCGAACTGGAGCGGCGCCTGGCCCAGCAGGCCAGACTCGATCCCCTCAGCGGGCTGCCCAATCGCCCCGCGCTGGAAAGCCGGCTGAACCGGCAGTTGTCCGGCAACTCGGGAAAATCGCCTGGCGGAACGTGCGTCTTGATGGAAGTCGATTTCTTCCAGCGGGTCGATAGTCGTTTCGGCCAACACGCCGGCCAAACCGTGCTGCGTTGCATTGCCGCACGCGTGCAGGAATTGACGCAAGAATCGGCCTTCATGGCCTCGCTGGGCAGCGGCCAATTCGGGCTGCTTCCCAGCGGATTGGCCGGCGAGCAAGCGACCGCTTGGGCAGAACGCTTGCGGCAAGACTGGGCGCAGTCCGAGATCGTTATCGGCGAGTGCCGCCTGCAATTCACGGCGAGTTTCGGCGTCGCCGAGCCGGACGTTGACAAGCCGGCGACGGCCGATGAGATCCTCCGCCGCTGTGCCGCCGCGCTCGATCTGGCGAAGGCCTCGGGCGGCGATTGCGTGGTGCGCCACGGCGAGTTGGACGACCAGGACGAGGCCTGGGCCAGCTTTGCCGCGCCCGGAAAGCTCTTCGAGGGCGCATGCGCCCGGGACGTGATGACGCCGCTGCCCTGCACGTTGCGGCCGGACGAACTCGCCGCCGACGCCCTCCTGCTGCTCCGTCGTGTTCGCCTTGCCGCGCTGCCGGTGGTCGACGATCATGGAAAACTCCTCGGCATCGTCACCGCAGATTGCGCCGCGCACGATTCCTCGGCCCGGGCAACGGCCAATCTTGCCGTCGTCCAGGTGATGAAACGTAAAGTGACGCAACTGGACGAGAAGGCCGGTTTTGCCGAACTGGTCGAGAGTTTCTCTCAAGATGCGGCAACCCCGATCGTGATCACCTGGGACGGTCGCCCGACGGGCTTGGCAGCGCCGGAAAACCTGGTATTGCTGGGCGGGAAGTTGAGCAAAGAGGGCCTAGCGCCGACCGCTGCCTTGTCACCGGCGAGCGACTACCTCGTAGTGCCGGATCCCGCCCCGGCGGAAACGAGTTGAAGCCGTGTTTGACGCGGCTTCCACGCCGTTCGCTTGAAGCTATCTCGTTGCGGCCGGCCAAAGGATCGTCGTAGGGTGGCACCGGCCTGCGCGAAATCGACCCGGCTGAGGGCATGCGGTCTATCCCATTTTCGGTCCATTCGCTGTCGTGTGGATTTGGTCGCGTAGCGACCGCCGCTGGTAGCCGTGGGTTTCAACCCACGGTTTGCAATGTGCACGTATTTCCTCCGTCGCGTAGCGACGATTGATCTTCAATCATCGCTACGCGACGGGGAAGGCGTGGAGGGGATTTCGTCCGTGGGTTGAAACCCACGGCTACCATCATAGCGTCGCTACGCGACGAGTGACAGCTTCTACCTACCGAACAAAACGAGACTGTTCCACTCCTGTCAATTTCCCCACAGCGACCCACTTTCGCGCGGGCCAGGGCGGGACAAGCAAACCGGTGTTCGTCATCTTCGGGGAATCACGCAAAGCTATTCAGGAGCACAAATAGCGGCCCCAGCTCCGCTTCGTAGTGCTTCCAGCGCTGGACCGAGGTGCGGAAGACCGGCTGGCGGACCTGCACGGCGGTGACGGTCCGGACCGGCCGCTTCGTGCGGTGGAACTCCAGGCACTGCGGCTCCCACTCCAGGCCGCACCAGGCCACGAGCCGGCGGGCCACGCCTTCCAGATCGGACACGGTCTCCTCGTAGTCGATTTCCAAGAGCGGCGCAGGCAGGACCTTCCGCCAATGTTCCATCAGCCTCTGGTACGCGCGAAACCTTGAGGCGATGTGCTGTGGGTCGTTGGCCCAGCGGATTTCGCGGAAACGCGTCATCCAGCAGGAGACGGCCACGTCGCGCAAGTCGCGGCGGCAGTGGATGAACTTCGCCCGCGGGAAGAGGGCCGCCAAGAGGCCCAGGAAGAGATAATTGTCCGGCATCTTGTCGACGATGCGCAAGGCCGCCGGACTTAATTCGCGGAGTCGCTCCAGGTGCCGGGCGGCCTGCCGGCGGGTCGTTTCACGGTCCAGGCGGCGAAGACATTCGAAGGGCTCCCGGTCTTGTGCGCCCAGCGCGGCCATGCTGTCGGGGACCAGTTTGATCTCGCCCGCGCCGAAGACCCGGCTGTGGCTGGCCAGGATCTGCTCGATCAGTGTGGTGCCACTCCGCGGCAGACCTACGACGAATACCGGGAGTTCGCTTTCCAGGCCGAAGCCACGAACGCGCTGGAAAAACTCGGGGGTACAGGCGGCCATCGTCTCGGCGACAAGGAACTCGTGCCGCGGGGCGTCGTAGGACTGACCCCGTGTCTGCCACTCGGCCAGTTGCAGCGCGTTGGCCCGCTCCAGGTGCGCGGCGGCCGCGGCGTACTCGCCCCGCCCGTCCATGACCAGGGCCAGGCCGAAATGCAGCGGTATCCGCTGCGCGTCGGTCAGGCCCGTGTCTTCCAGCAAGCGGCGCTGCGCGGCCAGGTCGCATTCGGGCAACTTCCCGCCCAGGAGTTCCGCCAATTTGTAATGCGCGAACACGAAGCGGGGATCGTGCCGCACCGCGGCGCGAAAGAAATCCTCGGCACCGCGGAGATCGCCGGCCTCTTCCGCTGCGCCGCCCAGGTTGGCGTGGGCCTCGGCATAGTCGGGCTTGCACCGCAGCGCCTGACGGTAACAGGCGATCGCCTCCGCCTGGTTTCCCTGTTCCCGCAGCGCATGACCCAAGTGGAGGTGCGTTTCCGCATGATTCGGCTCGACCGCGAGAATTTTCCGATAGATCTGTTCAGCCGCTTGTAACCGCCCGTTTTGGTGGTGTTCGATGGCGATCGCCAATGCCTCGGAAAGTGTTGCCATGAAACATATTATGGCAACGGCGTGCGGCGGGGGCAATCTGTAAAATCAAGCCCATTTTTTTGCCGCAAGGCGTTGAAGAAGATCGCCAAAACCGCTATAATTTCTCTCTTTGCCATCGCCTTGCACATAAGCCGTAAGTTTCCGCCAGGAAAGAAGATGCGGCCTTTGCTTGCGAGTCGCCTCGAGATGCCTTGCTGGGCCCAGCCGCGGCCCCGTGGGGACTGGGTTCTCGGGCACGTTGGCCATGTGGTTTGACGACGAAAGGATGCCTCTTGTCCACCGATTCCAACCTCCCACCCGAACCGCCCGATCCCGAGGACGACGCACCGGAAGAAACCCCCTCGCCTAGCGGTGATATCCACCTGGGCAAACTGGTCCCCCGGCCCATCGACGAAGAGCTCAAGGACAGCTACCTGACCTACTCGATGAGCGTGATCGTCAGCCGGGCACTGCCCGACGTGCGCGACGGGCTCAAGCCGTCGCAGCGGCGGATCCTCGTGGCCATGTCCGACCTGGGCCTCACGCCCGGGTCGTCCACGTCCAAGTGCGCGGGTATCGTGGGCGAGACCATGAAACGCTACCACCCGCACGGCGACATGGCCATCTACCCGACCCTGGTCCGTATGGCCCAGGATTGGGCCACGCGTTATCCGCTGGTCGACAAGCAGGGCAATTTCGGCTCGATCGCCGGACTCCCCGCCGCAGCCATGCGTTATACCGAAGCCCGCATGTCCACGGTCGCCGCCTCGATGATGGACGACATGAAGATGGACACGGTGGACTTCCTGCCCACCTACGACGAGAAGGGCACGGAGCCGTCGGTCTTGCCGTCGA
>CAZTPX010000036.1:0-70222 GCA_964615095.1 uncultured Planctomycetaceae bacterium | reverse complement strand
TTCCCGCGGCATGATCACCCTCAGCAAGCGCAAGGCCGAGAAGATCGAGGCCTGGTTGTCGGTCATGGATTCGGTACATGAGGGTGACGTCGTGACCGGCGTGGCCACCCGCAAGATCAAGGGCGGTCTATTGGTCGACATCGGCGTGCCGGTCTTCCTGCCGGCCAGCCAGGTCGACATCCGCCGCCCGGCCGACATCGGCGACTACATCGGGCGGACGATCCAATCCCTGGTGCTGAAGATCGACGAGGCCCGGCGCAACATCGTCGTCAGCCGCCGTGCCCTGATCGAGGCCGAGCGGACCGAGAAGAAGACGCAACTGCTGGCCGAGTTGGAAGTGGGCATGCGCCGCAAGGGCGTGGTCAAGAACATCGCCGATTTCGGCGCGTTCGTCGACCTGGGCGGCATCGACGGCCTCTTGCACATCACCGACATGAGCTGGGGCCGCATCAACCATCCCTCCGAGATGGTCGCCATCGACCAGGAAATCGAAGTCCAGATCCTGCACATCGATTACGAGAAAGAGAAGATCGCCCTGGGGCTCAAGCAGAAGTCGCCCAGCCCCTGGGAAAACGTGCCCGTCAAGTACCCCGTGGGCAAGCAGATCAAGGGCACCGTGGTCAACGTGATGAGCTACGGCGCGTTCGTCAAGCTGGAAGAGGGTATCGAGGGCCTCGTGCATATCAGCGAGATGTCGTGGACGCGGCGCATCAGTCATCCCAGCGAGATCGTCCAGGTCGACGACGAGATCGAGGTCGTCGTGCTGAAAATCGACAAGGAGAAGCACGAGATTTCCTTGGGCATGAAGCAGACGCAGGAAAATCCCTGGGACCGCGTGGCCGACCGCTACCCGCCCGGCGCCATCGTCAAGGGCACGGTCCGCAACCTCACCAACTACGGCGCCTTCATCGAGATCGAAGAGGGCATCGACGGCCTGCTGCACGTCAGCGACATGTCGTGGACCCGCAAGATCAGCCATCCCAACGAGATGGTCGAGAAGGGCCACGTGCTGGAATGTCGCGTGCTCTCGGTCGACCAGGAGCGCCGCCGTATCGCCCTGGGCCTGAAGCAGTTGGCCGACGATCCCTGGGCGACCGACATTCCCCACAAGTACCAGCCCGGCCAGATCGTCAAGGGTCCGGTCACGAAGATCACCAACTTCGGCGTCTTCGTCGGCCTGGAAGACGGCCTGGAGGGCCTGCTGCACATCTCGGAACTGGCCGATCACAAGGTCGACAACCCCGAAGACGTCGTCAAGGTCGGCGAGGAGATCGAGGTCAAGGTCCTCCGCGTCGACGCCGACGAGCGGAAGATCGGCCTTTCGCGGAAGCGCGTGGAGTGGGCCGAAGAGGAGGCCGCTGAAGAGCAGCCGGGCACGCCCTCCAAGCCGCAGCCATCGACCCCGCCGGCCGAGCTCAAGGGCGGTGTCGGCGGCGGCTCCGGACCGCTGATTGCCCCGGGCCTGGTCAATCCCGAGCGCGGACAGTAACGCGCACGGTACCGTTTATTCCGACTTTGCCGCGGCTCCGCCGGTTACGACCGGCGGGGCCGCTTTTTTGTAAGCGCAAGTTTGACGCGGGAACTGGCCGGTTGATACGCCTCTTCTCTGCCGTATTGCTTGACCCGCTTGAATAACCAGCGGAGGGGAGGACGTATCCTGGCTGAAGGATCTGTCGAAAGAGCCTACCGCTTTCTCACAGAAGGCCGGGTTGGTGTGGAGTATCGCCTGTTTGATCTGGTCTTCCGATCGAAGATACTGATTTCATGCCCGACTTTGTGACCGTATCGCCCCGTCAGCCGAGTTATTGCGGCGATCCTTCAGGCCATGACTTCGGCTGGCTTCTGATCAAGATGAAGAAGACGTATGGACCTTCCTGGGATCGTGTCTTTTGGCTGCTGGCGAGTTTGATCCGGAAGCCGTAGTAGCCGGGGCGAAGGGGCCCGTACTGTTTGTCCAAGTCGATACGAAGGACCTCAAACGCTTCCCCCGGCGCCAGCGGTCGTTGGGGCTGGTTGAGGATGGGCCGATTGGAATCCTTCGGCTTCAACGGCGTCCAAGACCAGTTTGTCTCCGTATATGCCATATAGGTCAATGGATGTACCCAACAGAGGCTGGTCTCGATCGCGACGACATCACCGGGCGGCTTGGCCCGATCGATGCCTGTTGCAAGTGCTGGCAGTGTCCGCTCCAGCGGGGAGTGGTTCCGTACAAGCAGTCTGCATACCAGAGGGGAACCGATTGCAAGAACCGGAGCCGAGCCTGGCGACGTCCAACCGATGTCAAACGACTCGTCTAGCGGCATGGGTTCCAGCGGCATGGTGTCTACCGGCAGGCCAACCCGGGATGCGGTAAGCCAATCCCAAGGAAAGTCGATTTCCTCGGCTGGGACCCGGGCCAAGCCAAAGCGACCGACAAAACCGTAGTATCGCTGCCAATGACCGCCGGACTGGATCTCTTCGGCCTGCCAGACGATGCCGGCCTGTTCGTAGCCGACGATCTTCTTGTACTTGTGGGACGCGTCGTCCCACCTGTCTTCGAGAATCGGGTAGTCTTTCCGCGTCGTCCAGCGCGCGGTCAAGGGCAGGCCGGGCATCTTGCAGACGCGGACCGCTCCCCGCCCGGCAAGGGAAAAAACAGCCCCGCCGCGATGCACGTCTTCCGGCGTCGCGGGACGTTCGCGTATGGGTAGCATTAACTCCACGTGGAGGTCGCCATACCGATACCTTTCGGGCACAGGGCGGAAGGCACGCCCATACTGGCGAAGGAAGCCGGCGCAGGCATCCACGGCCCGGTCTCGCTCCTTCTCCGGCCAGAACAACTCGCACTTCGGCGCGCCGGCAAGCCCCGAGACACCATACGCGCACGCATCGCAGACACGGAAGTTCGTCCTGGTCCCGGGCGGAGGACAAAGCGGATCGTTGCGAATCGTTGTTCTCGTCGTACCTTGACCGTCCCACACGCTGGTGTGAATCTCTTCATTGCCGACGACGTTGACTTGGCCGGCCTCGCGCCGGTCTTCCAGCAGCCGGGCGACATGTCGGCGGAACGCCGGCAAGGTTATTAGCGGGCTGCGCAGCGCCGCCACTGAAACCCTGCCCTCGGGCGTCTCCCGCGCGGCGACAAGAGGGTTCCAGGGCGACTCCTTTGCGCTGAAGAGCCACTCGGTTGCCGCGGCAATCGACGGGTGATTTGCGTGCTCCCAGAGCGGAGCGAGCATCCATTCGATGCTGTCGGCCGGATACGACGGCGGAGAGCCCGGAATGGATATCCGCTTCATGCTGCGGATCCAAGCCGCGTATTCATCCAGAGCGTCCAGATCGCCTGCATCGGCCCGGGCAAGTAGGAGTTGGACCAGATTACGGGCAAAGTCGGGTACGGGCCGGTCGTCGATGCTCTCGCCCGTTGCCGCCATGGCTAGACGAGTCTGCTCGCGCAGGACGGGCAGCGCCGCCGCTGGGTCCCAACGGGCCAGGCACAAGGCCATTTTGCAGGCCTGTAAGGATGCCGTGCACCAGTAATTCTCATGCGAGTCAGATTCGTCGCGCTGCGCTTGCAGGTCCTGCCGCTCTTTTTCCAGTTCCTCTCGGCGCTCTTGCAGTTGCTCCAACCGCTTGTTCAGCGCCTCGTAGCGACGCTCCTCCTGGGGCTGTTTATTCAGCTCCTCTTGCAACTCCTTCAGCTTTCTTGCCTGTTCGTCCAGTTTTCTTTGCTTTTCTCCCAGTTCTCTATCGAGCTTCCCGCGCCGGGCGGCGAACTCTTCAAACGGTCCGTTCAACGCCTTCACCCGTCCGGTCATCAATTCAGCCACGCTGGGCGCGGCCTTTCTGCGCAGGATTTCGCCGCGCATTTGGCGATCGGAAGGCGTGAAATCATCACGAGCTTCAAGCACGGCGAAGCCTCCTAGATCGGCCACGCCATCCGATTGAACGATGGTCCGCGCCGCGGCAAGCCAACGGCCGGGTTCCCGGTCATCGGCCAGAATGTTGTACCAGCGTTCCATGGCCGGCATGCCCTTGTACCGCTGCCAATAGGCACGCACTCGTGCGGCGATGGCCTCCCGAGTCTCTTGATTAGCCTCCACATTGCCAGTCTGCGCCGCATCGCCCTTGATTTCAGGCAGCGGCAAGTCCAGCATCTGCGAGAGTGCGACCTTGGCGAGAACCCGCACGCCGACGGGGTCGACACACGAATAAGGATGCCATCGGGTCAGCCGGTCGTCTCTTTCCAGGCAGGCCAGCAGTGGTTCGACGGCCTCGTCGCCCTCGGCAGCCAAGAGCAATGGGATCGTATCTTGCATTGACGAGTTTCCCCACATGGCAAGGCAACCCGCACCCGGCGCAGAAACCTCTTCGAGCTCGCGAATAAGGAACGCGATCCGGTGTGCCTTGTCCGGACATTGATCGAGTTCTTGGCGGAACTTCGCCCAGAACTTCGCCGGATCGCGATACTCATCGGCGCGGACGGCGGGCGCAGTCTGCGTTTTGCGCTCTCGGGCTCGCCGCCGCTGGTCCGCCACGATTGACAAATCATCGATATTGCCGTTGAGAATGGTGTCCTCCATCGCCGCTGGCGAAAAACCCCGCCGCCGGGCCTCGGCCTTGACTGCCGGTCCAATCTTCACCAGCATTTCGGCCGCAGCCAGGGCAAGGCGGTCGTCACCCCGCAGATGGGCGGCTCTGGCGCGATCGTAGATCGCTAGTGCCCAGTTATTGGCCAGCACCACGTACGGGTCCCTTCGGTGTTGCTGCTTGGCTTGCTCAATGGCTCGCCCGTCGGCCTGCTGGTCGGCCTGCTGGTCGGCCGCCGCATCCTTATCGCTCACCACGTCCTCGGGAGGTGTCTTCGTCCAGATCTCCCAGAGTTTTTCTGCCAGATTGATCTCGCCCAACCGCAACAGCAGGCAAGCCTTGATCGGCAGGGGAGATTTATGGGAGACCGCGTACGCCTCGCCGGGATTACAGACGGTAAGGTCCTGTGGTTGGGCCTTTGCGGCCGCCAAGGTGTCGGCCCGCAGGTCAGCAGTCTTGCCGATCGATAACAGAGGATAGACCAGACCATTCCAGCAGACGCCAAAACGTTGCGACGGCTGCGGCACGGTAGGGATCACCCAGCCATTCGTTTTCACAACGGCATCTCTACACTCCGGCGTGTAACCGCCCACGAGCACCTCCATCTCTCGGTACTCGCAACCGCGAGGATCGGCCAAGCCGAGCTGAAACAGATTCACCGCGGCTGAGACCAACGTCCCGGGCAGTTTCGGCGGCGGCGGAGACCACCAGGCCGATTGCTCCGGGGGAGTGGGCAACACGTCGCCCCTTTCCTCTGCCGGCGGCCACGACTCCTGGCTCAGAACGCCGGACGACCAATCCGTCAGGGCGAGCGCGACGAGCAAGAAGGAACAGACCAGAAAGAAAATTCGGCGAGCCACAGATATATCCCTGCCAGCGATACAGATCGCAATTCGCCCTCTACGTTCATTGTCGCATGGGAGAATCGCCCGGTCAACGGCACAGCAGCAGATGGAATGCAATGCACGGTATCGTTTATTAGGACTTTGCGGCGGCCCCGCCGGTTACGACCGGCGGGGCCGTTCTATTCGTTACCTTCGCGACGACGCTCACTTTCCCTCTAGTTCGTCAAGTTTCCGCTTCCTTGCAGAAACCCCTTCCGCATCGTCGATGAGCTTTCTGTCCAGCGCTTGCCCCATCCTGCGTAGAAACTGCCGCCATGCCGAAGACCCGCCGCCGCCCACTTGCCTCTGTGCAGTCTCCCTTGGAAACCTATTTGCGGGAGATCAACGAAACCTCGCTGTTGTCGGCCGACGACGAGCACGAGTTGGCCGTGGCCATCGGCGGTGGCGACGTGCAGGCCCGCGACCGCATGGTCCGCGCCAACTTGCGCCTGGTGGTCAACATCGCCCGCGGCTATACCGGCAAGGGACTCGGCCTGCAGGACCTCATCGAAGAAGGAAACCTGGGCCTGCTCCGCGCCGTGGAAGGCTTCGACCCGGGCGTGGGCACGCGTTTCTCGACCTACGCCAGCTACTGGATCAAGCAGTCGATCAAGCGGGCGCTGATCAATACCGCCAAGACCATCCGTATTCCCGCCTACATGGTCGAACTGCTCTCCAAGTGGCGGCGGGCCACCAACCGCCTGGCCGAAGAATTGGGCCGCACGCCCACGCCGGAAGAGATAGCCCGCGTGCTCGGCCTGCCACGCAAGAAACTGCCGATCATCAAGAAGGCCATCCGCATCTACAACCTCACGCCCCAGACCGACCAGGCCGATGCCGGCTGGTCGCTGGGCGAAATGATCCAAGACGAGCGGGTCCGCACTCCCGATACGGAGATGGTCGAAAACGACAATATGGTCCACGTTCTGCAACAATTGGAAACAATGGACTCGCGCGAAGCCACCGTGCTGCGCATGCGCTTCGGGCTGGACGGACACGAACCGAGAACGTTGAAAGAAATTGGCGAGACCCTTAATTTGACGCGCGAGCGCGTGCGGCAAATCGAGACCGAGGCCCTGGGCAAACTGGCCCTGAGCCTGGAAGGCCCCGAGGGCTGAACGCCGCGAATTGCAACCTCCCGAGCAAATCCCTTCGGAAGCATGCATCTCCCCTGAGTCGCGGGCATTGGCGGTCCTTCGCCAGTGCCCGCGATTTGTTTTCAACGGTTTGCAAGGCTATCAAGTAGGTCTTTTCTGCCGGAAAGGACCAATGTGTGTTGCCCTGGAGGAAAACCCTGAATTCGCCAGTGGTGCAGAGCCCATTAGTCTCTCTCGGCAAGAGAGACCTACTTGACAGTTCCAGCGCGGGCGCCCGAGGCGGGCATCTAACTACTGATTCGCGGGCGGATTTGCCCGGCGGCCGCCGAAGTTTCCGAACCCCATGCCGCCTTGCGGGAACTTGAACTCCTTGCCCGTCAGCTCCGTCCAGTCCATCAATTGATCGTCGTTCAAGACGGCCAGGGCCTCTTTAAGGGTCTTTGCCCGCGACTCCTGCATCTTCGTCATGGCTGCTTGGCGCTCCTCGGGCGAAGCGTCGCGGTTGAAAGCGGCGCGGGTCGCGGTACGGGCACCGTCGACGATCTTCTTGATGCTGTCCTGCTGGCCGCTGGTCAAGGCGAGTTTCGCGACAACCTCGGGACGCGACAATGCGGCAGCCCCCTCGCGCTGGATCTGTAACTGCTTCAGCCGCTTCATCTGCTTCTCGTCGAGGACCTTTTCCACCTTGCCGTCAATCTTCTTGCTCAACTCCTCGCCTTTGGTGCGAAATTCTGCGATCTTCTTGTCTCGCTCTTCCTGGCTCATGTCGCGCAACGCTTGGAAGTCGAAACCCGACATCGCCGACTGAAAGTCCTTCGTCGCCTCGGTGCGAATCTCATCCATTTGTGTCTGTTGTGCATCAGTGACATTGAGTTCCTTCCGGACTTCGGGCATCATCAATAACAGGCTGGCGGGCATGCGCATGGCGCCAAGACCGCCGGGACCTCCACCGCCAAAGGGCTGGGCAAACAACGGGCTAGCCGCGATCGCCAAGAGGAGACCGCCGAGAAAACTGCATCGCAACATGGGTCAGTACCTTTCAGGATGGGACCGTCAGCGGAGTCCTGCGTACGTTCGCCGATGCTCGCTGGCGGATCAATGATGCCTTAGTCTAGCATCCCACATCCCCATGAGCAAGGATCTTCATTGCGGACCTGGGAGAACTGCAAAGTCCTTCGTAGCACGGAATTTATTCCGTGGCCTTGCCCTTCTTAGGGCAAAACGGAATGAATTCCGCGCTACGGAGGGCTGTCTGCCGGACTTTGCACTCTCTTGATTACGGACCGTGACTTGACACCATGCGCAAAACCAGCGAAACTTGTATCGGGTTGGTTCGCGCCTTCCAGCGTCGATTTTCGAAACAGGACAAGAGGCATCTATTTTTTGGCGGAGTTCTCCTATGGGTCCATCAGCAACTACACCCCGGACAGGGCGACTTGCCCGATTGTGCGATCCGAAGTACAAGGCGGCCAACGACTTAGCCCGCCATATTACCCTGGCGAGAAAGTTGATCAACGGTAACGCGAAGCGTGAGCGGCGTATCCTCGCTTACGCTTCGGGTTACTGCGAGGATCTTCCATCCCGGGGTCATACCAGGCTTGGGGCCAAGGGTACGGCCCACCGCAAGCCCGATCGTCGGCAGCACGCTTTTACCCTCGTGGAATTGCTGGTGGTAATTGCCATCATCGGCATCCTCATCGGCCTGCTCTTGCCGGCGGTGCAACACGCCCGGGAATCGGCCCGAATCGCCCAGTGCGCCAACAATCTCAAGCAGATTGGCGTAGCCCTGCAACACCACGAGTCGGAGCACGGCACATTTCCGACGGGCGGCTGGGGCTGGGGCTGGATTGGCGATCCCGACCGGGGAACTGGTCTGGCCCAGCCGGGTGGGTGGATTTATAATATTTTGGGCTACTTGGAAATGCAGAACTTGCACGACATGGGTATGGGCATCGACCCCGCCGCCGTCAGCCCCGCATCGCCCGCGAAAATTTCCGCGAATGCAACGCGCCTCACCACCCCTGTAAGTGGCTTTCTCTGTCCGACCCGACGTGCCTCCGGCCTTTATCCCTTCACCGCAGGGACGCCCGCGAACTACACACCATCAAGCGGCACTCCGAGCATGATGGCTGCCAAGTCCGATTATGCGGCTAACGGCGGCGACACCCAAGCTACTCCCGAGCTTTTGGGGATCTGGTCCAGCCCCTGCGGGGGCACTGCCTCTTGCGGGCCGTCGGCAGGCTCGGCGACGGGAGCGTTGCTCACGGCAGGCACGCTTCAGCAGTACAATATCCAGGTAATGCAAATGAACCCCACGGGAATCAATCAGAATCAAAGCGGTCCCACGGGAATTATTGCCGCGATGATGATGACCTCGACGGCCGATATTCGCGACGGCGCGGCCGTAACTTACCTGGCTGCAGAGAAATACCTCGAACCCTCAGAGTATCGTTCCGGCAAGGACCCAGGCGATAGCCATACCTTGCTTTCTGGCGACAGCCAGGACATCACCCGCTACACCGGCTACATCAGTGGTTCTACGTTTAATTTTCAACCTCCCATGCAGGACCGGCGTGGTCTGACAAACAGCCGCGCATTTGGCAGCGCCCACGTGAACGGCTTCAATGCATGCATGTGCGATGGATCGGGCCACCTGATCAACTATGCGATTGACCCTAAGGTGCATTGCTACTACGGTAACAAGGCCGATAATTGTGTCGTCTCGCCACCGGATAGCGGTGGCTAAACGAAAAAACCCCATGCCGAACGTTTCGGCACGGGGCCTGAAATGTCTTCGCCTAGGAGGGGATTCCCGAGGGTGACGCCCTAGTCTTGGAATCCCCGCAGCGGTTACCGCCACCAGCAGCAGCGAGGCTTGTCTTTGAAGTCCAGCCACCACCAACCGTCATCCCATTCCAGACTCACTTTCCGCCAGCCCAAGGGAACCTGCGGATAGGGATAGAAAGGACCGATATAGGGCCAGGCGGTGGGCGAGTACTGCTTGGGATAGGTCACGGCGGCATAGTTCGGATAGGCCGCATAGCTCGGCCAGGCGTAGCAAGGCATAGCCGGACGATCGTAACGCACCGGCGCTGGTCCGCCTGCGGCCGCGCCCGGGGCATACATCGGCAAGGGAGCGCCCGGAACACCGCTCGTCGAATCCGCCGCCGGCAGCTTCGTGGGCGCCGGAACCGGGGGAAGGGGAGTGGGAACCGGAGCGGGAACGGGGACGGGCTGCATCATCGCCACCGGCAGCGCGGCATGCGACGGATTGAACGATGCCGGCAAGGCCTGTGCATGATTGACGTCGCCTGCCGACCCGCGCAGCGGGTTCGCGACGGCTGTCACCGCCACGGAAGCAGGCGCGCCGGCAGGCTTCGCGCTGCCGCAGGTCAACTCGTCACGGATAACCTGGTTGATGACAACACCCTCGGTTCCAAAGACGGCAGCCACGGTCTTGTCTACCGCCTCCTGGTCGCGCACGTGGCCTTGCAGCCAGACCGTGCCGTTCAGGTAGCGGACGGCGACTTTCTCGCCGGCGGACAACTGGCCGCTGCTGGAGATGCGGTCGCTGATCCGTTGTGCCGATTCCTGGTTGGAACCGTCGGCCCGGACCATTGTGGGCACGAGACTCGCCGCCACAGCGACGAGCGTAAACATCATGAATTGTCGCATTTTACCCTCCTTCGTATCGTATTCCTGCGGTGAAGACAGCCCAGCGGTTCATTGGCCCAAGGCGGGGGGCCACCGTTGCGGCGGGCTAGGGAGCGCGGCGCGGCTGTCAAGCCGCCGTCGGCCCGGGCAATGTTCGAGTTCGAGCAATGCCTGAATATAGGTTTCGGTTTGCCGATTGTGCCGGAAGGAAGAATTCTTTCGATTTTGCCGGAAGTGACGATAAAACGGGCAGTCGGCGAAGGCGGGGAGAGCTGCGCAAACAGTTGGTGTCAAAGCGGTTGCAACTTTCCCCGTAGGCCGGAACAAGCGCAGCGCAGTTCCGGCAATTACATTCCGACAAGGCCCTTAGAGCGTTCGGAAGAAATGAGCGGGGTGGCTGGGACATACGGGCACCATGTACTCATGGTGCCCGTATGTCCCAGCCACCCTCCACAGCGCAGCACGCTGCCATTTCTTGCAGACGCTCTCAAGCCAGAATCCCCTCGACCACCTTGCCCGCCACGTCGGTCAGGCGGAAATCGCGGCCCAGATATCGGTAGGTCATGCGCAGGTGATCGATGCCCAAGAGGCGAAGCATCGTGGCGTGTAGATCGTGGACCTCTACCACGTCCTTCACGGCGTAGTAGCCCAACTCGTCGGTCTCGCCGTAGGTGATGCCCGGCTTGATGCCGCCGCCGGCCATCCAGATGGAAAAGCCCTTAATGTGATGGTCGCGGCCTGTGCCCTGGTTCATGGGCGTGCGGCCGAACTCGCCGCCCCAGAGTACGAGCGTGTCGGCCAACAGCCCTCGCTGCTTGAGGTCCTTGACCAGCGCAGCCGAGGCTCGGTCGGTTTCCCCGGCGTTGATCGGCATGTCGCGCTTCAGGTCGCCGTGCATGTCCCAGTCGCGATGGTAGACCTGGATGAAGCGCACGCCCCGCTCGGCCATCCGCCGCGCCAGCAGGCAGTTGGCCGCGAACGAACCGTCGTTGCCCGTCGTGCCATACATCTCCAGCACGTGCTTGGGCTCGTTGGACAGGTTCATCAGCTCCGGCACGCTGGTCTGCATGCGGAAGGCCAACTCGTACTGGGCGATCCGCGTGGCGATTTCCGGATCGTCGACCGCCTCCTGCCGCAAACGGTTGAGGGCGTCGATCGTATCGATCGTCTCCTTCTGCCGCTGCGGCGTGACGCCCGGTGGGCTGCTGAGGTAATACACGGCATCGCCCCGCGACTGAAACTTCACGCCCTGGTAGCGGCTGGGAAGGAATCCGCTGTGCCACATCCGCGACGAGATGGGCTGGGCCTGTCCGCCCCGACCGGTCGAGGTCAGCACGACGAAGCCGGGCAGGTCCTGATTCTCGCTGCCCAGCCCGTAAATCGTCCATGACCCGGCTGCCGGCCGGCCGGAGATGGTCGAGCCGGTATTCATGAAGGTGTGGGCCGGGTCGTGATTGATGGCCTCGGTCCTCATTGAGCGGATGATGCACATCTCATCGGCGATCGAGCCTAGATGAGGAAAGATCTCGCAAATCTCCTGCCCCGACTTGCCGAACCGCTTGAATCCGAACTGGGGTCCGAAACAGTTCAGCTTGGCCCCTTGAAGCTGGGCGATGGGCTGTCCCTTGGTGAACGAATCGGGCATCGGCTGGCCGTGGAGTTTGGCCAATTGCGGCTTGTTGTCGAAGGTCTCCAGGTGCGTGGGGCCGCCCGACTGGTAGAGCCATATCACGCACTTCGCCTTGGCCGGAAAGTGCAAGGGATTGACCATGCCGCGGCTGGCCAACGCTCGCGCTTCACTCGCCATTGTCCCGGCAGGGTTCAACAGCGATGCTAGCGCCATCGTCCCCAGCCCGGCCGAAGCCCTTCCCAAGAAAGCCCTGCGCGTGCAAAATGGTCCCATCAAATCCGAGATGTTTGCCACTTCTTACCCTCTCTTTTCAAGACAGAAAAATGATTGACAGAAATATAGCGGTTTCGCAGAAAGGCCGCCAACTTCCCCCACCATTTTTCTGTCAATCATATTTCTGTCATTTCTCTTCTCGCTCTCAATCGCGAGTAATTGATTCGTGCAGGTTGAGCACGACTCGGGCAACTGAAGTCCAAGCCGCCAGTTCGGCTGGCGGAACGCCTTCAGCCGCCTTGGCGTCGCCCACTTTCAACAACGCGACGGCAGCCGCCTGATCGGCCTGGTATTGGGCCAGGTGCTGATGATAAATCCGCGCGAGCAAATCGGCTTCCGCCGCTGTCGGCTCGCGTTGCAACGCGCGGCGATAGGCGTATCGCAATCGTTCGACGTCCGTGTGGCCCCCGTCGCGCACGATCCGCCCGGCGAAGACCTTGGAGGCCTCCACATAGGTCGGGTCGTTCAATAGCGCCAGGGCCTGTAGCGGCGTGTTCGATCTGGGCCGATCGACCGTGCATTCTTCGCGAGTCGAGGCGTCGAAGGCCAACAGGCTGGGATGCAGGAAGGTCCGCTGCCAGAACGTATACAGCCCCCGGCGATACTGGTTCTCGCCGTGGTCGTCTTGCCATTGCCGTTGGGGGAAGTTGAGGTAGTCCCAGTAGCCGGCTGGCTGATAAGGCTTGGCGGTCGGGCCGCCGATCCGCGGCGAGAGCAGTCCGCTGACGGCCAAGGCGTTGTCGCGGACCGTTTCGGCGTCGAGGCGGAAGCGGCCCTGCCGGGCAAGCCAGCGGTTCGTGGGATCGCGGCGATCCAACTCGGCGCTGCTTCGCGAGGTTTGTTGATACGCTCGCGACATGACCATCAGTTTCATCACGTGCTTCACGTTCCAGCCGCTATCGATCAACTCGACAGCCAGCCAATCCAGCAACTCCGGGTGCGAGGGCAACGCGCCTTGCGTGCCCAGGTCGTCGCAGGTCCGCACCAAGCCCTGGCCGAAAAGGAGCTTCCAGAGCCGGTTGACCAGCACCCTGGCCACCAGCGGATTGTCGCGTGAGACGATCCAGTGGGCCAGATCGAGCCGCGTGGCCGGGCGGCCCTTGACGTCGATCTTGCCGAGCGACTCCGGAATGGCCGGCTCGACCACGGGGCCGGAGTCGTCCTGCCAGTTGCCGCGAGGGAGGATCCGCATCGTCCGCGGCGGCACGGCCTGGGTGATAAGTGTCGTGGGGATCTCGCCCTGAAGTTGGGCCTTCTGTCGCTTTAAGTCTTCCAGCCGTTTTTTGGCCGCAGGGTCCGCCTTGTGCTCTGTCGGCTTTGCGGCCAATTCCTTCTCAGTGGCCGCAATCTCCGCATCGAGTTGCTTGAGCCGCGTTTCCTGTTCCGGTGAGGGCATGGGCGTCTGCACCTGCCGGCTGATCGGTTCCTCGCGGACATCAGCAAAGAAGGCGCCCAAGCTATAAAAGTCCTTCGTCGTGAAAGGATCGTACTTGTGGTCGTGGCACTGGCAACACATCATCGTCGTGCCCAGCCACGCGGCGGCCGTGTTGCGCACGCGGTCGGCCGCGTACTTGGCCGTATATTCCTTGGCCTGGGCGCCGCCCTCCTCGGTCGTTTGCAGCAGCCGATTGTAGCCGGAAGCGATCTTCTGCTGGAGCGTGGCGGCGGGCAGCAGGTCGCCGGCCAACTGCTCTTCCGTGAAGCGATCGAACGGCTTGTTGTCGTTGAAGGCCTGAATCACGTAATCGCGGAACAGCCAGACGGAGCGCTCGTTGTCGCTGTGGTAGCCGCCGCTGTCGGCGTAGCGGACCACGTCGAGCCAGTACATGGCCATGCGCTCGCCAAACTGCGGCAACGCCAACAGCCGATCGACGGTTCTCTCGTACGCGCCCGAGGAAGAATCGCCGGCAAAGGCGTCGGCCTCTTCGGACGAAGGTGGCAGGCCGGTCAGATCGAAACGCAAGCGGCGCAGCAGCGTGCGAGGAGCGGCGTCGGGCGACGGTCGCAGTTCCTGCTGCGCGTACGCTGCGGCGATGAAATGGTCGATCGGATTGCGTACCCAGTTCGTGGCATAATTCTCCGGGAGCTTGGGCAAGGGTGGCCGCGTGGGCGGCGTGAAGGCCCAATGCGACTCGTACTTTGCCCCTTCGTCGATCCATTGGCGGATCTTGGCCACGGCCGCCGGCGGCAGTCGCGGCTTTTTCGAGACCGGCGGCGGCATCTGCTCGTCGCGATCGTTGCTGGTGATGCGTTCCACGAGCGGACTCTCGGCCGCCTTGCCGGGCACGACCGCCTCCTTGATCGCGCTTTGCCGCAGATCCAGGCGCAAATCGGCCTTTCGCTGCGTGGCGTCCGCCCCGTGACAGGTAAAGCACGACTCGGCCAGGATGGGGCGGATGTCGCGGCTGTAGCCCAGCGGTGGTTTCGCGGCATTCATCGTTCGCTCGACTCGCTGGAACCAGACCATGTAGTTGTCCTTGAGAAACTTCTCCTCACCTTGGAGCCTGAATCCGGCGGCTTCGATCTCGCGGCAGAAAACTTCCTGCCCGGCGCGCACGTGCTTGAAACACCAATCCGGGGTCTTGCCCTTCTCGCGGCGGTAATCGACCATCACCAGCCGGCCGCCCGGCTTCAGGGCGGCGTAGAGCGTGGCCATCGTCTTCTGCGGAAACTCGAAGTGGTGGTACGCGTCGCAGAGGAAAACCACGTCGACCGACCCTGGCGGCAGTTCGCTAGAATCAACTTTGCTGAGCACCGTCTTGACGTTCTTGATCCCCATCTCCTTGCAGGTCGTCTCAATGTGCTTGAGAAAGTTGGCGGCGATGTCGGCCGCATAGACCGTTCCGCCCGGCCCCACCTCAGCGGCAAACAAGCGCGTGAACAGCCCCGTGCCCGCGCCGACGTCGGCCACCGACATGCCGGGCGTGAGGCGGCAAGCGGTCACGATCTCTTTGCGGAAGTGGAATGCCTCCCGGCCCTCGACTTCGAACGAGCCGACGAACTTCTTCGCATCCGGGTCCTTTTCATAAGGCGCATTGATCCCCGGATTGATGCTCTTTTCCTGGGCCTCGACGGCTGGGACGAAGAATAGGGGAACGAGCAGGAAAACGAACCTGATCAAGGAAAATCGCGGGAGGGGGATTGACATGGCGGGGTTCTCAAATGTATCCGGCACACTCTGTGTGCCGACGGGCGACTGGCGCACCGGGCAACTCATGGTGTTTTATTCTGCACGAGGCGAGCGCCCATTGCAACAATCATCGAACGGATTCTGACGTGGGCAATCCCGTGGATGGGGGGTTGACCAATAGCCGCGAATGAAGTATCACCATGAGAAGGGTTATCTGCCATGTCCACGATCCTTGACAAAATCGTTGCCGACAAACTGCGAGAAGTGGCCTCGGCCAAGCTGCGGCTGCCCCAAGAGCAGCTTTGCGAGGCGCTCTCCGCTGCCCCGCCGGTTCGCGACTTCTTTGCGGCCCTGGACGGCGGGGGTGCAATCCGCCTGATTGCCGAAGTGAAGAAGGCCAGCCCTTCCAAAGGCGTGATCCGGGCCGATTTCCAGCCCGTGGAGATCGCCCGCACCTACCAGCGGCACGGGGCGGCATGTATCAGCGTGCTGACCGATGGGCCCTATTTCCAGGGCAGCCTGGACTACTTGCGCGAGGTCCGCGCGGCCGTGAGTCTGCCGGTCCTGCGGAAGGATTTCATCATTGACCCCTACCAGGTGATCGAGGCCCGGGCCGCCGGGGCCGACGCCGTGCTGCTGATCGCCGAATGCCTCGATGACGTGCAGCTTCGCACCCTACACGAGGCCATTGTGGCGCTGCACATGACGCCGCTCGTGGAACTCTACGAACCGGCCAATCTTCCAAGGGTACTGGCTGTTGGGGCACGCTTGATCGGCATCAACAACCGCGACCTGCGGACATTCCACGTCGATCTGGAACACACCATCCGACTCCGCCGTGAGGTCCCGTCCGGGCATCGCGTGGTGGGCGAGAGCGGCATCCGTCGGCGGGCCGACGTGGAACTGCTCGAGCGCGCCGGCGTCGACGCCATGCTCGTAGGCGAAACGTTCATGGCCCGCGCCGACATCGGCGCCGCGGTCGATGAACTGCTGGGGAAATAATCGCCGGCAAGTGTCGGGTAAGGGTCGATTAGTCCCTTCCGGCAGAAGGGACCTACTTCCGCCCCCGGGCCTCGCTCAAGGCCAGGGCGATTTCCTCGTTCTGGAGGGCCTCGTCCCAGCCGAGCACCTTGCCGACGATCGTGGCCAATTCGGCCAGTGCAGGCTCCGTCGCCTGGCCCAGCAGCGTAATGACGCTCCGCCGCCGCACCAAGTCCGAGAGGTGCAACACTTGTTCGTTCTCGGCAATCATGCGGATCTCGCCCAGCGTGTAATCGGGCAGCGACATAAGCGGCGCGTGCCACTGCGGCTCACGCGGCTGGGCCAATCGTTCTGCCTCTGTGCCATAGCGTGCCAATAGCGCGGCGACGCGTCGGGGCTCAATCCCGCTGGCAGCGGCCACGCGTGCGATCCATTGCCGCTTCGCCGCTTCGTCCTGCGGATATCCCTCGGCCCCGGGATAGTGTTTTTCACGCGTGGATACCAGGCGGGGCTTGCCGAGGCGGGCCAATAGCTTGTCGGCCGTCTGCTCGGCAAAAGCCCGGAAGGTCGTCAGCTTGCCGCCGATCATGCTGTAGATGGGGAACCCCCTGGCGTCGTCCGCTTCCGTGAGCGCCAGGTGGTGGGCGCGCGGCACTCGGCCCGTAAAATCCAGTCCGGAGGCTGGCAGCGGGCGGACTCCGCAGAAGACGTGGACGATATCGCTGGGCGAGAGTTTCAAGTCGGGGAACACGCCCTGCAGGCTCGCCAGCATGTAGTCCCGCTCCGCATCGTCGCACGCTGCATCGTCGGGATTCGACACGCGGATATCGGTCGAACCCATGATCACCTTGTCCATGAAGCGAAAGGTGATGCAGATGCGGCCGTCGGCGTGCTCGTAGTATACCATGCGGTCGCCCAGGGCGTCGTACAGGGCCCGGTTGTCGATCACCAGGTGCGAACCCTTGGTGCCGCCCATGAAGTGCGTCTCCGCCCCCAAGCGGGCGTTGGCCAGATCGATCCAGGCCCCGGTGGCATTCACGACGAGCTTGGGACGCAGGGCCAGCGTCTGGCCGCTGGCCGTGTCGCGGAGTAGAACGTGGTCGCGATCGGCCTTCTCCACCGTCACGTAGTTCAGCGCCGCGCAGGCCGGCATCGCCCGGCAGGCCTCACGGGCCATGTCCATGCAAAGCCGCTCGGGCTGGCTGATCCACGCGTCCCAATAAGTGGCCGTGCAGACGATCCCAGGTTTCAGACCCGGGATCTCCGCCAAGGACTTGGCCCGGGAAAGAAAGAAGTGTCGCGGCGTCTGGCGGTCCTTGCCCGTGAACCAGTCGTAGAAACACAGCCCCAGTTTGACGACCAGCGCGCCCCGTCCGCCGGGAGTCACCGGCAATCCCAAGAAAATCAGGGGCGATTTGATCAGGCCGGCCAGCCAGGAAACGATCGGGATTGTGGTCCGCAGCGGGCCGACATAGTGCGGGGCCTGCTTCAAGAGCAGGTTGCGCTCGTGGACCGACTCCCGCACGAGTTTGAATTCGGCGTTCTCCAGGTAGCGCAGGCCGCCGTGGATCATGCGTGAGGACTTCGAGCTGGCGCCCGCGGCGTAATCGTCCCTGTCCACCAACACGCAGCGCACCTGTTGCAAGGCTAGGTCGCGCAACAGCCCCGCGCCGTTCACGCCGCCGCCCAGGATCAGCACGTCGCAGGCAGGATCGGCTTGCAGACGGCTCCAAATCGCGTCGCGTGTGTTTACTGCTTCAGTGGCCATTCAAGTAATGTAACCGCTACCGCGGGGTCTTGGCAAGAAGGCAGGCCGCAGGAAATGCCTGTAGGATAGATTTACAATCTGTCGCGACAGGTTAAAAACCTATCCTACATGATTATGGCGGACGGGCAGGTTCCATGATAGGCTATTCTCGGTAGGGACCCGCACAAAAACCAAGTCTCCATGAGAAGGAAACCGCCAATGGCACTCAGCTTTCGAACGCAAGTGACACAATCATCCTCGGGCTGCGCAAGAGATGCAATCGCACGATTTCGCCGGCCCGTACTGACCGTCCTCCTGGTGGCGTGGCTGATAGTACCTTCTGTCGGCACATGCCAGACCTACAGCACGACCTTCGACGGCACCGAAAGTCCTTTGTCCGAACGTGGAAAATGGTCGAACAACGGGCTGGACTGGACGAACATCCGCAAAGGCCAGGGGATTGCCTATTCGACGCAGGGCGGCAGCGGAACCGGTAAGTTCCAGTACGACGACTCCTACGCGGTGCTCTCCGGGTTTCCGCCCGACCAGGAGGCCTGGGGAGAAGCCTACATCGCCAAACCGAGTTCCGGCTACATTCAGGAATTGGAGGTCCTGCTGCGATTCACCAGCGCACCCCATAACACGACCGGATATGAGTGCTTCGCCAAGTGCGCAAACGACAGTTCCTCGTACGTGGAGATCGTCCGCTGGGACGGCCCGTTAGGAAAGTTCACGTACCTTGCCCGAATGCACGGTCGAGAATACGGACTCAAAAACGGCGACATCCTCAAGGCGTCGATCATCGGCAACGCCATTACCGTCTACATCAACGGTACCAAGAAGGCGCAGGCGGTCGATGACACCTTCAAGACGGGCAACCCGGGTATTGGCCAGTTCCTGGCCTGCAGGAATGGGCGAGGCGTCGGCACGAACACCGACTTCGGTTTCAAGCGATTTACGGCGACGGCAATCGAGAAGGGGGCGAGCGGGGCGATGCCGGCCTACCCGCTCAAGGTCAGCGCGAACCGACGCTACCTGGTTGATCGGAACAACGTCCCCTTCCTGATTGCCGGCGATTCCCCGCAAGCGTTGGTCTCAAACCTGAGCGAGGAGCAAGCCGACCGCTACTTCGCCAACCGCCAGTCCCATGGATTCAACTCGGTGGGCTGGATGAACGTCGTTTCGGCGACTCCCTGCTATCCGGCCAGCCACAACGACGCGAGCACCTTCGACGGCATTCGGCCCTTCACCGCATACATTCCTGGCGGGGCGGACTACGCGCATTACGACATCACCAAGCCCAATGCGGCTTACTTTGCCCGTCTCGATTGCATGATCCGGCTTGCCGAGAAGCACGGCATTGTGGTCTTCCTGGACCCCATGGAAACGATCAACTGGCTGCCGACGCTGCGCAACAATGGCCTGGCCGCCTGTGCCGCCTATGGGAAATATCTCGGCAGCCGATACAAGGACTTTCCCAACGTTGTCTGGCTGCACGGCAATGATTTCAGTTTCTGGAAGAATGGGCCGGGCGACGGCGGATTGGTCCAGGCCGTGGCCAAGGGCATCAAGTCCGAAGACCCGGGGCACCTACAGACGGTCGAGTTGATGCTTGACCCTTCCACGCAAGATCCAACCTGGAGGCCGATCATCTCGCTCAACCTGGCATATACCTACGCGGCCACCTATGCCCAAATGCTGGAGTGCTACAACGCCGCGCCCGCCCTGCCGGCCTTTCTGGGCGAGGCCCATTATGACTTGGAACAAGTCGGGTCGCCGACCGATTTTGGAACTCCTTCCGTGCTCCGCCGCCAGGCCTATTGGACCATGCTCTGCGGCGGCTCGGGGCAGTTCTACGGCAACGCCTTCACCTGGACCTTCAAGCCCGGCTGGGAGAAGAACCTCGATACGCCCGGGGCCGCCCAGTTCACGCACTGGAAGAACTTCTTCGCCCGCCTGCCGTGGCACGATCTAAGGCCGGATCAGGCCCATGCGGTCGTTACCGCCGGCTTGGGCAAGAGGGGCGATCAATCGACGCGCGTCAGCCAGAGCGATTATCTCACGGCCGCCGCAACGCCCGACGGCGCTTTGGTGATCGCTTATATGCCGACAGTGCGGACGATCACGGTCAACATGGCGAGTTTGAAATCGCCCGCTACGGCCAAATGGTTCGACCCGACCAACGGCGATTATATCCCCATTGCCGCCGCACCGCTGGCCAACAGCGGCACGCGGCAATTCACGCCGCCCGGCAAGAACCACGACGGCGACGGCGACTGGGTCTTGCTCTTGGAAGCGTCGGTTTCGCGCTAACCCTACGGCCTGTACGCAAGCCCGGAAAAGCCGTTAGAGCGTCTGGAAGAAATCACGAAGTGCTGCGTTGTCGAGGGTGGCTGGGGCATAGCGCAGCGGTGTCCCAGTCACGCGCCTGGGGCACCGCTGCGCTATGCCCCAGCCACCCCGTTCATTTCTTCCGAACGCTCTTATGGCAGAAACTTGACCCGGCGCACGTGCGCGCCGACTTGCAACCTGGCCGCCTGGGCATCGCCGATCAGCGTTCCCTGAATCAGCAGATTCTCGAAGGTCACGTCTTCCACCAAGTGGGCTTCGTCGAAGCCCGCCAGCTTGGAAACGGGGAATGTGCTCCCGGTCACCCGGATATCTTTGAACGTCACGCCCTTGACGTGTCCGCGGGTCTTGTCGTGTCCCCACATGTCAGCGCCAATCCAACAATTCACGAGCGTGTTCCGCACGTCCTCGCAGCGGATATTCTCGAAGCGGATATCGCTCATGGTCCCCGAGTCGGAGACGAGCACGGCCAGCGCGGCGCAGTCGCCACCGGCCGAAAAGTCGTGGATGACGTCGCAGTCCTGGAAGAGGACGTGCGCGATGTTGGCGCGCGTCTCGGAGGTGATGCCCAGTCCCCGCGCGCGATCGTTCCAGACCACGACGCGGCGGACGACGATGTTCTTCGACTCGCTGGCCGGCGGCGGCGACGTAGTCTTGACGCAAACCTCGTCGTCATTGTTGCGCAGGAAGCAATCTTCCACCAGGACGTCCTGGCTGTTGCAGATATCGACCCCGTCGCTGTTTTCACGCGCGCAGATTTCCTTCACGTTGCGGACCACGACATGCTTGGAATTGTGCATCGCCACGACCCACGCCGGCGCATCGAGAATCACGATTCCCTCGACGAGAATGTCCTCGGAATTGCCAAACCATATGGCGGTCCGCGCGTGCCAAGGCAGCGTTCCCAGGTCGAGAATCCCCCGGCCGCAGACCTTCACGCCCTTGACGCCGGCCGTCTCGATCAGTGTCTGGTAGACCTTGTTCCCCCGCCAGTTCTTCTCTTGGATCGGCTTCTCGCCCGCCGCGATCTTCGCCCGTAAGACCGCGCCCCCGGCCAGGTAGATGCTCTGGCCGCTCTTGGGACGGAGCGTGGTCACTTCGTGTACGCCCGGACCGAAGTAGATCACGTCCTTGCTGGCCGGATCGGGCCGATCAGTCTCCGGCGGATTGGCAAAAAGGTGCAGCGGCCGCTCGCCGTTGCGGTTCAGCTCGATACTCAGGTTCGCCGGCTTGGCAAGCATGAAGGAAACTTGATTCTTGGAAATGCTCGGTGTGATGCCGGCCGACGCGGGACGGATGGTGAGGGCTTCGATCTTCTGCGCGACAGTGACCGTAACGCGGACCGGACCGCGAAGGTCGAAAGAGGCGAACGAGGCTGGCCCGCCGTGCAAGACGGGGGCCGTGTAGACGAAGACCTGTTTGCCGTCGGCTTCGACCTGGTAGTCCTGCGAGGCCTTTTCGCCCTGCGGGGCCGGATAGCTGACGACGGCTTCTTCGGCTAAAGAGGCGACTAAGGAGGGCGTACAGGTGGCCATTGGGACCAGCATCGCGAGGGGTAGGGCCCAGAGTTTTGGGAATGACACTGCTTTCATCGATTACTGCTCCAATAGAAAACTGGCCGCCCGGTGCGGCGGCTGGCAGCGGGAAAATACCGCGTCGGGGGAACCGATACGCACGCGGGCGAGGCATTGGCCAGAATACCATGCCGGACGGTCAAGGCCAAGCCTTTGCTCGTAGGTATTCTGGCTCAGCCCCGCTTCGCTCCCGCCCTTTCCACAACGTTCGGCTTGAGCTAAAATCAACGGAAACCACTGCCGGATTTGGACTGAGGGGCCTGAATGATCGAATACCGGATCGAGCCTGACCTGAGCGTCGCCGAGTTCATCGACGTGTTGGAACGCTCCACCCTCGCGCAACGTCGCCCGGTTTCAGACCGCGAGACGATCGCGCAAATGCTCGCCCGCGCCGACATTGTTGTCACTGCCCGCCAGGACGGGCGGCTCGTGGGCGTTTCGCGGGCAATTTCCGATTTCAGCTTTTGCACTTATCTGTCCGATCTGGCCGTGGACGAAGCCTTTCAGCGACAGGGCGTTGGGCGTGAACTGGTTCGCCGCACCCACGAAGCCGCGGGGTTGGCCACGATGCTGATTTTGTTGGCGGCCCCCAAGGCACAGACGTATTACGCGCACATCGGCATGACCAGACACGATTCCTGCTGGATCATTCCTCGCCAGGAGTCGGGGCGATAGATGAAAAATGCTTAGACCGTGGACGTTCCACCGGGACAGGCCCGGCGGTGGCGTTTTCAGTATCAGTAATCATCGGAGGCAAATCATGCGATCTGGCTTATCCTCTCACGCGGTAGTGGTCCTCTGGATTGCCGGTTGTTTGGCCGGCGGAACGTGTTACGCGGCGGAGCCTGCGGCCGCAGGGGCGAGCGCTCCGCCCATGTTGCCCGGCACGCAGCCGTTGACCTGGACGGGCGACATCGCCTCGCGCATGGTCGACGGTGTGGATCGCTTTCTGTTGGCCGAGACCGAGGAATCGATCCAACGGCGGGCCGCATTCTGGCACCGTGACAAATCGTCGGCCGAGGCTTACGACGCCTCGATCGAGCCGAATCGCAAGCGGTTGGAGCACATCTTGGGAGTGCGCGATGCCCGTGTGGCGTTCGATTCGCCCGACGTGATCAGCAAGGTGGCCGCCGGGCTGATCATCGGGCGCGGCGACGGATACCGGATCGTCGCGGTCCGCTGGCCCGTCATTGGCGATATGCACGGCGAGGGCTTGTTGCTGATCCCCGAGGCAGCCCCGCGGGCCGCCGTGATTGCCATCCCCGACGCCGACCAGTTGCCCGAAATGCTCGTAGGGATTGCGCCGGGCATCGCCCCCGAGTCGCAGTTCGCCCGCCGCTTGGCCGAAAATGGTTGCATCGTTTTGGTTCCCACGCTTATCAGCCGCAATAAGCACGGCAAGCTTAGCAGTCGCGAGTTCCTTTACCGCTCTGCCTACGAGTTAGGGCGGCACGTGATCGGCTACGAAGTGCAGAAGGTACTGGCCGGCGTCGATTGGTTCAGTAAGCAGCGAGATTTCGAGCTGCCCGACGGCAAACCGATCGGCGTGATGGGCTGGGGCGAGGGCGGAATGCTGGCCCTTTATGCCGGAGCGTTGGACCGGCGTATTACCGCCGTTTGCGTGAGCGCGTATTTCGATTCTCGGCAAAACCTCTGGCAGGAGCCGCTGGACCGAAATGTCTTCGGCCTGCTGGAGCAATTCGGCGATGCGGAGTTGGCCAGCATGATCGCCCCGCGACGGCTGGTGATCGAGGCGGCGCGAGGACCGGAATTTGTCGTGCCGCCGGGAACGGGCGGCGGGCCTGGCCGGCTGCTGACGCCCAACGTGGACAACGTTCGGCAAGAGGTAACAAGGGCACGGCGGCTCTTGGAGGGAATGAATCCACCGCCACGAATTGACCTGGTCGTTTCCGGCAACGGCAAGGGGCCGTACGGTTCCGACGCGGCCATGAAAGCCCTGTTGGACGCGTTGGGCGTCTTGCGGTTAGCCGCTTCCGTTGGGCCGCCGAAGTTATTGGAAACCCTGCCCGACACCGCGGCCCGGCAGGCCCGGCAATTCCAGGAGATCGATCGGCACAACCAGCAATTGCTCGTGGAAAGCCCTTACGTGCGGCAAGAGTTCTTCGCTAAGCTCGACACGAGCTCTTCCGCCGCCTATCAGAAGAGCATCGAGCCGTATCGCGAGTACTTCGACACGGAGGTGATCGGCCGCTTCGACATCCGGCCGCTGCCGGCCAACCCGCGGATCCGCAAAAGCTACGAAGGCAAGAACTGGACCGGCTATGAGGTCGTCCTCGATGTGTTCCCGGACGTGTCCGCCTACGGCGTACTGCTGGTGCCCAAGGACGTGAAGCCGGGCGAGCGCCGGCCAGTCGTCGTCTGCCAGCACGGCCTGGAAGGCCGGCCGGTCGACGTCTTCCAGGGCGATCACGCGGCCTATCACGATTTTGCCGCTCGCTTGGCCGAGCGCGGGTTCGTGACCTTCGCGCCGCAGAACCTGTACCTCTTCGGCGACCGTTTCCGCACACTGCAGCGCAAGGCCAACCCGCTCAAGAAGACGCTCTATTCGATCATCGTGCCGCAGCATCGGCAGATCGTCGATTGGCTGGGCGGGCTGCCCTTTGTGGACCGGCGGCGGATCGCCTTCTATGGGCTGTCGTACGGCGGCAAGACGGCGATGCGCGTGCCGCCGCTGGTGCCCGGCTACTGCCTCTCGATCTGCTCGGGCGATTTCAATGAATGGGTCTGGAAGAACGCCTCGAGCCGCGCCCCGTACAGTTACGTCTGGACGGGCGAGTACGAGATCTTCGAGTTCGACCTGGGCAGCACGTTCAACTACGCCGAGATGGCTGCGCTCATCGCCCCGCGGCCGTTCATGGTCGAACGGGGGCACTTCGACGGTGTGGCCCCCGACGAGACCGTGGGCTACGAGTTCGCCAAGGTGCGGTTCCTGTACGAGGCGAAGTTGAATCTCGCCGACCGCTGCCGCATTGAGTGGTTCACCGGTCCGCACACGATCCACGGTCAGGGCACGTTTGACTTCCTCTACGAAAAACTCGGCTGGCCGAAGGGCTTATGACACGAGACTAAAGCTGTCAAGATTGGCCGGCTTCGCTGGCAGCCGTTCTACGTTTCCAGCAGCCAAGCGGCCGCAGAATGCAGGCGGACTTCGGCGGGCAAACCGCGCACGGCTTCAGTGGCCAATGCAACGACGTGCCGCTCGGCGCGGCGATAGTCATCAGCGGCTGCCAGCAAAGCGCGGACTTCCCGTTCCCTCGTCTCCGGACTGTCGAGGTCCGCGCACACCTGGATGAGTTGCTCGCGACCATCCGTCGAGCGGGCAAGGAAATCGACTTCCAGGTTCTCGGCCGTTCGCACATAGGCGATTTCCGCTCCGCGGCGGAGGAGTTCCAGCGCCACGGTCGTCTCCAGCGCGTGGCCCAGATTGGTTCGGCCCGAACGATCGGAGACAGGAATGAGCCCCGCATCGATGCGGAAAGCCTTGCGGGGATTGGCCATCCGCCGGCGCTCAGACTCGGATGCGATGGGAACGGTCGCGACGAGGAAGGCGTCTTCCAGGTTCGCCAGGTATCCATGTAAGGTGTCCGTGGCCACGGGCACGCCCTGCGAACGCAGGTCGCCGTGGAACTTGTGGATGCTGAAAGCTCCACCGGCGTTGCCCAGCAGTTGCCGCACCATCCACCGCAAGGCCATGTCAATTGGAGAAACGAGAGCCGGGGAAACGTGAGCCCTTCGACAATAAACTCTTGACACACCCTATATCGGTGGTTTAGATTGATCCGGAGTGGAAATTAGTTCTCGTAGTCTTCTCTTCCCCGCTAACTGCTATCATGTTTGGTGAAGTCTCAAACCTCTCTCGGCATCAAGAGCGAACACGATGAAACGGACCAATGAGGATCCGAGTAAAGAAAAAAAGGCGAATAAAGCAGCCGGCTGGCCTGCCCTGACTTGGGATGATTTGGATCGATGGGCGGGGAGCCGAAGCGTTTCGCGGGGGCGGTCTTACCAGAACCAGGGGCGCGTGAAGGACTTGGCAATCTCCACAGATGATCGGTTGCTCGCCACCGTGCAGGGCGGCGATCGCTATGTCGTTTCCGTATGGCTGAATGCCGGCAAGAAGCGGGACGACAGAATCGAATCTCACTGCACCTGTCCGGTTGGCTACAACTGCAAGCACGCCGTGGCGACCGTGGCCGCTTACCTTAAAGCGTTGGCGGAGGGAGCAACGGTTCCGACGGCCGACCCGGCCGATCCACGCTGGCGAAAACTCTCCGACACCGACGCGGAGTTCGCGGAGGACTGGGACGATGGGGACGATGACAATGACCAGGAAGATGATGAGGAAGCGGAGCCTGCGATCGAGCCGCCGAAACTCCGTCGGTCGTCGCGACGGACCGGCGCCGAGTGGGACGACAAGATAGAGCGGCTTATTCGTGGCAAGAGTCGTGAGGAGTTGACGGAAGAGGTTCTCTCGCTTATCCGCCGCTACCCGGAATTGCGCGAGGAGTACCGGGAACGGATTGCCTTGAGCGAAGGCGATGTGGCTAATCTCTTGGCCGAGGCGCGGCGGGAGTTGCGTGACCGCACGTCCGAAATCGGGTGGCAGAATCACTGGCAGGGCGAAGGCCATACGCCCGACTTCAGCCGCCTGAAGCACCGTCTGGAACGCATGGTCGAACTCGGTCATGCCGATGCGGTCGCGCAAGTGGGCCGCGAGTTCATCCCGGCGGCGATGGCTCAAGTCGAACAGTCGCACGACGAGGGGGAAACGGCGACGGCGGTGGCCGAGTGCTTGCCCGTGGTGTTCGATGCCGTGCTGAAGTCAACGCTCCCGGGACCGGAAAAGATCTTGTTCGCCATCGATGCTTGCCTGAATGACGGCTACGACGTGATCAACGACTCCGTGGCGGTAGTTCTCGACGCCAAGTGGAAGCCCGCCGACTGGTCGGCCGTGGCGGATGAGTTTGCCCGTCGCCTCGAAAAAATGCCGGCTGGCGGCGATGATTCTTGGCATCGCAATTACGAGCGGGACCGGCTCAGCAACTGGCTGCTGACCGCGTTGGATAATGCCGGACGCGGGCGTGAATTGCTAGCGATCTACGAATCCGAGGCGCGGACGACCGGCAGCTACGAGCGCTTGGTCAAGCACCTAATTGCCGAAGAGCGGTTCGATGACGCCGAGCGTTGGGCCAAGGAGGGGATCGAAAAGACCCGCGAGAGGTTGCCGGGCATCGCATCCTCGCTGGCCGCCTCGTTGTGCGAGGTCGCCCGCGGCCGAAAACAATGGGGCATCGTCGCTGCCCACGCCGCCTGGCAGTTCTTCGAACGACCGGCAAAGGCGACTTTCGACGAGCTTGTGGCCCGCGCCGTCAAGGTCAAGTGTGGCGAGCAGGTGCGGGCCGCGGCGCTCCGTTTTCTGGAGACCGGCGTTTCGCCCTTCAAGTGGCAAGCGTCGCCAAAGGCGGGGCAGACCTTGCGCATCGATCCCGCCTGGCCGCTGCCTCTGCCGGATTATCTCGTCCCGCTGCTGCAACCTGGCCCGCGGGCAATCGCACCGCCCGGACCGCACTACGAGGTTTTGCTCGACATGGCCATCGCCGCCAAAGAACCGGACGAGGTGCTTCGCTGGTTCGACAAAATGCCCAAGGGCCAGAAACCCTTCGGCGGCGGGTGGGGTTTTGCAGGGAGCGGAACGGCGGACCGTGTGGCCGCCGCCGTTGCCAAATCGCATCCCGAGCGGGCCTTGGAAATCTATCGACGGCACTTGGACGCAACCTTGCCGCAAGCCCAAATCTCAGCCTACGAGTCGGCGGCCGGGTATCTCAAGAAGATGCAACCGGTCATGCAATCCCTCGGTCGTCAGGCCGAGTGGGTGGCCTTGCTCGCAGGCATCCGGGAAAAGTACCGCAACCGCCCGCGATTCATGGAAATTCTGGACAAGCTCGACGGCCGCACCATTCTGCAAACGCAGAAAGCCCACCGCCGGAAATGAAAGCGAGTTACGAGGGCTCCTGCGCCTTGCCATCTTTCGTGGGTCTGGTAGACTCCGATTCTGGTCTCGGCTTGGAGAAGCGCCCGTAGGTCAATTGGATAGAGCATCGGTCTTCGGCAGGGGCCGGACGGCATGGAAGCGGCCGGCCGACGGGAAATGCGTGAAATACACTGCCGGGTTCGCATTGCGCCATGTTTCTGCCCGTAATAGGGGCGTCTTGAAGCATCATGGCTTCTACTTGGGAAGGTGGAAAAATGAAACGCTTGATTGTGGCATTGGTCCTGGCACTCTCGCCAGCGACCGCACGCGGGGATACTATCTATGTCGCGAATCTCGACTACGGCACGATTAGCGAATATACCACTTCGGGAGTAACGGTGAACTCTTCGCTGGTCTCGGGGTTGACTGAGCCGACAGGCATTGCAGTGTCGGGATCGAACCTGTTTGTCGCGAATCAGCCCGACAGCCACGGCGGCACAATCAACGACACGATTGGCGAATACACCACGTCGGGGGCAGTCGTGAACGCCTCCCTGGTATCGGGCGTGGATGGGCCAGTTGGCATTGCCGTAACACAAGATGTTCCAGAACCGAGTTCGCTGGCGTTATTATGTTCCTTTGTCGGCGCGGGCATTCTCGGACTGGTTGGCTACACATGGCGACGAAGGCGAACCACACTTGCCGGCAGTACAGCCCCTTCCGGCCAAGATGAAACAGGCCCGGCCATTTTGTCCCTGTCGTCTCGTTGGACAGAATCGAAACGAATTGCAGTGTAGCGCAGTGTCCGCCGCAGCGCGGGGCCAGACTTGCGTTTTGTACTTTGCACGGCCAAGTACAAAACACAAGTCTGGCCCTGGATATGGCGCTGGATATGGCCTTGGGGACGGACGTGGAGGCGGTGGAATCGTCAAAGCAACTGCCGGTGCGAACGAACCCTGCCCGACTGCCACGCCGACCAATTAGTAGCATATCGAGACAGATCGATACCACTGGTTCAAAAGAATGGCCTCGCTACCAGGCCTTCCCGGAAAAACTGGTATCAGCGATATGCTCGGCTCGCCGGGAATCGGGGTGATCCGAAATTGCGGGCGCATCCAATCGATGACAATGCTATGATAATCGGCTGAGCCGGCGACTGGCGTAACCGCGAGAAACTCGAATTCAATTCGCAATTTGACGATCAGGGTCGACCGCTGATCGAAGGGGACGATGCCATTCATTTCTCTGACGAACAGCGACAATTGATGGGGCTGATAAAGCGCCTCCCGAGGAGTCCGAATCGACGGCGCCTTTAGACCCTCTGGCCGAGGGTCCGGCGAACCTGGAGGCGGAACATAGGTGCGAACTTCGTCCGCCAACTCTTGCGTGCGCGTGCATTCTCTACTCGGATTCAGCAGGAGGGTTTCTATCTCGCGTGAACTTCCGGCAGTCCTTCATGCCACACCGCGCTATTTGGATGAAAGATGCGATAGCCGCCCAGGGAAAAAACCTGTTCCTCGGTCAGCCCCGTCAGCAGTTTACATACCTGCTCCCACCAGTTTTCCCCATGCTGCTGAATCATATCTTGCTGCGTCCCAGTGGAAAGGAACAGACTCGGGCGCAGCTTGGTGTGAGGGAAGACGGTGATGATTCGTTCCCGGCTCGTCGGGCCAATCGCGTAGGTAAATCCGTCGGAATCTTGGGTAGCGTAGATGTCGACCGGCGCTACCGGACCCCTCTCCTCTTCATCATCCGCAAGAATCATGCGACACCTTGCCGGTTTCTAACCCGCTGCAAAGGCCCGATGCTTGATCTGACGGACCTCGATGGTCCCGGCCTTGACCTCCAGGAACGGCTTGCCGCCGCGGACGCCCACGGTGCCGTAGCCGCTGGCCGTCGAGAGGAATGACCGAAAATCGCCAGGCACGTTGGGCTCCAGGTAGAGCACCTTCTCCACGGCGTCGTAGCGAGCGCCGCTCAGGCCCTGCAACATCGCGTACGACGACATGGCCCGGGCATACCAGTGGCCGCATTCGTACTCGTTGAACGGGTTGCGGACGCGGCCGTCGTAACGGTCGCGGCAGGCGCGGACAATCTCCAGGCCCTCGTCGACCAGCCCCAAGAGCATCAGGTGCGCGGCGACCTGGTACTCGATGCCGGTCCAGACCTCGTTGGAATAGACGAAGGGCAACGACAACTCACCGCCCTTGGGCCAGGTACACAACAACAGCCCGCCCTCCGCGCCGCAGGCGTAGCTGGGCCGTTGCGGGTTGGCGTGCCCGGAAAGGTCATGTTTGAGATTGTGCTTGTGTACCGCCTGCAAGTGGCTCGCCACCTTGCGGCGGTCCAACACCTGGCCCACGCCGCAGACCAGGGCCATCCACGAACCCAACACACCGTCGGCCAGGCAGCCGCGGCCGTACTGGTACTTGGGGCCCTCCTTTTCCAACAGCGCCGCGGCCTCCGGCGAGTAGCCGCCGACCATGCTCTTCAACTCCAGTGGGCTCTTGGCCCGCAGGCCCTTCCAACGAATCTGCTGGATGAAGTACTCGCCGTCGAACAACTCCTGCTCGGCGGCCCGCGTGCCCTGCTCGAACAAGGCCGTGTAGCGGGCCACGTCCTGGTCCAGAGCCTGGCCCATCGCCATTGCGGCCCGCAACGCGCCCAGGTAGAAGCTGGTACACATGCCGTCGGGGCCCCAGAACTCGATGTCGTAGGTATTGTGGTGCGGCTCTTCGAGCAGGCCTTTCCCGGCCGGGTCCCAGGTCTGGATGCAGTAGTCGAGACTGGCTTTCACGCGGGGCCAGAGCCGGCGGAGCCACTCTATGTCGCCGCTGCCGCGCCACTCGCGATAGACCTTCATGATGCCGCCCAATTGGCCATCGGCCGCGGCGTGGAAGTCATGTACCAACGGGCGGATGGGCAGCGCGCTGCGAAACATCTGGTGGCCGCGATCATCCTGCGAGGGCCCAAACTCCGTCTCGCGCAGCGTGCGTTCCAAGGCGGGAAACAGGTGCGGCACGGCCTGGGCATAGTTCCACACGTGCGTACACGAGCCGGCGCAGCAACCGGAGTTGTCCTCGCAGCCTTCCCAGGACCACAGGCGGCCGTCAGCCTGGCGGAGCACGGTGGGCGACTTGAGGATCGTGAGATTGGCCGCAACGGCCTCGATCACTTCCGGCGGCAGCGTGCTGTCGTAGAAACAGTCGCTGAAGCGCCGCGCCTTCGCACGCAGCGCGTCGTACTGCTGCCGCCAGTGCGCGGTCACTTCCTCGATGCCGGCGAAGCGGCCCGCATACCAGGGTCGATGCGTGCCTTGTTCCATCGCCGCGCCGGGCTTGGACGACGGCGTCTTGCCTTCGTGTAGGTTCGTCTGGCCGGCATACCAGGCCAAGCGGAGCACGACTGTCGCCGACTTGCCCGTGGCGATCGCAAGGGGAACGAAGAGCGTAGCGCCCGGCGAGGGGCCGCCATCACTGACCGGCGGGCGATCGAAGCAGGCCCCGTCGGCCACGTCTTTCCAGGCCATGGTCAAGGGATCGAACCAACCGCCGCGGAACCAAGCGCAATTGACGCGGGCGGCAGGTTCGCTCACGGTTGCCGACAAGGCCAGTTCTTCCCAAGGCGTGGCTTTTCCGCCGCCGCCCCAGAAAATGAAACCGCCGGCCGTGGCCTTGACGGCCTGGGGGTTCGCGCCCACTGCCGTGAAATTCTTGGCGCTGAACGAGAAGACCGCCTCGACTGTCGCGGCGGTCGGATTCGTGAAACGGTATTCCAAGCCGGCCAGCGGCAGGCTCGAAGAGTCGGCATCGCCCGGCTCGAAAGGACTCCAGGCGGTAAGTTCGACCTTCAGCGGGACCTGGCTGTCGGAAAGCTGCACGACGGCGAAGGGGAAGCGGGCCGTAAAGACGGCCTTGCGGAACCGCGGCAGGCCGAACGAGGTCCCTCCCGCACCGTTGCCGCTGTGCGGCGTGCCGAACAGTTTCCAACCCGGCACGGGGCCTTGCAGCACGCGGGCGATTTTCTGGGGGCCCTTGATAGCGATGGCCGCGAACGTGCAAGGCTCGTTGAAAACCTCCGGCCGGTTGCGGAGCGAGACGTGCGAGAGCGCGCCGCTGCCTTCCAGGCAGATCATGCCGGCGCCGATGCCGCCCAGCGGAAAGGCCACGCGATCGAGATGCGCGTCGCGGTACTCGCGGTTGTACTCGCGATGGGCAGTTGCGGGGGCCGGCGTCGGCTGCCGGCCGGCGGTCTGGGGCGCGGCGGCCGCTGTCTGGGGGTCTGTGATGCCGCCCGCCCCGATCGCTCCCACGGTGGCGGCGGAGACCTTGAGGAAATCGCGACGCTGTAACGAAGCGGCGTCTTTTCGGTTGCGTGACATGGTGGGTTCCTTGCAATGTGGCGGCCCTATTTCTTGGGCGAATCGTCGCTCCAGATGTTGGCGGTACGGGCTTTGAGATCAGGCATGGGCGGCAACGGGGCACTGGGGACAGGCTCGTACCAAAAGGTCGCGCAGGACCAGTCGTCCTGTGTTTCCGCCAGCTTACCGGTGTAGGCGATCTGCTGGATCGTGATGCGGCACTCCTTTTTCCAGGCGATGGGGTCTGCCAGGTGCCAGCGGTACATCGATACGAAGTCCTTCTGGGTCAGGCTGCAGCCGTTGTACCAGAACGGCGTTTGCTGGATGCCCCACGACAGGCCGGCATAGTCTTCGCTGCCGGTGCCGCAGATGGTGGGAAAGTCCTTGTCGCCGTCCATGTAGACCTTGATTTCCCCTTCGCCCCACCACTGCTTGGGGTGCCGATTGCGGACGCCAATCACGGCGCCGACATAGCGGCCCTTCTGCTTGCGCAAGGGCAGAAGCTCGAAATCCTTCTTCTGCGTGGTGGGGTTCTCGCGGCGGAACAATACGTGCAGGCGGCCGACGTCCGCGGCATGCTGGTCGCCCAGCGTGTAAGTGATCTGGTAGAAGAGCATGACGCTCTTGTCGGTTTCGTTCGTGAAGGTGAACTTCACGCGCTTGGAAAACGGCATGGGCAGCCAGAGGTTCATGCCGGCGCTGGCCCCGATGGAATGTACGGCGGAACAATAAGGCATTACCTTGCCGTGGGCGGTGCCGAAGAAGTCGCCCAGGGGACACTCGATACTCGGATGTTCTTGACCTTCCCACCAGGCCCGCAGCACCAATCCCCGCAAGGCTGCCGGATCATGTTGCGTGGTCAACCAGAAATGGCGAATCGTGCCCGGCCCCTGAATGTCGCAGAGTTGCACGGTTTCGCCAGCTTTGATGTCCTTCTCGGGGAACCCTTTACGGCCGACACCCAGTGGGCTGGCCGTCTTCCCGCCCCCGCCCGGCACGCCCGTCGGGTTCTCAAAGGAAATCGAACGCGACACGAGGCCGGTGTCGAGTTGGTAGGGCTGGTGAATCACGTCCGGCGCCTGCTGTGCGCTGGCGGACATGGCGGCGAGGGAAAGCAGCGAGAGGACGCCGAGAAAAACGGGCAGCCGGGAGGGACATGGATGACGGGGCATCTTGAGAATTCTCCGTGAGTTGGATTCCAGCGTGTACGAAGCACGACAGCGTTCCAGGGTATCACGGAGGCCAGCGAGTTGTCAATTACGGCGAGTGTTGCCGGATTTTCTGGCAGAAGGGGGCAGCCGCGGCACGAGCATCGTGCTCGTGTCGTATTCCACAGGCTGGAAGCCGGTGCAGGAGAACTGCAAAGTCCGGCAGGAGAGCCCTCCATAGCACGGAATTCATTCCGTTTTGCCCTAAGAAGGTCAAGCCTACGGAATGAATTCCGTGCTACGAAGGACTTTGCATTTCTCCTGGAAGCCCGTGCCACGAGCTTGCGAATTTTGTAGAGTGGGGCCCGGGCACCGTCGGGCACCGAGCGCAGCGTGGTCGGCTTGCGAGCCCTGGCCTACCGAACACGGCAACCGCTGGGCCAGCGCTTGCTGACCCGCAGGCGGGTGCCCTGGATCTGGTCCCGCCCTACGGCTGCTACTTCTTCGGTTTCGACTGTGCCTGGTGGCAGCGTTTGCAACGCTTCACCTGATTGTTGAGCTTGGCGCCGCACTTAGGACAGCGGCGGGACTTGAGTTGCATCACAAACTTCGTGCGGGGACGCGATTGCATGACCGTCGTTCCTCTGTACGTACCGGTTCCAAATGGGTGAAACCACCCAGTCTAGGCGATTTTCCGCCCTGCGCCAAGGGCGCGGCAGCGTTTTACTGGAGAACTGCAAAGTCCTTCATAGCACAGAATTCATTACGTTTTGCCCTAAAGAGGGCAATGCCACGGAATAAATTCCGTGCTACGGAGGGCTGTCATGCCAGATTTTGCAATTCTCCTGCAGCGTTTTACTTCTTGCCCCCGGCCCATTCCACCGCGTTGGCCATCAGCTTGCGGATGTTGGCGTCGAAAAAGATGGGATACGTCTCGTGGCCGGGCTGGAAGTAGAAAACCCGGCCCTTGCCAACTGTCCAGACGATGCCCTGCCGCGACGATTCCTTGCTGCCGTCAGGCCGGGTATAGACGCCGTCGAAGACGACCGATTCCGGCTCGGGAATCTCGAACGCCTCTGTGTAACGCTCGGTGTGCGGGATGCTGAAATCGCTCAGTCCCGCAGCGATGGGATGCTGTTTGTCTTTGACGATCATGTCCAATTTACTGCCGTCTTCGACATAACCGCCCTTCCAGCCGCAATTGGTGCCCAGGAGAGCCTTGAGGGCCTTGGAAAAATGGGCGGAGTGCAAAGCGATGAAGCCCATGCCGCCGCGCTTCACGCGAGCGACGATCCGCTTGACGTGCTCGTCGGTAACCTGGCCGTGCCGCTGGTGGCCCCACCAGATGAGCACATCGGTCTTGTCCAAGGACTCGGCCGAGCAGCCTTGCTCGGGATCGGTAATGGATGCCGTCACAATTTCCCATCCTTTGGCCTTCAAGGGTTCGAGGCCCTCGGCCACGGCCCCGCTGATGTCGTGGGGATAGACATTCTTGGGGGCTGTCTTTTCCGACCACACGACTACGCGTCGTTTGGGCTGATCGGCCCAAACCGGTTGCGAGGAAAGAAGTTCAACGGCGGCAACGGCGCCGGCGGCAAGGACCGAACGACGGGAAAGCTTGACGTTCATGAGAGACTCCTGGAATTGAAGAAACGGTTAGCGTCGTTGCTTATGGTAATTGGCGGCGCGGCGCGAGTCAAGATTTTTTAGCCTAATACTTCAGCGGAGAACTCTGCCTTGCGCGGATTGCGCGAATTTTCTCCTGGACCTTGGGATACTGCGGATTGAGTCGGGCGGCATGCTCGAAGTCGTCCAGGGCTCGGCTCAGATCACCTTTCTGCTCGAAAGCCTCGCCACGGGCGAAAAAAACATCCGGGCTGTTGGGCAGAATGGCAAGGACCTGCGCAAAACAGGCGATGGCCTCGTCAGAACGATTCTCTGCGAGATAGACACGGCCAATCTGGTATTGCGCGTTTACCGCATCCAGCGACTTGGGATCGATCAGCACGATGGTCTTGAAGGCTTCGATCGCTTCGTCGAAGCGTTTCCGGTCGAAATAGAGAATACCGATCTGGAACCGGGCCCTGACCGCGTCGGGCAGCTTGGGGTCGATACGGATAATGGTCTTGAGGCAGTCGACCGCCTCGTCGAACTTCTTTTGCCGCATGAACAACTGGGCGCGCAGTTGCCAGGCGCCGGTGAAGTTGGGGTCGCAGCGCAAGGCCAAGTTGTTCTCCTCCAGGGCATTGTCCCACTCTTCCAGTTCCAGGTACGTTTCGCAGAGGTTATTGTGGTCCGTGGCCTTGTCGTATCGCACTTTCAGCCCCAGCTTGGAACACTCCACCGATTCGCGCAGCTTATGTTGCCTTCTGAGAATCAGGGCAAGATTGTTGTAGGCGTCGGCGTAACGGGGATTCGAGTGCAGGGCCTCGCGGAAATACTTCTCCGCCAGGGCGAGGTCTTCCGCAGAGGTCTTGCCGGCATAGTAGACCCCCAGGTTGTTGTTGCCGAAATCGTAGTCCGGCTTGATCTCGATCGTCTTCCTGAAGTTCTCCGCCGAATGATCCAGGAGGATTTCCGCCGACTTGGGATCGGTCTTGTCCAGGTTCCACTTTTTCAGGGCGAAGTCGATCGTATCCATCAGCCGCGTTCCCGCCAGGGGATCGTGGTACTTCAATTCCTTGCCGTCGTGGTCGTATTCGATGCCCAGGTGGTTGTAGGCAAACCAATTGTCGTCGGACACCGCCGCGGCATGTTCGAAAAGCACGTAACTGTTGATCCAGTAGCTGACCTGCTTAAACGTGAGGACGCTCATCACGGTGAACACGAGCACCGAGGCGGCGGCCAACCCCACGCGCGTCCGCGGCCAGTGGTCCACCATTTCTTTCAAGAGCCAGACGATCATCAAATACAGGCCGATCATCGGCAGGTAGGTGTAGCGGTCGGCACGGGCTTGTGTGCCTACCTGGAGGATGCCGATTACGGGCATCAGCGCGCCGAGGAACCAGAACCAGCCGACGGCCAAGTAACTCTTGCGCCAGAACCAAACGACGACACCGGTGACCGCCAAGAGGATGATCCCTCCGATCACAATCTGGCAATAGGCCAGGCGGCCCCAGCCGCTCCAGCCGTTCTTGAGAATGTACATGTGGGGATAAAACGGGGCCAGCCCGGCGGGCCAGAAGAATTGTCCCAAGTAAGCGCCGACGCTGATCAAGGCATTGGCCACGCGCGGGCCCAAGGGCAATCCGTCCCAGGAATTCAACGCCACGCCCTTGTCCTGTCCGACCACCGTCTGCTGACAGTCGTAGAAGACCATCGCGAACCAGGGCAGTTTTTCCAGCAAGAGTCCGCAGACGCGGATCAGATTCGGCCCATCATTGCGCTGCCCGGGCGGCCATAAGGCCCTCCGCCAACGGTCCAAGGGCCAGGCGTCCAGCAGCAGGAAGACGCAGGGCAGCGTGACCGCCATCGACTTTGCGATCAGCGCCAGACCGAAGAACAAGGTGATCAGCAAGTAGATGCCCAGCGTGCCCGCCGCCTCCGGTGGTGAAGACTGGAAGAGCGGACGCCGCCGCGCGTAGAATGCGTAGGCCAGCATCGACGCCATCCAGAACAGTCCGCAAAGCACGTCCTTGCGCTCCGCGGCCCAGGCCACCGATTCCACCCGCAAAGGGTGCGCAGCGAACAGGACGGTGACCACCACACAGGGCCAAATCGTGCCGGTCATCAGTCGCAGGGCCAGGAACAACAGCACGGCATTGGCGCAGTGGATCCCCATGTTGACCAGATGGTGACCGCCCGCCCAACTGTCGACGTAGCGCTCGTTTTGCGGCTGCCAGATGCCGAACATCTGCCAGTCGAGCTGGTGCGACATCCAGGTCAACGGATGCCAGTTCCCGGCGTGCGAATCTTCCCAGGCCCATTTCACGCCCGCAAGATTCAGTCCTTGGATGACCTTGGGGTTCTTCCAGATATACTCGTTGTCGTCGCAGACGGTGAAGTCGTGCCGGCCCGTTTGCACGTAGAGCATCGTCACCAACAATACGAAACCAAGGCAGATGCCCGCCGTAAGCCACGGCCGACCTGCCGTCAGAGGAGGTTGGTAGTCGCGGGTCTTTGTCCGGCTGCCATAGCGTGGTGAAGCGAATGGGTTGTCGGACCGGTCCTGGGTTTCCCGCAAGGCGCGACGGCGCAGTTGGTACTTATTTGCCATACTTCTATTCTGGGTTTCCGGCCGCAAACATGCAAGTATCCCGCTTGTCCCTTCCCCTGCAAACAGCTATTTTAAGTATACATGTCTTTATGCCACGACAATCTCCGCCGATTCGTTCAGCACCGGGCCGGGCCGCATGACCCCACGACTGGGGATTTTCCCACCCAGGCCCTTTCCGGCATGGTCCGCACGACGCGGCATTCGGCTGTCTATGCCATGCATTCCTACCATCAGGGCAAGAAGCCGCACGACGCCATTCGCCAGTATATCCGGCATTTTTCCCGGCCGGGCGAATTGGTCCTCGACCCGTTCTGCGGGTCGGGCGGCACAGCTCTGGCTGCGATGCTCGAAGGGCGGACCGCGATTGCCCTGGACCGCAGTCCTGCCGCGGTCTTTATCGCGCAAAACTACTGTACGGCGACCGACCCGGACGAAGTTCAAGTCGTGGCGAAAGAACTGATGGCCGCGGCGCGGCCCGAGTTGGATTGGCTCTACGAAACCCGTTGCGACCGCTGTGGCGGCCCGGCCCAGACGGTGCATGTCGTTTATAGCGAGTCGTTCTGTTGTCCGCGTTGTGGGCAAATGGCGGCCCTGGCCGACTGTCGGCAGGTGCCGGTCGGGGCCAAGACGATGGCTGCCTGCCCGGATTGCCTTGCGCGGGGCCACGTCGAGGCCATTCGTACCCGCGGCCCCCGTTCCGCGGCAGCGCCGGTGCTGGCCGCCTATCGCTGCCTGGGTGACTGCCTGCCGGCCCAGGCGGAGCGGCGGCACAATGACGCCGATGCTAAAAAACGGGAATACTTCGCCCGTTTCGATCTGGGCAAGATCGACGAGATCGCCCGCAGTGAGATCCCCCACTGGCGGCCGACAAGCGCTTTTCCCCAAACGTTCGCCCGCTGGCAGACTGACCTTCGCCCCGCGGGCGTCGAGAGCGTTGCCGACTTGTACACCAAGCGGAATCTTTGGGCCTTGGCCGCCCTGCGGACCCACGCGGCGGCCAGTTCCTGTCCACAAGCCGCAATGTTCGCCCTGACGGCGATTTCGCTGGCCGTAAGCCGCATGCAGCGCTATAGTCCAGCTTCCGGTTTTCCCAACATGTTGCTGGTGGGGACCTACTACATCCCGCCCGTGGGCCGCGAGATCGAGGCCGGTTCATGGTACGAGGGCAAGCTCCGGGCGCTGGTCAAAGGCTATGCCGCGATCCGCCGCGAGATGCCTGAAAATACCCAGGGCCTGATCGCCGTAGCCGACGCCCGGCAACTCGACGTACACTGCAATTCGATCGACTACATTTTCACCGATCCGCCTTACGCCGATGCTGTGCAATATGGGGAGTTGAATTTCGTTTGGGAAGCGTGGCTGGGCGGCACGGGCGATTGGCACGCTGACGAGATTATCGTCAACCGCCCGCGGGGCAAGGACGCTGACGATTGGGCCAGGGCACTGCGCGCGGCGATGGGCGAGTGCTATCGCGTGCTCAAGCCCGGCCGCTGGCTCAGTCTTTGTTATCACGACACGTCGGCCCATCGCTGGGCGATGTTGCAGGACCTGATGTGCGACGCCGGCTTTGTGATCGATTCGGCCACGGCGGCCACGAGTATCGAGATGGGCGAGACATCGTTCAACCAATGGATGTCCGACAAGGCCACCAAACGCGATCTCGTAATCAGTTTTCGCAAGCCACGACCGGGCCATTCGCGGCCGAACCGGCCGGTTGTCGATTTCCAGTCGGCAGCCCGCAAGATTCTCTGTGAGTATCTGGCCACGCACGTCAGCGCAACAAAGGACCGGCTGTATGACGCCTTGGTCAGTCACCTGGTTTGCCAAGGGCTGATGCAATCGTTTGATTTCGAGGCCCTGTTGGTAAGTGTGGCGGAAAAGGGGCCGGCGAAAGGCGGCAATGGCTCCAAGAACCATCATCGGGGGGGCGGGAGCCAGGTTTGGAGGCTGAAGTCCGGCCGGTCGTAGTCCCGGCTATGGAGCTTCCGGAAGAAATTACGAAGGTGTCCGGTTCTTGGAGTCCCGCCTTTAGGCGGAGTTTTCAGGCATTCCGGCTAAAGCCGGGACTCCAACGCACTCATTCCTTCCGAACGCTCTTAGCCGGCCGTCCCCGGGCGAATTCCACCCTCTGCACAGCCGTCAACCACAACCAGTCCCACCTACATGCCTAACACGGCGACGCCGTGTTGAAGGCATCCACCCTGCTCCCTGCTTCCGGCCCTGCCCCCTGTTGCATATCTCGGCGTTGCGCTCCATGATAGAAGCGACTGTGCGCGTGTGGACAGTCGGATTTCCAGCCCTTGGAGCCTTGGTTGTGTTCGACGAAGTTCAGTCTGTGATCGGGCCTTGTAACGAAGCGGCGGTGGTCTACCGGGATTTCGATCCGCGCTTTGCGGAGATTGCGCGACAAGTCGCCGGACTTATTTCGCGCCATCTGCCTTCCCTGCGCGTGGAGCACGTCGGCAGCACGGCGGTGCCGGATTGCGGCGGTCGCGGGATTGTCGATCTGTTGATCGCCTGTCCCGAGGGCGAGATGGAAAAGGTACACTCGCTCTTGGAGCGGCTTGGTTTCCGCCCTGGCGGCGATGTCGTGCTCCCGCCGCATGCTCCCGCGCTGCGCGGCGTATTGGATTACAATGGCGATGCCTTCCCGCTGCACGTCTATGTGCTGTCGGCGGGCGCGGACCAGGCCGATTCCATGCGCTTTCTGCGGAGCTGTTTGCGGTCCGACGCGGAACTTGCCCGGGCCTATGTCCAACACAAGCGGGCAATCGTCGCCAAGGGCGTCCGCGAGGAATCCGAGTACAACCGCCAAAAGGCCGAATTTCTCAAAATGGTCTTGGGATAAGGACTGACGCAAAAATAAGTGTCGCCTTTCGCTCCGCGAAAGTTGCGCAACTTTCGCGGAGCGAAAGGCGACAATACGACAGTTATTGATGCACCGACCCTAGCCGCCCAGCCACGACGGCAACTCGCCGGCGGGTGGGAGCTTCACCGTCCAGGCCCGCGTGACTTGCGGCATGGCCAAAATATCTGCCAGAGCTTCGGCCGGTGGAACCGAGTCCAGCGCGAGCACGCCCACGGCCTCGCCGCCCGGCTTGTTCGTGGGGCGGCCGACCGACATTTGGGCGATGTTCACCTGGTGCCGGCCGAAGATGTTGCCCACGTTGCCGATTACGCCCGGCAAGTCGCGGTGAATAAAGATCAAAAGCGTGCCGTCCAGGTAGCTCTCCAGGCGGCAGCCGTCCTTCTGCACTAACCGCGGCATGCTGTTGCCGAAGAGCGTGCCGGCGGCCGACGAGGTCTTCTCGTCGCTGACGACCTCGGCCGTGATCAGGGAGCTGAAGTCGCCGATGTCGGTCGATCGCTGCTCGACCAGTTCGATGCCCCGTTCGCGGAGCAGAACTTCGGCGTTGACGATGTTTACGCCCTGCACGGCATGGGCCAGCAGGCCGGCGGCAAAGGCCTGCGAGAGCAGGCGCGTGTCTTTCTTGGCCACTTCACCCTTGTAGTACATGCGGCAGCTTGTGGCCGAGCGGTGGTCGCCCTGGGCCAGCAGCATGCCCAGCCGGAAGGCCACGTTCAGGTAGCCGCGCAGGCTTTCCAATGTCTTGGGGTCCAGCGGCGACATGTTCACCGACTGCTTGATCGCGCCGGTAGTGAAGAAGTCGATCAGCAGCTCCGCCGCCTCGACGGCCACGTTAGTTTGGGCTTCTTCCGTACTGGCCCCCAAGTGCGGCGTGCAGAGCACATTGGGCATGCCGAACAAGGGGCTCTTGGTACAAGGCTCTTCGGAATAGACGTCCAGGGCCACACCGCCCAGGTGCCCGCACTTGAGGCCCTCGACCAGGGCCGCCTCGTCGTAGATGCCGCCGCGGGCGCAGTTGACCAGCCGCACCCCCTTCTTCATCATATTGATTTCCTTTGTGCTGACGAGGTTCTTGGTCTGCTCGTTCAGCGGCGTGTGAACCGTGAGGATATCGACCAGCGGGAACAGTTCCTGCGGTGAGGCGGCCAACTGGATCCCCAGTTCCTTGGCCCGAGCGGCGGAGACGAACGGATCGTAGCCGATGACCTTCATTTCCATGGCCACGGCCCGGGTGGCAACGGCTTGGCCGATCCGTCCCAGGCCGACAATGCCCAGCGTCTTGCCGGCCAACTGGGCGCCCATGAATTTCTTGCGGTCCCAGCGGCCTTCGGCCAGGCTCTGGTGGGCGGCGGCGATGTTTCGCACCAGGCCGTACATCAGGGCCAGCGTCTGCTCGGCGGTGGAGATCGTATTGCCACCGGGCGTGTTCATGACCACGATACCCTGCCGGGTGGCGGCCTTGGTGTCGATGTTGTCGACGCCCACCCCCGCCCGGGCGATGGCCTTGAGCCGATGGTTTCCCTGGAGTGACTCGGCGGTGATCTTCACGCCGCTGCGGCAGATTGCGCCGTCAAATTCCGCCAGGGCCGCCTTCAGGGCATCGCCCTTGAGTCCCGTGCGGATTTCCACTTGGATGTCGGCGGCGGATCGCAACAGATTCAGGCCGTCTTCGGAAAGGTCGTCCAGAACGATAATCTTTGCCATGATTGGCTCCCTAGGGATACGCTTCCAGGTTGAAAAGGTTAATATTTTAGCAAATGTTCGGCGGAATGGTAATGGGTGGGCTTTATATTGCCCGCGGTTGCGACTGACACTAACCCAAAGCTCAGCGAGGTCCTAAGTCGTTATCTCGCTGATGCTTCGGGTTAGTGTGGATTGTGACAATCTCAACCGCGAGCAATATAGCCGCCTCCTGAAAAACTGGCGGGTTAAAGGTAAACTGCGGTTCGTAGGATAGATTTGTAATCTGTCATGGCAGGTTGAAAACCTATCCTACAAGCCCGCCCATTACGGTTCTGTCATGTCCAAAACTTCGGCCTGGTTTGCCGTCTTCCGCAAGGCTTGCGCCCCGCGGAGCCGCAGGAGGATTGAAGCCAGCAGCAAGGTCGTGCCCCCGGCGAATCCGCCCCACCACCACGTGCGGTAGGCGTGCGCCGCCGAGGGGGAGGCAAGTTTCAGGGTTGCTTCCTGCTGAAAACGGCTAACCGACGGCGTTAAACCAGCGTCTTGGAAGACGGGATACTGTACCGCCAGCGCGACCGTGCAGACTAAGGACTTGTGGGCAAATTCTTCGTCGGCAGGCAACCTGATGCGGACCCAGAGTCGCGCTCGCGACGATCGCTCGTTGGCACGGGCCTGGATCAAATGGCCCCAGTCCGTTTGCCGCGTGGACGAGGCGATTTCGAACTCGTGGGGCGCACCGTCGCCCGCCGCATGATCTCCCATCATGTGGGCTGTGACTTTGGATCTGCCGTTCCAATAGCCTTTCAGGCTGGTAATAGATTCGGGCAGATACAGACAGGTCTCATCGCCCGGCCCGGCCACGGGCGGGTACCAATTTGGGTTCAACGTCCAGCCGGCCCGCTGCCGCATCCGCTCCGGCAGGGCAACTGCCAGCAGCGCCGCGGCTGCCAGCCCCAAGGCCAAGAGGCTGTGAAACCGTGGCGACGTAGGTCCGGAACTCGGTAGCGGTGTCGCTGCCGGCTGAAGCAGGCGCATGCGTTGGGCGGCGATTTCCTGCTCAGCCACGCGGCGATTGGCCTCCAGGTGGCGATTGGGATTACGAAAATCAACCACGGTCCCCACGGCGCCGACTGTCGCTACCAGCCCCGCGGCAGCCGCCAAAGCCGAATAAGACTGGATCGCGTCGCCCAAATACAGGCCGGCGATCAACACCAGGGCCAGCGGCGATACCACGAGCATCCACGTGTGCAACAAGCGTCGTCCCCGGGCGACCATGTCTGGCTGGTAGAGGCCGCAGGTCGGACAAGGCTGACGGTCGACCTCTTGGGCCAGCACTCGTTCCGCTGCGGCATGCGCCTTCTCGGTCGCCCGCTCGGGTGTCGAACCGCCATAGGCCAGTTTGCGGACCATCAAGTACGCATAGCGGCAACCGCAGCCGACACAGGTGTGGGCTTTCCAGCGGCGGACCTCGATCCGGGCGGTGGAGGTTCGAGTCATGCTCAGCCCGCTCCGACGCCGCGGTCCAAGGCGTCCTGGTCGCGCTGATAAAGGGCCAGCACGGACTCGAATTCGGCCTGCCCGATCCGCCAGACGGGATCGTCGTCGCTGTGGGCGTTGCAGTGCGTCGTGAATAGCCGATACATGAACTTGAACAGGTGCCGCGGCACGCGCAGCGTTGCCAGCCCGTCTTTCAAGCGGCCGGAATCGATCGCCGGATCGAGCAGTTCGGTAATCGTCGGCCCTTTGCCGTCGGCAGCGCAGGCCTTCAGGCGAGCGTTTGCCAGGTCGTACAGCGATTGACCCGTCCAGGCCAGCGAGCGGATAAGGTTCTGCTTGTCCAGCCGCGCCCGCTCGTGGAAATCGCGATCCTGCCGATCGACCATCCGCTCCAACTCCACGGGCAGCAAGAGCTTCAAACCGAGGCCCGGCTGCTTGAGGAATTTGTTGTCCAACATCGGCCAGACAAGGGCTTTCATCAAATCGCTGGAACCGTTGATCAAGTACGGCTCGTCGACGCGATCCACAACCACCACAATGCCCTCGAACCGCAGTGACCGCAGCAGGGACTGTAACTTCTCCAGGAACTGGTACCGGTAATCGGTCTGCGGGGCGACGGGCAACGGCTGGCCGACCAGTTGGCCGGCGGGGAAGTTCATGAGGACCTTGCGCAACGGGCGGATGGCGTGGTTCAGCACACGCGTGTTGTGGCGGATCCGCCAGGCATTCCAGGTACAACCCAGGAAACGGCCCAGCCACGGCAGCCAGCCGGCGGCGATCACGCCCAGCATCCAGGGCCAGACCGCAGGCAGGTTCGACAAGCCGCCGAAATGGAGGAACAGCACCAGTGCCGCCACGGTCACCACGCCGCCCAAGGCCAGGTCCCATTGCGATCGCCATGTGGAGAAGCGGAGTTTCTTCCGCAGTCGCCGCCAACGAACGACTCGGTTTTCGGCCGTCGATTGATCATAGATCGCCGCCAGCAGGGCCACGTCGCGGGCCTGATTGGTGTCCAGCTTGTCGATCGGTAGGGCCTCGTCGCGGGCAGCCGGATGGCGGGCCTGCCGCACTTCCAAGATGCGATCGACCAGTTGGGTCACGGCCAGCGAGAGCAGGGCGTCGATGTGGTCCCAGAGCCGCCATTGGCCCAGCGCCCGGTCGATCCGCCGCCAGGGGCCGTGAAAGCCTTCGCGAAAGCGGTCGATAAAGGGGTTGAAGTCGTCATACTGCACGACGAAGACCTGGCGGTCGGGATGGTCGGCATTGTACTCGGCCAGCCGCCTTACGACCTGCAGCCGCACGGCCGTCTTGCCGGAACCTTTCTCGCCGAAGACCACCGACGTGGCCGGCTCGGTGGGGTCGCCGTAGATCTTGTCCCAGGCCGGATGGAACACGCTGCGGATGCAGGCCCCCTTGAACACGAGGTCGGTCTGCGCGTCCTCGTCGGCGAAGGGATTCGAGACCAATCCGTGATGTTCCAGGAACTGTTGAATTTTCATTGCTTGAGGAGCACCCAGAGAAAAACGAAGAGGAGCACAACCACCGCGAGGCTCAGCGCCACTAGCAGGGTAATCTGGTTGCGATCGGAAGACCGCTTGGCCTTGGTGTGATGGACATGCGAGATCGCCGTAGCGGCGACGGGAACCACGGAGGCTGTTTCCAGGAAGTCCATGACCTGGTTGGCGCGAAGCTTGGGAAAGACCTTGCCGGCCTCTTGCCAATCGCGCCAACCCTCGCGCCAAACGAGCGAATCGGCGCTCACGCGGCCTTCACTCAGCCAGGTCCGCATCAACTCGCCGGCAGCCGGGCCAAACTGTCCGCCCGACGGTGGGCGGACGTACCAGATCATCTCCGGCGCTTCGGCAATCGGATCGGCCGATTCCTGCGCTGGGGGCTGCCCGGTAGCGGCGGGTGGAGCGGGCACGCCCAGCGCGGCGGGGACCGCCGGAGTGGAAGGTGCGCTGGCGGCGACAGGCAGCGCGGGACCGGGCGATGCCGCCGGGTTCGCAAGTTGCGCCGCCACGGGCGCGGCAGGAACGGGTCGCACGGGACCGGGTGCCGGCGAAGCAGATGGCTGCTGTATCGGAGTCGATTCGACATTATGCACCACTTTGGGTGCAACCGTCGAAGGCGTGGCCGACGCAATCTGGCCACCAGCCCCGCGCGTGGGCGGAGCGACTACGGAACTGCTCGTCGCTGAATTTCCCAAGGGCGTACTGGGACCGAGCATCTTACCGCCGACCGGATCACCCGGAAGACTCGGCGGCTCGCCGGGGAGGATTTCAGGCGAGGAATCGGAGATCTGGGTCGATTCCGCTTCGTCCTGTTCCATCGTTTGCGTTGCCGCCTGCGCGCCGGTCCGCTGGCCAACCGACTTCGAAGCCGGTCGCGTGCTTTTCGTGGGGATCTGGATTCTCGCCCCACAAAAAGGGCAGATTCCCCGCCTTCCGGCCTGAAATTCCTTGACATTCAGCTTGTGTCCGTTTGGACAGAAGAAGCGTATTCCCATGGATGCAGTATCCTCCCACAGATGTCTATTATAACCCCACGGATTTGAGTGGGAACGGGGGACGGCTTCAAATCACCAGGCTCGAACGGGACCGCGATGGCTGGCGATGCTTGGGCATTTCCGCGGGAACCGTGGCGGGAGCGGTAGCCGCCGGCGTCTCAATGCGATAATTCAGCACGCGAGGCCCGTCGATCTCCTCGGCCCGCAGCCAGATCGTCTTGCCCAGCAGTTGCGCGCCGTCGGGCAGCCGAAAGACCAGTTCGTTCTGGCCAGACGGTGCAACGAGGACTTCCGTTGACTGTCGCCGCCGATCGGGCGCCAGTAGATCGCAGCGAAACATGGCCGGCTTCTTGCCCCGATTGGTCAACGCCTGGCGAACTTCCATTTCGCCGCGGTCATTCAACACGGCCCGGCCCGTGACCGTCACGTCACCCAACGTGACTTCCAGCGACCGGTACATCGTGAAACGCAGCAAGCGGTCGGCTTGAATTTCGAAGTCCAGCCGTACCATTTGCCTGCCACCCACGACGTCATTGGGCAGGGCCACGTTCAAGAGTTGCTTCCAACGCGTGCCAGGCTCCAGGCGGAATTCCGCAGTACGGGGTTCAGTGTACCAGTTTTGCGGTCCGCGAATGCTGATGCGGCCCACGACGGTTTGTGGGAAGCTGTTCTTCAATTCCAGCGTAATCGGCGTCAGGGCATTGGGAATGCTCGGGAGTTGACTGGGCGACAGCGAAACGCCGAGTTGCCACTGGGTTACCGGGCCGTCAAGTCCCACGAGAAAACTCGGCAATTGCTCGACGGCAATCACCGATTGAGGGGCAGGCGAGAGCCCCAGCAGTGTGTCATCGCCGCAACTCGCTGGTGGACAGGCCCGGCTATTGCCCCAGAGGTCGTGTTCTTGCAGTTTCTCGCCTAGGTAGACTGTCTCCTCGCCTGGTTTTCGGCCGGCGAGCACGCCGACGTAGTTTCCCTCGCCGCCAAAACAATGGAGCTGGTTTCCCTGCGGCAGATCGATATCGCCAACGTACGGAGCACCGCCTAAGAGGAGGGCCGTCGTGCGCCAAGGCAGGAACAGCTCGCTGGGCGACCCGTTCCGGTCGACCAGCCCGCGTTCGTCCAGCGGATCGGACAGGAAGATGGCGTCGGCCCCGTGGATCTTGGCCGTCAACATCCGCTGGACCATGTGGGCAATCCGCTCGCGGGCGGTGTGACCCTCGCGGGGCAAAACGTCCAGCACGATCCAGCGGGCGACCCCCGCCGTTTTGGTGCTTTCTAATCGCTGCGACATAGCGTCCTCACCCATCGATTCATCGCAGGGCAGCGAGAGGAAGCGCCAGGGCGTCTTTGGTCCCTTGGGACCCGCAGTGGGCAAATCCGCGGGTTTCGGGTTGAGGGAACGGTCAGGCGAGATGCTGGGCACGGCGACCGGCAAAGGCGCCGCAATGTTCCAGGGGATGCCCACGGCCACGTCCTGGCCAATCCGGTCCAACTCGGTCTTCGTGCGCGAGATCGTACCCGGCAGATCGCGGCAGCCCATCCAGCCCGGATCGCGGTCGTCGCCGATCTGCCAGTAGCGGATCTCGGTTGCCAGGCGGGCCAGGATCGGTTCGATCGACGGATACCAAGTCTTGGGGTCTCGGCCAAAGGCCTCGACGGCAAGCAAGTCGAACGCGGTTTTTCCGCTCTCTTCAGTCACGCGCGGTGGTTGCAACACGCCAGCCAAGTGGACGCCGGCCGTTGCGAGTTGATCGCTGAAGCTAATCAACTTTTCCAGGGCGTTTGCGGCCGGTCCTTTCGGCAGGGAAGCGGCGGGCAATCTCGCTTCACCGGCCTCCGCGGACAGACTTTTTTCGGGCAGGGCGGATGAGTTCTCATTGTTCCTGGCCGGCGGATTTCCGGACTTTTGCTGTGAGCCATCGGGCGGCGATGGAACCGCGGTTTCGCTGGTCGCAAAGGGGAATTTCACCCAGCGAATCCCGCACTGGCAAAGCAGTTTGCCCAGGGATGGCAGATCCATCTTTGCGACGTTCGTACCGAGGCTCCACCCAAATTCACTGTCGGGCGACATCGTCTGGGGTTCGATGATCGCCAGACATATCTCGGCTTGCGGCATCGACGCCGCGTTCAAATTTGCGGCAGGCGCCGACTCGGCGGCGGGCGCGACTGCGGCGCGGACCCGATAGAATCCCCGCGCATCCTGCGGCAACCGCCAAGCCGTACGGGCATAGGCCGACGTGGTCTGCTTCTTGTTGAAAGATTGCTGGTGCTCGGCCAGCGTACGGCCGTCGAAATCGAGTAGTTTTAGGCGAATTTCATAGGCCGGCGCGGCAAAACCGGAGACCAAACAGGCAATTTCTACCGGTTGCCCCTGGGGAAAGAGCAAGAACGCCGTTTCGCTGCCAGTTCGCCCAGACGTACGTTTTTCGTCGGCCACATCGCGTCCGGTCCCCTCCTGCCGCGGCCGAACATCGGCTACGGGCTGCGCGGTCAGCACGATTTGCGGTAGTTGGCCCAGCCACAAAGCGCCGAAAGAGGCCGTACCACGGAGGTCCTGCATCTGGCCCTGGGGCTCGACGTGCAATCCCACAAGGAGCGAAGTGGTTCCCGCCGGCGGCAAAAAGGGACCAAGGCAAATCTTCTGCCAAGCGTTGGTTCCGACGATCTTTTCCGACGAAAAACTGCCGAGCTTGTTGCGCTTGGAGTCCAGAAAAATCAAAGACAGATAGGCCCCGTCGTGCCGCAGCCCGGCGGTCTCCACGTATCCTTCCAGCACATATTGCACGTCAGGGCTTGCGGGAACGTCAGGGCCATAGGCCGCAGCCGCCCCGCCGTCCAGCTCGACTTTTAGGCTGCGACCACCCGCTGGAGGGTGGTCGCCGTTCAGCCGTGCCCGGACATAGCGTGGAAAGCCCGGGCCGCGGTGCCGTGTCCAGCCTGGCGGCCAGCCGTAGATCTCGTCGCTGGACGAGGCGAAGTTACACTGAAAGACGGCCGTGGCCCCCGGGAAATGGGATTCGGCTTGTGGCTCCGCGCCAAGCGCCAGCAATAGTACGGCAGTTAGCGGGGTCATTTTCGCAGCTTGGTGAAAATAGGAAGACTAGCGTGTCAGGGCTTCCCACCGCTGCCGCTGTTCATCCGTCAGCAATTGCAATGCCTCGTGACGAGCGTCCTCGAGAAGCATGTTCTGTCTCCGCGCAAGTTCCAATCGACCGCTACTTTCCCAATACTTTTCCAAATCCGCCAAAGCTTGTTGCGTGGTCTTGTCTAATCTCCTCAAGGCACCCATCTGCGATGGGGTGAGTGCCAGCTTCTCTGTCACCGCCGCTTGCAAGAACGGTTCGACGCCGGGCAGTTGATGGATCTCAAGAAGTAATCTTGAAGCAACATCTTCGGTCGCTTGTTGCTTAATTGCGGGGGTTGGTGACCGGGTATCAAGATTGGCCGTGTCGGCGTTAGGCGATGTGCTAGAGTGGACTTGGTAGAGGTGAGTCAACCACGCTACGGCGACAACCACGATCGGTGTCAAAATCAGGTTCAGCGTGACCAGCATGCCTGTTGTCGGCCTTGCCGATTTCTGGAATCGGGATGCCGGGCGGCCGCAGTGAAGTTCTTGTTCGGGAATTTGTGCCGGCTGCGGCCGTTTCACGGCGGTTTGACCCAACCGCGCCACGGCGATACGGAATTCGGGCACATGGAACGCTGAATCAGCTTCACCCTTTTCCACGCACACGATACTGGAAACGCGAACGGTAACCGCCAGGTCTGGAGCCTGTAGCTCGCCCTCATCGTCGACCCAAAACAAGGGGTTCCCGCGGATCAACAGCAGGAGAGAGTCGAGACACTCCTCGGCCAGAATTGCCGGAAGTCGCTGTGAACCTATCGCCAGGACACAATTGGGGCGCGCGGGGGCATCCACCCGTTCGGAGGATCGGCACGAACTGGTAAGTGTTTCTCCGCGTGACTCCATATCCGGCGATCTCCCCATCGTGCGCATGAATGGCTTCATATCGGCTAAGAAGCTGTTTCAAAACCGGGAGCGGGCTCCGGCAATACGCCACCCAAATGAAGTTTTGAAACAGCTTCTCAGGAAATGTAGCATGCCCCTAGAAACATTTGGCGAGATCCGGAAAAAATCGATAGTAGGGAGTTTTTCGGCAACCGCAAGAGAGACCTACTTCTATGCCCGGCCGCGTGTTACAATCAGATAAGTTCGCCCGTTTCTTCCCCAATAGCCTGCCGTGGTCCAATCAATGGCCTGCCGACGTATTCGCCGCCTGACGGAAAGGCTCGTCCTGTTTTTCACAGGACTCATTTTCCTGCGCATGTGGTTTCTTGACGGGTTCCCGGTGTTCTGCAAGGTGCAGGGGGGGTCGATGGCAACTACCTTGTTGGGTGATCACGTTGATTCGACCTGTCCGAACTGTCACTTCACGTTCTCCTGCGATGCACACGACAACGACGACGCACCGATAGCTTTCTGCCCGAATTGTGCGGCAAAGTTTGCTCCTCCCGAGTCGCCCCAAGTGCTCGCCGGTGATCGGGTGCTGATCGACCTCACGGCGTTTCAAATTCGCCGGCCGAAACGTTGGGAAGTGGTCGCGTTTCGAAGGCTTAGCCGGGGACCGGACATGCTGGTCAAACGTGTTGTCGGCCTGCCCGACGAAAAAATCGAAATCAAAAATGGCGACGTCTACGCCGACGGCCGGATCCAACGGAAGACGCTCCGCCAACAGCGGGCTATGCGTGTCCTGGTACACGATGACGATTACGACGATCACACGGGTCCCGCGTCGCGCTGGCGTCCGAAAGAAGTCGGCAGCAACTGGTCCCGCCCGCACGGTCCCCGCGTCCACGCCGAAAACACGGGCGATGAGATCGGAACGCTCGTCTATAACCACACAACGCCCGGGGTCGACAGTGTCGGTGCGCCCGCGCGGATAACCGATTATAGTTTCTACAATCGCGGGCGTTTGCAGCGCAGCGATTCGGACCACCCGATGGCCGACGTGGCCATGTCCTTTCACGTTCAGGACATCCATGGCCGGGGCCTGCTCTCGCTCCTGGCGACCGATGGCCGCGACGAATTCGTCGTGCAGATCAATCCGGGAAGCGAGAAGTACGTGGTGCTGAAGAACAGGGAAACGGACCCTCAGAATTCGCTGGCCGCTTCCGGCAAGTTGCGAGGTTCGCTCCGCGATCAGACGATCGAAGTCTCGTTGTTCGACCGGCAATTCCTCTTCGCGATCGGCGGGGGGACTTTGGCGGCCGTAAACATCGACAATCCCCAGCCGCCTCCAGTCGCCAAGCAGCCGCTGGAGATCGGCGTGCAAGGACTAGGGCTCGTTATCGATCATCTGCGGGTTTATCGGGACGTATACTATGTGATGCCCCCCGCCAGCGAACCGGGTGGCGATGTCTTGCCGTTTACTCTGGGAGCGAACGAATATTTTGTGGTGGGCGACAACAGCCCCATTTCCGAGGATAGCCGGACCTGGACCGAAAATCGCTTTGTCGACCATAATTCGTTGGTAGGCAAGCCGTTCGTCGTGATTTATCCGGCCTGTGAAATTTCCCTGGGCAGGTGGCATATTCAAGTTCCCGATTTGTTGCGAATCCGCTATATTCGGTAAAGACCTGGAACCTGTAGGGAACGCCGTCCGCAGCGTTCCTCATAAAAAAACGCCCTTCGCGGCGTTGCGAAAAAAGCATGACAAAACGCAAGCCTTCCGTGTCGAAAAACCGCCGCAGTTCTTCCGAATCCGCCCGCGTCGAGGCAGATGCGAAGAAGGCCGACGCCTCATGGTCCTCGCCCGCCGCGATCCGCGAAACGGTCGAGTCCGTGATTATCGCCTTTGTGCTGGCGTTTCTGTTTCGCACTTTCGAGGCCGAGGCCTTCGTCATTCCTACCGGGTCGATGGCCCCCACGCTGATGGGAAAGCACAAGGACCTGGAATGCCCGATGTGCGGTTACTGCTACCAGGTCAGCGCCAGCGATCGGCAAAGCCGCAATAACGCAGAAGCTGAGGTGCCAACGCAGGTCTGGCAGTCCACCTGTCCGATGTGCCGTTTTACGGCCGATCTGCGCTCCAATAATCCGCAGGGCGAGAAATATCCGAGCTACGACGGCGACCGTATCCTCGTCGCCAAGTTTCCCTATGAATTCGCCGATCCCAAGCCCTGGGATATTATCGTCTTCAAGTATCCCGGCGACGCAACCATGAACTACATCAAGCGCCTGGTGGGATTGCCCGGCGAAACGATCAGCATTCGCGACGGCGACTTGTGGATCCACCAGCCTGGTCAACCGGAGGGCCTGTTTGAGATCGCCCGCAAACCGCCGGATAAGATCTTGGCGATGCTCCAGCCAGTCTACGACAACGATCTAGCCCCCACGATCACCGGCAAGCTGCATTGGCCCGCCCGCTGGACCGCCGAGCCCGACAATACGTGGACTAACCCCAAGTTCCCAGATTCGACTGACGAGGACTTGGCCTCGTTCAAGATCGAAGATAGTGTCAAGGGCCCGGCCTGGATTCGCTACCGGCATCGGGTGCCGCCCTCTGATCAGTGGGACGAGATTGCGGCAACTGTCGGCAAGCAGAGCGTGGCCTTGACGCGCGATGGGTGGGAGAAAGCGGTGGGCCCAAAACTGCTTCCGCAGGACAGCGTCAAGCCGCAATTGATCTCCGATTTTACCGCCTACAACACGAGTTTTGGCGACCAGTCCGACAGGAATGTTCGGGGCTTGATCGAGCGAGGCTACGGCCAGCACTGGGTTGGCGACCTGGCCGTGCAATTCGAACTGCAGTCCTTCTCGCGATCGGGTAGCGTGGTCGCTGAATTGATCAAGGGCGGCCGCCCTTTCCAATGCCGTTTCGACCTCGACTCGGGAACAGCCGACCTGTCGATCGGCGGGGGCGGGGCGGAGGCCGACGGCTACCATCGCACGGCCAAGACGGCGGTTGCCGGCGTCGGCAGCCATAAGATCATCTTCGCCAACGTCGACGACGAGTTGACCCTCTGGGTCGACGGCAAGGTGGTGGCTTTCCGGAATCCCGACAAGCCCGACGCAGCGCCCGCGGCGGCTGTAGCAGCCGGAGCCAGGTCGGAACCGCATCCCAACCAATACGATTCGGCCCTTTTGGACGACCATATTCCCACTTCGGCGGACCTTTCGCCGGTGGGCATCGCCGCCGAGGCCGCGTCGGTCAAAGTCAGCCACATCAAGGTCCAGCGCGACATCTACTACATTTCCGTATTCAGCGAGGGCGTTTCTCAGAGTCCCAGCCCGCTCTGCGATTTCATCACGCCGCCGGACCTGAGCAACCCGCGAAATTGGAAATTCGAGTTCGGCAAGGAAAATCGCAGGCCGTTTTCCCTGATCAAGCTCGAGCCGGACCCCGCCCACCCGGAGAAGGACCGGTTCTTCGTGCTGGGCGACAACAGCGCGCAGAGCAGCGACGGCCGGCTGTGGCGCGGCCAGTACTGGGTCGAGCGGGAACTGCTGATCGGCAAGGCCCTGTTCATTTACTGGCCGCACGGCTGGCAGATTCCTTATGTGCCGTTGCCCGTCAACGTTGTGCCTAACTACAAGAGAATGCATCTCGTGCGATAACATTTTCCTTCTGCGATGGATCGGATGCCATGCTCGAAGTCCAAGGATTGGTAAAGTACTACGGCGCGCGGTGCGTGGTCGACGGCGTCGATTTTCGCGTCGACCAAGGCGAGATCGTCGGTCTGCTGGGACCCAACGGCGCCGGCAAGACCACCAGTTTCCGCATGACCTGCGGCATGATCGAGCCCAACCAGGGCAAGGTCGTTCTCAACAATCTCGACGTCACCCGCTGGCCCATGTATCGCCGCGCCCGCGAAGGCGGCATGGGCTACCTGGCCCAGGAATCGAGCGTCTTCCGCAAGCTCACGGTGGAAAAGAACCTCCTGGGCGTGATGGAACTGCTGGGCATGGATCGCAAGACGCGGCATGCCCGCTGTGACGAGCTCTTGGACCAGTTTGACATCAAACACCTTCGCAAGGCCGTGGCCCTCTCGCTCTCCGGCGGCGAGCGGCGGCGGCTGGAGATCGCCCGCGCCTTGGTCTCCAATCCCAAGATCATCCTCTTGGACGAGCCTTTTACGGGCATCGACCCCGTGACCATCGCCAGCATCCAGAAGATCATTCGCGGCCTGAAGCAAGGCGGAATCGCCATCCTGATCACCGACCACCAGGTCCGCGAAACCTTGCAGATCACCGACCGCAGCTACGTAATCCGGGCGGGCAAGGTGCTCTGTCACGGTTCCCCGCACGAGGTGTTGAGCCATCCCGAGGCGCGGGAATACTACTTTGGCGAGAACATGGACTTGGGCCACCGCGCGCCGCCCACGCCACCTCATCCGCCCGGCAAGCCGCGGCGGGTCGATGAGCGGCCCGAGGATACCGACGGACCCTCGCCCTCGTAACAAACCATAGAAGAACGCGTTGTGGTGCAGGCGTCCCGCCTGCCTGGAAAAGCAGGCGCCCGCGCCTGCACCACAACATGACAATCGCATGTTTGCAAAAGTCTTTTCTCTCAATTGCCATAATGCCTGGGTTCCGTCGTGTCGTCAGAAAAAAGTGCTTCTCGCGGTGTTTCTCCCGCCTGGGTCGCCGAGACCAACCCGCCGTTTCGGGGCAGGCAGTGGTGTAGCCATATTGAAAAAATAGGCCTTTTGGCGTTTCAGTGGCAATTCTCCACGTCCAAGGGTGTATTCGGCTTTCCCTAAAGGTCGTTGCTCGCACAGCGGAAACTGCGGGAACACGATCGCTTGACACTCTAACGATAGTTTTGCCACAGCCGAAATACCTAGACAATACCTAGCCACTTTGGCCCATTTCCTAGCCACTTTTGTAGCCAACCTAGCCACTTCCTAGCCACTTTTCGATCAAATGGACATGTGTACAGTATATAGGGGTCGGGCACACGCCATTTTCTTGTAGCTAATTAAGTGCAGAGTCAGAAAAATAATTAATTGCTGCGAAAATAAGTGCGGCCGTTCGCGACCGTTGCCCGGGCCGTAGGTGGGTCGCGGCACGAGACCCACTCGCCACTGCTTCCGCGCAGCCGCCGGCGCGGACGCCGACTTGCGCAAGTCGGCGCCGCGCACCAATCATGGCCCCCGGTTCGCTACGCCGGGGGCTGGTTAAATTGCCAAAGAACAAATGCACGTGCCGAGTATTCAGGCCTTGCCTGAATCTTTGTGGCTCTTCCGCGCTTTGGATACGAGCGCCGCGGCCCGCCCGATTCGCACCGATAGCCCGCAAGAGCCATTTGTCTCAGCGCGCTTTATACCCAATAATACGCATCGAGTCTCGCCACCATTTGCGCGCGGCTTGAATACGCCCTTGACATCATTCTGCTATACTGATCCTCATGGCTGAGACATCCAGAATGCGCCCCCGCTGGTATTGTGTCACGCCGGACCCTTAACGCTTAGGCCCCTTGCGGTGGCCGTGTTTCGACCTAAAATATGGGTTTTCAACATTTGAACTCCTCACTACTACCTCCCCCCACCATGCCCGAAGCAGACAACAACCTCGACGCCAAGAACTACGGTATCGGCATTCCCCAAGTCCCGGAAACAATGCTCATGAAAGGCCTCAACGAACTCGATTGGGGCATGAAGGACCGCCTGGCGCGGATCTTCAACCGCATGAGCGGCCACACGGTGATGCTGGCCTTCGACCACGGCTACATCATGGGTCCCACGTCCGGCCTGGAGCGCATGGACCTCACGATCGTGCCCTTGATCCCCTACGCCGATTGCCTGATGTGTACCCGCGGGGCCTTGCGGCAGATCGTGCCGCCGACCTGCAACAAGCCTATCTCGCTCCGCGCCTCGGCCGGCTCGACAATCCTCACCGAGCTGAACGACGAGTGCCTGCTGAGCATGGAGGAATGCCTGCGCCTGAACGCCTCGATGGTGGCCGTGATGGTGGCCATCGGCAGCCGGTTCGAGGCCCTCACGGTCCGCAACCTCACCACGATGGTCGATCAAGGCAGCCGCTACAACGTGCCCGTGCTGGGCGTGACGGCCGTGGGAAAGGAATTGGTCCGCGACGCCCGCTACCTGAGTCTTGCCACGCGGGTCTGCGCGGAGAACGGCGCCCACGTGATCAAGACCTATTATTGTGAGTCGGGTTTCGAGAAGGTCACGGCGGCCTGCCCCGTGCCGATCGTGATCGCGGGCGGAAAGAAACTGCCCGAGCGCGAGGCCTTGCAGATGGCCTACGAGGCGATCGACCAGGGCGCGGCCGGCGTGGACATGGGCCGCAACGTCTTCCAGGCCGACTGCCCCACCGCCATGCTCCAGGCCGTGCGCAGGGTCGTTCACGACGGCGAGAGACCGGAGAAGGCCTACGAGATGTACCGGCAGATGAGAGGATAAACAACCACTGTAGGTCAGGCCGACCATGTACCCATGGTCGGCCTGACCTACTTGATATTCTGGCGGGGGGTTGAGGGTAAATGAAAAGCGTCGAACGGTTGTGGAACAAGATCTGGCAAAAGGTGCTTGCGCCGGAAGTTGATCCACGCACGCTCGACGATCGACTTCGTGCGGTGAAAGCGGCCCTGCCGCCGCCCGTGTTCTGGCTGCTGGGCAAGGCCCAGTCGGGCAAGACGTCGCTGGTGCATGCCATGACCGGCAGCAGCCGCGCGGAGATCGGCAGCGGCTTCCGCCCCTGTACGCGCACGGCCCAGATGTATTCGTTTCCCAACGAGGACGAGTGCTTTCTGCGGTTCCTCGATACCCGCGGCCTGGGTGAGGCGGGGCAAGACGCTGTGGCGGAACTGCCCGAGTTGGAGGCCCAGGCGAACCTGATCATCGTCGTGGTCAAGGCCCTGGACCACGCCCAGCAGCACGTTCTGGACGTCCTCCGCGGCGTCCAGGCACGCCACCCCCACTGGCCGGTCCTCGTGCTGCAAACCGCCCTGCACGAAGGTTACCGGCCGGACGAGATGCGGCACGTCGTTCCTTATCCCTATGCCGAGCCGCCCTATCCGTCTGCCGCGCCGCACGACCTGGCGCGGTCGCTGATGGCGCAGCGGGAGTTGTTTCGCGACTTTCGGGCCCGTTTCGTGCCGGTCGATTTCACGCTGGCGGAAGACGGCCTCGAGCCGGTCGAATATGGCCTGGAGCAACTCTGGGCGGTGATCGAGGAACTGCTGCCGTTGGGCTTGCGCGGCATGTTGGGGCAGACGCCTGAATCGAGGAAGGCGATCCGCGACGAGCTGTTCCGCAAGGCGCACCCGGAGATTGTGGCCTATGCCCTGGCGGCCGCCGGCGCGGGGGCGGTGCCGCTGCCGGCGGTCGACGTGCCGCTGGTTCTCGCGGCCCAGGCGAGAATGCTGCACAGGATCGCCGAGATCTACCAACAGCCGATGGGTCTGTCGCGGATGGCCGAAATCGCCGCGGCCTTGGGCTTGGGCTTCTTGACCCGTCTGGGTGTGCGCGAGCTATTGAAGCTGGTGCCTGTGCCGGGGCTGGGCGAGAGCGTGTCGGCCATGTACGCGGCCGCCTCGACCTACGCCCTAGGCGCCGCCTTGTGCCAGTATTTTGGCCGCGTCCGCGGCGGGGCGAAGTTGGATACGGCAACCATTCGCCGGCTTTACGCCACGGAACTCAAGCAGAGCAAACTTTGGATCGCCGAGCGCATTCGGAATCGAGGACGTTGCGAGGATCAACCCAAACATACCTAGCCCCGAAATCCGAAATACGAATGTCGAAATCCAAAACAAATTCAAAGAACCAAAAAAGAAATGACCAAAACCACCCATTCCGCATCGTATAGTGGTCGCGGTTGCGACTAATAGTAAGGGCCGGCGAATCAATAACTGTCGTATAGTCGCCTTTCGCTCCGCGAAAGTTGCGCCACTTTCGCGGAGCGAAAGGCGACACTTATTTCTGCGTCAGTCCTAAGCGCGAAGCCTCCGCGAGGCCGTCTCCACCGCGAGCAGTATATATTCGTTTTGAGTCTTTGGATTTTCCTATTTGAATTTGTTTCATATTTCGACATTCGTATTTCGAATTCTCTTCCCCGGTCGTGGACTCGCAGGTTCAGTCTATTAGGGATTGCCTTTTGACTCTCATGAAACTCCGTGCTGCCCTCTCGATTGCCTTGCTCTCGATCCCCTACCTGCTGCTGTTTACCGCCGGTTCGATCTGGCTTTTCCAGTCGCGGATGCTGGTGTGGTGGGCCGGCTTGAGCCTGGCGTTTACGGCGGCCGGCTGGTACCTGCTCCGCGGTGTGTGGCACAAGGCCAGGCCTCCGCAGGCGCAAGCCGATCTTTCCTGGCCGCCGCAAGGCCTGGAAGTCTGGGGGCAAGTCGAACAACTTGCCGGGGAAATCGAGGGCGAGGAGCTGCCGCTGGACCAGCCGGAGAAGCTCGTGGCGGTGGTGCGGCGCGTGGTGGACCTGGTGGCGCGGCACTACCATCCGCAAGCCGCCGAACCGTGGCTGGAGACGCCCTTTCCGCACGTCCTGCGGATCGTGGAACTCGCGGCCCGCGATCTTCGCCGGGCCACGCTCGGCTACGTGCCCGGCGCGCACATCCTCACGATTGCCGACCTGCGGCGCTTGCAGAAGTTGGCGGGCATGGCCCACCGGTCGTATTTCTGGTATCGGGTGGCATCGCTGGTGATCAATACGCCAGCGGCCTTTTTGCGCGAGGTCCGCGATACGGTCTTCAGCCAGCTCAAAGACCTGTCGACGGACACGGCGCGGCGCTGGGCAGTCGGCTATTTCGTCCGGCGCACCGGCTACTATGCGATCCAGCTTTACGGCGGCCACATGCTCCTGGATGATGCCCAGCCGGTCGAGGCCCCCTTGGGGCGGTCGAAACGCGACACCGGCAAGGACGCCCAGCGGACCGCCGCGTTGGCCAAGGAACCGCTTCGCATCCTGGTCGTGGGGCAGACGAAATCCGGCAAGTCGAGTCTCATCAACGCCTTGTTCGGTCAGTATCGGGCCGCCACCGACGTCGTGCCGCGGACCGACCGCGTCGAGCCTTACGTATTGGAACGTGAGGGCTTGCAGGAGGCCATCATCCTGGACACGGCGGGCTACGACATCGCCAACGCCGGGGCGATGCTGCGGCCGCTTCTCGATCATCTGCACGGCTGCGACATTGTGCTCTGCGCATGTTCGGCCGTTTCCGCCGCCCGCGAGGCCGACCGCCGTCTCCTCGCCGAGTTGCGGGCCGAATTCCAGCGCATGCCCGACCGCCACATGCCGGTCGTGATGACGGCTCTGACACACATCGACCGACTGTGTCCGCTGCAGGAGTGGGACCCGCCCTATCGGCTCGATCCGGCCGAGGGCCTGAAGGCCGAGCAGATTGTCGCCGCGATTGAGGCGGTGGCTGCCGATCTGGCCGTGCCGCCGGCCGACGTGATTCCCGTCTGCCTGTTGCCCGGGCGGATGTATAATGTCGAGGAGGCCCTGGTGCCGGCCATACTCGAGCGCCTGCCGGTCGCACAGCGGGTGAAGTATGCGCGCTGTCTGCGGCAGCAGCGCGACGAAGAGTATTGGCGGCAACTCTGGCGGCAGACTATGGGAGCAGGGCGAGTGCTGCGGGATTGGTTGCGAAAGGGATAGGAACTCAGGCACAGTTTGACTTCGTAGTTGTCCGTTTCAGAAGTAATGTCACAGATACGACTGTAGGGTGGAACCAGATCGCGCAAAAGTTGGTTGCTGGGAGGAAAATTGATAGGGGTAGAGCGATCTGGTTTTGTTCCGTAGGCAGAGGCTGTCGCCGGTCGCGTAGCGACGCTATGATGGTAGCCGTGGGGTTTCAACCCACGGACACAATTCCGCCCCACGCTTTTCCCGTCCGGGCACCGTGCGCAGCATGGTCGGCGACGATTGAGACCATGGCGAACACCTACACCTCGTTGCACTACCACATCGTTTTTAGTACCAAGAATCGGGAGCGTTGGATTAAACCGGAGTTCGAAGATCGCATTTGGGCCTATCTTGGCGGCATCGCCAACAAGAATAAGATGAAGCCCTTGCAGATCGGCGGAGTTAATGATCATGTTCACGTGCTGCTTGGCGCGCCGGCCGTGTTAGCGCCAGCCACGATCGCAAAGTTGCTTAAAGGTGGCTCCTCGGCCTGGATTCAACAAACCTTTCCCCCTTTGAAGGGTTTCGGTTGGCAGGATGGGTACAGCGCCTTTACCGTGAGCAGGTCGGATGTACCGGTGGTGATTGCCTATATTCAAGGACAACGCGAACATCAGCGTACGAAAAGCTTCCAAGAGGAATATCGCGAATTGCTCAAACGACACGGCATCGAATTTGACGAACGGTACCTCTGGGGCTGATTTTCAATCGTCGCTACGCGACGGAGGAAATATGTTCGCATTGCAAACCGTGGGTTGAAACCCACGGCTACCATCGGTGGTCGCTACGCGACCAAGTCCGCCCGACAGCCAATGGAACGAAAACGGGATAAACCACATGGCCTCGGCCACGTCGGTTTTGCGCGGGCCAGGGTGGGACCAGATCCGGGCACCCGCTTGCGGGTCGGCGAGCGCAGGCCAACCCTACGACTAGTAAAATTGACCACTTAGCTTCCGACGATCTGTGTTCCCGTGCCCGGCGAGCTGGAAATCTTGCTGTCATGGAATTAGAATGGCTATCGCTGTTGGTTCCGGAAGAAAATCAATCGGAGAACGCTCATGGTAGCGCGATGGAAGAAGGTGACCTATTTGATTACAGCGATGGGGATGCTGGGCGGCTGGGCAAATGCGGTCGAGCCGGATGCGGTGGTCCGCCTGTGGCCGGGCGACGGTTTGCCGCCGGGCGTGAAGGTCGAGAACCCTCAGAACCAGAATCCGGATGCCCAGGGCCTCATTCGCCGCATGGACAAACCGGAACTGCGTGTTTTTCTTCCGCCAGCGGACAAGGCTACCGGTACGGCGGTGATCATCTGCCCCGGCGGCGGCTACGGCTTGCTGGACTACAAGGCGCATGTCGCGGAATTTGTGGGGGACTACCAGCAGCACGGCATTGCCGTGATCGCCCTGCTCTACAAGGTCCCCACCAGCGCGGATCTGGCCTTGCGGGAGGGGCAGCGCGCGGTGCGACTGGTCCGCAGCCATGCCAAGCAATGGAAGCTCGACCCGCAGAAGATCGGCATGCAGGGTTACTCGGCAGGCGGGCACCTGTTGGTGAACCTGATTTCGCATGCCGACGATGGAGATCCTCAAGCCAAGGACGCTTTGGACCGGCTGAGCTGTCGCCCGAATTTCGTGGAGTTGATGTGCCCTTGGAATCTTTGGACGGTGGACAAGTATCCGCTCAAGGCGCCCTTGCCCCCGGTGTTCCTGGCCTGCGCCGCCGATGACAAAGTGTCGATCAACTTTGCCGACCCCTTGGCAGCGCGGTTAAAGGAGCTGCAAGTGCCCGTTCTGTACCGGAGGGTCCCCGGCGGCGGGCACAGCGCGTTCCACCGGCCTTCCGTCTCCGGCAACTGGATGGAGCAACTTGTGCCTTGGTTGAAGCAGCAGGGATTTGCGGTCCGACCGTGAGGTTGCACTGGTTTCACGAACTGTCCGGTCAGTCGCCGCCCGGCCTCCAGAAGAAGGCAAAAATACGCGGAAGCGGAACAATTCTGGGAGTAAGAACTCGGGCAGCCAATTGGTAGGCTGAATTTGGTCCGTTCCAATTCGCCCTGTGCGGACATGCACTTGCCCCGGAGGGGCACATGAGAATAGCCCAGCGATTCATCGCTGGGTATCAGTTGCGCAGGCGACGATTCAGTCCCGGACGGTTGAGGTTGTCTCCCGCTGCGATTTCAATCGCCAACTCCGGGACTGCCGTGGATCTTGCGACCCTAAATCCCAGCGATAAATCGCTGGGCTATGCTCGCATGTCCCTCCGGGACAGGCTACTGAGTAGCGACAAGCCCAGCGGGGACGGGACGGTGTCTTTCAATTTGATCCACAGGCCGCCTGCGTTGGTGGAGCGATGCTTGACTACTACAGCGGCCCCCTGGCCCCCTTCATCTCATCACCGGCGCGCGATGCAGTCGCGGAATGTGGTAGGAAGGGGGCGGCGTGTAGCCGCGCTGCACAATCTGGCCGTGGGTCGTGCCCAGCGGATCATGGCACACCACGCAGTAAATCATGTAACGCTGGCGGCCGTACTCCATGATCTTCTCGCTAGGCATGTCGTTTGCTCCCGTTTCAGGGCATCCCCGAGCCGAACGATTTGGAAAGGGGAATCACGAGCTTTAGATGTTCTGACAAGGAGTGGTTATACTATGTGGAAGTTATTGGCTTACTGCGGCGTTGTCGGACATGCGCTCGCCGGGACGTGGCCGATGTTTGGGGCCGTCGGCCCCGCCGAACCTGTGTGTTGGCTCGCTCTGACGGTCCAAATGCTGGGGCCGGGCCTGCTGGAAGTCGCAATAGCAGTGCTCGTTGTGGCGGCTTCGACGCCCAAGGAGGCTGTGCTTTCGTTCGAGTCGATGGGTTCATAGAATCGGCTCAACTATCGTCCGTCTCGTTACACAAAGTGTATCAGACCAAAGCAACAACGGGAGTCGATAGTAGGGCAGGTTGGTCACCAAGCGATCAATACGGATTCGCATCTTCCAGGCGGCCCGATGATCCGCGTCAAACGAGTTAGGGCCAAGAACAAACCGTCACCCTGGTCTATGGGGCGCGGGACGAGGAGCACAACGCCGCGCTAGTGTTGCAAAGGGTTCTCACGGCCCACAGCCCATTCCGCTGAAATTTTAGCAAAAGTGGCGTTGCGCGATTCCCCCAGGAAACAAGCGGATGGCTGGGACAAGAACGAATTTGCGCAGGGTTCAATTCCAAGTCCCGCCAGGCAGGACCCGTAGGAAACCGGGCTGCCCAAGTGTTACGCTGCCTAGAACCATGCCCGAATTTGCCTTTCACTGCTTGTCGCCTACAATATCACGGGGTTAGGGCGGCGATGAATCTCACATGGCGATATTATTGGATTCCAATCCGGCTACCGGTGGTCCGGGGATCGAACCCCGCTGGACTCGCAGCGACAAGGACGGTGTAGGCACCGCCTACTCCGCCTTGAGTCGCGTGTGGTTCACCGTTTCCAAGGGCATTCTCAATGAGGTTTATTATCCGACCATCGATCGGCCGCAAATCCGCGATCTGCAATACCTGATCACCGACGGCGAGACTTTCTTCCACGACGAACGCGAACTGGACAACACACACGAGTTCCTGGCCCCCAACACGCTCGGCTATCGGATCACGAACGTCGATCCGCGGGGGCAGTACCGCATCGTCAAGGAAGTCATCGCCGATCCCCATCAGCCCTGCGTGCTGATCCACACCCGCGTGGAGGCGGATGCCGACATGCTCAGAAAGCTGCGGCTTTTCGCTTTACTGGCCCCGCATCTTGAAGTCGGCGGACGGGGCAACGACGGCAACGTGGTGGAGACACATTGGGGCAAGGTGTTAACCGCCCATAAAGGCCGCGACTGGCTTGCCCTAGGGGCCTCGGCTCCGCTGCTGCGGTGTTCCTGCGGCTATGTGGGAAGCACCGACGGCTGGACGGACCTCGATCGCGACTTCCGCATGGACTGGGAGTTCGACTGTGCGCGGGACGGCAACATCGCCCTGACCGGGGAAATCGATATCCGGCAGGAGCGGGAATTCGTGTTGGCCCTGGCCTTCGGCGAGAGCCTGCACCACGCTTTGGTGACGCTCAGCCAGGCGCTGGGCACTTCGTACATGGTCCACCGCGGCCGTTTCATCGAGCAATGGCGGCGGCCGGGCGAGACTGTGCCGGCCGAAATGGAAGAGCTCACGGGCGACGGCGGCAGCTTGTGCCGCGTCAGCCGCAGCCTGATCATGGCCCATGAGGACAAGAGTTACGACGGCGCCGTGATCGCGTCGTTGAGTATCCCCTGGGGCCAGTACATGGGCGACGACGATCTGGGCGGCTACCACCTGGTCTGGACGCGGGACATGTGTCACAGCACCTTGGGCCTCTTGGCCGTGGGCAACCACGAGATTCCCCTGCGAGCCCTGATCTACCTGGCCTGTACGCAGAAAGACGACGGCGGCTTTTACCAAAATTTCTGGATCAATGGCGAACCGTACTGGTGCGGCACCCAACTGGACGAGACTGCACTGCCGATCATACTGGCCTGGCGGCTGCACCAGGCCAAGGCCCTGCAGAACTTCGATCCGTACCCCATGGTGCTTAAAGCGGCCGGCTATCTCACGCATCACGGGCCGATCACGCCCCAGGAACGCTGGGAGGAAAACAGCGGCTACTCGCCTTCGACCCTGGCGGCCCACATTGCCGCCCTGATCTGCGCCGCGGCCTTCGCCTGCGAGCGTGGTGAAAAAGTGGCGGCGCGGTACCTGGAAGAGTACGCCGACTTCCTGGAGTCGCACCTTGAGCGCTGGACAGTAACCACGGAAGGCACCCTGGCGCCCGGTATTCCCCGTCACTACATTCGCATCCATCCGGCCGGCTGCGGGGACTGCCAGCCCGATGAAGACGCCAACCACGGCGAGTTGGAGATGCGGAACCAACCGCCCGGCGAGCCTGCGGTTTATCCGGCCAAGGAGATCGTGGATGCCGGGTTCTTGGAACTGGTGCGCTATGGAATCCGCCAGCCGGGCGATGCGCTGATCGAAGATTCGCTCCGCGTCGTGGACGCCGTGCTCAAGATCGATACGCCTTCAGGCCCTTGCTGGCGGCGCTACAACCATGACGGCTACGGGCAGCGAAAGGACGGCGGACCCTACCAGGGCTGGGGATACGGGCACGCTTGGCCGGTGCTGACCGGCGAGCGGGGGCATTACGAACTGGCCGCCGGACGCGACGTACAACCCTTCATCCGCACTATGGAGGGCCTTGCCACCTCGACCAAGCTGCTGGCCGAGCAAGTCTGGACCTTGCCCGATCTGCCCAAGGAACTCATGGCGTTCGGGCGTCCGACCGGCGGCGCGATGCCCTTGGTATGGGCACATGCCGAGTACCTCAAGCTCGTGCGTTCCGCAGCCGACGGGCAGATCTTCGACCTCATTCCGAAGGTGGCCGATCGCTATCGCCAGCCGCGGGCCGCCCCGCCACCGGAACTCTGGAAATTCAACCGCCAGGTACGGACGGTGGCTGCCGGAGCGACGGTACGGATCCAGGCGGCCGCGCCGTTCCGCTTGCATTGGAGCTGCAACGAGTGGAACGAGCCGCACGACACGGACTGCGCACCCACCGGGAGCGGCCATTATTACGCGGACGTTCGCCTCTCGCCGGCACAACAAGCTCCGCTACGATTCACATTTTTCTGGACCGCCGCAGGGCACTGGGAAGGCAGGGATTTCCAGGTGCTGGTCGAGGGCGGCGGTAGGGAACAAGCCAGCGCGGCCCGCCTGAAGCGGCAATCGCGCGACGGCGCGGAGGCGCGCCGCGCGGCGGCGGCCGTGTGAGCACGACCTGAAAGGGAGAACACATGGAACTGGGCATGATTGGACTGGGGCGAATGGGAAACAACATGGTGCGGCGGCTGCTGAAGGCCGGCCACCGCTGCGTCGTTTACGACGTGCATGCGGATGCCGCCCAGCCGCTGGTCCAAGCGGGGGCGATTGGGGCCGCGTCGCTGGAGGATTTCGTACGCAAGCTAGCCAAGCCGCGGGCCGCCTGGATGATGGTGCCGGCGGCCGCGGTCGATCCGACGCTGAAGGGATTGGTTCCGCTTCTCGAAAAGGATGACCTGGTCGTCGACGGCGGCAACTCCTACTACCACGACGATATCCGCCGGGCGGCCGAGCTGGACGCGAAAGGCATCCAATATGTCGACGTGGGCACCAGCGGCGGAGTCTGGGGACTGGAGCGCGGCTATTGCCTGATGATCGGCGGCGCGGAGGCGGCCGTGCGGCGTCTCGATCCCGTCTTTGCGGCCCTGGCTCCGGGAATTGCCGCAGCGCCGCGGACGCCGGGCCGCGAGAAACTGGGCGGCACGGCCGAACTCGGCTATCTGCACTGCGGGCCTCCCGGCGCCGGCCACTTCGTGAAGATGATCCACAATGGGATCGAGTACGGCGCTATGGCCGCTTACGCCGAAGGCCTGAACATCCTGCACCACGCCAACATTGGCAAGCAGCGGCGCGAGTCGGATGCCGAGACCACCCCGCTGCGGCACCCCGAGCACTATCAATACGACCTGAACCTGGCCGACATCGCCGAGGTCTGGCGGCGCGGCAGCGTGATCGCCTCCTGGCTCTTGGACTTGACCGCGCTGGCGCTCTTGGAAAGCGCCGACCTGGCGAATTTCCAGGGCCGGGTCTCGGATTCGGGCGAGGGCCGCTGGACGATCATGGCGGCCATCGAGGAGTCGGCCCCAGCCCCGGTGATCAGCGCCGCGCTCTACGATCGTTTCAGTTCGCGGGGCGAGGCCGACTTTGCCGACAAGCTGCTCTCGGCCATGCGTTACGAGTTCGGCGGCCACGCGGAAAAATCGGCTGCCGCCCCCAAGGGAGGCCCACGATGACGGCCGTACGATCGGACGCGCTGGTGTTGTTCGGCGTAACCGGCGACCTGGCCCACAAGATGATCTTTCCGGCGCTCTATGCGATGGCCAAGCGGGGCGCATTGACAGTCCCCGTGATCGGCGTGGCCCTGCCCAAGTGGACCCAGGCGCGGCTGCACGCGCGGGTCAAAGACAGCCTGAAGCAGGCGGGCGGAATCGACGACCGCAAGGCCCTGGAGCACCTTCTCTCGCTGATGAAATACGTTAGCGGCGACTATGCCGACCTGGACACGTTCACGGCCATCAAGGTGGCGCTGGCCAATGCCCATCGCCCCGTGCATTACTTGGCTATCCCGCCCTCGCTGTTCGCGACGGTGCTCACGGGGCTGGGCGCCACGAGGCTGGCCGAGCATGCTCGCGTGATCGTGGAGAAACCGTTCGGACGCGACCTGGCCTCGGCGCGGGCCTTGAACCGCGTGGCGGAGTCGGTCTTTCCGGAGGATTCGATCTTCCGCATCGACCACTACCTGGGAAAAGAGGCCATTATGAACATCCTCTATTTCCGCTTCGCCAATTCGTTCCTGGAGCCGATCTGGAACCGCAACTATGTCGCCAGTGTGCAGATCACACTCTCTGAGCAGTTCGGCGTGCAGGCCCGCGGCGCGTTTTACGAAACCGTGGGCTGCCTGTGCGACGTGGTCCAGAATCACCTCTTCCAGATCGTGGCCCTGCTGGCGATGGAGCCGCCCGCGTATCGCGGGTTCGCGGCCGTACAGAGCGAGAAGGCCAAGGTCTTTCAGGCCATGCGACCGCTACAGCCCGACGACCTCGTGCGCGGCCAGTATGCCGGCTACCGCAACGAGCCGGGCGTGGCCAAGAACTCCGACGTGGAAACGTTCTGCGCAGTGCGGATGTTCATCGACTCCTGGCGCTGGGAAGATGTGCCCTGGTACCTGCGCTCGGGTAAATGCCTGGCGGCGACGGCAGCCGAGGTCGTGGTGGAATTGAAGCCGCCGCCGCAGCGGCTCTTTGCCGACTCGGCCCCCGCCGACGGCCGCGCCAATTACATACGGTTCCGCCTCTCGCCCAATTCGCTGGTCGCGCTAGCCGCGCGGGTAAAGCGGGCCGGAAAGGAATTTGTCGGCGACCAGCGCGAGCTTTGCCTGCTGGAAGAGTGGCCGGGCGAGGAATCGCCCTACGAGCGGCTGCTAAGCGACGCCATGGCCGGCGACGGTACCCTGTTTACCCGCGAAGACGCCATCGAAGCCGCCTGGGCGGCGGTTGAGCCGGTCCTGACGAACCACCACCGGGTGCGAACCTACCAGCGCCACACATGGGGACCCAAGGAGGCCGACGCCCTGATCAAACCCCATGGATATTGGCACAACGCCCAACCTGCGGAAGTAGCAAAGCTGTAGGGAACGGCCTCCGTGCCGTTCCGTATGGCACAGCCCCTGTACCGTTCCGCGCGGTTTGGAACGGCACGGAGGCCGTTCCCTACAGGACGTTCCACCCATTTGCGAACCATCGAAGGTACCTATCATGAGACCCACGCAAAAACTACACGACCTCGGCCAGAGCCTCTGGCTGGACCATATCACCCGCGGGCTGTTGCTGAGCGGCACGCTTCGCCGTTACATCGAGGATCTTTCAGTCACGGGACTCACCTCGAATCCCACGATCTTCGACCACGCCATCAAGAAGAGCGCCGAGTATGACGATGCCATCCGCCAGAAGGTCAGGCAAGGCAAGTCGGGCGAGGGCCTGTTCTTCGAACTGGCCATCGAGGACTTGCGGCAGGCTGCCGATTTATTCGGGCCGATCCATGAACGCACTAGCGGCGTGGACGGTTGGGTGTCGCTGGAGGTCTCGCCCTTGCTGGCGCACGACACGGCGGGCACGATCGCCGCGGCCAAAGAACTTCATGCCTTGGCGGCACGGCCCAATCTGTTCATCAAGATCCCCGGCACGCGCGAAGGGCTGCCCGCGATCGAGGAGGCGATCTTCGCGGGCGTGCCGGTGAACGTGACGCTCCTGTTCTCGCGCGAGCAGTACGTGGCGGCGGCCGAGGCCTACTTACGCGGCATCGAGCGACGGATCGACGCGGGTAGGAGCGCCGACGTGGCCTCGGTGGCCTCGCTGTTCATCAGCCGCTGGGACGTTGCCGTGATGAACAAGACCCCCGACGCGCTCCGCGACCAACTCGGCATCGCCGTCGCCCGGCGGGCCTACCGAGCCTACCGCGACGTGTTGGACGACCCCCGCTGGCAACGCGTCTTCAACGCCGGCGCACGTCCCCAGCGCCTGCTCTGGGCCAGCACCGGCACCAAGGACCCCAAGGCGTCCGACATTCTATATATCCGGGCGCTGGCCGCACCATTTACGGTGAACACCATGCCGGAGGCCACGCTCAAGGCGCTTGCCGATCATGGCGAAATCGGCCCCATCGTGCCCGCCGATGGCGGCGACTGCGAGGAGGTGCTGGCTAGGTTTGCCGCCAGCGGCATCGACATCGACGCCCTGGCCGTGCAACTGCAGGACGAAGGGGCCGCTTCGTTCGTCGCCTCGTGGGACGATCTGCTGAAGTGTGTCGCATCCAAGAGCGAGGCGCTTAAGAAGGCCGGTTGAGGGCAAGCAACCGTCGCCGCTCACCTGGAAGCGCGATGAGGACGCCGTGCCCAGCATGGGATTAGATTGCCGATCGACGGTGTCGAGATTCCGAAAGACGAACGGCAAATCCCGGCAGTTCCGAACATAAGGAAGGATTGACAAACCGCTTTACTGCGGCGGACCTCAAGCGGAAGGACAGCGGCTTGACTGCCATCGCAGTGTAATGGAACTGCTGTTGCACGACCGTTTGCGGTCAGTTGTGCAGGAGATATCAAGAAAAATTGTGGCACTTCGGGACGAATTCACCACGTTAGAGTTAGTCTGCACTATCACTCGTTGGGGATACCGCTGCGGCCGTTTGTCAGGGCGTTTGGGAGCTGGGGCAGGGCCTGACGGGGGCCGTCGGGCGGTCGCCCGCCTGATTGCGGGCGTCACTCCGCGGTCTTACAATGGGCAGGAAGTGGCCTCAAATAGTGACTTTTTGGAGAATTCAAATGACAACTCGATCGAAGCGTTCCCTGACCGACATGCTGAGCGGCCTGCTGCTAGTCATTGCGGTCATGCCTGCCATTACGAGTCTCGCCCAACCGGCCAGACGAGGGTTTGGCGGTCCCATTGTGCTCAACAGCCAGGGCGTACATATCTACTTGAAGGAGAAGGGCGTCCCGCACATTTGGAACGTGGACTCCAATGGACACGATCCAACGCACTGGCGCAACAACTTGTATCACTTCGTCCAGCGGATCTTCCATTGAGGACACCCAACAATGTCTTCCCTTCGCCAAAGTCATTTCCCGCTTCTGCTTGTCATCCGCGGTGTAGGAATCCAAGGGCACTGGACGACCAGCCATATCCCGTATGTCGTCCTGGACAAGGCAATCGCCGATTATGCTTCGCTGGGGCTGAAGGTCAGCATCACGGAACTGGACGT
>CAZTPX010000035.1:0-71052 GCA_964615095.1 uncultured Planctomycetaceae bacterium | reverse complement strand
ACGAATGACGAATGACGAATGACGAATGACGAATGACGAATGACGAATGACGAAGAAGTTGTCGGAACTTAACGAGCTTGGGATGAGGAATTTTGCAATTTTTTAACCAAATTCCGCCCAGTATTCTTTCTCGCCGCTGTTAACTTCCATCGTGATTAACCGGCCTTCCCGCTATGCGCGTCTGCCTGGAAATGCTCGACCTCGACGTCGATTGCGACGGCGGCCATGGTCGCGTACTCGGGGTTCAGTTCGATGCCAATGAATCGTCGCGCGTTTTCCTTGGCAATGCGGCCGGTGGTCCCGCTACCGGCGAACGGATCGAGCACTAGGTCGCCCGCGTTGCTGCATGCGAGTATTATCGGCCGGACCAGACGGTCGGGGAATGTCGCATAGTGGCGGGCGGACGAATCACCGGCCGGAATCGCCCAGACGTCGGTGGGCAGGCATCCTTTGGGGTTCAACTTGAACGTCTTGCCGTGGCGCATCCGCGAAGCCTTACCGTTCGGCCGTTCCACGCTCTTCGGGCCTCCGTACACCTGACCGTTACCCCATCGTTTCTTCGTCGCCTCGGCGTAGGGTACCCGGATGGCGTCCGCGTGGAAGGTGTAGTTGCCAGCGCGCTTTGTGAGGAAAAGAACATGTTCATGCCCGCAACGCCAGCGGTTTCGGGGGCTTTCCGGCGGCGGATCGAGCTTGCTCCAAATTAGGTCGTTCCGCACAACCCAGCCAATCTTGCTCGCAGCTAGTGCGAGACGGTGAGGCACCAGGAGCAAATTCTGCTTTTCGTAGGTGTCGCCGACCACGAAAAAGCAACAGCCTTTTTCGGCCGTTACTCGCAGCAAACCTTCCAAAACGCCGCTAAGGTTCACGATGTAGTCGTCAACTGTGGCTTCCCTTCCGAGTTGACCGTCGACGCCGTAGTCTCTATGACGAAAGTACGGTGGTGACGTGACGGTCAAATCCACGCTACTGGAAGACAGCACGCCAAGCACCTCCTGGGCATTGCCGCAGATGATGCGATCATCCTTTATCACGGGTTCCTCCTTGAAGGACGTTTTGCACTACTTTCCAAGAACGCGATAAGTCGCGGTAAAGGGGTACTCTTGGCCTGCATTCACTAAGTTGCTCGGCGTCAGCGATGGAACTCGCATACTTCATGGCAGTTGCCGTTCCAGCAGCAGTTCCCCTCGATCGGTCTCGATCGTGGCACGATCACTTCGGATCTCAATAATGCAGAGCGGATCGCCATTATTCGGATGAACGAAAACCCGCCATAGCCCGACCGCACGCTCAATGAGCACGTCTGGTGAATCAGGGTCCGCCGGATTACCCATTACTGCACGCAAACCATCCAGTTCTTGAAGCGTCAGATTTTCTGTTCGATTGTAGTCGTACTCTATCGCCCCATCTGGATCGTAAGTCGGCACGCGTAAATCCACTGTCCGATAAACCGTAGGGGGGGGGATCGCAACCAACAATCGATCGTCGCCTCCACGATCGACAACTAGCCTGTTGTAGCGATCAAGCAATTCACGCAAGCATGACCCAGGATTCTCTGCTCGCTGATCCAGCGTCGGATCGAGAGCCGCGGCAACAAGGCCCCGCAAGAACTCGGTCTGTACGGGCAACCCAGATAATTGGGCGAGCAATACTTCGGCAAGCTTGCCGCCGGAAAATGTTTGCCAATCCTTCGGTAGTTTCAGCATGACTTGTTCCTAATTTGGGAGCATTCTACCACGTTCCGATAATGGGAGCAAATGGAAAAATCAGTCCACACTCCCGATTATCGTGCCCTCCGTGACGAGTTGCAGAAGACTCGAACAGTTTCGGGGCTTTCCCAGCGAGATTTGGCCATGAGGCTCGGCACTCCCCATAGTTGGGTAGCCAAGGTCGAAAACGGCGAACGGCGCATCGATCTGGTCGAGTTCTGTTGGTTCGTGGCCGCCTGTGGTCAAGATCCCAATGCCGTGTTTCGCGAACTCTTGAGGCAAAGGCCGACACTGGCTGCATTCAGCGCTAAGGGGCGATCAAAATGACAATGCCCCTTGAGCCCGCACGGCAAAAAGCTCTGGCCGCGGCATTCAAGATGCCCTCCATGCAAACCATAATGTCTCGAAAAACGAGCATTACCAATGCGTTCGTATGCGCTGTGATTCCGGTACTGCGCCCCTCGCTTACTGAAGTCGATGAGGCGCTTTGCATTTTGGGGATGGACCCATCGGATGTGCGGTGTGCTTACTGCGGGGACAAGCCAAGCGAATGGGACCATCTTCGTCCGTTGGTGGTAAGACGCCGACCGACGGGATACATTTCCGAGATTGCTAACCTTGTGCCTTGCTGCGGTAAGTGCAATCAAAGCAAGGGCAATAAGCCGTGGCGAGAGTGGATTGTCAGCCGCGCAAAGTTGTCGCCCACCGGCCGTTGTCTCGATGGCGTGGCCGACAGAATCGTACGCTTGGAAGCCTACGAGCGGTGGCGAAATCCAACAAAGGTCGACTTCGAATCGATTCTCGGATTTGACAAATGGGAAGACTACTGGTCCCAGTGCGAAAGCGTCATTGACGAGTTCCGTCGCTGCCAGGAGATCGCGGATTCGATTCGCAAAAAAATCGTCGAGCAGCTCGGTGGGAATCACAAGTAGCATTCGCAATTGCCGACGCTAGCACAGGACTGCCTCCGCGTGGTTTGTGTCGTTGCCGATTATCGCACGCTTCGTGCAAGACATTCCAGTCGCCAAAGACTTCCAGGGCAAAGCCGTCTATGGTAAAATGTATTTGCGTTTGATGCTCATATAACACCGCAACCGGGAGGGCAGAGCTTTCGCTAGTTTATTCAGAACTCGACGATCAGACCGGCTGCCAGAGCGTCTTGATTTGGCCCGTGAGGTTCTCCGTGAGTCACAGTTTAGCCGCGACCAGTTGCCGTACACGCCAGAATTTGAACGACTCAAGAAGAAGTATATGAAGGTTTCCCGGCGGGTTGTCGAGGACTCCGAATTCTGGCAGCTCCTGACGCGAGCGGGCAAGCGTGGCGGGTTGGCACGCGATAAAACGAGGAAAACGCGAGTTCGGTCGCCAGCGCTGACAACCGAGCAGCAGCTTGAGTTGATGCGACTTCTCCCCGACGGTACTGGCAGCCACGATCAATTGCCGTATACCGAGCTCTTCGATCACCTTCACAGGCAGTTCACGAAGTTAACTCGGACCCGACTGGACGCTCGCGAGTTCTGGCGAGTGCTTTCGAGGGTGGCAAAGCGGTCGCGCAAGCCGAAACCAGTGTTCCAGACGGCGCCGTTGGGTGGCCTAGACCCTCGTTTGGTCGAAATCATGGAGTTTCAGAACCCCTGGTGGACCGGGAAACCGTGTAAGCCAACCCCATTATTTCGCCGTTGGGCGTTCGGGAGAGTCGTTACTCAGTTGTCCCTGGACCTAACGCCGATCGTGGCCGTGCGCGGTCCGCGCCAAGTTGGCAAGACAACGATCCAAGAACAATTGATTGAACAACTTCTGAAACTCGATCATATTCCACCCTCTCAAATTTTCCGCATGGAGTTCGATGACGCGCCGTCGCTGGGATCATATACGCAGCCGGTCGTTACGCTCGTGCGTTGGTTCGAGGAGAATGTGCTGAAGGGCTCTCTCAATGCGTTCGCGAACCGAAACGAGCCGGTTTACCTGTTCTTCGACGAGGTCCAAAATCTCAAGGACTGGGCGGTCCAGTTGAAGACCTTGGTTGACCACCGAAAGGCAAAGATCGTCGTGACGGGCAGTTCGGCGCTGCGTATCGGAGGTGGCAGCGGCAGTCTTGTTGGCCGTGTTTCGATGCTTGAATTGGGTCCCTTCCGGCTCAACGAGATTGCAGGAGTACGCGGGCTTGGCGATCTACCCGCCTTCGAGCCCGACACAACCGTCGAGGACTGGACCGGCCGAGATTTTTGGCTTGATCTGGCCGCCTACGCCCAACAACACAAGAGAGTGCTGCGGAAAGCCTTTGACGTCTTTTCGGAAGTCGGCGGCTATCCCGTGGGCCACAAACCCCAGGCCAAGCGATCCGAACTGGGGACGCAGATCGCCAACGACGTGGTTAAACGAACGGTCCGCCAGGACTTGAGGGCTGGCCAAGGCGGAAAGAGGCAGCGGAGCGAGATCATTGAGGAAACCTACCGGCAAATCTGCCGCTATGCCGGACAGGAAATCACGCCGAATCGGATCCGGCAGGAGGTCGAGAACGTGCTCGGCTTGGGCGTGCCGCAGAATGCGGTGCGGAATGCTATTCGCTTCCTTGCCGACGCGCTTCTGGTCCATGAGATTTTTCCGATGGAAGCACTGGCGAAACGCCAGTCGCATTCGCCGAAACTTTGCCTTTGCGACCACTTCGTCCGCGAGGCCTGGCTGCAAGAGAAGTTACCGGTTTCGTTGTCCGAGTTAGCCAACGCGCGCGAAGAAATCTGCACGGCGGCAGGCCACCTGATCGAGAGCGACATCGGCTACTATCTGAAAGGGATTCCAGGGCTGAATGTAAGCTGGTTCCCCAAGCGAGGTGAAGAGCCAGAGGTCGATTTCGTGCTGACGATTGGCCTCAAGCGAATTCCGATCGAGGTCAAGTATCGGCGGGGCCAGCTCAAGCCTGAGCATTTGCGAGGCATTCAATCCTTCTGCAGTCAGGCCAAATACAATGCGCCGTTCGGACTCCTGATCACGCAGGATATCTCCGGTGCCATCGCCGACAACATTATTGCGTTGCCGGCCTATGCGCTGCTGTCGGTGCGGTAACGCATGGGCAGCCGCTTATTCCGTCGGTGGTTCGATACCGAAATCGCGGATCGTCAGCAGGCTGGCAAACGGATAGCCCCGCTGGGTGAATGCCTCGCGTCCCCCTTCCATGCGGTCGATAATGGCCACGACGCGGACGATTTTCAACCCGAAGGCCTCGCAACGCTCGATGGCCTGCAACGACGAGCCGCCAGTGGTGACCACGTCTTCAACGATCACCGCGTCGCAGCCGGGCTCGACGGGCCCTTCGATGTAGCGGTTCGTGCCATGGCCCTTGGATTCCTTGCGGACCATGAAGCCGGTGATCGGCGTACCGCGCACGGCCGACATCGTAATCACGGCCGCCGTGATCGGGTCGGCGCCGATCGACATCCCGCCCACCGCCGCGGGCAACGGCCCTAGTGCCGCCAATAAATCCAGAATCCCTTCGGCCACTAAGCGGGCGCCGTGGGCTTCAAGCGTCACTTGCTTGCCGTCGAGGTAATATGAAGCCTGCTTGCCGGAAGCGAGCGTGAATTGGCCGAACTTGAGGGCCTTCTGGCGGAATAAAGAAATCAAGGCGTCTCGGTCGTACATGGTTTAGAGATTAGAACTTAGAGCTTAGAACTTAGAACTTAGAGCTAGATTCCGGTGCGAATGGCGGTTGCCAAGAACTAAGAGGCTGTCCGAAAAGCCTCCTCAACATGTCCCCTCTCCCTCCGGGAGAGGGTTAGGGTGAGGGCGATTTGCCGCGAAATTGGGCATTTTCAGGGTGTCCTGCCGCATAAGCCCTCACCCCCTGCCCCTCTCCCGGAGGGAGAGGGGAGACTTTTCGGATAGCCTCTAAGACCTAAGTTCTAAGACCTAAGACCTTCCTACAAATAGGTTTGAATGATGTCGTTCCAGCGGCACTGTGCTCTGAGAACCAGTTCGATCACTTCACGGACCGCTCCCCGGCCGCCGCACTCATGGGTCGTGTAATGCGCCGTCTGGCGGACTTCGCCGCAGGCGTCGGCTACGGCCACGCCAAGCCCTACCGCGCGGATGACGGGCAGATCGGGCAGGTCGTCGCCCACATAGCAGACGCGGTCGCGGGTGAGTTTCAGTTCCGCCAGGATCTGCTTGAGGGCCGTGAGCTTGTCGGGCACGCCCTGGCGGATGATCTCGATGCCCAACTCGGCCGCCCGGACCTTCAGGCTTTGCGTGCTGCGGAGGGTGACCATGCCGAACTGGTAGCCCGCCTTTTGCCAGAGCTTGATCCCCATCCCGTCGCGGACGTGAAAGGCCTTCGATTCGATACCCTGGTTGTCCAAGAAAATCTGGCCGTCAGTCAATACGCCGTCGACATCGGACAGCAACAAGGCAATGGTTCGGCAGCGTTCGTCGAGAGTCATGTGCCAAATTATAATGCAAACGCCTGGCCACTTACAAGCGACACCTTATCGCTAATACGTAAACGTCCCCGCCGGCCCTGTGCCGGGGGAACGCATGTTTGACCACTACCAGCAACAGCAACTCCCCATTTCCGCCGCCCTTCGCGTGCCGCCTGCCCGGCCCGGAGGGCCGGGCAGGCGGCACGCGAAGGGCGGCGAGGAAACGTTGCACGGGCGGCGAGTGTAGTGGCCAAACATCGCTCCACTGGCGACCCGCAAGCGGGTACCCCGGGGCAGTGGGGGCGTTTACAGGTTGAGTTATCAGTGGTACGGCAACCACGGCCGCTGTCATTCGAAGATGCCCGCGCCAAAGCTATCGTTGACGCGCGTCTCGACCGCGCGGGGGCCGCGCTGCGAGCTGGCGGGGGGGTGATGCGGGCCGCGGGGTTTCTCGGCTACCTCAAGCTTGGGCGATTGGACTTTCGCCGCGACAGTCGAGGTGGACCCGTTTTGCATCGGCTGAATCGCTGGGGCGGACCCGTTTTGCGTGGGCGGAACCCACGTCGCATCTTCATCGAAATCGTCGTAGGTGGGCACGTAGCCCGGCAGTTTCGCGCGGGACTTCTCTTCCTCGTAGGCCTGAATCACCCGCTGCTGGATCATCTCCCGGCAGGCGGAATTGATAGGATGGGCGATATCGGCATAGAGTTTGGCCCGGCCTTCATCGTCTTTCAAGGCGTGCTGCTCCCGCTGCCGCGCGCCGCATTGGTTGCAGAAGGCGGCCCGCAAGTGGTTCTTGCAGCCACACTGGAGACAATGGGCCGTGAGCTTGCGGCTGGGCATAGCCACGAAAGGACCCGTGACGCCTTCGATAATCTTCAGATCACGAACGACGAAGGCGTCGTCCAGGGTGATCGAGCAGAAGGCCTGTAGGCGCTCTCCCGCTTCTTCCATGAGCTTGACTCGCACCTCGGTGATTTCCACGGCGCACCTCCGCAATGACCCTACACGGAACTTCGCACAGCAACCACACAACCTACGCCACGGGCCTGCAACCGCCGGGCCACCAGCCGCGCCTGGCATGCGCTGCGGAAAAGCCCAAAATACGCGGTTCCACTGCCGCTCATGCCGTGCCCCAGGCAATCCTCATCGGCCAGAAGCCGGCCGAGCCTGATAATCCACGGCGACAACTGCTCGGCTGCCTCCTGCAGCCGGTTGAATAACAAGCCACCAACCTGCCGAACATTCCCCTGGCGGAGCGCGTCGAGCAAGGGTTCCAAGGGCCGGGGCGACGTGGCCGGCCGGCAAACCCCGTACACGGCGGCAGTCGCCAAACCTTCCGGTGGCCGCACGACCACGAAGTTCATCAAACCCAGCCCAGGCATCGCTTCAACCTGCTCGCCACGGCCGCGGCAAACAGCCGCTCCGCGGTTGAGGAAAAAAGGCACGTCGCTGCCCAGTTCGGCCGCCAAGGAAGCCAATTCGGGCATCGACAGGCCAAGTTTCCAGCCGAGGTTCCCCGCCACCAACGCAGCGGCCGCATCGCTGGAACCACCACCCAAACCTGCGGCGCTGGGAATCCGCTTGATCAGCCGGATCCTGGCGCCTTGTGTCGTTCCCGTCCGCCGGCGAACCAACTCCGCCGCTCGCAGCACGAGATTCTTGCCATCGCGCGGCACTTCTGCAAAACCACTGCCGCCGCTGGCCGCTAAACCCCACTGGCACTCCAACTCCAGTTCTTCGCTCGAACTGTCTCGAAAGCATAAGGTGTCGTACCAAGTGATCGGGCACATGAGCGTTTCGATCTCATGGTACCCGTCGCTCCGCTTGCCCAACACTTCAAAGAACAAGTTCAGCTTCGCAGGCGTCTGGATCACGATCTCCACCGCATCCCGGTGGATCAGCATCTTCTTGCGCTCCTCGACTTGTTTCCTGACCTGACTCGCGCCAAGAGTAATGGACCGTAATTCCAAATCACACTTTGGACCGCGCGTATTTTAACGTCCGGAAAATGTTTCGTCAATCTGACTTTGGCATTTCAAAAATAATGCAAGAGGCTCCCATCGCGGCAACAGCGAACCTGAGGGACGAAAAGTGGGTGCCGCTGCTGCGCCAGGTCCACAAACGCCTTGCGGCACTAATCTCTACGCTGGTTGGCTCACCAGGAATAAACGGAGGATGCCACCCTAATGCCGCTAAAATCGACTAAAGTCACCCCTGGAAGACGGTGCCTCCTGCCGGTAATATGCGGATCGGCTACCGCCACTAATTACGGCCCTCCTGTCCTTGTTGTGCTATGCGCCGCGAGCCAAATCGGTAAGATATAGACGACCGAAGGTACTTCGATCATTCTTCCATCCAGTAGGACACTGCCGCAAAAGAGAAATGAATACAGATCCACACGAACCGATTGATATTCGCGAAAGAGGGCGCGGCGCCGATGGCACGCCCCTCATGTTGGACCGGCGGTTGTTCATGCAGTTCCTGGCCTTGGGCAACTGCACGGACTGCGGGCCGTTGATCCGGGCATTGGACGAGGCAAAAGCAGCCGGGGCGCTTTACGAAGACGTTAACGATCCGCGCGGCGTTGCCTTGCTCACCATGAGCGAGGACCCCGACTATTTTGTCGCAACCATTCGCCCCCTGCTCAATCGGCCGCCGTTTTCCGCCCTGACGCCAAAACCGGAGTACACAATGCTGGGGCGGACCTACGCGCAAGGCTACGAGCCGGACCTGGAAGACGCCCTGATCGCCCGGCCGCGAAGCCGAATCCTCGACGCCGCGTTAAACTGGGTAGTTTGGTACCCGTTGCGGCGTGCCGGGTCCTTCGAGCGGTTGTCGGCCGACGAGCAACGCGTTATCCTCATGGAGCATAGCGGCATCGGCCGCGCCTTCGGCAAGGCGGGGCTGGGTCACGACATTCGCCTGGCCTGCCACGGGCTGGACAAGAACGACAACGATTTCGTGATCGGCCTGCTAGGCTCAAAACTCTATCCGCTCTCGGCCATCGTGCAGCGCATGCGCAAGACCAGGCAGACCTCGCTACACATCGAGCGGATGGGGCCGTTCTTCGTTGGCAAAGTGGTTTGGCAAGGCAAGTAAGGATTGGCGCGGAAATAAGTGTCGCCTTTCGCTCTGCAAAGGTGGCGCAACTTTCGCGGAGCGAAAGGCGACTATTCGGCAGTTATTGATTTTCCGATCCTAACAGGAGCAACCGTACATGGCAAACCTTCATCTGGGCGTCAATCTCGAATTTGTGCGGCACGACGACAAACCGTTCGAATGGGGCGTGGAAAAGGCCGCCGCCCTGGGCTACGATTACATTGAACCGATGGTCCATTGGGGCCGCGAGTTGCTCAGCGAGGCCGGCTACTTCCACAGCGTCTCCATGCTCGACGATCCCTACCGCATCCGCCGCGCCTGCGAGCGGTTTGGGGTCAAGCTCTCAGGCATTTCCGCCCACACGCCGTTGTGCAAACCGGAGATCAGCGTCGAATATCTCAAGCAGGCCATCCGTTTTGCGGCCGAATGCGGCGCGCCGGTGGTCAACACCGACGAAGGTCCCAAGCCGCCCTGGACCAGCGTGGAAGAAGACCACACGCTGATGCGCTACACGCTCCGCGAGGCCGCCAACCTGGCCGAGCGCCGCGCCATCAAGATCGGTCTCGAACCGCACCAGCAATACAGCAAGAGCATCGCGGGACTGGATCGCATCTACAGCCTGGTCGATTCGCCGGCCATCGGCATCAACTTCGACACGGGCAACAGCTACCTCGGCGGCGAGGACCCGATCGCCTGGCTGAAACACGTCAAGGACCGGCTCGTCCACGTGCATGCCAAGGACATTTCCGCCGGCCAGTCCGACGCCCAGCGGGGCAAAGTGAGCGGAACGCCGGTGGGCTGCGCCTGTGGCGACGGCGTGATCGATTGGGCCGCCGTGATCGAGGTTTGCCGCTGTGCGCCCTACGACCTCGTGCTGAGCGTCGAGTGCGGCACCGTCGAGCAGGCCAAACGCAGCGGGGAATTCTTAAGGAAACTACTGTGACGACCTTTCCCCCAAATCTCGATCAGATGATCCGGCCTTGGATGGAAGTGGGTCCGTATGCCTCTGCGGACGAAGTGCTTCTCGATGCGATGTTGGCACTCGAAGACGTTAATAAACGGGAAGACGATCTTCGCCACGAGGTTCGACAGCGGGTGGCAAGAGCGAATAGCGGACTCTCAATGCCCTTGGACCGCAACGCTTTCAAGGCCGAAGCTCGAAAAAGACTCGCTGCCGAAAGGTGACCGCTCCTAGCACCGGACCAAAAAAACTTCCGTGTTTCTGCGAGGCTGGCATCCGCGGTCTGCGGCAATTATAATTTACTAGTGTAGTGTCTCACGCAGATTAGTTTTTTGCTGCAATCGCTGGAGTCCCGCCTTTAGGCGGTATTTACCGGCTAAAGCCGGGACTCCAACAAACACGGCAATTCGGAGACACTACACTAGGTAGTGTTCGTCTGGCTGTCATCTCTTCTCAGCTTCTATCGGGATCGTCGATGGGCTATAAAAATCTCCTGGAATGCGTTCACGATCTGGAGGCCAAGAAGGAGCTTGTGCGGATCAACGAGCCTGTCGATCCGCACTTGGAAATGGCCGAAATCCAGCGGCGCATATTCCGCGCCGGCGGTCCAGCCCTGCTCTTCACCTGTCCCAAGGGTTGCCGCTTCCCCATGCTGGGAAACCTCTTCGGCACGATGAGCCGCATGCGGTTCCTCTTCCGCGATACGCTAGACGCAGTCAAGCGGCTGGTCAAGCTCCAGGTCGACCCGGTCGATTTCCTACGGCGGCCGATGAGCTACGCCAACACCCCGTTCACGGCCTGGCACGCCTTGCCCAAACGCGTCAAACGCGGTCCCGTACTGGAGTGCCAGACGACCATCGACCAGCTCCCGCAACTCAAGTCGTGGCCCGACGACGGCGGCGCCTTCGTCACCTTGCCGCAAGTCTATACGGAAGACCCCGGCCACCCGCAAGCGGGTACCCGGGGCCTAATGCGTTCCAACCTCGGCATGTATCGCGTGCAACTCAGCGGCAACCTGTATGAGCCTAACCGCGAGGTCGGGCTGCACTACCAGATCCACCGTGGCATCGGCGGGCACCACGCCGCGGCCTTGGAACTCAACAAGCCCCTGCGCGTGAATGTGTTCGTCGGCGGTCCGCCGGCCATGGCCGTGGCCGCCGTGATGCCGCTGCCCGAGGGGCTGAGCGAATTGGTCTTCGCCGGCGCGCTGGGCGGCCGCCGCGTACCGATGGTCAGCATGGGCGACAAGCTCCCCATTCATGCCGAGGCCGACTTCTGTATCAGCGGTTTCATCGACCCGACCCGCCGCCTGCCCGAAGGACCGTTCGGCGACCACCTGGGCTACTACAGCCTGGCCCACGATTTCCCCGTGTTGATCGTCGAGCAGGTCTACCACCGAAAAGACGCCATCTGGCCGTTCACGGTCGTGGGCCGGCCGCCGCAAGAGGACTCGATGTTCGGCACTTTGATCCACGAGTTGGTCGAATCGGTGGTGCCCGGCACGGTCGCCGGCGTGCGGGCGGTGCATGCGGTCGAGGCGGCGGGCGTACACCCGCTCTTGCTGGCCATCGGCAGCGAGCGCTACGTGCCCTATGCCGGCCGGCAGCGGCCGCGGGAACTGCTCACGCAAAGCAACGCTTTGCTGGGCCAGGGGCAGTTGTCGCTGGCCAAGTATCTCTTGATCGTGGCCGGCGAAGACAATCCGCAGTTGAATGTCCGCGACGTGCGCGACTTCTTCCGCCACGTGCTGGAGCGGGTCGATTGGCGGCGCGACTTGCACTTCCAGACCTGCACTACGATCGACACGCTGGACTACAGCGGCGACGGGCTGAACCAGGGGTCGAAGGTCGTGGTCGCCGCGGCCGGCGAACCGTTGCGGACCTTGCCGGTGGCCATCGATAGCCGCCTGACTTTGCCGGAAGGCTCGGGTTTCCGCCGGCCGATGGTCTTCCTGCCGGGGATTCTTCTTGTCGAAGGGCCCGCCTGGAAGAGCGAAGAGGGTGGCCCGGACCGGGCCGTCGACCGCTTCTGCCTGGGCTTGAGCCGCCGCGACGCGATCAACAATTTTCCCCTGGTGGTAGTCGTCGATCATGCGGAATTCGCCGCTCGCAACCTCGACAATTTCCTTTGGACGACCTTCACGCGGAGTAATCCGGCCACCGACATCTACGGCATCGAGGCCTTCGTGCGCGACAAGCACTGGGGTTGTTTCGGCGCGCTGGTGATCGACGCCCGTACGAAGCCGCAGCATGCCCCGCCGCTGGTGGAAGACCCCGCGGTGACGCGGCGGGTGGACGCCCTGGCCGCTCCCGGTGGGCCGTTGCACGGTCTGGGTCTGTAAGAATGAACATCATCTCTTGTGACGAAACGTATTCCGGACAGATCCTGGCGATCTTCAACGAGGCGATCGTCACTTCCACGGCGCTATACGACTATCAGCCGCGGAGGCCCGAAGCGATGGCGGCCTGGTTCGAGGCCAAGCGCAAGGGAAATTTTCCCGTGCTTGCTGCCGTGGCGGAAAACGGCGAGCTGTTGGGCTTTGCCAGCTACGGCGTTTTTCGCGCCTTTCCGGCGTACAAGTACACGGTGGAACATTCGGTCTATGTTGCGGCCGGGCATCGCGGCCAAGGGATCGGCAAGCGGCTCTTGCGGGAGATCGTCGCCCAGGCCGAACGGCAGAACTACCACGTGCTTGTCGGTTGCATCGACTCGCTGAACGCGGCCAGCATCGCTATGCACTGCGCTTTCGGCTTTCAGCATGCCGGTACCATCCGGCACGCAGGCTTCAAGTTCGGCGCTTGGCTCGATCTGGATCTTTACCAGTTGATTTTGAGAACGCCGGCAGCCCCCGCGGATGGCTGAGGCGGGGAACCTCACCCGCAGTATTCAACCGAATTCCTGTCTTCAGGAACGTTGCCTTGACAGCGCCCGCGCGGTATCCTTGAACGATAGGTAATCAACGGAAAGGCAATACGATCATGGAGCAGTCAATTACGGTCACCCTTCCTGCCGACGTCCGACAGGCATTGGATGATTTCGTTCGCCAAGCGGGACGTTCATCGGATGACGTCGTCGGTCAGGCCGTCAAGGAACATCTTTTCCGGGAGCGACTTCGTTCCATGCAAGAACGTGGGGCAGCCGAGGCCGACCTGGATGCCATCTATCGCGAAATGGCTGCGGACGAGGCCCGCGAAGCCGACGCCCACGAGTGGGCCGAGGCCACGTTGGGGGATGTCTACGATGCAGCGAGGTAATGTCTGGCGGGTCAATTTCGAGCCGTCCGTCGGCGGCGAAGTCCGCAAGCAACGGCCCGCAATCATCGTTAGCAACGACGCTTCGAATCGGCACCTCAACCGCGTGCAGGTGGTTCCCCTGACGAGCAACGTGGATCGGCTTTTCCCGAGCGAAGCTTACGTAACCCTTGACGGCAAACAGAACAAAGCGATGGCGGACCAAATTACCACGGTGAGCAAAGTCCGCTTGTCGAACCCAATCGGCCGCGTGTCGCCCAGCGACATGCTGGAAGTCGAACGAGCGATCAAGACGCAGTTGGGACTGCTCGGTGGGCGGCATCCGTAGCAGGACTTGGGCAGATTGGGACCGAGGACATGCGGTCTCCTCCCATGTTACGACCGCCGGCGCATGCCTCGACCCCAATTCGGCGTCATTAAGGTGGTCTACATCAAACTCTTGATTCGAGGATCGGTCAATGCCCCACAAGGGACGCGCGGTGACAAGGTGGTTCGGGATCGCAGTGGCTCTGGGTTTGGCTGGCGCCGTGGTCGGGGGCGAGGGTCCCAACGTGGCAACAGCGGCAGCGGCGGCCAGGCCGGCGGCAGGGGCGAAGCCCTCTGCGGCCGCTCTCGTTACCGTGCTTGACACGCGGAGTGTCTGGCACAGCTACGCGGTCCTGAAACTCCCGCTGATTCAGCGCGACGATGGCCTGAAGCCCATGCGAACCAACGTCTCATGGTTGAACCACGACGGCGAGGTCCTGCCGGACGCGTGGAAGAATCCGAACTTCGTGGACGGCTCCTGGCTGCGCGGCACGATTCCGGAAACGTGCCAGGCGCCGCTGGTGGGTCGCCTCTACTTGCGCGGCCGGTTCGAGGTCACTGACCCCGCCAAGGCTGGCGAACTGCGTCTGACGATCAGCTATCGCGGCGGCATTATCGTGTACTTCAACGGCCAGGAGATCGCGCGCGGTCATCTGCCCAAGGATGCGACAATCGGCCCGGCGACGGTCGCGGAGGCCTATCCGCTTGCGGCCTATGCCCTGCCCGACGGCAAGCTCGTGCCCGGTGACTGGCGCGCCGACTCCTATCCCAAGAACTTGGCCCTCCGCGAGCGGGTCCTCAGCGACGTCGTCGTCCCCCGCGAGTTGCTCCGTAAAGGCGTCAACGTCCTGGCCGTTGAGGCCGTTCCTTCGCCCTACCATAAGGTCGTGGATCAGACTGGCCGCCCCGACTACAAGCCCCGGAATCAGATCCAGAGGGAGTTCGGCTCGCCCTACACACTGCGCTGGGCGACGATCGGTATCGGCGACGTGCGCGTGACGGCCGCCGGGGCCGAGGGGCTGGTCGCCAATGTCGGCCGACCGTCCGAAGTGCGGGTCTGGAACAGCGACGTTCTGTCTCTGGACTACGACACGAGCATACCCGATCGCTGCGAGCCGCTGCGGCCGGTCGTCATCGCGGCGGCCCGCAACGGTTGGTTCTCCGGCAAAGTCCTGCTCGGCTCGCCCGCGGCCGTCAAGCATCTGAAGGTCTCGCCGGGCGATCTCAAACAGGGTACTGCGACAATTTCAGCGGCCCAAGTGCGCATCCGCTATGCCGCCCCGGGCGGCAACATCACGGGCGTGCTCGACGATTATCGCTACGGCAGTATCTTGCGTGCCCGCCATGCCGTTTTGGGCGGCGACGTCAACGACAATTCGGCCCATCAGGGGGCCACGCAACTTGGCTACCTGTTGGAATCGCCGGCGGCGGAGTTTCCGCCAAGCCGCTCCGGCGGCGGAACCGTGGTCCCGATCTGGATCACGGTCCACGTGCCCAAGGAGGCCAGGCCCGGCGCCTATGCTGGCCGGGTCACCGTCGAACTGGAGGGCTCCAATCCCATCGACGTGCCCGTTCAGCTCGATGTCTCCGATTGGTCGCTGCCGGCCACACAGGACTACCGCACCTGGGTCGAATTGGTCGAGTCGCCCGACACGCTCGTACAGGAGTACCATCTCGACTTCTGGTCCGACAGGCACTTCCAAATGATAGCCCGCGCCATGGATTTTCTGGGCGAGGTCGGCAGTCGCGTGGTCTATGTGCCGCTGATCTGCCATACCAACTTTGGCAACGAGCAGTCGATGGTGCGTTGGATCAAGAAGTCAGACGAGGCCTATGAGTGGGACTTTTCGGCCATGGACCGCTACCTCGACATTGCCGAGAAGCACATGGGCAAGCCGAAAATCGTGGCCTTCAACGTCTGGGACTCCTACGTGACCCCCGGCGCGGACTATTACAACGACACCTGGTGGAGCAAGTTTTCCAAGGAACAACAGAAGGACGAGGGTCTCCTGGCGCTAAGGAAGCGCGGCGAGATCATCCGTGCGACCCAGGCCAAGTACGGCATCTCACCGGAAGTCTCGCTGTTCGACCCGGCGACCAAGACCATCGAAGCGGGGCATCTCTACGCTTATGCCGACGCGCGCGGCAAGGCCGTCTGGAAGTCGCTCTTTGCCAAGCTGCGCACACGCCTGGCCGAGCGTGGCCTGGAAAAGGCCATGATGGTAGGCGTGGTCTGCGATACGTGGCCCACCAACGAGCAGGCGGCGGCCATCAATGAGGTATCCGGCAACTTGCCCTGGGTTGTCCACAGTCATGGGGGCGGCGGGCCCAAACCCGTGGGCTATGCCGCCAACGTCTTCCACGTGAATTACCTTGCCAACGCGCCGCAGGACCGCGTCTACGGCTGGAATCGCCCGGACCTGGTAGTCGAATATCGCCGCAACGAGGACCTCAACTTCTGGCCGGCGACGACGGTGCGGAGCTACCTGGAGTTGAACATCACGGGAACGCAGCGCGGCGCGGGCCGCATTGGCGCCGACTTCTGGCCGGTCTTCCGCGACCCGCGCGGCCAACGCCAGGGCCGCGTCTGGGAACGTTATCCGCAAAGCCAGTGGCGGAACCTCAACCTCTTCAGCTACGTCCTGGCGCCGGGCCCCGACGGCCCGGTGGCCACCAACCGCTACGAGTTCCTGCGCGAGGGCCTGGCAGAGTGCGAAGCCCGCATCGTGTTGGAACGTGCCCTGACGGACGAGTCGCTCAAGGAGAAGCTCGGACGCGACCTGAGCAAACGCTGCGAGGACCTCCTGGAGGAGCGTTCGCGGGCCATGATTGCCGGAGTCAGTTGCTTGAACGTGGGCGGCCTGCGGGTGATTACGCAGCCTACGACGTACTGGCTCAACCAACCCGCCGGCAACGCCTGGTTTCTCGGCTCCGGTTGGCAGGCGCGACGGGCGCGGCTCTTCGCCCTGGCCGGCGAGGTCACCGCCAAGACCGGCGGCAATGCAAACCAGTAGGATAGGTTTTCAACCTGTCATCTCCCGGCCCTGTCACCGAAAACCACGTTCACCGCAAAGCAGGCGTCCAACCCACCCTCCGCCTCGGCAGCGTTCGACGCTACTTCCTCCGCAGGCAGGTTGAAAACCTGTTCCACAAGCTGTTTCAGATACCGCGCCGGCAAGAGCGGAAGTTCATCGTCGGTCACACCTAACTTCGCGGGTTTGCCCTTACCAACTCCTCGGCGTCGGTCCGGGGCACGTTCCGCTCCTGGTCCCAATAGGGCGACAGGCGGCGGAGATTAGCCACCATGCCGGGAAAGACCGCCAGGATGTGATCGATGTCGGCATCGGTGTTGTAGCGGCTCAAGCTGAACCGCACGGAGCCATGCACTGCTGTGAAGGGCACCTTCATCGCCCGCAACACGTGCGAGGGCTCCAGCGATCCCGACGTGCAGGCCGAACCGCTGGAGGCGCAGATGCCCGCATCGCTCAGTTGGTAGAGCATGCCCTCGCCTTCCACGTAATGGCACGAGACGTTCAACGTGTTCGGCAAGCGGGGGCCTCCCCGGCCGTTGATCTGCACGTTGGGGATCAGTGCCTCGATCGACCGCTCCAACCGGTCGCGCAGGCCGCGAACGCGTGTCTCTTCGTCCTGAAAGTGCTCTTCCGCCAGTTCCAGCGCTCGGGCGAGGCCGACGATGTAGGGCATGTTCTCCGTCCCCGCGCGGCGGCCGGCCTCCTGGTGCCCGCCGATCAATAGCGGCCGGCAGGGCGTGCCCGGCCGCACGTACAGCACGCCGACGCCCTTAGGCGCGTGCAGTTTGTGGCCCGAAAACGAAAGCAAATCGACGTGCCGGTACTCCTCCGCCAGGTCGATCCGCATCTTGCCCACCGACTGCGTGGCGTCGCAATGGAAGACGATGGACGGGTCGGTCTCCTTCGCCAGCCGAGCGAGCTGTGGGATAGGGAAGACGACACCCGTCTCGTTGTTGGCATGCATGATGCTCACCAGCAGCGTCTCGGGCGACAGGGCGCGGACGAACTGGCGGATATCGAGATTGCCGTCGCAATCGACATCCAGCCAAGTGACCTGGCAGCCGTCGCGTTCGAGTTCCTTGCAGACCTCCAGCACAGCCGGGTGCTCGACCGAGGTCGTGATTACGTGCCGCCTCCGCGGATTGGCCTTGGCCACGCCCAGGATGGCCGTGTTATTGCTCTCCGAAGCACAGCCGGTGAAGAGGATCGGTTTGGCGTCGGCCAGGCCGAAATGCCGGGCAACCGTCTGCCGGGCCTGGTCGAGGGCCGCGTGGACCTGGCGCGCCGGTTCGTACATCGAACTGGGGTTGAAATAGCTCTCGGTGAAGAAGGGGTTCATTGCCGTCACGACTTCCGGCGCGACGGCGGTGGTGGCGTTGTTGTCGGCGTAAACAATTCTCATAGATAGTTCCCGTTCAACGTTCAAAATGGACGCGCGTCACTCCAAGCGACCGCTGTAGGGAACGCCGGGGCACCCGCGCAGCGGGTCGATGGCGTTCCAAATTCTCGGAACGGCACGGAGGCCGTTCCCTACACATCGATCACGCGCACGCGCTCGTCGACCATCTCCTTGAGCGTTCGCTCGACCAGCATCCGCAGTGTCTGGCTAGCGCCGCTGCAGCCGGCGCAGGCCCCGGCCAGGTGGCAGTAGACGGCGGTATCCTTGATGTCGACAATTTCCAGATCGCCGCCGTCGCGGCGGAGCATCGGCCGCACGTAGTCTTCGATCGCTTTGTCGATCTTCTTGGCGAACTGGTAGGGCGAGAGCGCGGCCGCGTCCGGCCGGGCGGCCTGGCGGGCCTCGACTGGCTCCGTGTTGGGTAGCGTGATCTGCGTGAGGACCTTCAGTTCGCGCTTGCCGCTGCCCCAGGTCTCGTCCAACAGGTCCTGCAGGCCGCCGGGAATATGGTGACAGGCCATGCATGCCCCGCCGGCCTTGATAGCGTTGGTGATTTCCGGGATCGTGCGGAGGTTGAGTTCCTTGATCTTGCGGCGGATGTACGGCTCGGTAAGCGTGAAGCATTTGCAGACGATGCGGCCCTCGTCGTCCTCCGCGGTGTGCAGGTCGATGCCCAACTGCTGCAAATCGACTCCGCGTTTCTGCGCCCAATTGAAAACGGCCGCCTCCAGCGCCTCGGCTCCCATCACCGAGCAATGGATCTTCTGCTGCGGCAGCCCGTCGAGAAAGTCGACGATGTCTTGGTTGCTGACTTTCAGGGCCTGAATGGGTGTGTAGCCGCCCCGCTCGATGAGCGTGCAGAGGGCCTCGGAGGCGGCGATCGCCGAAGTGCAGCCGAACGTCAGGTAACGGGCGTCGGTGATCACGTCTTCGGCAGGGTTGGTCGGATGGCGGCGGACGCGGAAGGTGAACCGCATGGCGTCGCCGCAGGCGATCGACCCGTGTTCGCCCACGCCGTCCGGATCGTCGATCTCGCCCAGGTGCGTGCCCGGCTTGCCATGCACGGCGTCCATAAAAAGCTGTTTCGTCTTTTCGCTATACTCCCATGCCACTGCGGCTCTCCTCGGCGTTCTGAAACGGTTGTTCCCTCTTCTCTCTAGTGTATTCCCTGCAACGGGAAAATGCGAGGGCTCCACAACAGGGCTGGGCTTGTTTTCCACCCCAGTTTACAATTATTTCCGGCCGCGATACAAACTTGTCGCGTCCAAGCTGCCGGAGGTTCCCATGACCGAAAAATCGCCGCAGAAAAGACCGATGCTGTTGAGCGTGGTGGCGTTGGACACGCCGTCGCTGCCGCGGCACGCGGAAATGTTGGAAACCTTGTCCATACTATCCGGTCAATGCGTCAATCCCGACGTAGTGACGGCCCGGGAAACCACGCTGGCGTTTCCGTGGGGTGGTAGCATGGCGGCCGTGGTCCTCGTGCCGGCGCCGCTCCCCTGGTCCAATCTGGAAGGCCCCTGCGAAACGGCCTGGTGGTGGCCGGAAGCCAGGGCAAGTATGCGGGGCCACAACAGCCATTTGCTGGTGGCGCTGGGCAACGACGACGGCGATCCGATCCGGCGCTCGCTGGCCCTGACGCATCTCACCGCGGCGGCGGCCACCCACGTCCACGCCGCTGGAATCTTCTGGAATGGCGGCGGGCTCGTTCACGATCCGCAAGTCTTCCTGGCGGAGGCCCGCAACGCTTCGCCGACGAAGCTGCCCCTGCACCTCTGGATCGATTTTCGCATCGAAAACAACGATGATGGCACGCTGCGGCTGTTCACCACCGGAATGAAGGCGCTGGAGAAACTGGAGATCGAGATTCCCCGAAGCCGGCACACTGCGCAGGAACTTCTGGACTTTGCCCACGCGACTGCCCACTACTTGCTCGCCCGCGGCGCGGAGATTCGCGACGGCCACACGGTCGGCTGCAGCGAGGACGAGAAGGTCCAGGCCGCGCACGCGCCCTCCATGTGGGACAGCACCATGACCGTGCTGCGGTTGGAATACTGAGGACGGGACGACAAATAACTTCGGCGTTTCTGCGAGAGTGGCAGGCCTCAAGGCATGCCACCCAAATCCGGAAGTTATTCGTCGGTCGCCCCTGAAGCGGATTACTCGTCGTCGTCCGGCGGAGGCGACGAGGGCGGCGCAGGGCTTTGCTCTTGCTCGGGAGCGGAACCCTTCTTTGACTTCGGTTCCACCCACTTCAGACCGGCGTCGTGAATAACCTTCTTCTCCCATGCCTGCGAAACCAGGAATCGGTCCTCATTAGTCAGGGTATCCAGCGGGAGCCTTTCTTCCGGACTCCCCTGCGAGTAGACCGACCAGTCGTCCCTTTCGGCAGTGAAGTCGGGCCAGAGCTCCTCAAAGGGCGTGAACTCCACGGCGCGGACCACGTAAATCTCCGTCTCCGGCTGGTTCGCGGCAATATCCGCATGATTCGGGGTCAGGCCGAACACCTTTTCCATGAAAGACCGGTCGATCATCTTCAAGCTGAATGCCTTCTGCGTAAAGCCCGGCCCAGGCTTGTCCAGGCCAAACACTTCGCCCAAGACGAGTTCGCCATATTTTTGCTTCAGGAACGTGAATCGCAATGGTCGGAGGACCGTGTAGTCTTTCTTCTTGGCGGGCAAATCCGCCAGCGACTTGGCGGGGCTCGCCGCCGCCAGGGCCTTCAAATCGTCGGCACGCTTCCTCGCCAGCTTGCGGGCCTCGCCGAGCTTCCACGCCCGCAGGACCTCGGCCTGAATGCCCGGGTCGTCCCACTTGGGAGTATGTTCGGGCTGATCCTCGATCTTCCAGAACATGTAGTTGCCTCTGGTGTGGAGCCCTTGGCACGTGTCGGGCTTGTAAAGGGCCGAGGAGGCCGGCGATGCAAACACCATCTGCACCAGACGCGCCCGTTGCATAAAGTTGGCCGCTTGGCCCACGTCCAGTTGCGAGAGATCATAGTCCGAGACCAGGCCGGTCTTGCCGGCCGTCATGCCGTACTTCTTGGCCAAGGCGCCGAAATCGGGAGGAGCCGGTCGGTTTGTCGCCGGATCGCTCTTGACGTCCACATCGTACTTCATCCATATCTGATGATAGGTTTCCAATATGCCTTGAACCTGGCCCAGCGCAGCCTGCAGCTTTTCACGGGCAATTTCCTCGCGGATCAGGTTGCGCAGCCTTTCTTGGGCAGTCTTGATCGGCGGGCGTGGCGTGGGTTTCTTGTCGTCGGATTTTTTCGCAGTATCCAGCACAGCGGACTTGGTATCCGCCTTCTTGTCATCAGCCGGCTTCTTCCCTGCATCAAGTTTCTTCTCCTCGGCCGATTTCTTCTCCTCGGCCGGTTTCTTCTCCTCGGCCGGTTTCTTACTATCCAATGGTTTCTTCTCTTCTGCCGATTTCTTCTCCTCTGCCGGTTTCTTCTCTTCTGCCGGCTTCTTCTCTTCGACCGGTTTGGCTACCGCCGGTGTGGTGGCCTGCGTAGCGGATTCCTTTTTCTCGTCCTTTGGGGTCGCCTTTTCAGCAGGCTTGTCATCGACAAACGCCACAAGACGGAAGGGCGAGCGCTCTGCTTCCCCGGACCTGCTCGACGACTTGGTTTCAGGCGCCGCCTTTGCCGGTTCCGGACCTTTGGGAGCGGCCTTCGGACTAGCGTCTGTCGCTGGCTTGGATGCCGCCGGTGCGGGGTTTGCTACCTCAGGTTTCTTCTCAGCGTCGGGTTTCTTTTCAGCTTCGGGTTTCTTGCCGGCTTCAGGCTTTTTCTCAGTTTCAGACTTCTTTTCGCCTTCGGGTTTCTTGCCCGCGTCAGGCTTCTTCACGGTTTCCGGTTTAGTTCCCGCTTCAGGCTTCTTCTCGGCCTGGGCTTTCTTTTCCGCGGCCGCTTTGGCGGCAGCCTCTTCTTTGTCTTGCTTTTCCCTGTCCGCCTTTTCTTCTTTTTCTTCTTTCTCGAAGTCTTTCAGCTTTTGCTCATAAGCCTTGGGATCCTTCTCGTAGCGCTGGGTGATCTCGGCGTCCGTCACCTGTTCCTGAAACTTCTCTTCCGTCGCCTCCAGGTACTGAACGTTGACCTTGCGCGGCACGCGGAAGCCTGGGTCCGGCTTGTAGGGCGAAGCGAGGACCTCCTTGTGAGATTCGAAGAACTGCTTGAGCACATCCACGGACGGCTTCTCGACGTCCTTCGCAATGTCCTCGACCGAAAAACGCGCCAACTCGATCGTGGCATGTTCGTTGAACTGCCGGAACCGTGCCCAGCGCTCATCGGGCGTTGCCGTGCTCCCTATCCAGTTCCACCGCAGGTTCAAGTCGTGAAATAATCCCCGATAGCGCAAGGCGAGCAACTCCTCACGCACAATGTAACGGAACGTCGCCGGATCGATCCCTCCCTGGCGTGTCCCGCGGAGAAGATTGATGATGCCGTCGGACCCCAGGCTCTTGTTCGTCAAAACATCAAGAAATGAACCGATGGTCTTGTCATCCACCGTGATACCCATCGCCTCCGCCTCGCGGGCGAACAGCCAGGTCTTGACGGCATTGTCATCGGTGGCCGGACCAATGATGGTCAGCACGGCATCTGCCCAACCTGTCGGCTGCTTTTTGTCTTCTAGATACCTCGATAGCCTCTGAAGAAACTCGATGAACACCGTGCGGTTGAGTCGCGCAACCTGAACCTGTCTCGCTGTGAGGTTTCCAAACTTGGTGGTCTGGACCCTTACTTCCTCGGCCGCCCCGCCCCCGCCACGGAAAGAATTCGTCATGGATTGGGGCATAAAGACGAAGGCGATCATCGCCATGACCACCAGTCCGGCCATCCAATACTTCTGATTCTTGCGAAAAACACTGAACGGACTTGCCATAACTGGATTATACCTCTATGGATGTATAAAACCGCGAGCAACTCGCGAGTTGTATTTGAAAGCGACCGGAAGCCCCTTGCAACCAGCAAAAAGACGAGAACTTTCGCGTCCTGCCCTATCGATTATAAAGTGGTTGCCCCGGGCAGCGTCCAGTAATTGACCCGAATCCATCATTTTAGGATCAGGCACAGTAAATGCAATGGCAAATGGCCCCTGCGGAAAACGTCGATTGTGCTTATTGTGCCGCCTGTTACAATGATTCTCGCTCTTCCCCGACCGCTTGCAGCGAATAAAACAGAAATGCTCCCACTAGCCACACGGCTCACGAAGCATAGGATAGATCGCTGATACTAATCAACAATTGTCGAAATAGACTTATCCAAAGTACCCACATTAACATGGCCAAGAAAGAGTCCACTTCCCACGCCAATTCTTTGGTGATTGTCGAGTCGCCGGCCAAGGCCCGCACTATTGGCAAGTTTCTTGGCCGTGGTTTCACGATCGAGGCCAGCATCGGGCACATCCGTGATCTGCCCAACGGGGCCAAAGAGGTGCCCGAGAATCTGAAGCAGGAGAGTTGGGCCTATCTGGGAGTCAACGTCACCAAGGATTTCGATCCGGTTTATATTATTCCGGCCAAGAAGGCCCAGCAAGTTCGCAAGCTCAAGGCCGCTTTGAAGGATGCCACGGAACTCTATCTGGCGACGGACGAAGACCGCGAGGGAGAGGCCATCAGTTGGCATCTTTGCGAGGTGCTCAAGCCGAAGGTGCCGGTTTATCGCCTGGTTTTCCACGAAATTACGGAAGAGGCGATTCGCGATGCGCTGAAGCAACCGCGGTCGATCGACCAGGCCCTGGTTCGCGCCCAGGAGGTGCGGCGAATCGTCGATCGTTTGTACGGATACGACGTTTCCCCGCTGCTTTGGCGGAAAATCCGACCGCGGCTCTCGGCGGGGCGGGTGCAGAGTGTGGCCGTGCGATTGATTGTCGAACGCGAGCGGCAACGGATGGCCTTCCACGCCGCCAACTACTGGGACCTCGTTGCCACGTTTGCCACGACCCGGAGTACCGGGCACCCCGGCGGCGAATCGTTCGACGCCGTTCTCATCTCGGTCGATGGCCGACGGATCCCCGCCAGCCGCGATTTCGATGCAGCCACGGGCCGGCTGAAAGACTCGGCTTGCCTGTTGCTCAATGAACAGCAGGCGGGCGAATTGGCCGCCAAGTTGCAACGCGAGGCCTCCCGCGTGGCCGAGTTGGAAGACAAGCCTTATACCACGCGGCCCTATCCGCCCTTCACCACCAGCACGCTGCAGCAGGAAGCCAATCGCAAGCATGGGTTCACGGCTCGGCGGACGATGGAAGTGGCCCAGAGCCTTTACGAAAACGGGCACATCACCTATATGCGAACCGACTCGACGACCCTGGCCAGCGTGGCCATCGAGTCGGCCCGGCAGATCGTATTGAGCCAGTATGGCAAAGAGTATCTGCCCGACGGGCCTCGGATTTATCAGACCAAGGTCAAGAACGCGCAGGAAGCCCACGAAGCGATCCGGCCGGCAGGCCATCCCTTTGCCTTTCCGGAGACCTTGCGGAACGTGCTCAGCCCCGACGAGTTCCGGCTTTACGACATGGTCTGGAAACGGACGGTGGCCAGTCAGATGGCGGATGCGCGTGCCCGGCGGATCACAATCAGCGTGGTCGTGGACGGGGCGAAGTTCGAGGCCAGCGGCAAGATCATCGATTTTCCCGGCTACCTGCGGGCTTATGTGGAAGGCTCCGACGATCCCGACAGCGAGTTGGCGGGCCGCGAGGTCGTGCTTCCGCCGGTCAAGGTGGGCGAGGCCCTCGATTGCCGGCAGTTGCAGGCCAAGAGCCACACGACTCAGCCCCCCAATCGCTATAGCGAGGCCTCGCTCACGCGGGCACTGGAAGAAATGGGCATTGGCCGGCCCAGCACCTACGCCTCGATCATCGATACGATCCTGGCCCGCGACTACGTGTTCAAGTGGAAGCGCGGCAACGTGCTGGTGCCCACCTGGACGGCTTTCGCCGTCTCGCAATTGCTCGAATCGCACCTGCCGGACTTGGTCGACTACCAGTTCACCGCCGATATGGAAGACGACCTGGACGCCATCAGCCGCGGCGAACGCGACTGGCTGGAATACCTGCGCAACTTCTATTTCGGCAAGGACGAAAAAGGGCTCAAGGACCTGGTCGTGAGCAAAACCGGCGAGATCGACGCCCGCGACGTCTGCCGCGTGCTCATCGGCAAGCCCGAGGGCCAACCGGAGATCTTCGTGCGCGTGGGCCGTTACGGGCCGTTCCTGGCGCAAGCGGTAGAGAATAAGGCAATTGATGAGAAGAAGCCAAGCGAGCGACGGGCGAACATTCCCGAACAGACGCCGCCGGATGAACTAACGCTGGAGGTGGCACTGAAGATGCTGGAAACCTCGGCGCAGAACGACGCGCCGCTGGGCTATGCCCCGGATGGCAAGCCTGTCTATCTCAAGGGGGGGCGATTCGGGCCCTACGTTCAGCATGGCGATGCTAGCGACGACGAGAAGCCAAAAAACGCTTCGCTCTTGAAGGGGATGCAACCGGAGGATGTGACGATCGAGGTGGCGCTACAGCTCTTGTCGCTGCCACGGACCTTAGGCCAGGATCCGCAGAACGGTCAACCGGTGATGGCGCACAACGGACCCTATGGGCCTTACGTGAAGTGCGACAAGGAAATCCGCTCGTTGCCGGCGGGCCTTTCGCCGCTAGACGTTACGCTGCCGCAGGCCCTGGAGCTGCTGGCGCAGCCCAAGTCGAGCGGGCGCGGCCGCGGCGCCGTGAAGCGCGAGCCGCTGAAAGTTTTCGAGGCCTCGCCGGTGACCAGCAATCCGGTGCAGTTGCTGGCCGGCCGTTACGGTCCCTATGTGACGGATGGCGTGACCAACGCCTCGCTGCCCCGCGGCACCTCGCCGGAGGAAGTGACGCTGGAATACGCCTTGAACCTCTTGAAGGCCCGGGCCGAACAGGGTCCCTCCACGAAGCCGGCGCGCCGCACGGCCAAGAAGGCGGCAGCCCCCAAACGAGCGTCAGCACCCAAGAAAGCGGCCCGAAAGACCGTGAAAAAGGCTGCCAAGAAATCGGGGTAGAGATTGCGCCAGCGACCGGTAGATCCTATGCTGCCACTCGTCCAATAAGCCTGTAGGATTAGGTGCTCATGCTGTCCGATACCTCTCCCGAAGCTGAAAGGGTCCAGCTTGAAATCCTCCGCAAGATGAGCGTTGCCGAGCGAATGGGCCGGGTGCGCGATTGGACGCGGATGTTGGTGCATCTCTCACGCGAGGGGCTTGCGCGCGCCAATCCCGGTGTCGACAAGCGCGAGCTTGACATTCTCTGGGTGGAACAACAGTATGGTCGAGACCTGGCAGTCAGGCTGCGGGAGTATGTGGAGAGAAAGTGCCGTGCAAGCTAACGATGCTCTGAGCGCCGTGTTGCCCGTAATCGATGCCTTTGAACGGTTGAAGGTGCCTTACTACATAGGCGGATCGCTTGCCAGTTCGGCGCACGGCGTCGTGCGGGCCACGGTGGATGCCGACCTAGTCGCCGATATGAAACCGCAACACGTGGGCGAATTGGTCGAGGCGTTGCAAGCCGGCTACTACATCGATGCCGGCATGATTCACAGTGCGATCGCGATTCGTTCGTGCTTCAACCTCATACACCTGGCGACATCCTTCAAGGTGGACGTCTTTGTCATGAAAGCACGGGCGTACGACCGTGTCGCCCTGGAGCGAAAGGAGAAAAGATCCATTGATGCCGACTTCCCGGACATCGAGGTGTTCTTGGCCTCGCCGGAAGACACGGTTCTAGCGAAGCTGGAATGGTATCGACTCGGCGACGAAATCTCCGATCGGCAGTGGAAAGACATACTTGGCGTATTCAAGGCGCAGCAGGGACGCCTCGATCTTGACTTTATGAAGAAGTGGGCTGCCGAGTTGGGAGTGGCCGATCTGTTCGAACGGGCCTCGCGTGAAGCAGGACAGTAATGCCTATTCCCGCCCCAAGGCCAAGGCATAGGCGGTGGCGTGCGTGCGGCAATGGGCGATGCTCACTAGCACTTTTCCCACGCCAAGCTGCTCGACAAGGTCCTTGATCGCGCCGCGCACGGCCACCGCGGACTGGCCGGAAGGGACGTTGCGGATCTCGACATCGGTCCAGACCGCGCCCCGCCGCGCGGCGATGCCCAGGGCCTTGAACACCGCCTCCTTGGCCGCCCAACGCGCGGCAAAGTGTTGCGTCGATTGCCGCCGACTCTGGCAGAAACGGACCTCGTCCGCCGTATACACGCGATTGATGAACAACTCCCCGTGCCGTTCGATCAGCCGCGCGATCCGCAGGCATTCGGTGATTTCCGTTCCGATCCCCAGAATTCCGCTCATCGTCGCTTCACCCCGTCAAGAACTTGCCGGCTAGCGTCACGCTCTTTCCCCAGTCTGCCATCTTTCTGCGTCCCATTTTTCTGCCGGCACTCTTGTCGCTACGATTCTTCACGACTTTCCCCATCCAACACTCGCACCACTTGTCCAAGCTGAGCGGCCGAGAGCCACGCTTCCACAACGGCAGTCTTCACCCGGCCGCGGCACGCCAATTCCAGCCGGCACGGTCCGCAACCGCTGACGCAATGTGAAAGCCGATATTGACCGCCGCGGAGCGGGTCCTCGACCGGCAACAACGCCGCCTTGGCCATCTGTCGCGCCCTGTCGGCGGCCAAGGGCCCGGCACGGGTAGTGCGATACCAACTGCGGCAGACACTGCAATACGGCCTGCGGCTGGCAAGGTAGACAACCGTCGATGTAGCGGCAAGCATCAACAGGCCATCGACGCCCCAACTCGCCCAGGCCGCCATGCCACGCAATCTGTACTCACCGGTCGTGAACCAGCCGTTGAACCCCGCGTTCATGGGCCGCCCCTCGGTCGCCTGCCGCTGCATGAACCGCGCAAAATTGGGCGATCCGTCCGGCCTCATTTCCTGCACGGCCTCGAATGCTTCGAGGGAGATGCCTTGGGGCTTCTGTGCGGCCACGGCTGCCTTGAAATCGAGAAAACTGAAGAAATGCTGCCCAAGCACCGTTACGGCCACCGCCACGACGGCGCCACTCCAGATCGTCGCGCGGTGGCCGATCTGCCCCACACGCATCAGTGCCGCCAGCGCGAGTCCCAGCCCACAACCGACCAATAGCGGAAAAATCACCAGCGGCGCGCGAAAATTCTCCACCCAGACCGCAACGCGCGCCACCGCCGCGCCCAGGACCGGCGCGGCAAGCATCCAAATCAGCGCATGCACAGCGACAAAGCGACCGACCGGTCGCCGATCTGGTGTGGTATTCGAAGAATCGTGCAGGATAGCCATAGTTTCATGTTACTCGCAGGTCACGGCGCTGGGAAGACGTTGCCATACTCGCAATTCTGTTTTGCAATGTGCCAAAAACTCTGGACATTCTGGCAGATTTATGTTAACATCCGGCTAGTGGTTTAGAACTCCGCAAACGCTTGCAAGAAGGAGAAGTCCATGAACAAAGAAATTGGCCGTCGCGCATTCGTTGCCGGATCGCTTCTTTCCACTGCCGGCGTTGCGATCGCCGGGGCCTCGTACGGGGCCGAGAGTTCGCCAGCGCCCCAACCGCCCGCGGCAGCCGCCGGTCTGCCCCGCGGCAAGATTGGCAAGCTGGAAATCAGCCGCCTGATCCTCGGCGGCAACCTGCTGACGCATTTCACCCACAGCCGCGACTTGCGCTACGTCTATAATTTGACCGCCCGTTACAACACGGACGAGAAGATTTTGGAGACGCTGGCCGCGGCCGAGGCGCACGGCGTCAACGCCCTGACCATGCACAATCCGCCGCATCCGATGTCGGTCCTGCGGCGTTACCGCAAGGAGCGGGGCGGCAAGATCCAGTGGATCATCTGCCCCACGGCGGCCGTGGAACCGGGTCTGGCCGAATACCGACGCCACGTCGAGGACCTGATCAAGGATGGGTGCGAGGCGATCTACCTCTGGGGCGTGCATGCCGACGCGCTGGTGGCACAGGGCAAGATCGACCTGGTCGCCGCCGCGGTCGAGTTGGTGAAGAAATACGGCGTGCCCTCGGGCGTGGGCGGCCACGCGCTGGAGGTCGTCCGGGCCTGCGAGCAACACGACGTCAAGGCCGACTTCTACATCAAGACCTTCCACAACCACAGCTATCCCACCGCTCCCAAGCCCGAGCAGATCCAAGGGCCGCTGAGCGAGTATCCCGGCTACTGGTGTTCCAATCCGGAAGAGACGGCCAAGTTCATGAAGGGCGTGCAGAAGCCCTGGATCGCCTTCAAGACCATGGCGGCGGGCGCGATCCCGCCCCGGCAGGCCTTTCGCCGGGCGTTCCTGAGCGGCGCGGACTTCGTGCTGGCCGGCATGTTCGACTTCGAGATTGCCGAAGACGTGCAAATCGCCCAAGAGGCGGTGGCCACCCATCGCGATCGCGAGCGGCCCTGGCGGGCTTAGGCCCGGCAAAAGAGGGTCGGGGATTCCCCCGGTGGGCGGAATCTGGACAACATTAGCCAAAACTGGCCAAACTTGGACACGGCTGGCCAAATCTGACAAGGCTGGCAGAACTTGGACAGCCGCTGGACAGCTCTTTCCCGCCGTCCTGTGGCGCCAGGAATAGCCGGAGGAGTGTCAAGCAAAAACGCCCGCCCTATTTTTGGCCGGTTTTCGCAGTTCAGGGAGCGAGGGTTCGTTCCGCGACGGGAACGAACGCGGAAAAGGCGACCAAGAGAACCCGCCTTGTCCGAGATTGGCCAGATACCGAGCGCTAGTGGCACACGCGGGCAAGATTTCGAACAGACATTCCGGCCAAGGCGGCACTACGAGCGCCGGTGGGAATGCCCCTGAGAGCAGAGGCGTATTATCTTGATGAACATACTATGTTAAGATCAATCCAAATCTGTTCGTTCGGTCAACGCCGGCCAGTGTAACGTCCGGGCCTTGGCCGAAACCGTGCCCTCAGAGGTATTTCCATGACCCAATTTGCCAAACCCAGGCTTCGTTTCCGATTCGTTCGTTTCGCAATTCTCACGCTGGCGGTCATGTTCCCTTGGGGGCGAACGGCGGCGGCCTCCGCCGTGGAACCAATCTCCCTGGCCGGCGCGTGGCGGTTCCGTCTCGATCCTGCGAAGGCGGGAATCGAACGGAAATGGTATGCCTCGCGGCTGCCGGGCGAAATCAAGCTGCCCGGTACGACCGACGAAGCCAAGCTTGGCCTGCCGAACCCGGCAAAGCCCTCGCTGGATGGCCTCTACCGCCCGAATCTCTACACCGGGCCGGCCTGGTATCAGCGCGACATTGACATCCCTGCCAGTTGGCAAGGCAAACGCGTGAAACTCTTCCTGGAGCGGGTCCACTGGGAAACCCGCGCCTGGCTCGATGGCCGCGAGATCGGCACGCAAGACAGCCTCATCACGCCGCAAGTGCATGACCTCGGCACGGGTGTCACATCCGGCAAGCATTGCCTGACGATTCGTGTCGATAACAGCCTGAAATTCGACTTGGGTGGATTCGTTTCGATCCTTTTCGGAGGGACGCAAACGGATATGAACGGCATCGTCGGTAAGATCGAACTGCGGGCTTTCGATGCGGTTTCCATGGAGAGTATTCAGGTCTACCCCGACGTCAACCGCCAGCTTGCCAAAATCAAAGTCACATTGCGTAACGCGACAGGAAAGTCGATCGAGGGCCGGTTGTGGCTTGGCGTCAATACATGGCCGGCGGGTTGCGACGGGATTCCATCGGTAACCGTTCCAATCTCTACAGCCGAGCGGGAATCCGTGGTTGTAGTCGACATGCCTATGGGCAAGGGAGTGGAGTTGTGGGATGAATTTTCGCCACATATCTATAAGCTCCACGCCATGCTGGAAGCTAGACAGAATGGTAGTTCGTATTTCGATGACCGCGAAGTCACGTTCGGCATGCGGAAGCTGGAAATCCGCGGCACGCAGTTCATTTTGAACGGCCGCCCGATCTTCCTCCGCGGCACGCTGGAATGCGCCGTCTTTCCGCTCACGGGTTATCCGCCGACCGACGTGGCCGGGTGGCAACGGATCTTCCGCATATTGAAATCCTACGGGCTGAACTTCATGCGGTTCCACTCCTGGTGTCCGCCGGAGGCCGCCTTCGCCGCCGCCGACATCGAAGGCGTCTACCTTCAAGTGGAAGGGCCGGAGGCGAACATCCATATCGACCGCCAAGCCCCCATCGGCCGATTCATGGAGCAGGAACTCCTCCGCATGGTCCACACCTACGGCAACCATCCGTCGTTCTGCCTGATGACCCTGGGCAACGAGCACGACGGCGAGGGCGATACGTTGGACTACTGGGTCAGGATGCTCATCCGCGAAGACCCGCGGCATTTCTACTGCTCGGCCTCGGCCGGGCAGATGACGGCCCACCGGCAGTACACCGAAGGCGGCCCGCGGGGCGTGCAGGGCCCGCGGACCGATGGTGATTTCCGCGCTGAAGTGGCCCGCCAAGACCGGCCTCTGATGGGGCACGAAATTGGCCAGTGGACGTTCTTCCCAAATTTCGATGAAATGGCAAAATACACGGGCGTATTCCGCGCCAAAAACTTCGAATTGGTCCGCGACGACCTGGCGAAAAAACATCTTCTCGACCTGGCCCCGCAGTTTGTCCAGGCCACGGGCCGGCACGCCGTGCTGCTGTACAAGGAGGAGATCGAAGTCCTGCTCCGCACGCCCAACTATCCTGGCTTTTCGCTGCTCGATCTGCACGACTATCCGAGCCAGGGCACCGCCCTGATCGGGCCGCTCGATCCTTTCTGGGATTCGAAGGGGTTTGTCACGCCCCAGCAGCACACGCGTTACTGCGGCCCGACCGTGCCGCTCTTGCGACTGAAGAAGCGGACCTTTACGAGCGACGAAACCTTGACGGCCGAGGCCGAGATCGCCCATTTCGGCCCCAGGAACCTTGTCGCCGTGATGCCGCAGTGGGTTATTCGCGATGAAAAGGGCAATGTGGTGGCCGACGAGAACTTGCCGCCCGGCAGCATACTGCCTGCGGGCAAGCTGTCTCCGCTAGGAAAGATTGAAGCGTCGCTGGCCGGTGCCGCAGCGCCGGCCAAGCTTACGATCAACCTTTCCCTGCCGGGCACGTCGATCGCAAACCAATGGGAGATCTGGGTCTATCCGCCCAAGGTGAATATCGAGCCGCCCAAAGGACTGATCGTCAGCAAAGCCTGGAACGAGGAGATCAAGTCGGTTTTGGCGCAAGGCGGGCGGGTGTTGCTGTTTGCCACGGCACGTAGTTCGCAATCGTTGCCCGGCCGCTTCTTGCCCGTCTTCTGGAGCCCTGTCTGGTTTCCCACGCAGAAGCCCAACACGATGGGAATCCTCTGCGATCCCAAACATCCGGCGCTGGCCGATTTTCCCACCGATTTTTATAGCAACTGGCAGTGGTACGAGCTTTTGGACCACTCGCGGAGCATGATCCTCGACGACACTCCGGCCGACTTCCGCCCGATCGTGCAGGTGATCGACAACTTTGCGCGGAACCACAAGTTGGGCGTGATCTTCGAGGCCCGCGTTGGCACGGGCCGCTTGTTGGTCTGCGGAGTCGATCTGCCGGGCATGGTTACAAAGCAGCCGGCCGCGCGGCAGTTGTTGGCCAGTCTTCAGCGTTATGCGGGTTCCGCGGCCTTCCAACCTCGGTCGGAGTTGCCTGTCGTCACACTCGACAAGCTCTTCGCCCCGGTGATCGGCGGGCTGATGCAGCGCTTGGGCGCGAAGGTGGTGAACGCGGACAGCCAAGCCGCGGACTATGAGGCAGCCAACGTCGTCGACGGCGATGCGGAAACGATCTGGCACACACCTTGGAACGATCCAGCGCCGGCTTTCCCGCACCATCTCATTATCGAGTTCGCCAAACCGGTCGTTTTCGAAGGCATCAAGGTCCTGCCGCGACAGGACATGCCCAACGGCCGCATTGAGGATTTTGAAGTCTTCGTCAGCGACGACGGGAGAGAATGGGGCAAGGCGTTGAAGAAAGGTAAGTTTGCCAATTCCGACGAGATGCAGGTGATCTCGTTTGGCCATCCGGTGAAAGCAAGATTCCTGAAGTTCGTGGCCCTTTCTTCCTTTGAGAAGAAGTCGTATGCGTCCCTGGCGGAATTGGAAATCATCCCATCCGGGCAGGCTCAGCATTAGCCATCTGCGGCGGTTGATACTTTGTGTTTGGCCAAGTGCTCTTGAATTCCCAACGCGGGCGATTCAACTGCTATCACTCCAGACGGCAGGTCGTCGGCGAATTCAAAACAGCCACCTCGGACCAACGCAATGGCAAACATTATCTTCGCCCCCTTGCTGGCCGAAGCTTTCGCGAGCTTTTGTGCCGCATCCATGAGCGTTTCACCTAACCGTTGAACTCGAACTGTTACCGGACCACCTTCGAACTCCTGTTTCAAGATCGCGTCAATTCCATTGTTGCGCTGAACCGGCACGCAATCCAAGCCTTGCAGCATTGCCAAAGCGACATCATCGACATTTCGATACGCTTCGCGGCCAGCTTCGAGAAGTCGAGACTCGCTGCGAGCCGGGTTGGCGATCCGTTGCCTAGTCAACGCGACAGCGTCTTCTGAGACGTCGACTCCGATCGCCGTTCGGTTGAGAGATTGTGCCGCGACTAAGGTCGTACCGCTTCCACAAAACGGATCGAGTACACAGTCACCTTCGTTTGTTGCCAAACTAATAATCCGCTCCAACAAAAGTAGCGGTTTCTGGGTGGGATACCCTGTTCGTTCCTTTGCTTTCGGATTCAAGAATGGAATATCCCAAACGTCGCTCAAAGGCACGCCGCGTTTCGGTCCATTGGAGACCACGTTTCCATTCTCATCCCGATCGTAAACAGACTTGTTTGAGTCATCGCGCGACCGGCGCTGAAGGATCTGATCAACATTCGTCGCCAGAGAGTATTCGGTTAGCTTCTCATTGAAGGTGTACGTATCCGTCTTCGAGTAATAAAGGATAGTCTGATGAGCTGGTAATAGTCCTCGTTGCGAGTTGGACCACCTTCGATAATGCCAGATAATCTCCGAACGGAAGTTCTCGGACCCGAAAACTTCGTCAAGCAGGGCGCGGACCAAGTGAACTGCATTTCGGTCACAGTGAAAGAAAATAGAACCATGCTTTGAGAGAACACGGTGCATTTCACGAAGGCGCTCAAACAAGAACCTCCCATACTCATTCTGCGTGGACCAAAGATCTTCAAAAGAAAACTCCCTTGAACGATCTCGTGGGCCAAGGCGGTGGATCTTCTGAGTAAAGAACGGAGGGTCAAGGTACACTAAGTCCGCCATACCGCTCCCGAATCCTTCCAGAACGTGCAAGCAGTCCCCGAGGCAGACTTGGGTATCAGCTCTTGGGCGCATTTTCTCTTGCCAGCTTATTGAGGATCCCAAATAAATCGACACCAGATCTCTTCCGTACGTACTGCCAAGCGGCATCCCCGTGGTAGTACTGGCCCTTTACTCCCTGGTAAAGCGTCTCGAGCGTTTGTTGAATCTTAATCGCCTGAGCGCGATTCGGGTAATAGAACCTGACGCGAATCGGCGTGTATTTCGCCTCGACGATTGCTCGGATTCGAGTATGTTCTTTAGTAATATGATCACCGTCCGTGGTTGCATCCCTCCATTTGATCTCGATTGCATCCGTTCCGATAAGGCAATCGATTTGAAAAGTCTTTGGGCGCCGGCCTTGGGTATTGGGAACGCAAATAGATCCCGACTCGGGAAACTTTTCCAGAAAGCAGAGCTTCGCGGCTTCCTCGAGGAATGAGCCAGCATACTTGTACAGGAACCGACCCCGGTTCTGGTACTCGTCCACCAGTCGCCCTTCTTGGTCGCTTACCCCGAGTACCTGGTAAATCAGGAAGTGCGATCTGTCGTCGCTCTTCATTTCTTCCATTCGCTGGTCGATGGCATTCTTCAATCCGTTGCCGTATTTGCGCGCAAGGAGGCGAATGGTCTCCTCGATGCCTTCAGGGACGAGAGTCTTCTTACCCATGTTCCTCTGCCACCTCGCCATTCAACTTACGATGGTACCTGGAGAAGAAGATGATGATACTAGACAGTAGAGACCTTGTCAACCATCCTCGCTATAATGGGTTATGACCGTGCATGCGGCTTCCGCCTACGTGGCTACCCGGCTTACGTGCTTCGGCGCCAGAGGCCGTTGCGGACCACCCGCGGTTGAATTACGATAATACCATTCTGACTGAAACCACTCCCGCCAGAAGGTCTTCCCATGCGTCGTTTCGCGATCCGCGTGTCGTTGTTCCCGGTCGTCTTGGCAATGTCCGTCACATATGCCTATAGTGCGGAAACATCACGGCCCGCAATTGCCGTCCCCGCAGCCGAGGACCTGGCACGCCGCATCAAGCCGCAGCATCCGCGGTTGCTGACCGACGCGGCCGGCTTCGAGGCCCTGCGGCAGAGAATTGCCGCCGATCCTGTGCTCAAGCAATGGGACGTCAAGCTGCGACGCGACGCCGACCGCTTTTTGACCGCGAAACTGCCCGAGCATGTCCTTCCGGACGGCCTGCGGCTGTTGGACACCAGCCGCCGCATGGTCCAGCACAGTTATACGCTGGCCCTGGCCTACCGCCTGCACGGCGATCGGCGCTATGTCGACCACCTGTGGCAAGAGTTGCAAACGGTGGCGAAGTTTCCCGATTTCAATCCGCGGCACTTCCTCGATACGGCGGAAATGACGCACGCCCTGGCCCTCGCCTACGACTGGCTCTACGACCAGTGGAGCGATTCACAGCGGGAGACGATCCGCAAGGCCATCGTCGAACTGGGGCTGAAAGCGGGCATGCGGGTCTACGAATCGCGGGGCGGCTGGCATCGCGACGTCCATAACTGGAACCAGGTCTGCAACGGCGGCCTCACGATCGGGGCCTTGGCTGTCGGCGACGAAGAGCCGCAATTGTGCGGCAAGATCCTCCACAACGCTATCACGAGCGTGCAGTTGGCCATGCAGAGTTATGCTCCCGACGGCGCCTGGGGCGAGGGACCCGGCTATTGGGGCTACGCCACCAGTTACAACGTCACGATGCTCGCCTGCCTGGAGTCGGCCACGGGCAGCGATTTCGGGCTGGCGAAATTCCCCGGTTTCGACCAGACCGCGCTCTTTCCTTTGTACATGACGGGCGGCGGCGACCGCTGTTTCAACTTTGCCGACTGTTCCGAGCGGCTGGGACGCGACGATTGCCTCTTGTGGCTTGGGCGCCGTTTCCAACTGCCCGCCGCCACGTGGCTGGGGGCGGCGACGACGCGGCCCACCGCGGCGGCGATGATCTGGTATCAATCGCCGGGCAAGGATCCGGCCGCCGCGGGCTTGCCCCTGGACAAGTACTGGCGAAACGTTGAAGCGGTGACGCTCCGCAGTGGCTGGAACGATCCGCAAGCGGTGTTCGTCGGCGTCCAGGCCCGCTCGCACGCGTTCAATCACGAGCATCTCGACATCGGCTCGTTCGTGCTCGACGCCTTGGGTCAGCGCTGGGCGGTCGATCTGGGGGCCGACGATTATAACTTGCCCGGCTACTTCGGCTCGCAGCGTTACGACTACTATCGTCTGCGGGCCGAGGGGCACAACACGCTGGTCATCGATCCGGCGGCCGGCCCCGACCAGGATCCCAAGGCGGCTTGCGGCATTCGCCGTTTCGCGTCGGATCCCGATTGGGCCTTCGCCGTGGCGGATTTGACGGATGCCTATGGCACGCGCGCCAAGAGGGTCGAGCGTGGAGTAGCACTGGTCGATCGTCGCACGCTGATCGTGCAAGACGAGATCGAGGGTGCTCGAGGCGCGATCTTGTGGTTCATGCACACGCCGGCTTCGATCCAGTTGGAAAACGGGGATCGCAGGGCGCTGCTGACGCTCGATGGCAAGCGGCTGGAAGCCCGCATCGTCAGTCCCGAGTCCGCCCGCTTTGAAGTCCGCGCGGCCGAGCCGTTGGCCACGTCGCCGCACCCGAGCAAACAAAAGGGAAACGGCAACGTGCGGAAACTGACGATCCGCCTGCCCGGCGGCGACGCGTTGCTGAGCGTTGCCTTCATTCCCCGGGATGGCCAGGGTGATAAACCGACTCGCAAATTTCAGCGGCTGGCTGGCTGGTAAGGATTGGCGCAGAAAACACTGTCGCCTTTCGCTCCGCGAAAGTGGCGCTACTTTCGCGGAGCGAAAGGCGACAATACGACACTTCTTGATTCGCCGGTCCCAAAGGACGGATTACAGCCGATCATATTTCCGCGCCGTTCCGCGAGATTTCTCCACCGAGTAACGCTGAGCGTTGATCTTCATTTTCTCCTGCACGGCCTGAGCCATGTCGATACCCGTCACGTTGGCGAACTCCGCCAGCAGCAGCAGCACGTCGGCCACTTCGTGGCGGATTTCCCGCAGCGATTGCTCATCGCCTAGGACCGCCGCATCCTGGCCATGTTCGCTCCAACGGAAATGGGCCATCAGTTCCGCCGCCTCGGAGACCAAGGCCATCGCCACGTTTTTGGCGCTGTGGAACTGCCGCCAGTCGCGTTCGGCAGTGAATTGGGCGATGACGTCCTTGATGTCTTGTAGCGTCGTTTCAGCGTCGGTTGTTGCGGCCATCGCGCTCTCCATTCTCGCTGGATACCCACTTTGTCGGCCAGCTTCTATCCCTTGCTGATCGAGGAGCCAGCCGGAACCTGCAACAGCGAGTGGAGGTATTCCGGCGCGAAATCGGCACCGTTGGGCCAAGTGAGAGTATGGCCTTCAATCGAGAAACTCTTGAAGTACACAACGTTTCTCAGCGGTTCGAACATCTCGCCGCTGAGCGAAGAAGAAAGATCGATGTCACCCTCGCTCCCGTCATTGAAAGCGACATGAACACGATACACGTCGAGGTACTGTGCATAATTCACGCGTAAAAACATAGCTTTAGTCCAACGGTGGGATATTATTCAGTTTCCGTTCTTCGCGTGCCAATCGCCAGTTCACTGCCAACTCCGCCTGATGCAACTCGTACCAGTCCAGTACGTCCGATAGCGCGTGCCGCGGAAACCTTCCCTCAACGATGCCAGACTCGATTTCTACAGAGATCTCGAGGTCGCCGTATTCCGCGTGAAAATGTGGCGGCGCGTGGTCGCGATAGTGCATTCGGATAACGATCCCGCGAAAACGGCTGATTTCCGGCATCGAAGTCTTACCTGAGCTATCCTGCTTCGGAGGATCTACCGCAATTCTATCAGCGCACTGCAAGCCGAGCAACCGCCAACGAAAGCTCCGCGGAACCTCCTCCGAAAGTCACCCCGCCGGATGGACCCATGGCCCGCGGTAAGGCCGGCAGAGGAGGCGGTTGGCCTCGTCGTCGCCGACTATGCGGCCCTTTTCAGCGTCCCAGGCGAGCGTGCGGCCGAGCTTCATGGAGAGGTTGGCCAGAATGCAACTCGCCGTGGAAATGTGGCCTTCTTCGATGTCGGCTACAGGCCGCTTGCGCGTGGCGATGGCCTTGAGAAAATCCTTCATGTGCTGGCGTAACGCGGGGCAGACGTGGATCTCGATGCCCTCCTCGGTCACGTCCTCGGGAAACTTCTCGCGCTCATAGGCCACGTCGCAATGGAGCGACTCGCCAGGACCCTCGGGCGTGAAGTCGTAGCTCATCACGCTGGCCTTGAGCGTCCCCTTGTCGCCGTAGAAGGTCATGCCCCAGGAATACTTTGGGTCGGGCGGCGGGCCCCAGGTGCGGTGCTGCCAGACGATGTTCAAGTCGCCATAGTCGAAGGTGGCGGTCTGCGTGTCGGAAATGTTGGCCTTGGTCCCCTTGGAAACGAAGATCCCGCCCGCAGAACTGACGCTCTTCGGCCAACCGAGACCCAGCATCCAGCGAACCGTGTCGAGCATGTGGACGCACATGTCGCCGACAATGCCGTTGCTGTACTCCGTGAAGGCGCGCCAGCCTCGCGGATGGACGATCGAATTGTAGGGCCGCATGGGCGCAGGCCCGGTCCACATTTCGTAATCGAGGTATTCCGGCGGGCGGGTGTCGGGCGGATTGCCGCCCGCGCGCATGTGATAGTAGCAGTAGATCTCGACCAGGCCCACGCGGCCCAGCTTGCCTTCGCGGACGATGCGGTCGCGGGCCTCAATGAGGTGCGGCGTGCTGCGTCGTTGCGTGCCCACCTGGACCACACGGTGGTGCTTGCGCGCGGCCGCGAGCATCGCCTGGCCTTCCGCCACGTCGATGCTGATGGGCTTTTGCAGGTAGATGTCGGCCCCCGCCTCCGCGGCGGCGATCATCGGCAGGGCGTGCCAGTGGTCGGGCGTGGCGATAAACACGATGTCGAGGTCGTTCTGCTTGAGCATCTCGCGGTAGTCGGTAAACGTCCGCGGGCGTTTCTTCGTTGCCTGCCGCGAAGCCACCATGTCGGCGGCGGCCGAGAGCATTCGCCGATCGACGTCACAGAGCGAGACGACGTTGATCGGCGCGACTTGGATCATTCGCAGCAAGTCGATCTTGCCGTACCAGCCACTGCCGATCATGCCCACGCGCGGTGGCTTGGCGGCGGGAAATGCCCCGGCCGTGCGGCCGAGTGTGGAAAGGGCTACGCCGGCAGCGCCGGCACGAAGGAATTGGCGTCGATGCATAGGGAAACCTCGATGTGGAGTTCTTGGAACCTAGTGGTCAATTTCAGAAATAATGTCAGGGTTCCGTGCCCTCGGTCGTAGGCCCACCAAAAACGATGATTGGTGGGCCGGCGCTCGCAAGCTCGCTTGTCCCACCCTACGAATCTATCCCTGACATTATTTGTGAAATGGATCACTTAGAGCTCAGAACCTAGAGGACGAGATGGCGAAATCGACTAATCGTCCCAGATTCTAAGATCTAAGACCTAAGATCCAAATTCTTTTCCTAGCATAACCCGCCGCAGGGCACGACGTCAACTGCCACGGTCATCCAGTGGCTTCCGCCACCCAGAAACACGCCCTTGATCGGGCAGACGTCGCCGTAGTCGCGGCCCCAGGCGACGGTAACGTGCCGCATGGCGGGGACGACGTTGTTGGTCGGGTCCAGATCGATCCAGCCTTGGCCTGGAGAGAAAACGCTCAGCCAAGCGTGCGAAGCATCGGCCCCCACGAGCCTGGGTTGGCCGGGACGGGGGTCGGTCAGCAGGTAACCGCTGACATAGCGGGCGGCCAAGCCCAGCGACCGCAGGCAGCCGATCTCGAGGTGGGCAAAATCCTGGCAAACGCCACGGCGTTTCTCGAAAACCTCCATCGTCGGCGTGCTGACGCTCGTGGCCGTGGGGTCGTACTTGAACTCGTGAAAGATGCGGCCCGTCAGCTCCAGCGCGGCCTCTAGCAGAGGCCGGCCAGGCGTGAACGACACGGCCGCATAGGTGGCCAAGCGGTCGTCACGGCCAACACATGGCGAATCGAATGCAAAGGGCGCCGCCGCCAGATCGGGCGCGTCGCGATTCCACCGGACCGCGTCGCGGACGGCCTCCCAGGGCGGCGGCGACGCGACCAGCGGAAGCTCGCAGGCTTCCATCACAACTTCGCTCGTGGCCGTAATGGTCAACTCGCGGTGTTCTTCTTCCACGGTAAAGTAGGTCACGTGGTTGCCAAAGTAATCGGTCCAACTTCGCTGGCACGACGGCGCTGGCAGGATCACCAGCCGATTGGCCAGGCAGCGCTGTCCGGCGAGCGTCCGTGGCGTCAGGTGCGCGGAGTTGTGCCCGAGCGTGACCGGCTCGCTGTAGTGATAGGTCGTGCGATGGGCAACTTCGTACTTCATACCAGGCTCTCCGGCGAGATCTCACCCAACTGCCGCGACGGGCCGGTGTGGGTGAAATAGGTCTGCGTGATACTGTCGGAAAGTTGCCAAAGTTGCAGCGTCATGTCGGCAAGGAAGCTGTCCAACGTCCAGCGCACGCCTTCTTCTCGCGGCCGAGCCAGGGTCTCCACGTCGACCAATCGCAATTCGGCCTGCGTGGCGATCATAATTCGCGTCTCGCGGTTGCGCATCGGGTTGGTCTCCTTGCCCGGGAGTTGGCGGACGTGATCGGCCAGCGCGGCCAACTGGAAACCGAGGCTGCGAGGGTTCGTTTCGTCGGTCAGCAGCAGGTCCAGTAGCGGCGCCAACTGCAGCGAGGTCATGTAGCGATAGCGGTAGGTCATCGCGCTATCGGCGATTTCCAGCACGGATTCGAGCAGCGAGGCTGATTCCGCCGCGTCGCGAACGAGCGTCTTGCGCAGCAACCGCAGCACAGTCAACCCGCGTTCCAGGCGGCGGCCCATGTCGACGAACCGCCAGCCCGGGCCGCGCGTCATGCTCTCAGTCATCAGGCCGCTGAGAGCCGACAAGAGATTGAAGACCTGGTTGAGCACGCTCAAGGTGTCGCCCAATTGGACGATACCAGGCGACCGCGGGGAGAGCAGGTCGAGATCGAGCTGGTTAACAATCCGCCAGGTGTCGGTCGAGATGCGGTCGCGGACCAGCGATGCGGTGCGATACAGCGAGCGGAGCGTCTCGTCGAGCGTGCCGCTGTGCGATTCGTGTACGAATGCCGCCAGAATCTCGCCTTCGAGCGCGGCAATCAAATCGGCGGGATTGGCGGGCAAAGTCGCCAGCGGCCGGGCGTCGTCGGCAAGCATTTGCACCAGGACTTTCATCTCCGGCAGGTTCGCGGGTTCCAATTCGCTGGTCATGCGCGTGACGAGCGTGCGCAGGTGCCGAACAAGGCCGTCGGCCCGCTCGATGTGCCGGCCCAACCAATACAGGTTGTCGGCCACGCGGCTGGGCAAGTCATTGCTGCTGCGGCGGAGTTCCACGGCCGCGGCCTGCGGACGCAAGAGTGTGATCGTCGCCACCGGCCGATCGGAAAGGACCCAGACGTCCTTACCTCGGAAACCGCCGCTGGGCGCGTCCGGCCAAACGGTTTCGGCCGCCCGGGTAACCGATGCCGGTCCGTGCGAGGGCGGCATGACGCGGGCAATTCCGCCAGGCATGACTTGAAACGCGCCGTCACGGCCGGCGGCGGCAAACACGCGCAGGCCGATCGGCCAGGCCTCGATCCGGCCATCGACGAACACTGGGGCCGTGGAACGGTCCACGCGGCCTTGAGCGGCGAACGCCCTCCGATGCTGACGCACCGTCTCCAGCAAGTGCTCGCGTTGGCCGCGATCGAGCAAGGCGATGTCGACCGGCCCAAAGGACCGCGACGGAATCGCCGGACGGATCACCAAATCGTCGAAGTGGGCTTGGACGTACGACCAGCCTTCGTCGCATCCGCACCACCATGTCGGCACCGAGGGCAACTTCAAGTCCTCGCCCAATTGGTGCCGGCAAATGGCCGGCAAGAAGGCCATCAATGCCGGCGATTCCAGGAGTCCGCTGCCCAGGGCGTTGGCCACGACCACTTGGCCGCTGCGCGCCGCTTGAACCAGGCCCGCCACTCCGTACATCGAATCGGCGCGCAACTCCAAGGGATCGGCCTCTTCGTCGTGCATGCGGCGAAGTATGACATCGACGGGCAGCAGGCCGCCGAGGGTCTTTAGGCAGACGTTCGTGCCACGGACCGTCAGATCGCCGCCTTCGACGAGCGTATAACCGAGGTAGCGGGCCAGGTAGGCATCTTCGAAGTAACTGGGGCTTCGCGGTCCGGGTGTGAGCAGCACCACGCGGGGATTGTCGGACCGTTGCACTGTAAGCGACTGCAACGTGTCGCGCAGCGTGATGAAGAACCCGGCCAGGCGTTCGACGTGAAGATTGTGAAAGTCAGTTGGCAGGATACGGGAAGTGACGATGCGATTTTCCAGGGCCAAGCCTGCCCCCGGCGGCCCTTGGGTATAGTCGGAATACGCGCTCCAGCGGCCATCGGCTCCCCGTACAAGGTGGCTGGCGTACAAGTGCAGAAAGACGTTTCGCCGCGCCGCAACGCCATGACAGGGCAACAAGAACCCACGTTGGCCAAAGACCAGTTCCGGCGGCACCAAGCCCTCGCGGATTAGGTTCTGTGGACCGTAAAGATCCGCCAGAATCAGGTTGAGCAAGCGAACTCGCTGGACGACCCCCGCGGTGAGCACGTCCCATTCGTTCTTAGCCAGCAGCAGCGGCAGCGGATCGAGTTCCCAGTGGCGGCCGCCGGAACCGGGCGCAATACCCGCAAGCCCTTGTATGATGCCGTTTTCGCGGAGCAAACGCCGCGATTGCTCGTATCGCTGACCCAACCCCTGTGGGCCCATGGTTTCCAGGCCCGCGGCAAACTGCCGCCAACTCTCGCGGATCTGGCCGTGATCATCAAGAAGTTCGTCATAGCTCCCCGCCAGCGGGGAGTAGTTCGCGAACAGATTCTCCGGAGGCGACGACTCCGCCGCGCGGATCGAATTCATAGGCATTCACTCACGAAGGCGTCTCCACGGTGCCCAAAGGGGCCAATATGGACCTGTCTATGGGGGAGACCGACGAATAACTTCCGAACTTGGGTGGCATACCACCCTCGCAAAAAAACGGAAGCAACTTATCCTCCGGTTCTATTATACACAACGGTTCATTACCAATACCACGCCCGGCCCAACGTTTTCCGCTGCAAGGCGGTTAGCTCGCTGATGCCCCCGCGGGCCAGGCCGAGCATGGCCGATAATTCTTCCTCGCTGAAAGTTGCCTCCTCGCCGGTCCCCTGCACTTCCACAAACTGGCCGGAACCGGTCATCACCACGTTCATGTCGACGTCCGCCGCAAAGTCCTCCTGATAGCAGAGATCCAGGAGTGGTTGGCCGTCGATGATGCCCACGCTTACAGCGGCCACGCTGTCGCGCAGCGGGCGGGCGCCGGCGGGCAGATCCTTCGCGGCCGCCTGTAAGGCGTCGACCAAAGCCAGGAAACCGCCAGTGATGCTCAAGGTGCGTGTGCCGCCGTCGGCCTCCAACACGTCGCAATCGACGGTGACCGTCCGCTCGCCAATAGCCTCCAAGTCGATCACGGCCCGGAGACTGCGGCCGATCAAGCGCTGAATCTCCGTTGTCCGCCCGTCGAGATTCGCGCCCCGTTCCCGCCGCTTGCGCGGATTGGTGCTGCCGGGCAACATGCTGTATTCGGCCGTCAGCCAGCCGCGTCCCTTGCCCTTGAGCCAGGCGGGCACCTCCGCTTCAACCGCGGCGCAACACAGCACGGTCGTGCGGCCGGCCTGGATCAAGACGCTTCCCGGCGCGGACCGCGTATAGCGGCGTTTGATTTTCAGGGGACGAAGCTCGTTGGCTCGGCGGCTGTCGTAACGCGTCATGGGCAACTACTCCGCAATGCCCAGCGTGGGGCCGCGGCTACCCGGCTCGCGCAGGCCGGCGCCTTGCGTGCCCAAGAGCCAGGCCAAAATACCCTTTTGCACATGCATGCGGTTGGCGGCCTGCTGCACGACTACGCTTTGCGAGCCGTCGATCACCTCGTCGGTCACCTCCTCACCGCGGTGGGCCGGCAAACAGTGCATGAAGAAGGCGCCCTTCTGTGCATGGGACATCAAGCCGGCGTTCACCTGGTAAGGAGCAAAATCAGCGCGGCGGACCTCGCGCTCGGCCTCCTGCCCCATGCTCGCCCAGACGTCGGTGTAGATCGCCACGGCGTCGCAGACCGCTTCCACCGGATCGGTGGTGACTGCCAGGTCCAGGGCCGGCACCTGCTGGCGAATCCAGGCCAGCGACTTGGCATTGTATTGATACTTCTCGGGTACGGCCATTACCAGTTTCATGCCCAGCTTGCCGCAACCCAGGGCGATGCTGCGGGCGACGTTGTTCGCATCGCCGACCCAGGCGATCGTTCGCCCTTGAAGCCGGCCGCCAACCAGTTCGCGGACTGTATACAAGTCGGCCATGGCCTGGCAGGGATGGCCGAAGTCGGTAAGGCCGTTGATCACCGAGCAGTTGGCGTGCTCCGCCAAGTCGATGGCCGTCATGTGCGAGTTGGCCCGCAGCACGATCACGTCGACGTATTCGCTGAGCACGCGGCCAAAATCAGCAATGCTCTCGCGCCTGCCGAAACCGACATCCTGGCCGAGGAAGAGTGAGTTGCCGCCAAGATGGACCATCGCCGCCTCGAAGCTCACGCGGGTCCGCAAGGACTGCTTCTCGAAGAGCAGGGCCATCACCCGCCCGGGCAGCAACGGCTCACGGAGGCCACCCTGGAACTTGGTTTTCAAGTCTTCGGTGATGGAGAAAATGCGTTCGATTTCAGCCGTTGTCAGATCGGCCAAGGTCAACAGGTGTCGCATGATACGTCTTTACCTCGAAGTTCCGGCCGCTTGCGCCTGGACGACTTCGGCGAGGATGTCGCAGCCCTGGTGGGCCTGTTCTTCGGTAAGGGTCATTGCCGGCAACAGCCGGATCACGGTTCCATGGGTGCAATTGATCAGCAGTTTACGCTCCAGGCAGGCCTTGACCGTCGCTGTACCGTCGATGGCCAGCTCCACGCCGATCATCGTGCCGCGGATACGGACCTCGCGGACCAGGTCGCAGCGCTGCTGCAATTCGGTTAGCCGTTGCTGGAAGATTTCGCCCAGGCGCTGGGCGGCCGCCAGCAAGTTCTGCTGCTCGATCATCTCGATGGCGGCAACCCCCGCGCGGGCCGCAATGGGATTGCCGCCAAAGGTGGCCGCATGCATTCCGGGCCGTAAACTGGGGGCAATCTGCGGCGTAGCAAGCATCGCCGCACCGGCAATTCCCCCGCATAGAGCCTTGGAAAGGGTCATGATGTCGGGCGTCACTCCCGCGGCCTGATAGGCAAACCAGTGCCCGGTGCGGCCGAAACCGCTCTGCACTTCGTCGAAGACCAGGAGCAGATCGTGTTCGTCGGCCAACTTGCGCAGGCCGGCCAGGAAACCATCGGGCGGAATCCGCACACCGCCTTCGCCCTGGATAGGCTCGATCATGATGGCCGCCGTTTCGTCGTCGATCAGCCGTCCAACGGCATCCAGGTCGCCAAAGGGCGCGTAGACAAAACCGGCCACAAGCGGCCCCAGGCCCTCGTGGTACTTGGGCTGGGCGGTGGCGGTCAACGATCCGAGTGTGCGGCCGTGGAAGCTGCCTTCGAACGTGATAATCTTGTAGCGGCGTTTGGGCGTGCTGTGCAAACGCACGAGTTTGATGGCCGCCTCGTTGGCCTCGGTCCCCGAGTTGCAGAAAAAGGCCTGGCCGCCGAAACTCCGCTCCGACAGCGCCTTGGCCCACTGACCCTGAATCTCCGTGTACCAGGAGTTAGGCACGTGGATCAGACAACCCAACTGCTCGCGGACGGCCTCAACCACCGGGCCGGGGCAATGGCCCAACAGGCCGCATCCCCAACCGGGGAAGAAGTCGAGGTAGCGGTTGCCCTCGGCGTCCCAGATATAGGAACCCTCGCCACGGGCCAAGGCAACCGGATAGCGGCCATAGTTGGCAATGACGTACTGCTGAAACAATTTCAGTACGTCGCTGGAACTCAACGCAGGTGACATCACCGAGACTCTCCTCTTCGTCCCGCCGAAGCCGCCCCACAGTCCAATCTGGGGCGCGGTCCAAACCATCGAGTATGTGCGGCGCACGGCGATGGCGAGGCGGGATCACAATTTTCCGTTCTTGATAATTTCCGTGCCGACGCCCTTGCTGGTGAACACTTCCAGCAGGAGCGCATGCCGCAGACGGCCGTCGATAATATGGACCTTGCGGACGCCGCGCTCGAGAATTTCCAGGCAGGCCTGCACTTTGGGGATCATGCCCGACTCGATCACGCCGCAGGAAATCAACTCGTGGGCTTGTTCGGCGGTGAGCGAATGCATGAGGGAATCGGGATCGTTCTTGTCGCGGCGGACGCCGTTCACGTCGCTGAGGTAGACCATCTTTTCCGCTTGCAGGGCCTGGGCGACCGCCATGGCGGCCGTGTCGGCGTTGACATTCAACTTCTGGCCGTGGGCATCCACGCACATGGAGGGAATGACAGGCACGACGCCAAGTTCGCAGAGGCGGCGGATGATCTCGCCGTCGGCGGAGGTTACCGTACCCACGTGGCCCAAGTCGATCGGTTGGCCGTCCGGGCCGTCCAGCGTCAAACGCTCTCCAAAGAGTACGTTGGTCGTACGGAAATTCAAGGATTGAGCCTTGCCGCCATACCCTTGAATCTGCCGCGCGAGCCCTTCGTTGATGTCGCCTGCCAAGACGCGTTCGACAATTGCCAGTGTAGCATCATCGGTATAACGACGGCCCTGGACGAAGCGCGGTTGCAATCCGGCTTCGGACATGGCACGGCTGATGGCCGCCCCGCCGCCATGCACGAGCACCGGTCGCATGCCCACCGTTTCCATAAAAATGATGTCCAGCAGGAGGTGGGTCATCGAGCGGGGGTCTTCCATCACGCTGCCGCCGAGTTTGATCACCGTCACTTTGCCGCGGAACTGCCGAATCCAAGTCAGGGCCTCGATGAGGACATCGGCTTTTTGAATCGCGTCTTCCAACTCAAGATGCTCCAGACCCCTCTACAAGAGAGCAGGCAAAGCGGGGTGCAAAAACGGACGGCCGCGGCAAAACCTCGCCGCTACAGGGAAAACCCCATATTTTAGTCAGTAGAGGGGCCGTGTCAATCCGGGGCGGGACACACCGTCAAACGGAAGAACGGAATTCATTCCGATTTGCCGGAATAAGGCTTGGAAACACACTCTTGTATCCGCGTTTCTTTTCGTGATCGAGCCCGATGTGGTTGTTGTCCGCGGCCCACGATGATAATTTCGTAACATGCCAGCACATGCCGGTCCCTCTCGGTACGACGGGGCTACTTGTCCACCGCGACCAACTCTAATTGGGGAGCGAAGGGCCAGTCGTCGTTCGAGAGGGCCTCAGGGTCTTCGCTGGGACGGCTAGCCGTATCGTCCCAGAAGATTTCTACGCGGCGGCCGGCGGCCCTTTCCGCCTTGATCAAGGCCACCAATTCGTCGTTGAGGTGCAACGGCTTGCCCTTGGCCCCCTTGATCTGATCGCGGGTAATCTCCAGCGCGATCTTCTTTCCCGCCTGGCCGTCCTGTGGCAGGAAGATGGCAAAGTTCTCCTTGGCCGTAAAGCTGAAGAGCACGAGCGTGGCCTTCGCATCGAGTGTGCCCTTGCGCTCGTCCATCCGTGACTCGATCAGGTAGTGTGCGATCTGCACGAGGTCGTTCTTGTTGCAGCCGCGGATCGCCAGTTCGTAGTAGCGGCGCAGGAAAGGACGGACGTCGGAGCGCCCCTTGAAGGCGGCAAGCAGGGTGTCGAGGTACTTCAAATCGTGGACTGCCGATTTGGGTTCATTTTCCAAGTCCCAACTGAGCAATAGTTCGGCGGCGAAAAGTTGCATCTCCATGGTCTCCCGGCGGTTGGAATCGCGATAGGCCGGATTGAGCTTGAACTGATCGAGGAAGGCGCGGAGTTGCTTGTGGCCTTCGGCGGGAGCCGCGCTCTTGACGGCCAGTACGGCGTCGGCCATCTGCCGCATGAGGGTCGTCCTTTCCTTGCTCGCTGCGGCAATCTGTCGCTTGTCGGCGTCGAGGGCATCGAGGAGCTCGTGGGCGGCCTTTCCCTTGCCGTTGAGGGCCTGGATGATCGCCTGCTTGCACGCCATCACGACCGAATCGCCCCAATCGCAAGCGAATTTGCGGGCTTGGCCGTAGGATTCGGCGGCCTGGGAGAAGTTGACCCTTCCCTCCGCGGCAGCCCCACTGTAAAGCTCGCAATCGGCCCAACGTTCCAGCGAATTGGCCAATCGCTCGCAGAGGGCGCGAATGTAGCTCTGCCGCCCCACAGCGCCGGACTGGCGCTGGGCGTTCGCCAGGTCCGTCTTGATCTCCTCGATGATCGTGCGGAAGATCCGCCGCGCCGAGTCGAGGTTGCCCCGATAGCGGGCCGCGATGGCGCTGCCGTGGCGATCGTGGAGGACGTGGATGGCGGCAAAGGGGTTCTTCTCTTCCTTGTCGGTCAAGCGAATGTGGTAGGCCTCCTGGAATTGCTTGCTCGCCTCCTCGACTTTCCACTGGTCTATCAGGCTCCAGGCAAAACACTCGGCAACGTGGGCAGCCAGCGGATGGTTGGGCTTGATCGCCTCGTTGCGGGCGAGGACCCGCTTGGCAGAGACGAAGCGGTAGTCTTCGTACTCGCCGGGGTTCGTGGCCGCGTTTGCCGCGATGGTCCCGCGGGCGGCAAGCGTGCTGACGTGAAAGAGCACGGGCAAGTCGCCGGCGGCCAAGGCTTCGTCTAGCCGTTGCTTGGCCTCTTTCATATCTCCCAGCAAATCGGCGCATAGCATGGCTGAGTCGACCAGGCAGAGCAAGCGGGCGGACACCGGTGATTTCTTCTCGGACGAGTAAGCATCTAGGGCCTTGTCGTAGCTCTTCTTGGCCTCCAGGGCCAAGACGTTGTTGTTGTCCAGGTCTGCGATGCGGTGCTGCAAGAGTGCCATGGCATGCAGGTCGGCGGCCGACCAGGCGCCGTCGCGATGGCCGTCGCGGAATTCCTGCAAGCCGGCCGAGAGCAGAGTTGCCGCTTTCTCGTAGTTGTCGCCGCTGTCGTCGGCGAACGCCTTGAGTTGGTCAAGCAGTTGCAATTGGCCTGCCGACAAGTCCTTTCGGCAGAGGCCGGCTGCATCCCAGAGCCACTTCTGCACGTCGGCCGTATTGGTACGCAGGTAGGTCCGGGGACGACCGCCGAGCAGGGCGGCCGGATCGGTCGATGCGAGCACCTTTTCCGCCAGCACTTGCCGCAGGGGCGGTATCAGCCAGGGCGTTTCTTCGAACCACCAAGGGCCATTCAGCCCCGGCAACAGGGCCAGTTCGGCGGCAACCTGGTTGCGATCGATCGGCGCCGACGCGGCCAGCTCCTGCGAATGCTCTGCCGCCGGCCGCGTGGCCAACCAGGCCAAAAGCCCGGTCGCTGCCGCCGCCAGCGAGCAGACGACAACCAGCAGGACATTGCGGCGGAATCGCCGCCGGGCAATCCGCCGGCTGACGGAGCGGCGGCGAACCTGAGATCCCACGGATCCGGCCCCTTGTCTGGTGGCCGTGTCTACGTCGGGGCTTTGCAAGTCGCCGCGGTTGGCGGCCATCCAGGCCTCCTCCGTCGGAATCGTGGCGACCACCTCCGCCAATTCTTCCTCGTCGGCAAATTCCGCTATGGCCGCAACGACCTCCGCCGGTTCCGCGTAACGCTCCGCCGGATCCTTGGCCAGCATGGTCTCGTAAACGTCTTCCAGGTCCTCGGGACAATCGGCACAATTCTCGAGCAACGGCGGGATCGGCGCCACGACGTGGGCCATGAGCTTCTTGCGGCTACTGTCGTAGGCCGGGTCGCCGTAGGGCGGCCTGCCCGTGAGCAGAAAGAAGAGCGTGCAGCCCAGGCTGTAGATGTCCGAGCGGATGTCGGCCTCGCCGGAGTTCTCCCATTGCTCGGGCGCCATGTAGTCGATCGTGCCCATGGTCACGCCCGGCTGAGTCAACCGGCCCGCTTGCGTTTCGTCGTGCCGTTGGGCATGAAACTTGGCCAGCCCCATGTCCAACAGTTTCACCGGGCCGCTGCGGCAGAGCATCAAGTTGGCCGGTTTGATGTCGCGATGCACCAGTTGATGCTCGTGGGCGTGCTGCAGCCCCAGCGCTGCCTGGCGGATGATTTCGCAGGCCGCTCCAACCCCCAGCGGACCGCCCGGCGGTTTCCCCAGGCCGACGAACTGCTGCAAGTTGACGCCGTCGACGAACTCCATCACCAGGAAATGCACGCCGCCGGCCTCGCCCGCGTTGTAGGCCTGGACGATGTTCGGATGGCTCAGCCCGCCGATCGATTGCATCTCGCGGCGGAAACGGTTGACCGCCTGGGCATCGTCCAGGTAGCGGTGAGGGAGGATTTTGAGGGCCACGATCTGGTTGAGATAGATCTGCCGAGCCTTGTATACGACTCCCATGCCGCCGTGGCCCAGTTCCTCCAGCAATTCGTAGTCGCCCAGCCGGCGCGTTTTCACGGTACGGCGGAAAACACGTTCGACCAGGTCGGCGCTCTCCGGGAAGCGGCTGCGATACTCTTCAAGCTGCACGAAGGCGCCGCAGCGCTGGCGGAAGTCGAGTTCGATCTCCAGCAATTCCCCCAACAAGCGATCGCGGTCGTTGGCAGGCGCCTGCAGCAAGAGCTCCTCGATCAAGGGAGGCTTGCCTGCCTGGCAGGCCCTCTCGAACTGGTCGCATGCCTGGTCGATGCGGCCGGTCGACGAGAGCTGCGAATTTGGCGGATCGGGGCTTCCCTGCTGATTCACGGCGAGGGCTTTCTCGATGGTTAAGGGTCCGCCAATATCCTATCTGATGGGGGGTGGTTGGGGAAGTGGGGGGCAGCAACGATCATTTTTTGGCTTGACCTGGGGGCGGATCATGCGAACAATTCAATTATGGCAGGATTTATAGTCAAAAACGTCTTTTATGAAGGAAGCTCTTCCCATGACTAGTCGCTCGATGTGTTTACGGACCTTACTCACCCTGGTCGTCGTGTTGACGGGGGTTTCAATCAGTCAGGCGGGCCCTTTCGGGCGGTGGCGTGCGCGCTATGACTACTATCCGGTCTGCCCGACGGCTACGTATGCGACGCCGGCCGGGCCGAGCGTTTCCGCAGCCGGCCAGCCTGCGATGGCGCCCACTGGCCCTATTCCCTATACCGCTGCCAAGCCCGTAATCGGCGAGAACGCTGGCAATGTGGTTGCTCCCGCGCCCCAAGTGCAGTATTACGCCCCAGCGGTTACCCCGGGCTATTCCGGCTCCGGATGGAGCACAATTCCGCGCAGCACGTGGGACTTCGGCAAGTTCCCGCCGTATTCGCATTAATTTGAGGGCACGTAGCGTTCGTACTGATAGGTGAGCGATTTCTCCTCGCCCGGTTCCAGCTTAAGGTGCCAGTGTACTGTGCCCTGCCGGTCCAAGAGCCGCAATCTTGTGGAATCGACGGATATCTCGCCGCCTTGGTCTGCGGTCAGCGGTTTGCCAGGAATAGGATTGGAAATGACCACGTCGACGGTGCGTTTCTCGTAGTTGCGGAGTTTCAGTTTGCCTTCCAGGGTAACCAGGTCGAAATAGACTTCATGCGAAGGAGAATAGGCTTTGAGTTTGCGATCGGCCTCGCGTTCGCTCTTGTCGTGAGCGATGTTGATGGCTGCGGTCACGGGCAGTTCTCCTTTGCTTCCCTTGGGCGTGTACTTCAGCAGATCTTCGCTTAGCGGCCGGTCTTCGCTCAAGGCTAGGCAGGGTCCGGTGGTCCAGGCGCTATCGGTCTGGTTGCTGAGTACGAGCGAGTGATCCATCTGGGCGTCGGGTGACCAGCGGTAGATGTGCGAGTAGTGGATCTTCTTGACGAAGAGCGTGAGGATCGCTTTCTCGCCGCGGCGGAGTGTCAGGTCCTTCTTTGTGTAGACCGTGTAGTCCGTAGCTGCCGCCCCTTCCATCTGGGGCAGGTTGCCCAGCGCCCTGCCGAGGTCGCCACCGTGGCCGTCCACCGGCTGCTCGACCACATTCGGCTGATCGCCCTGTGGCGACTGGTAGTCGTTGCGGACAATCGCCGCCCGGTTCATCATCTGCGACATGACCTGGACTGGCACGTTGGGCGCGCCCATGGCCGTGCCGATCGTGCGAATCACCTGCCCAACGGCCATCGGCGCCAAGTACTGCGTGTGGACGAAGTGCGGCACGCCGACCACGAGGTGAACATCGCTGTGAATCAAGTCCTCGGCCTCATTGACCAGCGAACCGCGGAGCGTCAACTCGGCCACGTCGTCGTCCAAGACCTTCAGCGTATACTCGGGAATCCAAGTGATGCCCTGCCGCAAGTAGGCCATGCCCAGGGTGGCTGCCGCCGGCGGTTTTTCCGCCTCGCTTAGCAAGTGGACGCGCAGGGGCAGTTCCAGGATCTGTAGACGGGTGACGCCGTCCGTGGGCACGGCAAAGCTGTTGCTCTCGGTCTCCAGGACCACGAAGTCGGCGTTGACCGAAACCAACTTGCCGCTGGCGGTGCGCTGCTGGCCCTTCTGCGTGTACTGCAACTGGAGCTTGAGGTTCTTGCAGGCATCCAGCCGCGCCTTCTTGGCCGCCACGTCCTTTGGCGCGTCGCGGCCGTCGAACTCCACCACGTCGCCCGGCCCGGAACCTACCACGTCGACAGTCTCCTTCTGGCTGCAGGCGTAGATCGCCAGGGTCCCGAAGGCGGCGGGTGGGACGTGTTCGGCCACGCACCAGCCGTCGCGAAGTTTCACTTCTCCCTCGCGCATGAAGAATCCAAGCCCGTTCTTGAAGACCGCTACCGCGCGGGTCCGCGGCTTCCAGACAAAGGGGTTCTCTTCGTCGTCTGCGGCCTTGACCGCGCTGTGCGCCGGCTTGACGGCCTCAGCCTTCTCGGCAGTGCGTGCCGACAAGACCTTTGCAGGCGAAGCGGCGGGTTCAACGCCCCACGCGCCCACCTGCAAGCCGCAGATCGCCAAAGCGACCGTTGTGCCCGCGCGGAGCAACCCCTGCCTGCCACCTCGCCAACATGTGCTTAATTTCTCAGATGCTGTCATGCTTGTCGCTCCTCGTGTCGTGTACAGATCGTCTCAAAACCGGGTTAGCGGCCCCAATCGAGTGGACCGCCCCACTGCCGCCATTATAGACTGGAACGAACAATCGGGGGGTAACATGTTTGTAACAAGGCGTTCGTCAGCGTTTCTGCGCCACCGTTGCGGCCACCGCTTGAAAAGCCCGCCGCACGTCCGAATCGTCGGAATTGGGGAAGTTCGACCGCTGGACCATGAGCACATAGATCACGCGTTTCACCGGATCGATCCAGGCCTGCGTGCCGAAGGCCCCGCCGTGCCCGAACGAGCCGGGTGACAATACGGCGGTAACGCCTTGCGGCGTCCGCACCACGCAGCAGCCCAGCCCCCAGCCGTTGCCAGACGTGAAACCGGTTGCTAGGTCGCCGGTCTGGATCGTGGCCATCCGCTTCACCGATTCGGGCTTCAGATACTGCCTGCCGCCGAGCGCCCCCTGGTTGAGAAGCATCTGGCAAAAGCGGCCGTAATCCTGGGCCGTGGAGAACAAACCGCCGTTGGCGGCCGGGTAGCGGGCGTGCGAGCCGGGGTGATGACCGTCCAGGATGAAGATCGTGGCTTCATCCAGCTTGCCGTTTGCCGAGCTATAGGACTTGGCTAGGCGAGTCATTTGCTCCCGGTTCGGGTAGAAGGTCGTATCCTTCATGCCCAGTGGCTCGAACAAGCGCTTCCGCAGGAAATCCGGGAACGACTGCCCGGAGACAACTTCCACGATCCGTCCCAGCGAGTTGATTCCCGACTGACAATACTGCCACTTGCTTCCCGGCTCGAATTGCAGCGGTCGTTCGGCATAGTGCGGAATCAAATCAGCCAGCGTTCGCGCGGCCCTCGACTCCTGCGTTGTGGCTTCGCCCATGCCCGACGTGTGCGTCAACAAGTGCCGGAGCGTCAGGTTCGCCGGCTTGCCACCCGGCGTCTTGAGCTTGGCCAGTTCCGGAAGGTACTTGGCGATCGGATCGTCGACGGAAAGTTTACGCTCATCCTGGAGCATCAGCACGGCCGATGCGGTGACGGGCTTCGTCATCGAGGCGATCCAAAAAAGGCTATCCGGCCTCATCGGTTTCTTGGCCGCCGCGTCCGCATAGCCGACCGCATTGAGGCGGAGGACCTTGTCGTTATCGGCCACGAGGGTCACGGCCCCGGCGATGGTGTGGTTATCGACGAACGGCTGGATCGCTGCAGCGATACGTTTTGACGGCGTTTGGCCATGCGCCATGACGCCCATGAGGGCCACGAGCGTACTGGCCGCCACAAATTGCACGCAGGAAAGGGACATGGTTGGCTCCTTCAGTGGTTCTTTCGCGGAATTACCGGGGCGGGATGGGAAAGCAAGTGCGTCTCCCTAAGGCGTTGTCAGAAAAAAGGCGGGAAGCGAAGGCAGGGCACAGGCGGAACCTATATTAAAGCTCGGCGGAGTCCGCATGTCAATCTCGCCCGGGAGCGGCGAAAATACTTGCGGCGAGTGCCGCCTAACGCTATGATCCAGTTTCCGGTTTGTCGACTGATTCCTCCGTCCGTCCCATCTCAAGGAAGCCAAGCATGAAATCCTGGGTACCCGCACTATTCCTCCTCTGGGCCGCCACAACCGCCATTGCCGCAGAACACGCCCTTTGGGAAATCGGAAAGCCCGACCGCGATACGGCCAAGTTCGCCCTGGGGCCAAAAGACTACAGGGCCTACCACCGGCCAGGTTTCTTTATTGTCGGCCATTCCGATCCCAAGCAGGACTGGCCTTACGTGCAGCCGGGAGTGATCGACGGCAGTTGGGCCCCAGGCAAGCCGCAGACTTTCGAGATTTTCTTCGCGTTGGCGGCCGCGCCGCAAGGTAACTGCCGACTGGAGTTGTACTTTGCCGATACGCAGGCAATGGCCCCGCCGCGACTCCGTGTGGAAATTGACGGCCTGTCGCACGAGTACCAAACGCCGCCCGGTGGAGGCGATGCCTCCGTGTTTGGCGACGCGTCCAAAGGCCGGCCCTACGCGATTCATGTCGACGTGCCGGCCGGGACTCTGAAACCTGGCACGCACCGCGTCGCCATCACCACGCTAACCGGCTCCTGGGTATTGTGGGACGCGGTACGTTTTCTGGCGCCTGCGGACGTCCGCCTCGCCGAAGTCCAGGATCTTCTTTGGCCAAGTGTCGACGCCCCCCGGAACTGCCTGGTATGGCGCGATGGGAAAATGGTGCAGCCGGTCGTACTGCGGATCTTCCATGCGGGCCAGCCGGCCGACGCCGAATTGCGCGTGGGCGACCAGCTTGTGCAACGGATCCATCTTCGGGCCGGGTTGCAAGACAGCGAGGCATGCGTCCCGCCGGTGGAGAAAGAGACGGTATTGCCCGTGAGCTTGTCGATCGCCGCGCAGGCCGTGGCGCAGACTCAAGTCAGCCTGCAACAGGCGCGAAAGCGGGAAGTCTATATTCTCATGCACTCGCACAACGACATCGGCTATACCGACATCCAGCCCAATATCGCCGCAAAGCAGGCCCACAACGTGCTGCGGGCCTTGGAACTCATTCGCCAGACCAAGGACTATCCGGCCGGGGCACGGTTCAAGTGGAACCTGGAAGTGCTCATGCCCTACGAGGACTTCCACGCGATCGCCACGCCCCAGCAAGAAAAGGAGTTCGAGACGGCCGTCCGCGTAGGCAACATCGGCATCGATGCGATGTATGCCAATCTGTTGACGGGCGTTTGCCGCGGGGAAGAGTTGGTGCGGCAGTTTACCTTTGCCACCGCGCTGGGCCGCCGCTGCGGCGTGAAGGTCGATTCCATGGCGATCAGCGACGTGCCGGGACTGACTTGGGGCGTGGTGCCAGCTTTGGCGCAAAACGGCGTCAAGTACATTTCCAACGGCCCCAACGCCAACCCTGGGAGCATGGACGGCGACCGCATCGGCTACGTGCGGGTACAATGGGAATATCGACCATTCTACTGGCAGTCGCCCTCCGGTCGCGAGAAGGTGCTGTATTGGGGCGCGCAGGGCGGTTACTCGATCGGCCACGGCTTTCCCACGCTCATGGAAGCATTGCCGGTCCTCTTCCGCCGTCTGGATGAAGGGAAATACCCCTACGACATCGTGCAACTCCGCTGGACCAAGGGCGATAACGGGCCGCCCGATGAAGCCGTGATGAATGCCGTGCGCGACTGGAACGCCAAGTACGCCTATCCGCGGCTGATCATCGCCACGACGAGCCAGGCGTTTCACGAATTCGAGAAGCGCTACGGCGACAAGCTGCCGACCTATCGCGGCGACCTCACACCGTATTGGGAAGACGGCGCCGCGTCGGGCGCTCGGGAAACGGCTTTGAACCGCCATTCGGCCGATCGCCTGCTGCAAAGCGAGACGCTTTGGGCCTTACTGAACCCGGCCGGCTTTCCCGCCGCCGAATACGCTGCAGCCTGGAAGAACGTCGCCTTGTGGAGCGAACATACGTGGGGCGCTTATAACAGCATCAGCGAGCCCGACTTGCCCTTCGTCAAGACCCAGTGGAAATTCAAGCAGGCCTTTGCCCTGGATGCCGATCGGCAATCGCGGAAATTGTTGGAAAAGGCACTGGGCGCTCGTGGCACAGGCTTGAGCCGGAATTTCAACCGGAAGGCCAAGCAGGCGTTGGCGCTGGAGGCTGATCGGCAAGCAGCGGAAACTGTGAAGAAGATCGTCGATGCACATAGTATCGGCTCTAGTGGGAATTCAGAAGAGCCACCTAAAGGTGGGGCTACGAGCGCCGTGGACGCGTTCAATACGTCGTCGTGGCCGCGGACGGAGTTGGTTACGCTGCCCAAGGGAACTAAAGGCAATTGCGTGAAAGACGAACAAGGGCTGCATGTGCCTTCACAATTTCTTAACACGGGTGAACTGGTCTTTTTGGCCCGCGATGTTCCGCCCTTCTCGGGCAAGCGATTCGAGATCGCCTTTGACTCGAAGGCTTTGACGACAGGTGACGCCGATGCGCAAGGCGTCACGCTGAAATCGCCAACCGTGAGCCTGAAGTTGGACGCTGCCACCGGGGCGATCGCAAGTCTAAAACACTCGGGCATAGCCGCCGAGTTGGCCAAAGGCCCAATCAACAACTACATCTATCTTCTCGGTGGCAACGTGAAAGACGCCAAGCCCAGTGGACCGGCAAAGATAACCGTCAAGGAGAAAGGCCCGCTGGTGGCCTCGCTGCTGGTCGAGTCCGACGCCCCCGGCTGCAAGCGGCTCGTCCGCGAGGTCCGCGTGATCGATGGCCTGGACCGCGTCGAGATCATCGATATGGTCGATAAGCTGCCCGTCCGTGCGGTTGAGGGCGTACACTTCGGCTTTGCCTTCAACGTCCCTCATGCGGAGGTCCGCATCAACAGCCCCGGCGCTGTCGGGCAGCCGGAAAAGGACCAGATTCCAGGAGCCTGCAAGAACTGGTTCTCGGTCGAGCGGTGGGTCGATGTTTCCAACGACAAATACGGCGTGACCTGGGTCACGGCCGACGCCCCGCTCATGGAACTGGGCGGCCTGACGGCCAATCTTCCCCGCGGCCAGCCGAATCCCGATGCCTACATGAAGACCATCGGACCCTCGGCGACGCTATATTCCTGGGTGATGAACAACCACTGGCACACGAACTATCGGGCTGACCAGGAGGGCGAGACAACGTTCCGTTACTACTTGCGTCCACACGGGATGTACGACGCCCTTGCCGCCGCCCGTTTCGGCCTGGAAACGACTCAGCCGCTGATCGTGGCCCCCGCTCGCGGAGAGAAACCGGCAGCGGCGCGGTTGCTGGTCGAACCGGCCGGCGTGTTGGTCAACGCCCTGAAACCCAGCGACGACGGCAAGGCGCTCATCGTGCGGCTGTACGGCGCTTCGGGGAAGGATGCAGTGGCCAAACTCACCTGGTCCCAGCCCGGGCCTAAGACCGTCTGGCAGAGTGATGCCAGCGAGCAGCCGTTGAAAGTTGCCCCAGAGTCGATCGAGGTGCCGGCTTGGGGCGTGGTCACTCTGCGGGCGGAATTGCCAAAGTGACAATCGCAACGATCGGCGGTTAGCCCCGTTCTTTCCGCTCCAGCAGTTCACGAAGCTGTGCGGCCCTTTCGTCGCTCAAGGCGGCAACAAGATCTTCGGGGGACAGCCCGCGGAGCCGCTCTCCAGGCGACAGCCCCCGCAACCGCTGCTCGACGGTAGCCTCCGCCACCATCTTGGTAAAGAGATCTTCTTCGAATTGCTCAAGATTCTCTGAAACTGCCTGTTGCATGGCAAAATCCTCCTCACTGCGGAATTGTCTGACCTGTTGCACCATGTAGCGGTAGTTGGCCAAGGCCACCTGACCCCGCCCCGCCAACTTCTCTATTATACTCCGGCGGTCGTTCAAAAAAACACGACTCACCAGCGAAAGGACGGGCTGCCCGCGCTCGGCCATCACGTCGGTTTCAACTAACCATGTGGTAAATGGCAGCCCAACCACTCGAAAAATACCCAGTTCATGCTGGCTGACCGCGCAGCCCAAGAGTCGCAGTTCGTCACGCAGGATGTCGTTGACCGCCGGCGTCATGACAATGAGCGAGACTTCCTCATGGGGGATCGGCCCGTTCTGCTGGCTGTGCCACAGATAGGAACAGCCCACCAACTGCGCGAAATCGCCGCGCTCCATCGTGTCAATCGGGCCCTTGAATTCGATTAAGGTGAAACGGTTGAGCAGTGGCAACAACTCGGCCAGTTCACGCATCGCAGCTTCGGAAAGCTGTCCCCCCTCCCGGCGAATCAGCAGAATGTCCACGCGCAACGGCAACCTGCCGACGGACACATCCTGCTCGACCTTGAACGCGGGATCCAGAGCAAAGGCCAGCATCCGCACCAACAAAGGATGCCACCATGTGCGCGTCTTGCCCGGCTGAGGGCAGGGGCGGAAGAGTCGGGTTGTTGAGTGTCGGTCATGTCAAGAGGATAGCACAACGCTGGACCTGTAGCCAGAGGGGACACGATCAAGGCGCGCTCTGTCGGACTGCAAACGCCGTGGTTTCCCCCGGCAGGCGAAATGCGTCCCACCCTTGCATGGTCAGGAAAAGGCGGTTACCATCAATCAATAGGGGTAGCCTGGAGTCTTTTTATTATGGTCAGAGTAGCGCGGCAGTCACGGCCGCAGTTGGTTTGCGTGTTGGCGGACAATAGCGGCTCGATGGCCGGAGAAAAGGCCCAGGCCGCCACCCAGGGAATCCGTGAGATGCTCATGGAGTGCCAGTCGCGGGGGCCGGACGGATTGGATCGCTCGTACTTCAAGTTTCTCTTGATCCGCTTCGACCACGAGGCCGTGGTCGACCTTTTGTGTACCATGACCCCCGTGCGCAGGATCGATCCGGACCGCGTCTCCATCGACGGCCGAGGCGGACAGACCGACATCACCGCCGCGCTGGAACTTACCCTCATGCGGCTGAAACCCTACATGCAAGCCCTGCAACAGCATCCCGAGCACGGCGAGCATCCGCTGCCCCTGGTGCTCTTGTTCTCCGATGGGGAACATAATGTCGGTTCCGGTCCGCAGCCCGTGGCCGAGGAAATCAAGCGGCTGAACTTGGACGGCGAGCCCGTGGTGATCGCCGTGGCGGGCGTCTCGGTCGGCGGCGAGCATCCCGATGAGAAGATGCTGCGTCAGATCGCTTCGCCGGAGTGTTACGTCCACATCACCAACACCCAGGCGCTTGCGGCGTTCATTGCTTCGGTGGGCAGCTCGGGCGCTTCGCGTGCGGCCGACGTGGCCAAAGTCATCAAGCTAATCCAGGGATAGGCCATGAGCCACGGCGCAGAAACGGACTTGCCTTGCACCGGGCACCCCGAATTCGACCTCCTCCTGGGCCAAAGTCGGGCTTGGCTGGCCCAACAAGGGCAATTGATCGTCGGCTCCGGCAGCTTTCGCGCGGGGCGGCTTTCCGCATCGATCCATTGCGACTTCGGGCCGCCAGACCAGGACAAGGCGACCAACCAGGACTACGCCTTGGCCTGGCGGCCTGCCACAACGGGCAACCGCCAACCGCAGTTCGTCGTGGCCCTGGCCGACGGGCTGACCAACTCCTTCCGTTCGGAATGTGCCGCGGCCCTGGCCTGCTGGGTTTCTCTCCGCGCGTTGATCGAGACGACCGGGGCGACCACGCCCAGAGACCGTGCCAAGCTTGCCTTCAACGAGGCGGGGCTGGCGATTGGGCGCTTGGCCGACGCCCTGGCCAGCGATCCGGAAGCATCCTGTCCGGAAGATCAATTCCCATCGACCTGGAAGTACATCTTGAAAAAAGGCGGACTCTTCCAGACCACACTGACGCTGGCCTGGCTGGAAGAGGACCGTTTTTGTATCGCCATGGTCGGTGATGGCGGGGCACTTTGGCGTGGTTACGGCGGACCGCAAATCAGCCCCCAGATAGGCGACCGAATCCTGGCGGCTTGCGATCTCGATAGCCACCAGGTCTACGCCCTTGGCCCAGCCGAGCGTTGCCCGCGCGACTTCGATTGTTGGCATGTTGAGAAAGTCGACGGGCCGTTTCTCTGCGCGCTATCGACCGACGGCATTGGACGGGGGCTTGGCGCCAGCCCGTTGACGCTCTTGGATGAATTGGAAGACCTTTCGGCCGCCGGCGCGGCGAACCCGGCGCAGCGATTTGTCGCCCAGGCGATTGAGCGGCGCCCCAAGGATTTCGACGATAACTTGACGCTGGCAGTCATTCGTGTGTCATTGAAATAAGTTCTCAACATGTCGAACATCCCCAATACGGACATCCTGACGCTGACCAACATGCAGGCCAAGGAGGTGGCCGGCCGCCTCGTGACGATTGGGACCGAGACCTATTTTTTCAAGAACTTCAACCCCAAGCAGCCCGGCCAGCCCCCATGGCGTTCGGGCGCAGAAGGCAAGGCTTATCCGCTCTTGGATTACGATCAGGCGGTCGCCGCCTATTTGAAGTTTTTCACTCGCCCGACGCAAAAACGGCTCGATCGGACGGCATGGCTGATCGGTCAGCAAGTACACACTTGGCTGCCCGAACTGGCGGCCGCCCCCATGGTCTGGGGCGACACCCGACATGCCGGCCGCCCCGCGGAAGCCACGTTCGACTTTGCTGGCTGCTTGGCGCGGGCCGTTCCCGGAAAGACCTGGTTGGAGTTGAAGGGTTCCATCCACGACAATGCGGTCGCATTCCCCGACGACTTCCGCCGGCGGTGCGTGCGCGACTTGGTTCTGGCCCTCTCGGTGCTCGAACAGGAGGGCATCGTTCACGGCGATCTGTCGCCCAACAACATCGTGATCGACATCGAAGCCCCGCCGGATCAACCGGCCCTGTACCTGATCGACTTCGACGCCTTCGTGGCCGCGGCGGCCAAGGGAAATGAAGCCGTCACGGTGGCTGAAGGCGGCACGTACGGCACCGAGGGCTATTGTCCGCCGGACCTGCTCGCCGCGGCTGCCGACGGTGATGGTTCCGCAGCGCCCTATTCGGACCGCTACGGACGCGACATGCTGCTGGTGGAACTGTTGATCATGGACTCCGGCCTTCCGCCGGACGATCCCCCGTCGGTCTGGAGCCGCGACCTGCTCGAGCGCCGCTGGGCGGCTTGGTGTACCCGCGGCGATGCGACGGCTTTGCGGACCCTCTTCTGTTTGGACCCGGCGACCTTGTGTACGCTGACCGAGCAAGATCGGCCGGCCTCGACGGAACTTGCTTCCGGCCTGGGGCTTTCGCTGCCGCCTCGGCGGCCGCCTCGGCACATAAGCCGGCTGCGGAGTTCCACGCCGATCGTACTCGGCCATCCCTTGGCGTCCGCGGGCAACAGACAAGTGACGCGGCGGTCGGCATCCGCCCACGCAGCGCCGGCGACCCTGGGTTTCTTCGTTCCCTGGCGGTGGAGGCGTCCGGAGGCTAATCCATTCTACAGGACTATTTGGCAAGACATGCGAGTGGCCTTGGGCTGTGTTTCCATTCCCCTGATAATCATCATCATCGGCTTGATCAGCATGCTGTTCGGGCGGAGCCATAAATGAGGCAACCCATGATCTTCGGAAAATTCTGTCTGCTCGTTCCGGCCGTGTGCCTCTTGTTTGCCGGACACGCACGCGCCGCCGAAGCGGATCATCCGAAACCAGTTTCACGCACTGTCCGGAAGATCGAGGGCTGGACGGTGCGCATTGACGATCGATTGCTCCAACCGCCCCACGAGGCGCTGGGGGGCCGCATTTTGAAAGCCCTGGAGCGAAAGCTGGCGGACATCAACGCCGTGGTCCGCCCGGATCGCCTGGGAAAACTCCACGCCGTCACGATTGTGCTGGACATGTCGCACGGAAAGTTGCGGTCGATGCAGTATCATCCCAGCGCCCAGTGGCTGGCGGACAACGGCTACGCCCGCGACCTGGCGCATTGCGTCCACATTCCGGTGGCGGCGGACTTGCTCGCCCCGCGGCAAATCAACGTGCAGCCGTGGTGCGTCCTGCACGAGCTGGCGCATGCCTACCACGACCAGGTCCTGGGCTTTGAGGAGGCCCGCATCCTCGCCGCCTATGCGGCTTACAAGAAAAGCGGGCACGGCAGCGCCGTGCTGCTCGTCACCGGCGGGCACGTGCCGCACTATGGCCTGACCGATCACAAGGAGTTCTTTGCTGAAATGACCGAGAGTTATTTCGGCGTCAACGATTTCTTCCCTTTCAACCGCGCGGAACTCAAGGAGGCGGAGCCGGACATCTACCGGCTCATGGAAGCCGTCTGGGGACCCGTTCAGGACTGACAAAGGACAAACACGCATGGCTCCCAAGATTATCGGCGATCACCCCCTGGCAAGAGATCCCAGCGGAAAATTGCGGTCCCGCATCGGAACCGTCTTTCCGCGGACGCGAACGATCGTGACCCTGCCCGGCATCCATGCCACGCAGCGCATGGCGTACGTGGACATGCTGGCCGGCGCGCGGGCCGCCGCCGGGCAGCCGCCCATGTCGCAGGAAGAATCGCTGGCCGAGTGGGAGGCCTCGGTGGACCTGGTGTTCGACGACAGCGGCGTGCTGATCCGGCCCGATCTCGACAACATGCCGCTGGCCTTCGAAGCCGACGATGTGCTCCAGGAGATTATTCCCAAGCACCGCATCAAGTTCCTCAACGTCCGCAACGAAAAGGTGCAAAAGGCCGTCGAGCGCCAGGGCGAATGTTGGCGGATCGCGCTGCTGCCGCAGTCGGTGCAGGAGATGATGGACATGATTGCGGCCTCCAAGGTGCCCGTGGGCGGTCGCGAGATCTACTATTACGACCGGGTCACCGGAACGCATTTCCTCACCTGCCAGGAGTTCGCCTGCCTGGAATCGTTGGACGACGGCGAATTGCGGCGGCACTTGATCGAGATCCGGGAACTGTCGAAGCGGTTCAATCGACTGGGGGCCGCCGAGATCGGCTTCTTCATGGCCGACGACCGTTTCGGCGCGGACGACATTCGCCAGTATGCTTTCGAGAATATGGATTCCGCGGCGCTGCGGTCGGCTTTCGATGCGTTGCGGCGGAAGTTCGAAGCGGCCGTCAGCCCCGAGTACCGCCGCGACGACCGCGAGAGCGTGCAGTGGCGGAGCCACATGTACGCCGCGCTGCTCGGCCAGCCCGACGAGGCGGTTTCCGAGGAGCTTTTGCTGGGCATGAGCTCCGAGTTCTTCATGCAGGTGCAGTGGCTGCCCGGTTGTCACATCGACGAGGGCGAACTGGTGTTCGACCCGATTCTCGACGGCGCGGCGGCCGGCAACGCCGATCCCGAACTCGAATGCCTCCGCGACGACAAGTGTCGCGGGATCATCTTCAACTTCGTCCGCGAGCACGGTGACCTGGAGTACATCAACATCGGGCGGGTCGTCGGCTCCCTCTCCCGCCGGAACATGTTCTTCGGCCGCCGCGACGTCTTTGTCGCCGCCTTCAAGCTGCAGGGGGCCGACGAGGAGATCGTAAACATCGTCCGCATGCAGAAATGGGGCGTGCGCGAGCACCTCAACGACGGCAAGAGCTTGCTGGACGCCATCCTCCAGGCTGACGAATACACGGAGTACATCCTCGATCGCCGACTGGGATGCCGGCAGTTGGGCATGAACATGCCGCGGCAAGTCACCGCCCGGCGATTGGCAGAGAGATACCAGGGTCCGCGGGGCGAATACCGCGGCACGACGATCTGGACAACTTACTTCCAGCGGGATTACATCCGCGGAATCGCCAGCGACAAGATTCCCACCTGCCGCTTCGAGGACCCGTCCTTTGCCTTGCAGTTCGCCCGCTTGCTGGGCAGGGCTGCCGCCTCGAACATGATCGTCGGCCGCTGCGCGCTGGACGGGCAAGTGCTTTTCGACGATGGCGACGAGGTCGTCTTGGAAGGCCCCGACGGCATTCCCACCGAGATCGTGGTTGCCGACCAGACGGGAACCTTCGTCGATTACCTCCGCGACTTGCAGGAGTTCGCCGCCGCCTACGCCCGGCCGATTGTCCGCCGCAAGCAATATGTGGCCGATGCCAACTGTTTTGCCGCCGCCTATCTCGGTGCCTTCGCGGAGCGATTCACCGCGATCCAGCAAGAGTACGGAAAACGCCGTCGGGCCTATGACAACCTGTTCCCCCGCGAGCGGGGCGGCGAGGACGGCAGTTTTGCCAATCGCTGGCAGCGTGTGCTGGCCCGCATGCAGCGGACCAACGTCGAGTCGCTGGCGACGCTGATCAAGGAACGATGCGCATGAGCTTCATGTAGGCCGGAACTGGCCTGCGCAAAAGTCGGAAGATGAAGCGGAAATCGGACGCTATTTCTGCTCAGGACGGTTCGCTGCTTTCGGTACGTGATATTAAATTCCTTCAATTGCCTAATCCTATGCGGCTGGTTGGTCGTGACGACTATACTGCTCGCGGTTGAGATTGCCACAATCCACACTAACCCGAAGCGTCAGCGAGGTAACGACTTAGGACCTCGCTGACGCTTCGGGTTAGTGTCAGCCGCAACCGCGGGCAGTCTAAGACGGGAGAAACGCCCCGGAAGCACGCTTTTCTGGCTTATGCCGTCTCTGCCGCCGACGGGTAAATCAGCGTCGCTTGCGGAAATCCCACGGGTGAATTCCGTGCTACTGCGGGTCTTTTGTCGCTGGCGGGTCAATCAGGCGTCGCCGATAATGCTGCGCACGGTACCCGGACGGAGCACAGGCAATAGGTATGCATCGGAAAAACTTCTTTCCTTCCGATTATTCGGGTCGCAACCGTCGCACAAAACGTGCCTTTTCGGTAAAGTCTGCCTGCCTGCCCCCCCCGATGAGAATCCTCCGGGGGCAAATCCTCGCCAACTGCCCGTGACACGTGGCCCATGCCACGCTAGAATTCGACACTCCATTATGGGGTCCACCCGGTGGAACGATCGGAATAATTCGTGGCACTACATATTTACAACCCTGGCATGGATGCCTCGGCCACCGACCAACACGAAGTGGTCGGCGCGGGCGGGTGTAGTCCGGCTTCGCTGAGAATCGCCCCACTGCCTCCCGAAGAGGCCCAATATACGCCCGAACTTGTGCGATGGCCCCATCGCTTGGGGCAGGAAGCCTTCTACCACATCGCCTATCCGCAGATGTTTCGTTCCCGGCGGCTGGAAGATCGCTTGCTGGAGCTGTTCCAGAAGGGATATGTCAAGGGCACAGTCACCAGCAGTGCCGGCAATGAGGGCACGACCATCGGCATGGCGATGCCGCTACGGCCCGGCCGCGACGTACTATCGCTGCTGCACCGCGACTTGGGCGCACACCTATTGCTGGGCGCTACCCCCTATCAACTCCTTTGCCAGTACGTGGCCAATGCCGACAGCCCTACCCACGGTTGCGAGGGCAATGTTCACCACGGCGATGCGGCCGCACGACGGTTTCCCATGATGAGCCACCTGGGCAAGATGCTTAGCTTGGTCGTGGGCGGCACCTGGGCGGCGCGCCGCAACGGCGAGCAGGTCTTTGGCCTGACGATCATCGGCGACGGCGGCACCAGCACGGGCGAGTTCCACGAATCGCTCAATATTGCCTCGGTCCACAAGGTTCCGGTCCTGTTTCTGATCGAGAATAATCATTACGCCTTCTCCACTCCCACCAGCATGCAGTACAACTGCCGACAGCTCTCCGACCGGGCAATCGGCTACGGCATCCCCGGCCTGTCGATCGACGGCATTGACCCGTGGACGGTCTACTCGACGGTCTGCCAGTCGTTGGATGCGATGGAAGAGTCGTCGCTGCCCTTCCTCTTGGAGTGCGACACGCGGCGGCTGTGCGGTCACGCCGCTTACGACAAGGGCACTTATGTTCCTGCCGAGTTGATGGAACGCTGGCGAAAGGACGATCCAGTCCACCTCACGCGGCGTCGCCTGGCCGAAGTCTGCGGGCTGCATGAATCGTCGATAGCCGCGATCGAAGAGGTCATCGATGCGGAAATCCGCGAAACGGTGGCCCGCGCCTTGGCCGTCGGCCGGCCGCGGCCGCCACGCCAATGGCCGGTGCATGCCGAAGCGGCAATCCTGACCGAAGACGAGGGCCTGCTGGCGGAAGAGAACGCAGTGCTCGAGTCGGGGCGATTGCAGCGGCCTCGGCTGCGGCCCAAACCATTTCAGGCCAAGGGAGTCAAAAACGGTGATGCCGTCAATATGGCCCTCGACTATTTGCTGGCCAACCAGCCTAAGGCGTTTCTGGCCGGCATGGACGTGGGAGCCTACGGCTCGGCTTTCAAAACTTGCAAGGGCCTGGTCGAGCGCTACGGAAGCGCCCGCGTGATCGACATGCCCCTGGCCGAGTCGAGCATCATGGGATTTGCCCTGGGTGCCTCGCAATTAGGGGCCGAGCCGATCATCGAATTCCAGTTCGCCGATTTCTCGACCGAGGCCGTGACACAACTTGGATTGAACGCCGGCACATGGTACTTCCGCACCGGCTGCGCGGCGCCGATGCTCGTGCGGCTGCCCTGCGGCGGCGGCATGACGGTGGGCGCGTTTCACTCCGGCGAGTTCGAAGGGTTGTGGTCCCGTTTCCCGGGGCTTAAACTGCTCTATCCGGCCACACCGCAGGAAACCTACGAAGCTTTGCTGGCTGGGTTCTACGATCCCAATCCGTGCCTGGTTTTCGAACACAAGCTCCTCTACTGGAGCCGCGGCGGCGACATCGATTTCGACGGCAACCTGCAGGCCGTCTGGCGGTCGCGGCGCTACACGCAGGGAACCGATCTGACGCTGGTGGCCACGGGCGCTATGGTCCAGGTCGCCTTGGCCGCGGCGGCGCAGTCGGAGGCTTCCATCGAGGTCTGGAATCCACTGGTGCTGCAGCCGCTGGATATTGGGCCGATTGCGGAGTCGGTCAGCAAGACCGGTCGGTTGCTGGTCGTGCAGGAATCGGGCGAGACACAAGGGCTGGGCGACCGGCTGATTTCGCTGTTGACGCGGGAGTGCTTCGCAGCGTTGAAGGCTGCCCCGGAACTGATTTCCACACCCGACGTGCCGATCCCCTTCGCCCCCGAATTGGAGACCGTTTGCCGCCCCAATCAGGAGTGTATCCGCAAGCGAATTTCGGCGATTCTTGCCCCGGAACGATTGCGAAAGGCCGCATAAAGGTCTATAACACAGCGCTAGGAATTGGCCGAAACAACCGTAGAATGGACTTTAGTCCGTTACGGCGGACTAAGGTCCGCCCTACGGAGTGGTTTCTCGCATAAGTCCTAGTCAGGTCGCGTCACTAGAGTTCGAACATCCATTGTCGGTAAATATTCGCGGTTTCGCATAGGAATCTTAGCGGGGCTTTCATGGAGGCGATCCCCTTTCGCATGCCGCTTTACTTGCCTGCCCAAGGGGCAAGCGAGACCGAAGCCACCATCATCGAATGGCGTGTCTCCGAAGGGGACCGCTTTCTACGCGGACAAATCCTGGCGCAGGTCGATAGCGCCAAGTCGGTCTTCGACTTCGAAGCCCCCTGTTCCGGGCTGGTCATCCGCGTCCTGCGAACAGAAGGTGAGACGGTTCCGCTGACTGAAGCGGTGCTGGAAATCGAGACCAGCGACCCGTCGATGCGGGAGTGGATCCCGCCCGCGGCCGGCCGGGACGATGCCGCCGCGCTCGCCATTATCGCGGGGCCGGGAGCCTCCGCTCGCGGCCGTAGCGGGGGTGTGGTCATCCAGGGCGTGGGCGGTTATCTGCCCTCGCGCGTGGTCACCAATGCCGAATTAGTGAAAGGCTTCCCGGAACTGACCGACCAATACGTCTACGAAGTGACCGGCATTCGCCAGCGTCGCTGGGCCGATGACGACGAGCGTCCCTCGGGCATGGCTTTCAAGGCCTCGCTGGAGGCCATTCGCAACTCGGGCCTGGACACCCGCGATATCGACGCGATCCTCGTGGCCACAACCACGCCCGACATGGCCATCCCGTCCACGGCGGCCATCCTCCAGGAGCGACTGAGCTTGCCCACCGTGCCGGCCTGCGATCTCAACGCCGCCTGCAGCGGCTGGCTTTACTGCGTGGCCATGGCCCGCGGCATGATCCTCTCGGGCTTGGCCCGCCACGTGCTGACAGTGGGCGTGGAGATGCAATCGCGACTCTTGGACGCGGCCGATCGGAACGCCTATTTCCTCTTCGGCGACGGGGCCGGGGCGGCTATCATTTCCGGCGGCGAAACGGGCCATCGCATCCGCCACGTACAGATCGGCGGCGACAGCCGGGGCATCCGCATGGCCCGTCGCGAGGCCCCCGGCTATCTCTTGCCCAACGGGCACGGCGTCGATCCCTGGATCCGCATCGATGGGCACGCCTTGTTCCGCTTTGCCACGGAGAGTTTTTCCACTCTTATCCGCCAATCCGTGGCGGAAAGCGGCTGGAAGCCGGAAGATACCCGCTGGGTCATTCCGCACCAGGCCAATGGCCGCATCTTGAAGGCCGCCGCCAAGCGCAGCGGCATCCCCTTCGACCGTTTCTTCCTCAACGTGGAGAACGTCGGTAACACCTCTAGCGCCAGCATTCCCCTGGCCTTGACCGACGTGCAGCGGAGCTTGCGCAGCGACGACAAGCTGGTCTTGTGCTCCGTCGGCGCGGGGATGACCACCGCCGCGATCTCGGTCGAGTGGTAGGCAGTGCCACGTTTCTACGTCTGGCCCCCGAAAACCTCCCGCGCGTTAAAGTTTAACGAACGGCTAGACGATAACCTATGTGCCGATTGTATCGAACAGATCGCTTGTAGGGTCGATACGAATAATCGCGCGTGGTTAAAACGGGCAATTTGCATAGAATTGCATGATTTGGAGCATTTCGTCTCCCAATCACGAGAACCCCCCAAGTTTCACCCACGGAGGTGGCCCATGACGGCCTCCAATACTGGTCGCGGCGGCTGGCGAGTTTGCTTGCTCGGCCTGGGATTGATTTCGGTTCTGGGACTGACTGGCTGCCAGGTTGACGTCGGTGGTCAGACTCTCCCCAGTCCGTACTATTTGAACGACGACGTTCAGTACTTCCCGCCGGGCGCGCAGTTCCCGCTGGCTAAAGAGGCGGCTGCGCAGAAGGCCGTCTCGCAGGAACAACTGCAACAGCGGTAGACCTGCGGTTGCTGGCAATAACCGAAACAACGATTTACTGCCGAATGCCGTGAAGAGACGCCGGTGCTAGGCCGCGTGTTTGGGGACAACGCGGAGTGCGCCGGCCGATCCGAGCGGCGGGGGGACGGCACCCTGCGCGGCTGGCGTCCGCGATCGAGCACCCCGTGGGAAGCTCGGTCGGGACGTCAGCAGCGCAGGCGATTTTTCTTGGATGAGGCTCCCATGCCCGAACTCTCCCCTGTCGCCCAAAGCTGGGTACAAGTCGTGCTGATTTGGGTCGGCTTCGGCAGCCTGGCCGGTTTGTTGGCCCGCGTGATCCTGCCGCTGGAGAAGCCGGCGGGTTCTTTGCCCACCCTCACGCTGGGAATCACCGGCAGTGCCATCGGCCTGGGGTTGTTATCCTGGATTCAAGGCGGCGGCCCCTCCAATCCAATCTCTCCGCTTGGTTTTCTGGCCGCCGTGGGCGGGGCCTTCGCATTGCTGTTGGCCTATCATTTCCTTCGCATCGTCGTTTACCGACAGCCGCCGCCGGCGCAGCCCGAAAAGAAGGACGACTGGTTGGAGATCGGAGAGTAGGAACAGGAAATCCGAAACAAATCCAAGAACGGGAAGTTTGCCACGGATGAAACACGGATGCGCATCCGTGTTTCATCTGTGTTCCATCCGTGGCTGAATTTGTTTCGGACTTCTTTGCCCCTGCTCCCCGCTCTTACTTTGCCTCGATCCAGAGGCTCTCGCTGTGCCCGCCGAACTCCGGCGCGTACATGCACTGGA
>CAZTPX010000034.1:0-72635 GCA_964615095.1 uncultured Planctomycetaceae bacterium | reverse complement strand
TGCTCCGTTTCCACTTCCCGCTCATCGAACCGGACGGGCGGATTTACCGCATCCGGCTCTCGGACAAGGTTCATGGTTTCGCCCACGTGTGGCGCCGGGGAAGTTTGCGAATGTTCAGCAGTCCAAGCTCACGCTCCAGATAGCTGTCGGGAAACTGGTCGTATCTTTGTCCATTCGACTCAAACTTCCGCCACAGCCACCGACGGACCCGGCGGCAGACGTGCGTATGCATGTCGATGAAGGCGATCATCGTCGCGTGCATCTTCCTTTCCCTCATTTTCCTTTCTTCTCAATGAGCGGCAACAGCCGCGAACGGCCGGACCATTTTGGGAAAGGAAAATGGGGGAAAGAAAGATATAGTTCATCCAGATTACGCACGGTATGATCGATCCGGAGACCGCTGAACAGCGGCCATCCCAGGTATCGCACGACGCTTGACTGACGTACTTTCGTGTTGTAGACTGCCCATCATGTCCTCAAGTCTTTGCGGGCAATGGGGTTACGGCGTGTTTTCGCGCGGCGTTCTGGCCGCCGTCTGTAGGAGCTGACGAATCCGGCGGAAAATTTCCCCCCCTGCCGCAATTTTTTCACTCGCCGAAACACCTTGCTGGGAAACCAGATAGGGCGACCGCGCAGGAGCAGACGGCGCGGCGGAAAAGGAAAACACGGTCGGCGCCCCTTGACATTAACCGATAATTATGGATAATCATGGATAGTTACGATTTGTTGTTCTTTGACAATTTGGTTTTGCGACGCGCCGCGGAGGCGCGTCGCGCAAGGAAGGCGCGGCCTCGTCAGCCGCGCCGCTTGGAGGATTGCGCCCTGCTCGCCGCGCAATGCTCCTCTCCGGACCGCACAATCACGCGGGGTCGCATTCCACGTTTGCATGTACACGCCAGTGATTTCTGAAAGACGAATCGTGCGGGCCCTGAAAGTCCAGGTACACAGTGGACCGCGCGCAGTGGACCGCGAAAAAAAGCATTCTTGGTTCGGAGGCGACGCTTTGCGGATGTCACGGATTCCGCGAACAGATGATGCAAGTGGACAATCGGGCAAACAATCTTGCCCAGTTATCGCCCGCGGGCAAGAAATCTTGCCCACTCTTGCCCTCCCTCTGTCTTCTATATACGTTCCACCCGAAGAAGTGCAGACCTATGTTTTCCCCGCGTTTTCCCCAGTGTTTTAAAATGCGATACCAGTCCGATGGTGATGGCAAATCCCATTAGTCGTGGTATAAAATGGCCAAGAAACGAGACGAAAACTGATTTCGGGCAAGAAGGGCAAAAATCCCCCGTCGGTAGCGTGTGTCAACTCGATTCAACTTCGGCGCATGAAAAAAGCAACTACCCGCCAAGATGTCGAACGCCCGTAGGTCAGGCCGACCATGTACCCATGTCGGCCTGACCTACTTGATATTGTGTACGCATGCCGTCGATTACCGAACGGGCTCCCGCGGCGGAACGGGAAGCGCCTCCCGAGCGGTCGGCGGCGGCATTTGCACGTGCGGCGCAACGATCGGCCGGTAGATGTCCGTGTCGAAAGGATCGTCGCTGACCCGCCAGACCTTGCCGTCGCGGAGGTACATCCGCTGCTGCTCTTCCTGATTCAGGGGCCGCGCCCCAATGCGGCCGAAAACGGCCAGTTGGTTGCCCGACTCATCGACGGCGCGATCGCGGTCCACGCCCTTGGAAATCGCCAGTGCCCGCCCTCCTTTGGGCAGCGGAAAGGTGGCGATCAATCTGGGCGCGGGCCGCGGACTGAACCCGATCGAACCGGGTGTTTCCGGCGAAGTCAACTGCAAAACGCGCAGCCCATTACATCCGTCCGCCAGGTAGGCGAACTCGCTGGCGTTGGTGATTCCCAGTTTGACGTCGTTGAGATCGTTGATGCAACCGTCCGCGTTGTAGACCTGGTCTACGACGGGCCGGGGCGGGCTGGTGATATTCAGGATCACCAACCCCTGCCGGCCGGCGGCTACGTAAGCGTAGGTGCGGGCCAGGTAGATATTGCGGGCCTCGGCCAGGGGCAGGGCGGTAATGACTCGCGGTTGGTCGAGACGCGTCGTATCGATAACCTTGATTCCTTCGCTGTCGCAAACATATCCGAAGCGGAACTGCACCTGCACGGCCGTCGGGCATTTCAGGGCGTCGTTGCCGATCACGCAGGTGACCTTCGGATGCGTCGGATCGTCCACAGACACCACCACCAGTCCGGCATCGCAACAAACATAGGCATAGGCCCCCACGATCGTGACGTTTCGCGCTCCGCAGAGCAGATTGCCGGGGTTGAAGGTCACGTCGCGTTTAAGAAAATTGTTCAGCGGATTTCCATCGAGCAGCGTCCCCGCGCCGACCAGGATCAGGCCCTCGTACTTGTCGGCCACGTACAGGTATCCATACATGGCGGCGACCTTCTGCTCGTGATTCTCCGCCCGATGCGTGCGCGTGGGGTCGGGGGCGATGGTGGCCGGCGACGCGACCGCGGTGGCGTACTTTGTGGCGACGTAGAAGCGTTGCCCCAAGGGCGACACGGGCGCGGTCGTGATTCGTTCCGAAAAGGCCTTGTCATCGATGAAGGCGATGTCGAAGACGCGCAGCCCTCCCTCGCCGCAGGCGGCATAGAGATACTCGCCGCGGGCCTGCAGGCTCAGGATCTCGCTCTTGCGGAAGGCGTGCAGGACATTGTCGCTGATGTCCTGGCCCGGATGGTGGTGGGCGTTGCCAAGGATGAAGCCGTGCTCGACGTGCTCGCGGTAATCGTCCGGGTAAGCCAGCGAGTGCAGGCTGCTGCCGATGACGGCCTGCGGTTCGTCCCGCTCGGTCACGTCCACAGCATACAATCCGCGATCGCCCGCGGCCACCCAGCAGTAGCGGCCGATGAAGTTGACGAAGTTCGTGCCCTGCATGAGAAGCTGGGCCATGATTGCGTTATTGTCCTCGAACTTCGATAGGTGGCAGTCGCTGCACATCTTGGTCTCGAACGTGCCGGGCCGCGCGAGCCGCGTCGGCCCGAGGGCGACGCCTTTGGGCAGCCCGCCGCGCACGGTGTGGGGGACGTTGGTGCTGAAGGCGATGCCGCTGAACCCCTCGCCGGAGATCGTCTGCTGCTGCACGTAAATCGATTCCCGGTTTGCGTTGTACGAGCCCACGTGGATCGCACAGGAGGACCGCGCCGGACCAATCCGGTTGCCCGTTGCATTGCCGTCGCGGGCCAGCATGAACACGTCGTCGCGGAGGGTTTGGAAATTGTAGGAGATGTAGTTTTTCGATACATCGCCCTCGAAGTGCAGGCTGGGCATCTTCATATTCGCGCGCTGGGGAAGATGGCAGCCAAAACAGCTCGGATTCCAGGAACTGTGGCAGGCGATGCAGCTCATGCTATTTTGTTGATGCGCCCATTGGCATTCGCCTGGTTTGCCTCCCCACGTGAGCTTGCCGTCGGGGCCGAATCCGACAGTCTTCGCCATGTGCGAGCGGACGTTGTAGTGGTCGTTGGCCGGATCGATGGTGTCGGCGGTTTGCACGACCTCCCAGCCAAGATCCGGCTCCACGACGGAATTCTGATAAACTCTCTCTTGCCCTCTTTCCCAGCGCCGTTCGAATCGCGGCTTGCCAAAGGGAGTTCTCAGGATTGCCAGGTTGTGTCCTCCGGGCGGCGAAGCGGGCCCCGTGGTCACCAGTTCTGCCCGCTTGCTGGCCGATCCATGGCAGTCCTCGCAGCGGATCTCGATGGCCGCACGGACCTCGCCGTAGAGCTTGGTGTTTCCGTGGCTGTCCTGGCTGAAATGGCAGTCGGCACAGTGCATGCCGCGTTCCAGGTGGACGTCGAGAAGATGCACAGGAACCCCTTCACGACGCTTGCCGGTCTGCCGTTCGACAGTGTTGGCCGGGACCATGGCGGCCATGAGTTTGTCCGTGCCGACGTCCGGCACGATGTCGCCCTTGTAGTCGAGCATGTTGCCAGCGCGGTCCTTCTTATAGACCGCCCGGAACACCCAGCCGTGCCCGTGAAAATCGGCGAACTGGGTGTGTCGCGCGCGCGAGTTCAGATCGGCGACATGTGCCAGGAATTCGGGATCAGACCAGTTGCCCCGCGCGGAAGACTCATCGGGATTGGACATGTGGGCGCGGACCAGTTCTTCGGCAGTGAGGTGTTTCTGCCGGGAAGGATACATCAATTCGCCGTCGGTCTCGTTGTCCCACCACATGAAGCCCAGATAACTGTTCATGACGTTGGTTCCGGGATGGATGTGGCAGGCAATGCACTGGCTGCTGGGAATGGAGAGCGTGAACTGGTGCGCGATCGGATGCCCGGAGCAATTTTTCGGAATCGCCGAGTCCGGCGAAAAACTTGTACCCGCATTGCCAAAACGGGCGTAGGGGCCCGAATGGACGGGCGAGCGATCATTGGCATAGATCACGTGGCACGCGCTGCACCCGCTCGATCGGTAATCGCCCGCGTGATCGTTGGTTCCCAGAAAATTCAGCGTCGGGTCGAGCAAGCGCGTCTTTTGCAGGCCGAGAAAAACCGGATCCGTGCGATTGGCCGTGCCCAAACCGCGGTTGCTGAGCCGCGTGCGCGGCCGCCCGGGATCGTCTTCGGTTTCCGGGATGCCGGTTTCCGGCCGAAACCTCCCGCCCCGTTCGAAAATTCGAAGAATGTTACCTGGCTGGGAAATCTCAAATCGCGGCAGCGGATCAAGGTAGGCTAGCACCGCCTGCTTGTCCATTTCCTCGGCCGACGGCGGCGGAACATTCTGAATTCTCTGCGGCACGCCGTTCATGCTATAACTCTCGCCATAGCCGGGCCGCTTGTTCGGTACGGCCCCGTTGTTATAAAGCGCGGCTCCCCAGAGCATGCAGCCGTGTGTCATCATGCTCTTGCGGACGGCGAGGGTTTCCTGGGGATGGCAACCGCCGCAAGTCGTGGCGGCGACGCGCAAATCCCCCGGATTGAAGAACCGCACGAACTCCGGCGATTCATGGTTCAGCAAGGCATAAGAACGGACCGGATTGCCCGAGGGGGGCCATGCCTCGGGGAATCTCGGCTGGATATGGGCTTTCGTGACGGTTGTCGCGAGCGGATCACCGCCGTGGCAATCGGTGCATCCGAGCCGCACGATGGGCTTGCCGTCAATGCGCTTGCTGTGCATGTCACTCACGCCCTGGTGGCAGCGCACGCAACCCTGGCTCTTGCCTGCCGCTTCCGCTTCTGTTTGCCGCAGTAGATCGTAACTGGAAGCGCCCGGCAAGGCGGAATTCCCTGCCGGCGTATAGTCCGCATGCGGTTCTGCGATGGCCATGTTTGCCAGGCATGAGGAAAGACATGCAATAAGCCAACCACGAAGACAGGCCGAAAAGCTCCCAGGCACTGGCCACCATCCTTGCACTCAGTAAGAAGCTGCCGGGTGTGGTCGAGCGCAGCGAAGACCCACCACAAAACGCCGGAAATTGGCGGGTCTTTGCTGCGTTCGACCACATCCGGCCCGCGATTTTTCCCACCTTTCCGGATTATCTCTAATTCAAGTCTCGCGGCGGGATTATTGCAAGGCAATCCTAGTAAGTCAACGTCACATCGACGAACCCGGCAAGCTGGGTGCGCACCCCCCCGTCGATATTGTCGTAGAGGTCATGGAAGCCCTGCCCGGGAATCAGGCCGGCTATGCCGCCGTCGATCACGCAGTTATTATTCAAATAGGGGCGGTATTCGGCGCCCAGACTCAAATCGGTGCCAATGTGACGATGAATTTTGTCCTGAAAGACGAATTGCTCCAGCACGTTGGTGCTATCGAACCAGAGGAAGTTCGCGTTGCTGATCAGGCGCAGCTTCGGGGTGACGTCGAAATCCATGCCGAAATTGACTAGTTCCAGGCCGGGATTCACGAAGTTCGCCTGCCCTTCGTCCTTGGACGCGCGAAGGTCGGGCAGAAGGCTGAAACGATTGACCAGATTCACGCCGAGCAACCCGATCTGCTGGCGTTGCCAGTAGCTGAACTTGCCCCCGGCGAAGTTGGGATCGTCGAGAATCGAATCGAATCCGGTCGCCGCTCCACTGTTTATGTTGTGATCGCCGGACGCATAGAGGAATGAGGTGCGGAATCTGACCCAGTCGCGATCGTAGGACAACTCCAAGGCGGCCATGCCGGCGGAAATCTGCACCGGGCGGCCCGCTAGGGGATTCATATTGTCGTGCCCAAACACGTAGTACAAGGCGTCGCTGACGTTGATCGGTCCAATGTGTCCGTCGCCCGCAAAGCCGAGATAATAGGCGTCGATCTGGTGGGGCTGGAAAATGCCCGCCGGATCGGGCCGGACCAGAAAGCCGTTTTCGTCGAAATGGACGGTCGCTTTGTCGTGATCGTAGTGGAAACTGGCTTCCGCGGTGTAGCCCGGCACGACGAAGTCTTGCACGTAATAGTTCATGATCAGCACGTACTGGCCGCGATCATTGAACGTGTTCAGTTCGCTGTCTGTGTCTTTTTCGAGTTGGTCAAAAATAAGGACATTGAATTGCTCGCGGTTGGAAAGCCGCGTCCCGAACAAGCGAACCGCGCGGTTCGTGTCGTCAAAGATGAATCCGCGAAAATCGCTGACGAAGGGCTGCGAGCCGACCCGCGCGGAAAGGAAGTCGTAATACGGGCTCGTGTCGGAGAGCTTGATTTCGGCAAACCATTCTTGCAGGGCAAAATAGTCGCGGCCGCGGGAAAGCCCGTCATTCACGTCAGGACTGACGATGCCGAGTTCCGAGACCGACAAATAATTGACGTTGAAAACGGGCTGAAGGTGGACTCGCCAGTCGGTCGGCTTGAAGGCCGTGTCGCCGTGCGACAGGTCCGCGCCAAGCCTGAAGTACTGGGTGTAGAAGAACTGGTTCCCGTTGCCAATGAAGTTGCTCTGAAAAGGATTCGACGTGCTCCCGAAGCCGGTAGCCGGAGTTGGAACTTGCCGCGCTTCGAGCAGCGTTTCCGCCGAGGCCGTGATTTCCAGGAAAGTGTGCTGCCCGATGATCGGGTAGTCGCCCTTGAGGACGTTCTGGTTATAGGAGTCCCACCAGTGTCCTTCCACGTAGGGATAGTCGTCAACGGGTGGATGACCATTGCCGTATCGATCCCAGGCGGGAAAGCCTGATCTCCAGCGATCTTCAAGCGGCACAAAATCGCTCGTTTGTTGGTTCTCACTGGGAAGCACGCTGCTATGCCCCGTGTAGCCCAGCGGCGCGTCTATGGGTTGCAGAAACAGCGGCTGGGGCTGCTCCAACTCCGGCAACAACGGCGTTCCGACCTCGCCGAAGGGCGCGCGGAGGATCGGTGGACGCACGTCTTCGGAGTTTGGCGGCAGATTGCTTATCAGAGCCGCGAGTTGGACCCATGATGTGTCATTTTCATCTTCGGCCCAAGCTGCGTTGAGACACGCCGGAAAGCCGCCGGGCACCTCGGCATTCGAGTTTTCCAATTCGCCCATGATCAACCAGGCGGAGGCAAGCAGGGGGACGAATACCACCGGCAGATGAAAGCGGGCGATTGTTTTTAAACCCCTAGAATGGCAAGGCATACAAAACCGTCTTTTCTTATCGAGAGTTCGACGAGTGCCCGCTTACCGCCTGGTATGTGCTAATTCCGTAAACCGTCAGTGGGGATCTTTGATGGTTGTATCGACATTAGCTTTTGTATCGGATTTATCAACGGAACAAGGTTATTCGAAAGAGAATCGCGCCACCCAACTTGCGATGGTATTCCGACGCAAAACTGTTGCAAACGACAAAGTGGGTATTGTGGGAGGAGCTTGCTGCTGGCCAGCGGACGTGGCGGACCGTAGAATGTTAGGCAATATCGGCTCTTCCGGTTTTAGGTGCAAACTGGACGGGCGACCGCGCTGGAGTCCCGCCTTTAGGCGGTAATTCCGCCTAAAGGCGGGACTCCAGCAGGCGTTTTGCGACGTTTGCACCTAAAACCGGAAGAGCCGCAATATCCCAATAAGCCCGGTCAGAGTGTACCGGCGATAGATGCGCACTGGAGGCGCATTGCCGGAGGAGATCCCTATTTTGAAGCTAAGACTTCTTCCATCAGCAACGTCGTCGCCTGGTAGCGCAGGGCCTCAGTTCCTGACCTCCTATTTGATCAACGACACCTTCGCCATCGACGCCGGAAGCCTGGGGATTTCGCTGGATTTGGAATCTCAGCGCAAGGTCAAGCATGTTTTGCTTTCGCATAGCCACATCGATCACTTGGCTACGTTGCCCGTTTTTCTGGAAAACACCGAGGAGTTTGCCGGAAATCGCGTAACGATCCACGGCAGCGAGTACGTGCTAAATGCCCTCCGCCAGCATGTCTTCAATGGTTGCCTGTGGCCCGATTTGATACATGAAACGTTGAATTCACAGCCGTTTTTCCATCTCGCCACATTGGACGCGGGCCGACCCTTGGAAATCGCCGGCGTGCGCATTACCCCCATCCCGGTAAATCACGCCGTGCCGACGATGGGTTTCCTCCTCGAAGAAGGCGACGTGGCCGTCGCCTTGTCGATCGACACCGGTCCCACCGAGGAACTGTGGCGCCGTGCCAATGCACTGCCCATGTTGAACGCGGTTTTCCTGGAGGTAACATTCCCGAATTCCATGGATGAACTCGCGCGAATCGCAAAACACTTGACGCCCAGGACATTCTCTGAGGAAGTCTGCAAGCTATCCCGACCGGCCAAGATCATCGCCATTCATATCAAGCCGTCGTTTGCTGAGCAGATCGTCGAGGAATTGCTGGCGCTGGAACTGCCAGACATGGAAATCGGCGTGCCCGGTAAAGAGTATTGTTTCTGAGCGTCCTGCAGAGCCCTTGTCAGCAATCACCCGCCACAATTTCAAGTTAAGATGAGGGCTTTGCCGAAACCTTTCGAAATTTGACGATTCCGCTGATCGCTGTGACCTTGCTGCCCGTATCGATTATGCCGGCAACCTGGCGGGGTCCCAAGGCAATCGGGCCGCCGGCATTCGCGCGAGCTAACGTGCAAAATCGGAATAACCGATAGATCGGGTAATATCGGACAATTCCCTGCCGGGCTTTGCACGTCTCAATCTTGGAAAACAACTCATGGGCCAAAGTTGGCTTCTTTCGCTGTCGGCTGGTCTTCCTCCAGGGTTGCAATCATGGCGATGAGAAACGGTCGAAAAACTGCGCGGAGACGCCTCTGTTTGGAATCGCTTGAGCCCCGCCTGGCGATGACGGCCATGTACTTGTCTGATCCGCTGCTCTCGTCCGCTCAGGTGACGCAGTTATTGGAACGGGCCGCCGCGGCAGCCAACACGCAAGCGGAGATCATCGCCGTCGTCGATCGGGACGGAGATATCCTTGGCGTCGGCGTGGGAAAGGGAGTCGCATTCTCGAGCGCGGCGGAGGAGGTCTTTGCGATCGACGGCGCGGTTGCCGAGGCGCGGACCGCGGCCCTGTTTTCCAGCGATTTTCCCAATGGTTCGCCGTTGTCGTCGCGAGCCATCCAGTTTATCAGTCAATCGACGATCACGCAGCGCGAGGTCGACTCCAGCCCGGAAAGCACGAACCCGACGGCCGAAGGACCGGGATTCGTGGCTCCCATCGGCCTCGGCGGCTACTTTCCGCCGGGAGTCGCCGACACGCCGGCTGCCGACCTTTTCGGTATCGAGGGCACAAATCGCGACACCCTCATGAATCCGGGGCGATTCAATACGCCCACCTTCGTGACGGGATTCAATGCGATGATTTCCTATGGCCAGGCGTCGGGACTCTTGCCCAGCGCCCAACCGCGCGGGCTCGGAACCCTTCCCGGCGGTGTTCCCATCTACGAGAGCAACGATTGTGTCGGCGGCATCGGTGTGTTTTTCCCTGGCCCCAACGGCTACGCGTCCTATGAGCAAAACAACTTGCCCGGCACCAATCAGACGCAGGTTCAGCGAGAGAACTCGCCGCTCTGCCAGGAGGCCGAATGGATGGCGTTTGCCGCCGTAGGCGGAAGCACCGGCGCGGGCCTTCCGGTGGGCAAAATCAACGGCGTGCCCGCACTCCCCAACTCGTTCAATATACCCTTCCTTCCAGGCGGAATCAGTTTGGGAGGCATCACCGTCGACGACTTCGGCGCCAACGGGAACTACTTTGGCCCATTGGCAGTGAAACACGAAGGGGCCCTTGTCAGCCCCGGCGGCACGGCCAGCAACGCAACGTACTCGCTGGTCGGCGCCGCGCAACCGGTACCCTATGGATGGCTTGTTGCTCCCCGCGTGAGCCCCGACGGATCGTCACCGCTCACCGTGGCGAACGTCACGACCATCATCGATCAGGGAGTTACGGAAGCCAATCTCGACCGCTCGCAGATCCGCCTGCCGCTGGGCAGCACGCCGAGCATGGTGTTGTGCGTCGCGGACCAGGACGGAAACATCCTGGGTCTCTACTGCATGCCGAACGAAACCGTGTTTTCCCTCGACGTCGCCGTGGCCAAGGCCCGTAACACGGCCTATTATGACAGTTCGAACCTGCAGCCCAGCGATCAACTGGCCGGTATTCCCCTCGGCACGGCATTCACCAATCGAACCTTCAGCTATCTGGCCGAACCGAGATACCCGGAAGGCGTCGGCAACACGCCCGGGCCCTGGTCGAGCCTCAACGATCCGGGCATCAACCCGGCAACCGGCGAAGATTCAGGCCTACCCCTGCCGGCCTCGGTCTATATGCAGAATTCGACGAGCGAACTTGCCTACGCGGCCTTCGATCCGGACAGCAATTTCCGCGAGGTGACTACGCCGGCGAACGCCAATAATCAAAATGGCGTCGTCTTCTTCCCGGGCTCCGCAGGGGTCTACCTAGCCGGGAAACTCGCTGGCGGGTTCGGAGCCAGCGGCGACGGGGTCGACGAAGATGACGTGGTCACCTACTCCTCGGTTGTCGGCTTCGATCCGCTCTCGTCAAAACGAGTCGACCAGTTCTTCTATCGTGGCGTCCGTTTGCCTTACCAGCAGTTCGACCTCAACCCGCGGAACAAGTAGCGATGTGTGCAAACAAACGCTGGTTGCTATCGATCCTCGTGATTGCCTTCACTCTCGTCGTCAGCGGACGCTGTGCCGAGGAAGCGCCGGCGCCCTGTGCGGAAACGTCCTGCGAAAGCCATGTTCGGGCGGGATGTCCGCTTGTCGTCTCGCACTGTGCCAAGCCTTCCGACACGCCCAACTACCGCGGGTACTATGTCGGCGGCGGTGCGGCTCTGCATGGCCAGCCGAGATCTGCGAATGAAGGCACTTGGGGCTGGGACTACGGCGGCCTACTGCCGAAAATCGTCGCCCTGAAATGGTGGCACGGCGCGCATGCCCAGGGTGGTGGCGGGGCCTATGCTACAGACCACAAGTGATGCGCCTATTTTCCCGGCAATTCCCAAATGGGATTGAATTCCGCGATAGGGTCGAGCAGGCACGTGGCCGCGCGCGATAGCAAGAGCAGGCACGGGCTATCGTCCGGCCATTTCTCCAGAAGACCGCTCAGGACGTGCGCTGCGGAGCGGAATTCACGGCGCTCGAACGCCGCCAGGGCCGTCTCGTAGCCTTGTTTCAACTCGGTCCAGCCGGATTGCTCCGAGATCGCCAATTCATAGAGTTCCACCGGTTCGACGATATTCACCACGCGCACCCGGCAAAGACGGCGGCTCAAGAAACCCGCTCCGAGTTGGGAATGCGTCGAGCCCGTGACCAGGATCGGAGAGCGCAGGTACTTGGTGGCGCCTTGCACGCGGCTGGCAAGGTTGACCGTGTTGCCCAGCGGACCGTACTTGAATTTGTGACGCGATCCTGTGTTGCCCACGCGGGCAATTCCGGAATTGACGCCGATTCCTAGCGCCATGGGCTCTTGCAGGGTCGTGCTCCATCGCTGATTGATGCTCGGCACCGCCTTGAGCATGTCGATGGCTGCCAGGCACGCAAGCCGGGCGTGCTCCGCTTGCGCGGCGGGGGCTCCCCACATGGCCACGAGTTCGTCGCCGATATAGTCGACCAACACTCCGGCATGGGCGAGAACGCAGTCCGAGAGTACGCCCATGACATCGCCAATCCATTGCACCGTCCCCCGCGGGCCAAGGCGTTCGCTGATGCGGCTGAAACCGCGGATATCGCAAAACAGCAGCGAAACTTCCACATCCTGCCCGGCCAGCAAATCGGGATTCAGGCTGAGTTGCTCGGACAGCTCGCGGGTGAAGAACTGCTCGAATTGGACCCGGGCCGTAAGCGCCGCTTGCTCTTGCTGCATGCGTGCCATTCCAGCCGCCACCCCGCTGGCGATCAGCTCGACCAGCATCGCCTCCACCTCGCTGATGAGTTCGGGAGCGAACAGCTTGCCGCTCTGCCGGCGATCGCCGTAGACGGCGCCGATGACCTCGCCGCCGGCGGCGAGCAGGGGCGTCGCCACGACCGCGGTGACTCCGATCAAACTGCCCTTTTGCTCGGCAGCGATGCTCGGCAGCTCCCAAAAAGTCCGCTTTTCCGCCCGCACTTTTTGCAGCACGCTATGGCTGGGACGCCAATCGTCTTCCCCTATCTGCAGCCCGCCCGAGGCAAAGGCGCGAGTTTGCCATTGGTCGTGCTCCAAGAGCAGGACCCGGCCCGTGTCCAGGCCGATGATGTCGACCACAGCTTGGGCGGCTTTTTGGAAAAAATCGGCCGAGCAAGCCGCACTCTGAAAGACTCCCATGGAAGTTTGCAGCCAATGCAGCACTTGCCTGTTCATCTCAGCGGTTGTGGTCGATTGCTCGCCCAGACCGGGAAACCTTTGCAGAGAGGAAAACTGCAGGCTAGGCGGGGCAGTGACGTCGGCCAAGCCGCGCACGTTGCCGCCCGTGGCCTCGACCTCCTGGATGCGAACGGCTTTCTTGCCGATGGACAGCACCAGTGGAAGTTCCGCCTGCCGAACTCCCTTGGGTTCCAGCGGAGGCCCGTTCTCGATGCCGATAGGCAGGGTGCCGCTGAGATTCTCAATCCGCATCGATCCGTCGGGCTGGCGTTCCAGCAACACGTGCCGGCGCGAGATGTCGGTCACTTTTATCTCGGCGATGACCATGCGGGCGAACGGGCCCTTGGAGTACCTGCTGAACGGCCCCTCTTCCCCCATGACTTGCCGGCCCACTTCCAGCGGACCCGTGCAGGTTTCACTGTGGACCAGCCGCTGGTGTTCGTAAATGCGAATCTGCCAGGAATCACCCATCAAACTTCTCGCCGCCAGTTGCTAATCGCCCGACGACCGGCCGTCAGGCGCCGAGACCAAAACGGCTCTATTATACAGGCAAAAGCGTTGGTAAATAATTCGCTTTCTTATAATTGTATCATCGCCACGATTGTGCCGATCAAGATAAGTGGTGTGGACCTTGATGACGACAATGATCCGGGCTAGCCGAATCGATTGCACGATAAGCACTTAGACCAATTGTGAGCGGCAGGTGGGCGTTGCCGTAGGGGGTATGCCCAAAGGCCGCCACCCTTGCCTAGACTTCAGCAACGTCTGCCTAATCGTTGGAAACCGCCATGAAACAGATGTCACAGCACGTGTTCATGTCCCTGGGGGGGCTGGCCATCGTCCTGGCCGTGACCGCCCTTGCGCGCAGCGACGATTCGCCCGTGTCGATGGTGCAGGCCAATGACGCACCTCCAGGCCGGGCGCCGCTGCCGCCCGCTGATGGCCAGAGTGCAAATAAGGAAAAAAAGGACGGAAGCGCTCTCGTTGCCCCGTCGCCGGATAACGCGCAAACGACTCCCTCGACACCCGCTTACCGGTCTGAAGAAGGCCGTGAGGAATCGGCGGCCAGTGTCGCTACCAGCTTTGCGCCCAACATGATCGGCGATATGGGAGGCGGCCCAATATTCCAGATTGTGATCGGCAAGGAGAGCTCCACTCCTCGTCCCCTCGCACTCCAAGCTCCCAGCCCTAGCGCTAGTCTCTTCGGAGCGCAGAGGCTCGCGGATAACGACTGCACCTTGCCCACCGACCGCGTGTTCAGTGATTACAGCTATTTCCACGACGCCCAATTGGCGACGCCGAGCGACGCCAATCGCTTCGTCCCGGGCTTTGAGAAGACTTTTCTCGATGGACGCATGTCCGTGGAAATGCGCTTTCCCATGGGCGTGCTGGAATCCAACGACATCGTCGCCAATAACTCTGTTTTGGGCATGGCCGGGCAGTTCGGCGACATACAAGTCATTGTCAAGGCGATCCTCCTGCAGGAAGATACTTGGACCCTGGGCATGGGAATGGGAATCTCCGTGCCCACGGCTCCGGATATCAATATCGGCGCTGCCACTGGTGGGCAACTGATGAAGATTGCCAACAACTCGACGCATCTGCTCCCTTATGTCGGCTTGCTCGTCAACCCCAACGATGACTGGTTCGCCCAGGCCTTCGTGCAGGTCGATGTGGCCGCCAACGGCGATTCTGTCTCCGCCAATCTGACCGGAAATGGCTTGACCTCTATAGGCGACATCTACGATCAGTCGTTGATTTTTGCCGACCTCGCGGTTGGCCGCTGGCTGTATCGCAATCCGGACCAGCGGTTTTCCGGATTGGCGGCGGTCGTCGAGACCCATTATACAGGCGGACTCAACGCCCCTTCCACGGTCCAGGCCAACGGCTTCTCGATCGGCTACAACACGGCCAAATTCAATGTCCTGGATCTCATCGTCGGCGCCCATGCCGTCGTCGGCAAGACGACCATTACGGCGGGCTTCGCCACACCGGCCACCGACGATCGATGTTTTGACGGTGAGTTCCGCCTCTTCGTGAACCAGAAGTTCTAAGGCCGGATCTGTTTATCGCCCCCAGAACAAAGCCGCGGCGGACTTCGTAATTAGGATTGGCGAATAAACGGACTGGACCAGCCTTTCGCCGGGCTCACATCGCCATTTTTCCGGATCGGCCGGCCACTTTTCGGATCCGTCGGGCTAGAATTGGTCGTTCCGGACCCGTATCATTCTCGTAGCCGGATCTTCTGATTTCACGAGGGACTTATGGGCGCACCCAGTCACGATCGCAATCTGCTTTTTGGCATCCTGGCCGTACAAATGGATTTCATCAGCCGGGACGCCTTGGTCACGGCCATGAACGCCTGGGTTTTGACCAAGGACAAACCGCTGGGAGAAATTCTGGTTTCTCAAAAGGCCCTGGCCGCTGACCGCCGCACTCTCCTCGAGGCGCTGGTCCAAGAACACCTCAAACAGCACGGGAACGACGCGGAAAAGAGCTTGGCCGCGGTCAGTTCCCTGGGCTCCGTAGAGGCCGATCTCCGCCAGGTTGCCGACCCAGAAGTGCAGGCATCGCTGGTGCAAATCGCCGCCGCGCGCCCCCCGATTGATCCTCACGCCACGCGTTTTCAGTCGGTCGGCAGTTTCACCTCCTCGGGCACGCGGTTCCGAATCCTTCGTCCCCATGCCAAAGGCGGTTTGGGGCAGGTCTCCGTGGCCCGCGATGAAGAACTGCAGCGGGAGGTCGCGTTGAAGGAGATCCAGGAACGGCATGCCGACGATCCCAATAGCCGCTCCCGCTTCCTGCTCGAAGCCGAGATTACCGGCGGCCTGGAGCACCCAGGCATCGTGCCCGTCTACGGCCTGGGCCAATATGCCGATGGCCGGCCCTACTATGCCATGCGCTTCATCCGCGGCGACAGCCTGCAAGAGGCCGTGACGCGCTTCCACAGCAGCGCAGACAAACGCCTCGATTCCGGTGAGCGGGCCGTGGAGCTTCGCGCACTCCTGGGCCGCTTTCTCGACGTCTGCAACGCCATCGCCTACGCCCACAGCCGCGGCGTCTTGCACCGCGACTTGAAGCCGGGCAACATCATGCTCGGGCAATATGGCGAAACCCTGGTCGTCGACTGGGGGCTGGCTAAACCGCAAGACCCGTCGGCGCTGAAGACCGAATCGGTGGAAGGGCCGATCCGGCCAAGCTCGCAGGGCAGCTCGGAGGCGACGCTCATGGGCTCGACGATTGGTACGCCGCAGTATATGAGTCCCGAGCAGGCCGCCGGGCGGCTGGACCTACTTGGCCCGGCCAGCGACGTCTACAGTCTGGGCGCGACGCTCTATTGCCTCCTCACCGGCCGCGCACCGATGGAGGGCCTGAACGTGGAGAGCATTCTGCACAATGTGCAGCGGGGCGAATTCCTGCCCCCCCGCGCCGTCAATGACCAGATCGCCCGGCCCTTGGAAGCCATCTGCTTGAAGGCCATGGCGCTGAAGCCCGCGGACCGCTATCAGTCACCCAAAGGTCTTGCCGACGACGTCGAGCACTGGCTGGCCGACGAGCCGGTCTCGGCCTATCGCGAGCCATTGCCTGCCAAAGCAGCGCGGTGGGCCCGCAAGCATAAGACCTTGGTGGTCAGTTCCTTCGGCCTGATCGCGGTGGCAGCCATTGCCCTGGGGGTGAGCACCGTTCTCATCCGGAAACAACAGGTCTTGACGGAAGCGGCCCGCCAAACGGCAGTTGAGAATTTCGAGTTGGCCGAATCGGCCCGCGATCAGGCCCGGCGGCGGTACCAACTGGCGCTGGATGCCTTGAACGATATGGTCTTCGGCATCCAAACCAAGCTCGAAACCCGCCCCGGTACGGAAGATCTGCGCAAGGACTTATTGGAAAACGCCCGCAAACGCCTGCAAACGCTGCTGCAGGAGGCCCAGCGGCAAGGCAACCCGGATCAGACGCTCGTCTGGACCTATTTCCGCATGGGCGACGTGGATCGTGTACTCGGGAATACGCAGGATGCGAAGAAAGAATACGCCAGCGGCGCCGAGATCGCCAAGCAGCTTGCAGAGGCCGATCCGAGTAACTCCCAAGCCCAAAGCGACCTGGGCATCAGCTACGTCAACCTCGGCAACATCGCGCAGCAGTTGGGCCAGACCCAGGAGGCCATCGATTACTATCATAAGGCGTTGGCGATCCGGCAGCGGCGGGCGGCGGCCGACCCCAAGGATGCCAAAGCCCAGCGCGGCCTGAGCATCAACTACGAACTGCTCGGCGACATGGGCAGGCGCTCGGGCCAGACGCAGGATGCGCTCGAGTTCTATCGGAAAGCGTCGGCGATCCGCCAACTGCTGGCCGACGCCGACACCACGAATGTGGAGGCCCAGTATGACCTGAGCGTCAGTTGGGAGCGGCTCGGCGATGTTACGATGCAGTTGGGTCAGACACAGGACGCGCTGGATTTCTACCAGAAGTCGATGGCCATCCGCACGCGGCTGGCTACAGCCGATCCCAAGAATGTCCAACCCCAGCGCAACCTGAGCGTCAGCTACGAACGGCTCGGCAACGTGACGCAGCGATTGGATCAGACCACTCAGGCCCGCGACTACTACCGCAAGGCAGTGGAGATCTGCCTGCGGTTGGCCGAGGCCGACCCCAAGAATGCCCAAGCGCAACGCGACTTGGGCGTCAGCTACACCTGTCTCGGCGACCTGGCGCGGCGGCAGGGAAAGGCCGCCGAGGCCCTTGACTTCTACCAGAACGTCCTGGCGATCTGCGAGCGGTTGGCCAAGGCGGACCCGAAGAACGCCCAGGTCCAAAATGACCTGAGTGTCAGTTACGAGCGACTCGGCGACGTGGCGGGGCAGTTGGGCCGGACGAAAGAGTCGCTCGAATTCTGCCAGAAGGCCCTGGAAGTCCGCCTGCGATTGGCCGAGGCCGACCCTAAGGATGCCGAGGCCCAACGCAACCTGTCGATCAGTTACAACAAACTCGGGGCGGTCTCGCTGCAGTCGAACCAGGCGAAAGAGTCGCTCGAATACTACCAGAAGGCCCTGCCCATCCGCGAGCGACTGGCGGAGGCCGACCCCAAGAACACCCAGGCCCAGCGCGACCTGGGCTTCAGCTTCGAAAAACTCGGCGATGCCAACCTCCGACTGGGCAACACGAAGGAGTCGCTCGAGTTTTACCAGCGGGCAGAGGCGATCTATGAGCGCCTGGCGGCGGCCGACCCCAAGAATGTCAATGCCCAACGCGACGTTTCGGCGTGCTGCTACCATCTGGCTTGCGGCTTCGCGCGCCTGAGTGTTGGCGCCGACAAGGCGGCTCAAGCGAAAGCTGTCCAGCAAGCGATGGACTTCTTGCGGCAGGCGGTCGCCGAGGGGTTCAAGGATCTCGCCCGCCTGAAGGTGGACAAAGACCTCGATTCTCTCCGCGGGCGAGAGGACTTCAAGACGCTCGTTGCGGAATTGGAGCAGGCGAGGGGCTCAAAGTAGCCTCCGCCTCATGCCGGCCGCGGGCTGGAGTCGTGGGGGCTGGCGCTCACGTCGTAGCGTTCCTTGGCGACCTTGGCGACGCCGGCCGAGAATTGCGGGTGCTCGCGCAGGATCCGCTGGAAGTCGGCCTTGTCGAGCACGAACAGATCGCAACCGGTCTTGGCGCGGACAATCGCCGGCCCACCAATAACGGAATCCCAAGAAACCCCGGAGAAATGGGGTATGGCTACCGACCTTGCCTCTCAACGTCCATTAGGCGGCTAGCAAGGAGACTCGCCATGCTGCTCATGGCAGCATCTTGCAGGACGGCCACAACTCTTATAGACTTAAAGGGTTAGGGGCGTTGTGCCGTCCCAGGAAATACACCAAGCCACTTTGTATACTTCCGATAGGGAATAGGAATGTCCGAACCAGTAATCCTAGTTTCTGCCCAAGAGACTGAGCTTACGTCTCGGGGACTTTTGCAGCGACTGCAAGACGCAACGACAGGCGATGCGCGGAGGCGGAGACTCGTCATCGAAGCGGAGGCCATGACCTTTGAGCCGGGGCAAGTCGGAGAACTGAATTCCCTCTTGCGCACTTTTATCGAAGAGTACCGTGACAGCGACGACCCGCAGGACATTGTGGCGGTGGGCTCCGCAATCCGGAAGTACGTCGCAGCGATGCCGTTGGCCGACCTGCCGGGCGTAGCGGCGCTGCTGGATGCGGGCCACAAAGCCCAGGCGCCTTTGAGCGTGGAACTTGAGATCTGTAAGATGGTATTTCGCAAACTGCTTGCCAATCCGCCGGGAGACAAGCAAGAATTCCCAGAATTGGATTGGTGTCTCACGGACGTGGTGCGCGTGTACGCCAACGACCGGCTCTTGTCGCGGGAGAAATACGGAGCAACCGCGCTCAACGCGGTCTTGGCCCTCGTTCTATTGAATGGCGACAGGATAGCGAGTGTTGCCCAGCAACTCCGCGCCCTAAAGGCTGGCTGGTTCCGGGAACTCGCGGCGCGGCAGGCACGCAACACAAGCCGGGACCTGATGCAACGTTTTCAGGATGGCAAGGCTGATTTCAGCGCACGCAATTTGGAGAGGCTGGCGGCGGAACTTGAGCAGAGCAGCGGAGGAGCGGATGCCGGCACAACTTCTCCGCGATGAGCCCGTGCCCGCGCACAGGTACGACGTCGCCGCCCACGATTCGCAGGACTTGCCGAACTTTGTTCAACACGTTGGCTTGTTCGCCGACGACAGGAGCGAACTGCGACGGAATGACCAGGTGCCGCTGGTCCACATGGGTCCGCCGCTTGAAACAGGCGAAGGAACGATCGCAATACAAAGCATGGGGACGGCCGCGCTGAGGACGGACGACATTCTTCAGATCCAGATCTTCATCGACGACCGCGCCGCGGAGTATGAAGCCGCAGGCATCCGGCAAGACAAGCGGGCTCAATATTGCGTCCTTCCGCACGTTGAATCGTTCCAGGAACTTGACGGGACCGTCACCTACTGGAAATTCAGTTGTGCGGGCTTTGTCATTGAGGCGTACAGGTTCGCGGGCCTTGATTTGCTCATAACGGACCAAGGACGAATTCCACCCGTAGGACTCCACCTGCTTGACGCGGCGTATCCAGGCATCGCTGCAAGTCCACGCCTTCGTGCGCACTTCAAACTTCAGGGAGATGGGCCGTGGAACGTAGTCCTGGCGGGCTACGTCCTGAACGCATTGAACCGTCCCGCCGATGCGATTCGGCGCGAACCCCACCAGCCAACCCGCGGCGATGCGTTCTTTCCGGGTCATCGAATGTGAGCCCAAAGCAGGATCGAGGCGTGCCGCAGCCGTGAGAATCTTGCACGTTAGGGCGACATGGAACTTCGCCATGGGCGGGAGCGCCGGGCAGGAAAACGGGTCGGGAGTGGGTGGGTGAAAACGGGTCTGTTGTCATTTGGCGAATCAAGCCCTGACTCTTCCGGTTTGTCCTCAACGGGAACGGTTTGGGAAAAATCTTCAATTGGGATCGCTTCGGGAATGTCTGGTTTCGGAGCAACAAATGCACCTTTGCAATGGGGGCAGGCGAGCCGCCTTCCTCCCAGATTGTCCCTGACAGAAACTTGCCGGCGGCATCGAGGACCGGTAATCGTTTCCACCGGGAGATGCTGTTTCACCAAATGTAGTGCCACAAGAGCTTGCCGATGTACATCCCCTCCAGTTTTTCCGAAACAGACCTGACTAAGCTGTTCGACTTCCTCGAGCAGCACAACTTCGGCCTCGTCGTGTCCCGACTGGACAACGAGCCTGTCGCTGTCCATCTGCCGCTGTTGCTTGACCGGCAGGCGGGACCATTTGGGACGCTCATCGGCCACATGGCCCGAGCCAACCCGCAATGGCAAGCCGTAGATCGCAACGTGCTGGTCGTCTTTTCTGGGCCTCATGCCTACATCTCGCCGTCTTGGTATGAAGCAGCGAACGTCGTGCCGACGTGGAACTACGTTGCTGTCCACGTCTACGGGATACTCCACGTTGTCGAGGAGGGCAAAACAACCCTGGAGATCCTGCGAGACCTCGTTGCGCTACACGAAAAGTCGATGCCCGAACCTTGGGGGTTTCGAGATGGCGACGAATTCGTCAATAGGCTTGCCCAGTCCATAGTGGCGTTTCGGATCGAAATTACCCGAATCGAAGGGAAGTGGAAGTTGAGCCAGAACCATCCTCGGGAGCGGCGGGAGAAAGTCATCGACGCCTTAGCTCTGCAACGTGGCGAGAACTCGCAGGCGATTGCGGCGTTGATGGCACGGACACTCCACGAGCAGGAATGATCGTATGGATGTTACCGTATCTGCGATGACGATCTGCGATCTCGAAGCCGTGCTCGGTCTTTGGGGCCAGATGGAAGGAGTCGGGTTGAACGAGTAAGACTTGCATGTCGTTTCCCTTGGTCGGTCCCCTGTCGGGTATTCGAGACCATCGGTAATTCACTTTTCCGAACGCGTTCGGAAAAGTCCCTGGCGTGGCAATGCCCGGCCGCGACAGCAGCCTGAGATTGCCCTCTACAGGCGAGTCGGCCATCGCGGCGTCCAGCAACGTCTCAGGTCGGCTGCGCGAGAATTCTTCCGGCACTTGTCACAAAGCGTGGAGTGGCTCGTATGAGATTAAGAACACCGAAAGGGGTTCGGTAATCGTACCTGCCACACTTCAGGCGGCTATCGGCCGCCCATCGCCGGAGACGAGCCATGTGCATCGCCTTGATCAACTCAGCCTGCCCCGAGCAGAAGTTCATAATCAGCAAACTCCCTGCCACTATTGGCCGGCAACCCCGGGCTGCAGTCCACCTGGATGACGGTCGGGTGAGCCATTTTCAGTGTGTCATTGACGCCCAGGACGGGCTGCTGACGGTTTTGGATCTGGGGAGCGTTTCGGGGACTTTTGTGAACGGGGTCCGCCGGGCCATGGCAACCCTACTGCACGGTGACCGCCTGACGGTTGGCGCGACCGATTTCGTCGTACAGATCGTTTGAATGGGCTGAGACTGGAAATCGGCCGGCCGGTCCGGGATCATTATTGGCCTTCGACCTCCCGCGTGGCAGCTTCCGCTGCTAGGCCGCCGGCCGATACCGATTTATGCCCTGCCAGGGCCACCCTTCGGCCTCCTCCTGCCCATCGATACCGGGACATTTTGTCCGGCTTGCGCCCTCTCCACAGGAAGGGAAAAGTCGGCAGCCACCGAACTTACCGAATTTCGATGCTAGGTAAGATGCGTAATATCCCGTCAAATACGACGTCGTTAATTGCCGGTCAAAGCGTACATTTAGTGATATTTCTCCTAAAGTATGTAATTTCCCTATTGACCATCGGGCTATTTTGTGATAATTTCTAATGAGGCAACCTGAGAATCTGTCATAACAAAATGGCGAGTTATGGCTGACGAGCTAAAAGCGGCGGATGCTGATATTCGAGCGGTACTACATCAACCCCTGAACTTTTTCTGCAAATCCTGTCAGCAGAGTAAGACCAATGGCGACCCTGACCCCTGAAATTGAAAAACTAACTATTCTCCAGGCAGCGAAGTTTCTTCACGCCTACCTTGAATGCAGCAACGCGATCCAAGCAGGGATTCGCGAAATGCTGGTGATTCTCGACGATCCGAACACGGACGACGATGACCGCGATATGACCCTGTTTACGCTTGCCGACGCGCTCTTTCCTAATCCCCATGACGGCAAAATGGGAACGGACCTGGAACAGTCGGAGAAATCTGGGGCCGAGTATTCCGATGAAACGCACGCCGTTTTGGAGGAGTTGGACCAAGAAGAGGAGACCTTTGCCGCGCGCCTCCGCGATGCAATGGCAAAAGCCGGGATTACCCAAGAAGAGCTTGCCAAGAAGATCGGCGTAGGCCAACCGGCAATTTCCAACATGCTCAAGCGTCAATGCCGCCCGCAACGTCAAACCGTTCTCCGACTTGCGGAGGGACTTGGCGTAGCTCCCTCAGAGTTATGGCCGGGCTTTACGGACGTGACGACGGAAAGCGAGTCCTGCGATTCTCGTAATGCCGATCGCCGACGCCCGTTGGCTCGTTAGTGTTGATGACCTGCCCGTGTGCCGGGGCCGCGGCCGTGCCCGTCGTGCCCAGGGCCCATATGGCTATAACAGGCCGAGACGCTTTGCGTCGGCGTGCGAACAGGTATTACGAGCCGGCCACTGGCCGTTCGTACACCACGCATGTCGATGCCAGGCTTTCCGCGGCGCTGTGTCCGCAGCGAGTAAGACTTGCATGTCGTTTCCCTTGGTCGGCCTCCTTCCCTCCACAGACTCCGCCGCCGCCTTGGGGCCGGCTTTGTTCGCCTGCTTCTCGGGTACTATGGGACCGTCCGACTCCCTGGAAACGTGCATGTCCGTAGTACGGCCTTCGGCATTTTCGGACCGTCCCCCGCCTTGCGGCGGGGGGTTTCCAGGGTCTCCCGGTTTCCGTGCAAAGAGTTTCCACCCATGCACAGGTTCTTCGACTCCGCGGTGCCCACAAACGGCTTGCCTAACCTCATCTGACGGAAAGAGTTACAAGACGGAAGCGGCCAACACGGAGGCCGCCTTCCGTATCATCCCCAGCCCGAAAGCCGAACCGTTCAAGCGTTGGCTGGCCCAGGTCGGGGGGGGGAGCGCATCCAAGAGATCGAGAACCCCGAACTGGCCCAGCAGCGGATGCGGGAACTCTACCGACAAAAAGACTATCCGGCCGACTGGATTGAAAAGCGGAAAAACCCAGGCCCAAACTCCCACCGAAGCCCGAGTGAGCACCGCAGTCTTGCCAACGTTTCGCATCGCAAAGTAGCTGCGGACCGCATCCAGTCTCGGCGCCCAATCTGTACCAGATCGGCATCGTCAGCGAAAACGGCGGCTTTGGCGTCGCCACGCCCGGCCACGACTGGCCGTGCGAAATCTGGACCTACCACTCCTTCGATCCCGTCACCGGCCGCGACATCGACGCCCTGGGCATGGGGCTGAAGGGCAAACGCATGCCGCTGCTCAACGAGAAATCCAAAGCCTCGTTCACCCGGGCGGTCGTCCGCCTGTACACCGACCTTTGGGAACAGAAGGATACCAAGGGCATGACCGGCCAGTTCTTCTGCCAGCTCTACGACACCGAGTCGGAGTGCGATGGCCTAGTGAGCTACGACCGGGCGGTGTGGAAGGTCGATCCCGCGCCAATCGCCAAAGCGGCTAGGGGAGGACTGACACTCCAAATGCCGGCATCCCTCGCGACAGTCGCTTTCACTTACCGGAACCCGGTCGATTTCTCGTATCCATACTTCGACGGAACTCTGGAACGGACGATCACGGAACTCCGCGACCCAGCCATCATCCGCGAAGGCGACGGGTATTACCTGACGTGGCGGCTATACCGAGCCCTTGCTTATTCTATTCGTAGCGGCGAGCAACCTGGTCCGGCGGCGGGAATGGGGCCGTGATCTCCGATGGCGATTCTTTGACGGTTGCGCGATTATCGCAATTTCGAGGCCGTCGTCGAGAAAGCCAAGTTGTCTTGTTTCGACAGCGGCCACCGCATCGAGGATCATTTCGTTGAAGTCACCGAAATGATCGCCCGTGTGGGTGGATGGCATGCTGCTGGGGTGGCTAAACCTCTCGAATTCGATAGGTTTGGAATGAATAAAGCCCGATCTCTAACATTTCAGCGGGATGTAGCAACGACCCCACCGAGCTTGTCTCGGTCGGTGAAGAAGGTTGAACGGCTAAACGAGCCCCGTGTGCGATGCTCGTCCGCCGCCTCGCAGCCTGGGCCGCCTCCGGCGGCCCAGGCTGCGAGGCGGCGGACGACAAGCGGTGGCGAGGCGCGGTCTTAGCCATCCAACCTTATTCACCGACCGAGACAAGCTCGGTGGGCTCTCCAAGGAGCACTTCATGCGACAGGAACTGGCAGACGAGGAAATCGAGGAGGAGCGGCGTCTCCTCTTGCAAGAAGAGATACGCCAGCTCACTCCGTGTCTACTCATTCGGCTCCTTCGCGCACAACTTCCACGTCTTGGGATCACGTTTCGCGTGGAAAACAGCAAGAACAACTATGCGATCGTCTTCCACTCGAAAGTATACTGCGTAGGGAAATTTGCGGACGCGAGCTTCCCGTACGTCTTCGAAGACGATCGCATATCGGAGAGGATTCGCGCAGACCTAGCCAAGAACGCGTTCCACCGCCGTGAGGAAAGCTATTCCCAGACCGAATCGTCGCTGTTCGTACCAGTCCACGGCATCGTCAAATTCCCAACGAGCCCGACGGCGGAAAACGATCGGCAGCTTCATTGCAGAGCCCGCTCGATGGCTTCTGCCTTAACCCGTTCCCAGGCCACAACATCGTCCGGAGAAGCGATATGCTCGGCCAAACGCTTCTCCAACTCGCGTTTTTTTGCCTCGTTCAACATGCTGCAACCAGATTCCTCCGAAACGCTTTCCCAGATTTCATGCATCAGATCAAGCCGCTCATCAAGACTCAAGCGGTCGATACCCAGGTCTTTCATGCTGGAAGCCATCGAATATCCTCCCGCGCCAAGGGCGCACACGCAGAAACAAGGACCAAAAACGGATTAATCACTATGTTTATTGTAGCAGGCGGCGGCCAACGTAACAATCTCACTACGCGGACACATGGTCATCTGGAAGATGGGAGAGCAAACTTACTTCCCCATCTTCTTCAACCGTCGCTGCGCCAGCGCATAAATACCGTACGCTGTCGGCAACTGCTTTGCCGGCGCCTTGCGATACAAGCCGGCGGCAACTTCGTTCAGGCCGTAATCCTCGGCGATGCGGCCTAGCACGTACCAGTCCTCTTCCGCCATCCGCTGGCCGCGAATCTCCACGGCGCGGCGGAGATTTTCCAACGCTTCGGGCGTCTTGCCCAACTCGGCATAAACGGCCGCCAACGTGTGCAGGCAGGAGGCATTCTCCCGGTTCGTTTCCTTGACGGCCGACAAGGCGTCTTCCAACGCTTGCCGGTCCACCTTGTCCGCGACCACCGCCGCCCAGGCGCGGTTGTTCAACTGGTCGCTCACCGTGCCCATCGCCGCCAGCAGCGCGGCGGGGCCCAGAATCCGCGCTTCGCCCCGTTCGAGCGCAACCCGCCACACGGAATCGTTGAGCTGCTCGCCGCTTACACGGACCAGGAACCCCTTCACCGCATCGCCTTCCACCGTAAACTTCTGCTGCAGTATGCCGTCGACGATCCGCAGCGGCGGGACCTGGTTCTCGCGGGCCGTCTCCAGCGCCGGCCGAACGGCCTGGTAAAGCACCGGCAAGGCGCCCGCCACGTCGGCCGTCGAAGCCGTGCTCACAAACAGGGTGGGAATCCTGGCGCGGGCCTTGCTGCCCGATAGCGCCGCGGCAAACAACTGCTGCACTACCCGCCGCGCCCCGCTGGCGGGCGCTGTGTCGGGGACAGGCTCCATCTCACCCATGCGACGCATGCCGGCAAAGACCTTCGCCTTGGCCTTCAGTTCATCCGCCTTCACCGCGCCCTGCGCGGCCGCTTCATAGAGGACGGCGGCCTGATTATAGAGCCGGACTTGCTGGAGATACTCGGCTGCGTTCTGCACGATCTCGCGCCGCGTGTCGGCGTCGGCGGAAACTTCGGTCGCCTTGCGATCGGCCTCCAATACGCCTTGCCGCGCGGCTACGGCCGCCACGAGGAACCCGCGCCAGGCCGCCGACTTCTCCGCCCGGGCCGCCAGCTTTTCCAACTCGGCGTACCGCTCACTAAAAAGCAAGGCCAGGGCCAGATTCGCCTCGAGGGAATCGAGCCGATTGCGGGGGCCAAGCTGCCGCTGCGCCTTGCGATACTCTTCCACCGCTTCGTCCAGGCGCGTGCCCGGGGCGTAGCGCAGGCCGTCCTCGTCGTGCTCCAGCAAGATGGCGTAGTCCATCCGCATGGCAATGTCCGAAGGGTCGAGTTCCAATGCCTTGGAATATGCCTCGGCTGCGCCGGCCCAATCGATGCCGGGCTGGAAGTGGCGGCCCAGCAGATCGTAGGTGAGCGTACGGGCCAGGTTGGCATAGGCCGCCGCCGAGCGTGGCTCAAGCTCGACCGCCCGGCGGGCCTCGGCCCGGGCCGCCTCGCCCAGTCCGGCCTTCAATAACAGCCGCGAGTAGTGCGAGTGCTGGTCGGCGCGGTCGGCATAGCGGGCCAACTCCGCACGGGCATGGGACAATGCCTCAGTGGCCCGGCCTGCCGCGATGAGACTTGCCGCCACGTTCTCCAGCCGGATCTTCACCTCCCAGGGCGAGTTCTCGTCCTTGGCCAATTCGGCAATCGCCTGCCGCAAGTCTTCAACCTCTTCCGCCGTAAATAGCCCCGGGCCGGTGTCGAGCCGGAAGGTGGCCACGATCAGGTTGTCGCCCGAGATTTCATACTTCTGGCTGATCGTGGCCGGACCGTGCCGTTTTACGGACGAGGCCGGCAAGGACTTGGGCGTGAAGCCGGCCGGCAGATTGATGCGATACTGCAACTGCCGAATGTGCGGTTCGGGTAGCAGCATGGGGCCCTTCCGCTCGTCGGGCGGCGCCCCGCCCGCATGGTCGGCCGAGCTTCGCTCCTCGCCCGCTTCCACGCCGCGAAACAGGCCAGGCAGCCGCTCGAAGAGGCTGTCGGGCTGGAGCGTGATCGTGGCCGCGGCCTCGTCGAACTGGCCGATCCGCGCGTCGGGCACCTCGGCTGTGACGCGGAAAGGTTTCGTGAGGTCCAGCGGCGAGGTGAATTCCAAGCGCGGCGAGGTCTGCGTGCGGAACTGGTCCTTCAAGTACTCTTTCCAGTGTTTTCGCAAGGCCTTGATGCCCAGCGAGGCGTAGTCTTCGCGCAGGTCTTCCTCGCACGACCCGCCGCAGGTGACGGTGACGCGGACGCGTCCCTTGCCATATTCCAACGGAAACAGATCGAAGACCTGCTCGCCCGTGTTGGCAGTGTAGTCCATCTTCGCCGTACGCGCCAGTTCGCGGGTCGCCGGGCTGGCGAGCATGGCCCAGCGGTCTTGGTCCACCAGCGGCAGGTATCCGACCGCCGCGCAGCGGGCCGAGGGGTCGATCCAAAGGGGCCGTGGGCCTGGCACAAAGACGATGGCGTGGTCGAAGTCGCCCAGTCCCGGCAGCGCGGGGGCCACGTCGCCGTAACGCCCGGTCCGCAGCAGGGCCACCTCCGCGCGAATGCCGGCCACGCGGAGCATCGCCACCAGCAACGTTGCCTGGTCCTTGCAATCGCCGTAGCGGCGGGCGAGCGTCTCCCGCGAGGATCGCGGCACGATCGCCCCTTTGCCGAACTCCACGCCCGTGTAGCGGATCTGGCCGCGAAGCGCCGCCAGCAGCCGTTCGATGATCTTCTCGCGATTGGTCTCGGCGCCCACCGCCTTCTGGGCCATGGCGCGGACGGCTTCGATATCCAGGTGCGACTCGACCAGTTCCGCGTAGGCCGCCGCCACGTCGATCCATGACTTGCCGGTGGAAAAAACGACCTGCGGCGTCTTGGCGTTCTCGGCCGGCAAGTAGTCCTCGGGCGGGTCTGTCGCCGGCAGCGGACCGAGGTCGAAGACCAACGTCGTGCGACCCTTGTCTTGCAGGCGAGTCGGTTTGGCGTCGCTGGCCGAGACTTCATATTTCAGTGGCAGCGAGTCGGGCGTGTCGATCACCAGGCGAAGCTGGCGGACCGGATACTGCTGCGACAAGAGGAAGCGTTCCACGATGCCGTGCTCGAACAGAGAGCGGATCTCGCGGGTTTCGACTTCCTCTTCCACGACCGCGCCCACGACGATCGCCGGCAGCGGCCCGCGGAGGAGTTTCGCGTCGCTGAAGAGGTTCGGCGTGTCCTGCTCGGCCGCGGCCTCGCCGATGCTCTCCTGGTCCAGGGCGTGGGCTTGGCCGTCGGGCGTGATCACGCGGACGCGGAAGACGGGCTTCTCTTCGCACCAGGGCGACCAGTCGGCCTCGGTGCAGGACCAGTCATCGACCCCCTTGTCGGTGAGGAAGCGGTAGACCCGCCGCGAGATGCGCTGCTGCCGGCCCTGCTCGTCGAGCTTATAGATATGCTCTTCGAAGAGCATCTCGATGTCGCCGTCCTTGGGCGCCGGCGATGCGGCCGCCGCGCGGAGGATGTCTTCCGGCTTGGCAGTCAGCGCCGGCAGGTTCCACGGCGACTCCACCGTGGCGGAGGAGTTCCTCGCAAGTAAAAGGACCAGGACCACAACGCCCGGCGTGCAGGCGGAAAAGCGGCGAAAGGGAATCATGAAGGAGTCTCGATTTTTTGTGCCATTTTAGCGGAATGAAGTGCTTCTCAGTGGGGTCGTTGCTACATTCCGCTGAAATGTTACGATTTTTTGGGAAAAATGCCGAGTTTTTCGGCGGGCCGGGGAAAGGCCGTACCGGCATGCATGCAAACTATTGTATTCGATGAGGCGGGAAACGGAACGGCGACTGTAGGGAACACCCTCCGTGGCGCTCCGGGTTCGCCAAGGAACGCCACGGAGGGCGTTCCCTACAGAATTTCCGCCGACGGAAGTGTTACCGTGGTTTGAACCATGCCGGAAAATCTGGCCACACATGCGGGAAAGCCGGCATTTGCTTGGGCCGGCAGGCAGGTTATACTAGAGGTTTCCCGTGGATTCCAGGTTCTCAGGCAACAGCGGCTGCGATGGGCAAGTACGTGGTGCGATTCGGTGCGATGCGCGTCCTGGGGATGTTTTCCGCTCCCGCCTCGGCCGCCTATTGCCGCGATACGCGAGTCATTGTGCGTACGGAACGGGGGCTGGAGGCGGCCGACGTGCTGTGGGAGGGCACCGAGGCCACGCTGGCGGCCTTGAAGGACCCGGCCGAGGGCCAGATCCTCCGCGCGGTGACCGCGGAAGATGAGCACGAATTGCTGCGAATCGCCGAGCAAGCCCGCCGCGAACTGGAGGTCTGCCAGTGCTATGTCGATCGGCTGGGGCTGGAGATGAGCCTCGTCCTTTTGGAACGGGTCTTTGGCGGCGAGCGGGTGGTGGTTTACTACTTGGCGGAGAACCGCGTCGATTTTCGCGAGCTGGTCCGCCTCTTGGCCGCGGAGTTCCAGACGCGGATCGAGATGCGGCAGATCGGCGTGCGCGACGAGGCCAAACTCCTGGCCGACTACGGCGACTGCGGCAAGCAAACCTGTTGCAACAGCCATCTCGTGCAGATGCCGCCGGTCTCGATGCGGATGGCCAAGATGCAGAAGGCCACCTTGGACCCCACCAAGATCTCGGGGCGCTGCGGGCGGTTGAAGTGCTGTCTGCGCTATGAATTCGAAATGTACGAACAACAGGAACTGCCGCTGGTGCAGCTCGACGACGGCCGGCTCATCCGTTCCGCAGTTCCTGTCCCAGCCGACGACTCGGAGCCGTGAGTAGATCCCGCATGCTCGATCCTACCATCGCCAATCTCTTGCAAGAGGACCGCCGCTACCCGCTGGAGGCCTACATCTTCGTTTTCGAGGGACTGCACTATGCCCAGAACGTGCTGGGGCTGGGCAACGACAGCCCGAGCGAGTCGCCCGGCGGCCCGTCGCAAGAGGCGGAGGACCAGGGGCCGCAGCGGCACGTGACCGGCCAGGAACTGTGCGAGGCCATTCGCCAGTTCGCCCTGGAGCAGTATGGCTACATGGCCAAGCTGGTGCTGGCCAACTGGGGCCTACACACGACCGGCGATTTCGGCGAGATCGTCTTCAACCTGATCCGCATCGGCCGCATGCGGAAAACGCCGCATGACCGCCGCGAGGATTTCGACAACGTCTACGATTTCGACTGTGCCTTCCGCGAGGAGTTCCGCATCGTGCTGCCGGAAAAGGAATGAACGCTCCCGTGCCGCGCAAGAAAGAGCCGCCGATTTCCGCAAAGCCGGCCTGGCAATTGGCCGGGCCGGTCGCGCAGCCTCGGCCGGCGGGAGCGGCCTGGAAGTGTCTCTTGGCCGTTGCCGTGGCGCTGCAAGCGGCCTGGATCGTGGCGCTGGTGGTAATGGCGATGAAGTAGTTTCCGTTGCGGCTTACTTGGAATCCCGCACCGGACTATAGCGGACCAGCAGGCTGGCGCCGCGCTGCGGAATGATCAAAGTCAGGCCTTCCGCAAGCGACTTTCCGCTCAATCGTCGCGTGGTTTTCTGGCGCTGTTCGTCGCTGAACTGGACCTCATAGTCGCGCGTGGGGTTCAGCCCGCCGAGTGACGCATCGATGCCCACGATCTTGCACTTGTCGCGGCGGAAGGCCAGCACGAGCCCGGCGTCCAGGTCCGGCCGGTGGACCTGGTAGGCCACGAAGGCCTCGGGGTCTGCGGAGCAGGCGGCCAGCGGATAATAGTCGCCGTAAAAATACTTCTGGTTCTCTTTCACTTCGGCCATGGCCTCCTGGGCCGCTGGTAACGAGAATCCGTTGTCGAGGAAGGGGAGTTGGAAGATCGCGCCCGCGCCCGAGCCGCTCCGCACCTCGTAGGCACTGCACGTCCAGATGCAATTCTGGTGCAGCGGCAAGTAGTAGTTCATGCCGATCGCCTGGGCCTGATGCCAGTCGGCATGCCCCGGCCCGCAGCCCGTGTCGCTCCGCCATAGCGGGACCGACCGCTGCTGCATCTCCATGTCGATGCGCCGCCCGCCGCTGGCGCAGTTGTCGATACACATGCCCGGCTGGCTGGCGTCGATGGCGTCCCACATGGTGTAGAGGCCCTCCACGTAGCGGATCTCCGTCATCCCCTGGCGGTCCGCCGCTTCGATCTGCCGCCAAAAGGAGAGGGGATCGATGTTGAAGTCATTGCGATACCAGTCCAGGCCGTACTCGCGGATTCGCCGAATCAGCAAATCGGTCAACCACTGCCGGGCGGCCGGGTCATTAAGCTTGAACAGCCCGCCGCCGGCCCCGCCGAAGACGAACTCCGGGTGTTCACGGGCGATCTGGGTGCCGGCGGCCACGCGCTCGGGCTCGAACCAGACGATGAACCGCAAGCCCAGTTTGTGGCAGGCCTCGCTGACCGCCTTCAGCCCGTGGGGAAACGCCTGGGGCTTGCAGAACCAGTTGCCCACGCCGTTGGGGAAATCGCCGGGAAACCAAGCGGCGTCGAACCAGAGGAAATCGCAACCGATTTTCGCGGCTAGTTCGGCCGACTGACGCTGCCCGGCCTCGGTGGGCCACGTGGGGTGCCCGTGGTAGCGGTCGAAACACTGCCAGAAGGTGGGCATGGCCACGGGACGCGCCTGCTGCCTGGGTGTGTAGTGGAAGAGCATCAGGCGGCGGAAGCGATTGTGCGCCGCCGTGCGATCGCCCTGCCAGGTCATCAAGAGAATTCGCGGGCTGCGGATGATCTCGCCAGGATGCAGCAACAGGTGTGTTCGTTCCATGCCGCCGCGGAGCCGCGTCGGCCCGTCGGCCGCGCGCTCCAGCGACGCCGCCCATTGACCGCTCCAGCCGATGGCCGTGAACAGTCCGCGGTCCTGGCACTGAAGATTGAAGAAGGGAAACGTGCCGTTGGACGAGCGGCCACCCTGGGGAGCAAGGTGAATTGCACCGCCAGCGGGAAGTTGAGTTTCCAGCGGCAGGAACGAACGTTGGCTGCAATCGTCGCCGGCCAGGTTGTGCAGCACGGCGGACTGCCCTGCGGCGCCCGTCGCCAGTCTGACGTCCAGGGCCTGGATGTTCTCCAGCAGCGGAGTGTCCAGCTTGCTCGTGTTCTCGAAACGCAACACCCAATCGGCCGCCGCATAACGTTTGTAGACCACGACTTCGGCCGTGACCCGCAGTCCTGATTGAGGATCGGTCCAAGCGACATCGTGCCGCGTGCGGTCGGGCAGTTCCTTGCTCGTCGCGGTGTGCGGCCAGGTTTTCAACAGTACCGGCGAAGACTTGCCGCCATAGACGAAAGAGAATGGCTGTGCGCCCGTCACCAGCAGCGATTGCCCCGGCAGGCCGGGGATTTGTTGATTGCGACTGGCGGCTGGGCGGTCGGCCGATGGCTGTGGGTGTTGTGCCATGAAGGCTGCGGCCGCCCACTGGGCCATTTGAGCCACTTCCGCGGGGGTGGCCATGATCGCGTCGGCGGGGGCGTCGGCTGGCACGTCGCCGGGGTCAAGGGCGGCGGCAAAGCGAGTGGATAAACACAGCAAAACCAGCGGCAATAAGCGTGGCGTCCAGCGGATCATGGCGGATTCTCCAAAATGGACTCGGGATTGGTCAGATTGCCAGCATCTTACCACCAGCCTAGGGGAATTGCGAGCAGAGCTTTGACGATCTTGAGCGCGTTTCTCCTCCCACCCTAGTTGCGTTCGAGAATTCTTTCGGTTATTCTTGTCATTTTGCTCGGGCTTGCCCCGATCAGCCCCATTGAGGAGAATGTCCGCTGGGGTACGCAATACACTTCTGCGCCTGGGAGCATCGAGACGGAAATGGCTGACATCGCTTCGGTTTTCGGCCGGCACGAATTCCTCATCCGCCGCCTGCACTCGCTGACGGGCCTGGTCCCGGTCGGCGGATTCTTGGTCATCCATCTCTTGACCAATATGGGGATCCTCGATAACAGCTACCAGCAGCGTGTCGATTTGATTCATAGCATGGGTGAGCGAACACTGCAAGTGACCGAGTGGGGCCTCATCTTTCTGCCGATTTTATTTCACGGCATCATCGGCTTGATTATCGTGGCGCGGGGAAAGCGCAACTTGGCCCATTACCCCTATGTCGAGAACTTTCGCTACACGCTGCAGCGCTGGACTGGGGTAATCGCCTTTGCGTTCATCCTCTGGCACGTCTTTCAGACCCGCGGCTGGATCAATACCGAGTGGTGGCTGGAAAACATCACGAGACCCATGGGTGGCGGAGTTTTCAACCCGAAACAGGCGGAAATCACCAGCGCCCGGGCCGTTCAGGTTGCCTGGTGGGTAGGCCCCCTGTATGTGGTCGGAATCGTGTCCTCGGTCTACCACTTAGCCAACGGCCTGTGGACGATGGGGATCACGTGGGGCGTGTGGACTGGCCGCCGCGCCCAGGCCTGGGCCACGGTCTTTTGGGGCGCCTTCGGCTTGGCCCTGGCCGGGGCGGGTCTGGCGGCCTTGTACGGCTTCTGGTTCTATCACATCACGGGCTGATCACGCTCTTGCAGGAATCAATGTCATGGCGAAACAATCGGTGATGATCATCGGCGGCGGATTGGCCGGCCTGTCGGCTGCCATCAAGCTGGCCGAGTTGGAGTGCGACGTGAGTCTCATGAGCGTCCTGCCCGTGAAACGCTCGCACAGCGTCTGCGCCCAGGGCGGCATCAACAGCGTCAACGACCTGACGCGGCAGTTGGGCGACAGCGAATGGAAGCACTTCGAAGACACCGTCTACGGCGGCGACTTCCTGCAGCACCAGCCGCCGGTCAAGGAACTGGCCTATTGGGCACCCAAGATCATCGACCTCATGGACCGGCTAGGCGTGACCTTCAACCGCACGCCGGAGGGTTTTCGCGACCAGCGCCGTTTTGGCGGCACGCTCTACCAGCGGACTTCCTTCGCCGGGGCCACCACGGGCCAGCAGTTGCTCTACGCGCTGGACGAGCAAGTCCGCCGCTGGGAAGTCGCCGGACACATTCACAAGTACGAGTACTGGGATTTTCTCGGCCCGGTGCTCGACGAGACGGGCCGCTGCCGCGGCTGCGTGGGCCAGGACCTCGTGAACATGGAGATCCGCGCCTTCCCGGCCGACGCCCTGGTGGTCGCCAGCGGCGGCTGCGGGGCAATCTTCGGCCGTTCCACGAACTCCGTGGCCTGCAACGGCGCCGCCGTAAGCCGCGTTTACCAGGCCGGCGGCCACTTGGGCAACGCCGAGTTCATCCAGGTTCACCCTACGGCTATTCCCGGGGCCGACAAGCTGCGATTGATCAGCGAGAGCGCCCGCGGCGAGGGCGGCCGCGTGTGGGTGCCGCGGAAACCGCAGGACCCCCGCGCGCCGCAAGAGATCCCCGAAAAAGAACGCTATTACTTCCTCGAAGAGCGCTATCCCACCTACGGTAACCTGGTGCCCCGCGACATCGGCACCCGCGAGATTTTCAAGGTCTGCATGCAGGAGGGACTGAGTGTGCAGGCCGGGCGGATGTGCGTCTACCTGGACGTCACCCACATCCCCCGCGACCAGTTGGACCGGAAGCTGGCCGGCATCCTGGAGATTTACGAGAAGTTCCAAGGGGCCGACCCCCGTAAAGTGCCCATGAAGATTTTCCCCGCCGTCCACTACACGATGGGCGGCCTGTGGGTCGATTACGAGCCTGACGCCAAGGGTGGCCTGAATGTCGGCTCGCCACGGAACCAGCAGACGAATATCCCCGGGTTGTTTGCCATCGGCGAGTGCGAGTACCAGTACCATGGGGCCAATCGCCTGGGCGCGAACTCGCTGGTCGCATGCATCTTCAGCGGCCTGACCGTGGCCCCGGGCATTATCGCCTATGTCAACAGTTTCAAGGGCCAGAAGGCCGGGGAACTGCCTTCCGGTGTTTTCGATTCTACGCGCCGCAAGCACCAGGACTATTATGACGGCCTGTTGAAGCGCCCGCAGGGCGGACCCAATCCGTACAAGATTCACGCCGAACTGGGGCAACTCATGACCAAGTCGGCCACCGTGGTCCGCCACAACGCCGACATGCTGGAAACCTACGCCAAGGTCTGCGAGCTGCAGCAGCAGGCCGCCCGCTGCTCCATTTCCGACATCAGTCCTTGGGCCAACCAGACCGCGCCCTTCGCCCGGGCGCTGGACGACATGTTCCCCGTGGCCAAGGCGATCCTGCGGGGGGCCATCACGCGCGACGAGTCGCGCGGCGCCCACTACAAGCCCGAATTCTCACAGGGCGAGCTCACCGCTGCGGAACCGGCCCAGCGCCGCCGCGAGGCGGAGGCCTGGGTCGACCGCTTCGAGGCCAACAATCGCCGCTGGCTGAAGTCGACGATCGCCGCCTGCGGCGCCGGCGGCGAGCCTGCGCTGAGCTACGAAGCGGTCAATACCAGCCTGATCCCGCCCCGGCCGAGGCTCTACGGTCTTTCTGGTGGCGATGTTATCGAGCAAGTCTATAAAGAGAGAAATGCCGCTGTGAAGAAGACATGAACCCCTGAAATCCGAAATCCGAATATCGAAATCCTAAACAAATTCAAACTTTGGTTTTCCCCATGTCCACTCCATCCTCCCAGACTTTCAAGGTTCGTGTCCTCCGCCAGGACAAGCCGGGCGAGCACGGCTACTGGAACGAGTTCCAGGTCGAGTACGAGCCCGACATGAACGTGATCTCGGCCCTGCAAAAGATCGCCGAGTCGTCCGTCACCGCCGATGGCAAGACCGTCGCTCCCGTCGTCTGGGAGTGCAACTGCCTGGAGGAGGTCTGCGGGTCATGCACGATGGTGATCAACGGCCGCGTGCGGCAGGCCTGCTCGGCCTTGATCGACAACCTGCTCAAGGACCAACCGGAGCACATCGAATTGCGGCCGATGACCAAGTTCCCCGTCGTCCGCGACCTGATGGTCGACCGCTCGCGATTGTTCGCCTCGCTGGAGAAGGTCCAGGCCTGGCTGCCGGTCGACAGCTACTATGACATGGGTCCCGGTCCGCGGCAATCGCAGGAGCAGCAACAGTTCGCCTACGAGTACAGCAAGTGCATGAGTTGCGGCTGCTGCCTGGAGGCCTGTCCGCAGTTTCTGAAGACGGAGTTGCTCAAGCGGGCCGACGAAACCCCACAGCAGTTCCGTGCGCGGTTGCGCGCGGCAGTCGAGCGTTCCTTCATGGGGGCCCACGCCATCGCCCAGGTCGACTTGTTCAACATGAATCCCATCGGCGCGATGAACGCCGGCGAGCGGCTCGACGCCTTGACCGCCGAGGGCGGGATCCAGGTCTGCGGCAACGCGCAGAACTGCGTGAAGGTCTGTCCCAAGAGCATTCCTCTCACCACCGCCATTGCCCGCGGCGGCCGTGCCGCCACGGTCCACGCCGTGAAGAAAATCTTCGACTGGTAAGAGCGGATTCTTCGGACAGAAAGATGCCCGTGGGTACACGGGGGACAGAAAAATAACGAGAAGAGGCTCGATAGATCTCCCCGCATTTATGTTTCGGTCCCTTTATTTTTCTGTCGAATCTCTTCCTATTTCTTGCTCTTGAACCCTCGCACCTGGATCGGCTTCTTGCCGTCGGGCTTGGGTAGGAACATGTCGTGGCAGTTCAGGTCGCACTCGCGGATCATCTGCAAGGCATATTCCTCACGGCCCAGGTTTGAATCCACATTGTTCGTTCCGATGGTGAACTTGATGCCGGCTCGCCTGGCCTGGCGGATGAAAGCGGCCTTGGGCAGTTTCAGGCGGTTGCTGATCTCGATCGCCACGCCGTTGCGGGCGGCCGCGTCGATCACTCGCTTCAGCCGCTCGGGCGTCCAGAGCGTGTCGTATTCCTTGGCGATCACGTCGGGCAGGTAGGTCGGGTTGGCGTAGATATCGACCGGCTCGTTGTCGAGGATGTTCTCGATCGTCCGCACCAGTAGTTCCATGAAGGCCTGCTTGTCGGGGATATCGACCTCCTCGGGGATCCACAGCCTTGCCCGTTTGCCGCGGTGGTCGACGATCGTCATGGCATCGGTGAAGATGTAGTCGAACTTGGCGATGGCCTCTTTGGAGAAAAGCGTGGGCCACTCGCGGCCCTCGGCCTGCATGCCGATGAAGCAGGGCTGGCCTTCCAATTTCTTGACGTAGTCGTAGATACCCTGGTCGTTGGTGATAGGGAATTTCACGCCGGCATTGGCGGCGATACCGTAGAACACGCCCGTCTCGCGACTGTGCGCCAGGGCCTTTTCCAGCGTCAGATCGCCCTTGAGGTGGATGTGGTAGTTGATGAGGGGAAAGCCAACAACTCCCTGGAGATAGGCAACTTGTTTCGCAATCTGGTCTCGCACAACGGGATCCGTTTTCTGTCGGGCCTTGGCGGGAAGACTTTGAACTCGCATGTTTCTCAGGGTGATTTTCGCATTCTGTGACCCGGCGGTGATGTTAAGCCTTCCCCCGCGCCGTCCGCTTTGATCGGTAACAAGTATTTCGTTCACCCAGACTTGAACGTGCTGGTTATTTTCCATGCGAACCCGCAACTTGAACCATTGACCGTCTTTGGCTACCGACTTGAATTGGCGGGGCCCTAGCACAAGACTCCCCGTCATGCCACAATAACTCTCTACTCGGGTCAAGTCGCGAGGAGAGTTATCGATAACAACGACGGCATAGAACGGAGCGCCAGAACCTCCTGTCGGAGTCATCAGATCGATATAGCCTTCGGCCCCGACTTCGGTCATTACTTCTGCGGAGAAGTCGAAGTTCCGGCAATCATCCACGGCACCTGAACAATCGATGTATTCATTATGCTTCAGTTCCAGCCGACCGTTGACAATCTTGACATGACCATCCGTTTTGACTTTCTTGTGCAGCGTCTTGCCGTCGAACAGCGGTATCCACGGTTGCTCCTCGGCGTGGGCCGCGGCGGAAAGAAGGCTGAGGAGAATGACAAGAGGCAGCAAGACTTGGCGGGTTCGCATGGTACGCATCTCTTTGGTGGGGCTGGTGGGAATGAGGATACTTAGCCATTTTAACCTGATTGACAACCACAGCGAAAGAGGCCATAGACCCGACCTTCGCTTTTGCCTGTTGATTTGGTCGCGCGTTGTTCCCAGTGTGGCAAACGGGATCTGTTTAGCCGCGGAGCGGCGGCATGTAATAGCCTGGGGCGGAAGCCCCAGGAAGAGGTAAAAAACGGTGTCCCAGCCGCGCTCGCGGCTGGGACACCATTTGGCCCTCCAGTCCCGGGGCTAACGCCCTCGTTGTTACACACAACTCCGCCGATCTTATGCCCCGGAGGGGCAATTGACAATAGCCCAGCGATTTATCGCTGGGTAGCCAATTGACCTACGTTGTCGATAGTCCCGTAGGGACGATTGACATGAATGTATGCCGCATCGCCTCAATCGTCCCGGGACTACCGGACTGCCGCGCCTCCGATTCCCAGCGATAAATCGCTGGGCTATTCTCACCTGCCTTTCCGGGGCAAGCATTCCACTCAGCAATTCGTTGCATTACTTGCGTCCGGGGCCACTAGCTTCGGTTCTGAGCCAGAGCAAAGGCTTTTCGCCTCTATGCGTGGCGTTGCTCAGAGGGCCGTGATTTGTGGCCGTTACCGGGCGCGGCAATAGTAAAGCCACTCTCAACGCCACGACGGAGACCTGCCCCATGGAAGTTCGGGGAGAAGGGATGCAACCCTCGTCGCCCGCTTCAACGGCCCTGTGACGGCTTTCACTCCACTAGCACCAGGGCGTAGTAGTTCTGCGGACACCCTTCCGACCGCACGACTTCGATGGGCAGCCCGGCCGCGCGGGCGGTGGCGAAGACATCGATCCCCGCGGCCTCCATCGCCGGGCGGGCCTTGTCGGGATGCTTGCACGCGGTAACGTAACAGTCGCCGGAAGCCGAGATCCGAAGCCGCTTTCCCTCAAGGCAGCACCAAAGTGAGCCTGACTTGACTTATTTGTTATACTAGACTAAAATGTCCAGTGCATGGAGGCCGAAAAAGTGATTGAACTGCCGCCGTTTACGATAGACGGATTTCTGCCATCAGGGGAGTACCTGATGACCTTGGATGAATTGCAGCAATCTGCCCTCGTTTTGGGACCGGGCGATCCAGAACTTTATCCAGATTGGGATGCTCGCTGGCGCGAGACGTTGGTCGGCAACCTGGCGATCCTTGTCCGTCAACTTTGGGCCGTTGGCATTATGGAGGTCTTCATCGATGGTTCTTTCGTGGAAGACAAAGACCACCCCAACGACATCGATGGGTACTTTGTCTGCGACCTGCAGCGTTTAGCAGGGGGCGACTTGCAGCGCGAACTCAATGCACTTGATCCTTTCCAAATTTGGACATGGGACCCGGCAACTCGTCGACCTTATCGTGGATACCCAAAGAGGCAACTTCCCATGTGGCATCAATACCGTGTCGAGTTGTATCCACACTACGGGCAGCCATGCGGCATTCGAGATACGTATGGGCATGAACTGGAGTTTCCTTCGGCTTTCCGGCAATCGCGGCGCGACGGCAAACCGAAAGGAATCGTCAAGATTGGAGGCCATCCATGATTCGTAACGAAAATGAATACCGGGAAGCCGTAGCTCGCCTGGACGAAGAGCAAAAACGGATCGACGCGCAGAAGGTCCAGTTGGAGAAGATGGGCTTGTCACCCGCCGACGTGAAGCGCGCGATTGATCCGATCGAGTCCTTTCACCTCCAACTTCAAGAAGAGGTCGAGAGTTACCAGCGGTTAAAGCGTGGCGAGTTCGACGAGATATGGAACCTCCGGGGCTTGGGCCAGCTCTTGATTTCGGCGCGAATTGCAAAAGGCATGACGCAACGACAACTTGCCGAAAAATTGGGCGTCAATGAATCCCAGGTCTCTCGTGATGAGCGCAACGAGTACCACGGCGTCACGCTGGACCGTGCCGAACGAATCCTTGACCTGTTGGGAATTGAACTTCGCACCACGGTGACGGCGCGAGCGGAAGACCGCTCACTGACCGTGTAAGCCGTCCGCCCAAGGCGCAAACGACGATGGTAAACTTGATCCTGATACCCCTTATCGGAGTCGGCTTCATTTCTCACTCCACCAGCACCAGCGCGTAGTAGTTCTGCGGACACCCTTCAGACCGGACGACTTCGATGGGCAACCCGGCCGCACGGGCGGTGGCGAAGACGTCGATCCCGGCGGCCTCCATCGCCGGGCGGGCCTTGTCGGGATGCTTGCACGCGGCAACGGCGCCCCGCTTCTGCTTGGCGACCGCGCACGTCTTGCACAGCCAGCACGGCCCACAGACGAAGGCAAACGCCTTGTAGCAGCCGGCCAGGAAGACCTTGCGTTCCAGGGTCCGGGCGATGTCGCGCACCGATTCCCAGTTGTTGCCGTGCAGCAAGAGGGCCGACTGGTATTCGTCGAGCATCTTGCGGGTGGTCTCCGGCGTGGGCGAGTGCGGCGGGCAGGTCAGGCACTGCCCGTATTCTGAGCAGCCGTACTGGCACCGCAAGCGGACCCACGCGGCCGTGAAGACCTGCCGCGGCGGCGAGACCACCACGGCGTCCAACGCGCCCATCTGTCGGGCTTCGTCGCAAAACGATTCCAGATGTTGTGCGGTGCTCATGTCATCTACTCCGCCCTGGGCCACCATCAATGGACTAAAACGTGCAAATGTTCCTGCCAAGCCTTGGAGACTACTGCCGCCAGGTCAGCTTGCCGGCCGCCACCTGGGAGGGCCGCGGCACGGTGATGACCTTCAACACCGATAACTGCGGCACCAACAATACCGGCCCGACCGGCACGCCCGCCTGCCAGGCATAATAACCGTAAGGTCCCTCTCCCGATTCCTCCCAGATTTTACTCGGCTGCTCCGGCCGGGTGAAGTCCCAGAGCTGTACGCGGTCCGGATAGGACTTGATGTAGAACCACGAGCCGTCGGCACAGCAGTCGGTCATTTCATTGCTGCTTCCCTTGTAAGGCAGACGTGCGAGGAACTTAGGATGGCGCGGGTCGCGGGCGTCGATCACCTGGGGCGGGCCGCTGCCGTAGCTAGTGATGACGGCAATTCCGTGCGCTGCGGCGATGACGTGCCCCTGGGCGGTCCAGAACCACTCGCCGCGCTGCGACTGAAGCTGCGGGTCTCGCAGTTGGGCGAAAAAGAGCGGCTTCTTGGGGTCGGCCACGTCCCAGATCAAGAACACGGCCTTCCCCTTCTCTCCTTCGGTGATCGCGTACAACAGCGGGCCGTCGGCACAAAGGCCGTGTACTTGCGGGATGTCCAACTCGGCGATTGGATACACGGTTTGGCTGAGCACCTTCAGGCCAGTGGGGCCGGCCATCTCGGCGATCGTCAGGCAGATCGGGCCCCGGGAGCTTCGCGGGCCTCCCTGTGCCCCATAGAGCCGGCTTCCCCAGACTGCGTCCGCCGGGGCCTTGTCCAAGGATTGCCGCGGCTTGCCGGGGTTGCTGAAGTCAACGATTGCCGTTCCGCCGTCCGTGCTCACCACGGCGCGGTTGCCGTAGACGGCCCGCACCCAAAACCAGCGGTGGTTGAACCAGTTGCTTAGCCGCTTGGGGGCCAAGGGATTGGAAAGGTCGAACCATTGCCCCAGGGTCGAGCTTGTGTAGAGCGACTTGCCGCCCCAGGCCGCGATGCGGTTCCCCTCGCCGTTCAGGGGCACGCTGGCGAGCAACTTCGGCTGCAATGGGTCGGAAAGATCCGCAAAATGGATCCCCATGCCCGTGCCATCCTCCTTGACAAGAACCACGTGCTGCTTGCCCGGGTGAGGGATCAACTGCATGTCACGGGTCGGAAAACCGGGGTCCCACGTGCCCGCCAGCTTGGAGTTTGCCGGGTCGGAAAGGTCATAGATGTCAAGATGCGTGCCTTCCCAGGTGCCAATCATCAAGGATGTCATAGCCGTCGGGCTTGCCGGCCAACGATTCCACCTGGGCCGCATCGAGCGATTTCCCCTCGATGAGGCTTGGCCCCGCACCCTGGGGCTGAAAAGCCCCGGGCACCATGGGCACTACCGTCAGGCCGGTCTCGGCAACGGCCGGGGCCGCGCCGAGACAACAAACGGAAAAAATGGTTGCCAGGGTTGAGGAAGAAACAAGGTTCGACACCACTACGGTCGTTTCCTCTCTGCCGTGCGATCACTCGGGACGGCCATCTCGATCGACTCGCACACAGGCTCGTCCCCCGTGGTAATCTCATACGTGCCCGCGTGCGAAAGCGTGACCGCTTGGTTCTTCGCTCCACCCGGCTCGCGCCAAGTGTGCGTGATCTTCACTGGCCGGGCCGACGCGCGGCCGTCGTCCAGGCAATGGGCATAAAGGTGAAAATTGTTCAGCGCCGGATCGCCCAAATAACGCACATAAACCCGCTCCGCGGGGCGGTCGAACCGGATCTCGCGATGGGCGTTGGTGTGCCAGTGCGCCGTGTCGGTGGGGACCGCGGCACGGTATATTTCGCGGAAGTCGTCGGGCTTGTCCACGGCGTAAGAGATAGTATTGCGGGTGTTGCGGGCGGCCTCGCCCTGGTGAGTCGCAAATGCGCCCTCGGCCGTGAGCCAGGCGATCTTCGTCCCCGGCGGCGTCTGGACCTTGACGATGGCTGGCCCGTGGATGCGGTCTGTCTTGCGCTTGGGGTCATAGTCGGCCGGCGGACCCGCCAGGTATTTCAGCGTTTCTCCGGGCTTGCCAGCCTCGGAGCAAATCTCCATCACGCGGGTCTTTAGGCCGTAATGGTCGCCCGTACGGTACTCCATGACGTTCTTTCCTTTGGCCAACACGGGCAGTGAAGCCGGCGCGACCTGCACCCAAGTCGTGATCGCCAGCGAGCGGACCACAGCATGGCCTGGCTGGCCGCGAAGCGCGATCTTCAAGAGGTAGCCGTAGCGGCCGGCGACATGCGGAGTCAAGTCCAACGGCGTGGCGGTCGGGGAGGGCAGATCGCGCCACGTCAGCCCGTTATCAACCGATAGGGCCAATGCAGCACCGCTGGCGTCCAGTTCGACTAGCGAAGCCTCACGGTCCTCGGCAAGCGTGTCCGCCGGCCCCACTTTCGGGACAATAATATAGGGCGAGCGGACCTCGAAGATCGCGTAGCCCTCACCCGCGTCTTTCAAGGTCAAGCCAGTGGCAGCGGGCCGCACGTTGCGGGCGTCGTAGGCCCCGTCGGCGAAGTCGGACGACCGCTGGCTGAGGTCCGGCCGGTAGACAAACCGCCCGTTGCCATAGTTGTGGATGCTGAACTCGCGATGGTTGGGCTTGGGGCCGCGGGGCGGCTGCTCGATGAGTTGCCGCAGCCAGGCCTCACGGTTCCACTCAAGCCGGTGGTTCCAGCGTCCGCCTTGCGGCGTCCACCAGCGCGTGAATGTCTCACCCTGCCGCAGCACGTAGTCCATCGTGTGGCCGCTCTGGTTGAAGCCGTAGTAGTTTTCCACGCGGGTTTTTTCATACATCCGCCGCATCTGCTCCAGCGAATCGTTGGGGAAGAACAGCGGCCCGCGATCGCGCCACAGCGAGCGATCGCGCCGCGCTTCGTTCAACGAGGCCAGCGTGCCGTCGGGGCGGCGGAAGACGGCGTGCAGGTCCAGGTCCATGTAATGCCACTTGTCGCCGTAGAATGCTTCGGCAAGCGTGTGGGACAAGTCGGGCAGGGTGACCGTGCGGGCCTTTCCGCCGCCGATGTCCTCCCAGACACCCGCCATCGTCGGCCCAAGGATCCCGCAGTACGCATAGCCGTAGACGTTGATGATCTTCACCGGGTCGCGGACGTTGTTATACTCGCTCAAGGCGTCGTTGCCTTCGAGCACCTCGTTGCAATGGAACAGTCCACTGCGGGTGTCGACCAGGTACTTATAGACCTCCCAAGCCAGGGCGTCACCGCTCAGTCCGCGCCATTGCGGGAACTGGGCGAAGGTCCGCATGCTGTAGGCGTCGGCCCGCAGTGGCGAGAGCACCCGCGGGGCGTATTCGCGGCCTGCCGCGAGCGGGACCAGGACGACTACGATCAACAACGAAACAGTGTGTCGCATGAATCGATCTCCTGTACGGTTCCACGGTTACCGGTCGCTTGCCGGTTGGTGGGCGCCCACCACCGTCAACGGCGGGCGCGGCTGCCGATCGATATCTTCAGCGACCTCGGGCAGCCGCTTGACCGTGCCCAGGGCACCGAGCGCACTGGGCCGCAGGTGCAAGTTCCCGCTAGCCGGATCGACCAGCCCAGCAGTCATATCCTTGATGACATTACCCTCGATCCGCATGCTGCTCTTGCTTTCGATCTGCATCGCGCGGCCGACCAGGAGATTGTTGGCCACCACCAGCCCGTCGTTGTCATTCACCAGGCGGATGAGCCGCTGGTAACGCGAACGCGGATCGAAGACCGTATTGTGCAGGATCTGGCAGTCGCGAGTGTAGGCAGCGAAAATGTCGTTTTCCGGGCCGCGGGTGACGAAGTTGTTGCGGACGGTGCAGCGGATACAGTGGGCGGCGGTCCCCTCGCCGCGGAACGAGTTGCCCAGGCAGATGCCGCAGTCGCAGTCGATGATCATGTTCCGCTCGACCGTGCAGTCCTCGGCATCGACCCAGAGGAAGATGGCGCCGCGGCCCTCGCCTGTGCGGCCGTGGATGGCCACGAAGACATTGTCGCTGATCGTCCAGCGCTTGGCGTACATGATGTCCATGCCGCCCACATAGTTGCCGCCGAAGGTGTCGGAGTCGTCGTCGCCCGGCTGCTTGGGATGGTCGTTGTAGAAGAGGCAGTACTCGACACGGCAGTCGGTGGGCCGCAGCTTGTCGCGGTCTTTCTCGGGTACCATCACTCCCTTGATGCCCCGTTGCCAGATATTATGGATCACGCAATTGTAAATCCGGACCTTCGTCACGCCGTGGTCGGAATTGAGCTTGAAGCCGTTCCACTTGACGTTCTGGATGGTCAGGTCGGCGATAGTCACGCCGCTGCAGCGCGAGATCCAGATCAACTCGCCCAGACGGCCGCTGCCGTCGATGACCACGTTGTCACGCCGGCCGGACTCGCTGCGGAGGGTGACGTTGTCGGTGTGCAGTTCCAGGAACCGGGGCAGCGGGTAATGCCCGTCGGCCAGCAGGATCGTTCCCCCGGGCTTTATGTCCTTGGCCGCACGGATCAATTCCGCGACGGTTGCGGCGTGGATCGTTTCGCCGGCTGGCTTGGACAGTGGTGGGGCCTTGGGAAACCAGGGCTGTCGCGGTGGGCCATCTGCGGCGGCCGGCCATCCGCCGGAACATACAAAGAGCGGCAAACAAATCCAGAAGAGCGGTCTACGTCGCATTGGCCCACCTCGTTTCGCTGACATTTCCCAGATACCATGAGCCTGGAACCGGTCCCGGCTTCCACAGGCATTCATTCTACTTGGGCCCGTCCCCGTGTCCAGCGCCGGAGCGACAATCCTTCACAGCGGTTCAATGACAATCGTATGGCGGACAGGCCGAACCAAGTGGTCAATTTCAGAAATAATCTCAGGGTTCCAGGCGCTCGCCGTAGAGTGGGACAAGATCGCGTAGCGAGCGCCGGCCCACCCTACAGTATTATCCCTGACATTATTTCTGAAATTGACCACTAAGGCCCGCAGTGCCGCTTGCTTGCAAGTTCCCAGGCGGTGCTATAGAATGCAGGGTAAGGGCCAGAGTGGGGGGGTGCATGTCACGTCAGACGATTGCTGCTGAACGGCTTCAGTCGGCAGGGCAGCACTATCGGCATTGTTCGCTCTGCGAGCGGCGTTGCGGGGTCGATCGCGCCGGCGGCGAACGCGGCTTTTGCCAAGCCACGGCTGAGGCCCGGGTCTATCGCTGTCGCGTGGAATGCGGCGAGGAATTGGAGATCATTCCGTCGCAGTTGCTCTATCTCTCGGGCTGCAACCTGCGTTGCCTCTTCTGCATTGGCGAGGCCGACGCCTTCGATCCCCAACGGGGGAGTTTGCTGACCGGCCAGTTCCTGGCCGACGCAACCGCCGCGGGCCTGCAACGCGGGGCGCGGAACATCCAGTGGGTCGGGGGGGAGCCGGCCATCCACCTTCCGGCAATCTTGGCCGCTATGGCCGGCTGCGGTAATCTTCTGCCGGTGGTGTGGAAATCGAATTTCTTTGCTACAATGGAAGGATTCGCTCTTCTCGACGGTATCGTCGACGTGTACGTGGCCGACCTCAAATTCGGCAACAACGCCTGTGCCCGGCAAATTGCCGGCGTAGATGGATATGTGCAGATTGTTACCCGGAACTTGTTGCTGGCAGCCCAAGCGGGGCATTTGATCGTCCGGCACCTGCTGTTGCCGGGCCACCTCGAGTGCTGCTACCGTCCGATTGTGGAGTGGATGTGTCGCCACCTTCCGGCGGCGCCGTTTCGCGTGATGACCGGCTACCTGCCGCGCTGGCAGGCGGCCAGCCGCGCGGACTTGGCCGCGCCGCTGGGGCGGGACGTGGGAAACCAGGCCGTGGGCATGGCCAGGGCCGAGGGACTGAACGTAATCGTGTGAAGACCGACGCGGAAATACATGTCGCCTTTCGCTCCGCGAAAGTAGCGCCACTTTCGCGGAGCGAAAGGCAACAATACGACACTTGTTGATTCGCCGGTCCTAAGGAAATATGCGTGAGCCTGCAAGACGACTCTTCAATCAGTGAGATCAACATCCTGCCCGACGGCCGTGTCTGCTTGTTCGGCGCATCGCGACAGGTGCTGGAGATGCTGGACGCAATCCCCTTGGGGGATCCCGCTCTGAAGAGTCGAACCGACTGCCTGCGAACCGCTGACGTGCAGCCGACTGCTGACGACGGGCATATTCCAGAACCGACGGGGACGACAAAGCCATGAACGATCAACCCGTTAGACCCAAGCCGCCGTCTGGCCGACCGCTACAACCCGTGCCGCCGCCTGTTGCGCGGCCGGCGCAAGGGTCGCAATCGGCGGTGGCAAAAGCTGCGCCGAAACCGGCCGTCATCTCGCATGCGGCTCCCCGCCGTCTTGGCCCGCAAGAGGAGTTGGAGGTCCTGATCCGCGCCCGCTACCCGGTGATCTATGTGGTAAGTTGGGAAGAAGAGCGGGTGGAGCGGTGCCTGCGGGAGATCGCCGAGAAGCGCGAGAAGAACCTTTTCGTCTGGACGGTCACGCAAGGCATTGTCAAGTCGGGCGTGGAACCGCAGCAGACGAAAATGGGCGGCGGGAATACGGCCGACCCGTTGGCCGCGCTGGACGCCGTGATTCAACAAGTCCAGCCGGCGATCTACCTGTTCAAGGATTTCCACCGCTTCACGGTCGACGATCGCTGCAATCTGGCGGTGATTCGCCGCCTCCGCGATGCCGCGTACCACCTCCGCGACACCTACAAGTCGCTGGTGATCGTGGCCCCCTCGCTGCGAATCTCGCAGGAATTGGCCAAGGACGTGACCGTGGTCGAGTTCGGCCTGCCGACCATGGCCGATTTGGACCAGCTTCTCGACCGAATCATCGACGACGTGAAGGACACGCCCCAGGTGCAGATCGACCTGGACGCCGACGCCCGCGAGCGCCTGCTGCACGCCGCGGGCGGACTGACGCTCAAGGAGGCGGAGAACGTTTTTGCCAAGACCTTGGTGCTCAACGGCAAGCTCGATGCCAACGACGTGAGCGTGATCTTCAGCGAGAAGCAGCAGATCATCAAGAAGAGCGGCTTGCTGGAGTACTACGAGGCGAGCGAAGATTTCAACCAGGTGGCGGGGCTGGACAACCTCAAGCAGTGGTTGGTCAAGCGGAGCGTGGCCTTTACCGATCGCGCCACCCGCTTCGGGCTGTCGCCGCCCCGCGGGGTGATGCTCCTGGGCGTACAGGGTTGCGGCAAGAGCCTCTGCGCCAAGGCCGTGGCCAGCTTGTGGAACCTGCCCCTGCTGCGCTTCGACCTGGGCCAGATGTTCAGCAGCCTGGTGGGATCCAGCGAGGAAAACGTCCGCCGCGCGCTGCAGACGGCGGAAAGCGTGGCCCCCGTGATTCTCTGGGTCGACGAGATCGACAAGGCGCTGGCCGGTTCCTCGGATTTCGCCGGCAGCGACGCCGGCACCTCGACGCGGGTCTTCGGCACGCTCTTGACCTGGCTCTCGGAGAAGGCCTCTCCCGTGTTCGTCATCTGCACCGCCAACCAGATCGCCCACCTGCCGCCCGAGTTGTTGCGCAAGGGCCGCCTGGACGAGATCTTCTTCGTCGACCTGCCCAGCGAGAGCGAGCGCGTGGAAGTCTTGCGGATTCACCTCCAGAAGCGCGGGCGCGACCCGGCCGCGTTCGATCTGCCAGCGCTGGCCCGCGCCAGCGAGGGCTTCAGCGGCGCGGAGATCGAGGAGGCCGTCATCTCGGCCCTGTTCGACGCCTTCAGCGAGCAGGGGGAGCTTTCCACCGAGTTGATCCAAAAGACATTGGGTGAGACGGTGCCCCTTTCGAAGACCATGAATGAGGAGATGGGCCGGTTACGGAGTTGGGCCAGCGGACGCGCGCGGCCCGCGTCGACGAAGCTCCTGCGGGTCAAAGAAGAAGGCGCCCGCAAGATCGAGTTTTGATTGGAAACAGGGCAAGTTCTTGACGGAAAGGAAACGTGTTATGAGTACGGTTGTAGTGCTGACCCCGATCATCATCGCCAATTGGCCGGCGATCACCGCCGTCGTCGGTGCGGCGGTGGGGGCATTGGGGTTCTCCGCGGTCCAGGCCGTCGAGACGGAAGCGTCCCAGGTGACGGCAACGACGCGCGAAGAAATCGAGGTCGATAACAGCGAGATCCTGGCGAACGCCGCCGGTTGCGGCGAGAAAATCGTCGTCGAGCGCGAGGGCCTGCGGGCCGTTTTCAGCCGCGACGGCCGCGGCAGCCTGCGGGTCTGCATGGAGGGCAAGGGATACAGCAAGGCCAAACTTCGCGAGATCGGCCAGGAGTTGGTCGATCGCGTGACGCAGCAGTACGTGTACCACCGCGTGATCACGGAAATGAAAGAGCGGAACATGCACGTGGTGTCCGAAGAAGTGGCGGAAGACCGCACGGTGAAGATCCGCGTCCGCAATTGGTGAGACACTGCAGTGTGGTAATTCAGCATTGTAGCCATCGGCTGGAGTCCCGGCTTTAGCCGGAATTCCCGCAAAACGCCGCCTAAAGGCGGTACTCCAACGTAAACCGTAAATACTCGTCTGCTTGACTGACTGCACTAGGAAGGAACAATTCGATGGCCCGAGAAGAACTTGAGATTGAAATCAGCCCCGAGGGGAAGGTGACAGCGAGGACGATCGGCATCAAGGGCGCTCGTTGCCTCGATCTGGCCGACTTTCTCGCCCGCATCCTCGGGCGAGAGGAATCGCGGGAACTGACCCACGAGTACTATGAGGCCACGGAGCAGGTCCAGGAACACGTTAACGTGAAGCAGCGGCGGTGAGCGGTCCATGGAATGCAGCAACTGCCAGTTCCAGAACATGCCGGGAGTGCAGAACTGCGGTCGATGCGGCGCCAGCCTGCAACTGGCCTCGCTGGCGATCGACGTACACCCGCCGCGCGCCAGCTCCGCGGCAAAACGCTGGCGGCGGTGGTTCCCTACCGTCGTTTACTGGTACCGCATCCGTGCCGCGGCTGGCCGAGCGCTCCCGTTCAAGCGGTGGTCTGACTTGGCGCCCGACCTGCCGGCCCCTGGATTGCTCCTGCGGACGGTCATTCCCGGTTGGGCGCAGCGGCACATGGGCCGGGCCAGGCGCGGAAGGTGGATGTTTTGGTGCTACGTTGCCGCCCTGTTGTCGGGTCTGCTCTTTGCCGGCACGGCATTAGGCCTGATCCTGTTGGGGTTGGCCGTCTCGGTCCACGCGGCATCGATCCTGGACATCCTGGCCGCGGGCGTCGTCACTTTCAAGCGGCGGCTGGCCTACTCCGGCGTGGCCCTGTTCTTGCTGGTGCTCGTGCTCTACTATCCGGTCAGCCAAGTGGTAGGATGTGTAGCCAGCCCGGTGCAATTCAACCTGGCGGCGCCCCCATTCGAGGCCGGCGACGTCGTGCTGGTGAATCCGTCCGCTTATCGATGGTCTGACCCGCAGCCGGGCGACATCGTGCAATACACTCGCCCTGAACAAAACATACCGATGATAGGCGTGCATGGCTTCTATCGCCTTCAGGGTGACCGCATCGACCGCATTCTCGCCCAAGCCGGCGACAGCGTGACGTGCGTTGCTGGCGAACTACGAGTCAACGGAGAACCCTCGCCGTGGCTGCCGCTCAATCCGGTTCGCTTGCCCGATAGCCTGAAAATCACTGTTCCCGGAAATTCCTACTTCATCTTGGCCAGTGCCGATGTTCCGGGAGTGCTAATGTGGCGGCTCGCCGGCATTGTGCCGCGGCGGCAGATTGTGGGACGGGTCTACTGGCACACCCAGCCGCTCTGGCGGTTCGGGGCCATTCGCTGAAAAGGACGCGCTTGATGGCAAGATTCGACAAGCTGGAATTCAACGCGGGCAACCGCCCCGAACCCGAGCCAGGCCAGAGCGACGCGCTGCTACGCGACTCAGCCTACTGGATGAAAAAGGCCGATGAATCCCGCCGCGCCGGGCACTACGAGAACGGGCTGAAATACTACTCCCGCGCGCTGGAACTGGACCGTTCCCTGGCGGCTGGTTGGGTGGGCCAAGTGCAGATGCTTGTCGAGTTGCAGGAATATCCCGAGGCCGACCTTTGGGGCCGCAAGGGGCTGGAACTGTTTCCGAACCAGGGCGAATTGCTGGCGGCCCGGGCGCAAGCCGCCTGCCGCATGGGCAACCTCAAGCAGGCCCACGCCCTCTGCGACGGCTCGCTGCAACAGCCGGGGCAATCGGCCTACCGCTGGCTGGTCCGCGGCGAGATCATGATCGCCGGGCAGCAGGAAATGGACCGCTATTGTTTCGACAAGGCGCAGGAACTCGACGCCGACTGGCTCGTCCCCTTGGAGGCCGCCCGGATCGAGTTATACTATCGCAGGCCGAGCCTGGCGCTGGGCCGCATCCGCCGGGCGCTGGACGCGGCCCCGGATGTCCATTATGCTTGGTACGTGCAGGGGATCTGCCAGGCGGAGTTGGGATTGGCCCGCGCCGCCCGCGAGAGTTTTCAGCATTGCCTGGAGCTTTGTCCGCGGCACGCCGACGCGGATGAGCAATTGCGCCGTTTGCAAAAGTGGAACTGGTCGCCGCTGAAGTGGTTTCGGCGGATATGGGGGAGATAACGATTCATGGGCTGGACGCTGGGGAAGATACTTGAGGGCGCGCGGGACCGCGGGGCCAGCGACATTCACCTGATCCGCGGCGTGGCGCCCGTCTTGCGCGTCAACGGCGAAATTCACGTCAGCCAAGGGAAACCGCTGGACGAGGTCGCGCTGGACGAGATCATCGACAAATTGCTCCTGCCCAAACAGCGCGAGGTCCTGCAGGAACGCCTGCAGCTTTGCTTCTCCCGCCACATCGACGGCGTGGGCCGCTTTCGCGTCAGCATCTACTATCATGCCGGCTGCCCGGAAGCGGCCATTCGCTTGTGCGAGAAGACGGTCCGCACGGCCGCCGAGCTGGGATTGCCGCCCATTGTGGAAGAACTGAGCCGCCTGCCCAACGGCCTGGTGCTGGTGACCGGCCCCACCGGGGTCGGCAAGACGACGACGCTGAACTTCATGATCGACCTGATCAACCACAATCGCCGCGCCAAGATCGTGACCATCGAGGACCCCGTCGAGTTCGTCCACGACAATCTCCGCAGCATCATCGTCCAGCAGGAGGTGGGCACCGACGTCCGCTCGTTCCGTGAAGCGTTGGTGCATGTCTTGCGCCAGGACCCCGACGTGATCGTGATCGGCGAGATGCGAGACCTGGAGACCATCGAAACCGCGCTGATCGCCGCCGAGACCGGTCACCTCGTGCTGGCCACGTTGCACACGCCCGACACCGTGCAGACCATCCAACGCATCTACAGCGTCTTTCCCGGCAACCAGCAGAACGCCATCATCGTCCAGTTGTCATCCACGCTGCAGGCCGCCATCGCGCAGAATCTGCTCCCCCGGGCCGATGGTCACGGGCGGGTTATAGCTTGCGAGGTCCTGGTCAGCACTCCCGCCGTACGCAATCACATCCGAGAACGGAAAGAATTCAATTTGTACAGCGAGATGCAGATGGGGCGCAAGCTGCAGATGCAGACCATGGATTCGGCCCTGCTGGCGCTCTACCAGAAGGGAGAAATCTCCTACGACCTGGCCCTCTCCTACGCTCGCGAACCCGATTTCGTCCGCCATCAGACGGGCGACATGACCAAACTCCCGACTGCCGGAAAGGGGTGGAAGGTATGATTCGTTTTGCCTTGCGATTAGAGCGTCCGGAAGAAACGCGGAAAATGGCCGATTGTTGGAGTCCCGCCTTTAGGCGGAATTTCCGGGCATTCCGGCTAAAGCCGGGACTCCAACCCTCTCATTTCTTCCGAACGCTCTTAGGGTTTCTCGCCCTGGTGAGCATGTTTGCACCGACCGATTCGTTTTCGATAGCTGCCGCCCCCACGTTCGTTGTCGACGGTCCCAACCCGATCACCTTTCCGACACAAGAGGCGAAGTTCATCCGCGTCGTGATCCTGGCTTCCAGCGGCGGCCAGCCCTGCATCGACGAGTTGGAAGTCTACGGGCCTGGCGCGAAAAAGAACCTGGCCCTAGCCGCCGTCGGTGCCAAGGCCGACGCCTCGTCCTGCCTGCCGGGCTATGCGATCCACCAGGTCGCGCACCTCAACGACGGACTCTACGGCAATAGCCACAGTTGGATCGCGGCCAGCGAAAACAACGAGTGGGCGCAAATCGAATTGCCTGCTGCCGCGCAGGTCTCTAAGATCGTCTTCTCGCGCGACCGAGAGGGCAAGTACCAGGACCGCATGCCGCTGGGAGTCGAGGTCCGCCTCTCGCTGGACGGCAAGCGTTGGAAGACAGTGGCCGTGGTCAAGTCGGCGAATTTCGTCCAGCCGGCCCCCGGTGGATACGCCTCGCCGGTTCCCCTGCCCGACCCGCTGACCTGGGATGGCCTCGTGCGTTACGCGTTCCTGTGCGAGCGCAACACCTGGCGGCGAATCAACCCGGCCGATCACGTCTCGCCGCTGCGCATCGAGCGGCCAGCGGTACCCGGCGGGCCGCCCTATTGGGGCCGCATCGCCCGCCTCGATCCCTTGACGCGGACGCTGGTCCTTATGGACGAAATGGCCCAACGCCTGGCGGACAAGGGACTCGACGTGCGGGAAGAGCGGTCACAGTTGGTCGAACTCCGCCGCCGACAGGCCGCGCTGGCGGCCAAGGCCGATCCTGACATCGACGCCGAGGAATCACTCTATCTCGACGCCCGCATGGCCAAGCGCAGGCTGATGTTCCGTGATCCGGACCTGGCTGCCATCCAGCGGATCCTCTTTGTCCAGCGGTATCCGTACCTCTCCTCGCACAACTATAGCGACATCCTCGACGCGCAGTTCCGCCCGGGCGGCGGGATATGTATCCTCGAAATCCCCCGCGTGAGCGGCCGCATTGAACCCAAGGACGCCCGCGTCGTCACGCTCTTCGACGCCAGCCAGGGCATCGCCCGCGATCCGGTGGCCGATTTCGAGGCCAGGCGGGTCTACTTCGCCTACCGGCCCGACAAGCCCGCGACACCGGGAACCGATTGCTACTGGAAGCTGATGTCGGTCGGCGTGGAGGGGGGCAAGGCCCAAGTGCTGACCCACGGGCCGTTCCATGACTACTATCCCTGTCCGCTAGCCGACGGCGGGCTGGCCTTCATCTCCACCCGCTGCCGTGCCCGCTTCCTCTGCTGGCGGCCGCAGGCCTTCGTGCTCTTCCGCATGGATGCCGACGGCGAGAACATTCGACCGCTTTCCTTCGCCAACTTGAGTGAATGGTCGCCCGCCATGATGCGCGACGGCCGCATCCTCTGGACGCGCTCCGAATATCTCGACAAGGGCGCGAACTTCGGCCATACGCTCTGGGCGATCCATCCCGACGGCACGCACGCCGAGTTGATTTTCGGCAACGACACGATCAACTGCTATATGAACGGCCGCGAGGTGCCGGGCAGCCGTGAAATCTGCTGCACGATCATCTCGCATGGCGGCGACCACAACGGCCCGCTGGGCCTGATCGACCTCTCGAAAGGCCCCTTCGACTCGGCGGCCTTGACGAACATCACGCCCGACATCGACCCCCGCTACGACATGAATTGGCCGGTCCGGGAGTGTTTCCGCGACCCAGCGCCGATCTCGCGCGACTATTTCCTCGCCAGCCACGCCCCCGCCGACCGCTGGGGCCTGTTCGTGGTCGATCGCTATGGCAATCGCGAGATGATCTATCTGAACGCGGAGATCGCCAGCATGTGTGCCACGCTTTTGCGGCCGTCGCCCCGGCCGCCGGTGCTTAGCTCGCAGGCCCCGCAGGGTATCGACCCGGAGCTGGGCCAGTTCACCGTGGCCGACGTCTACCAAGGGCTGGAACCTGCCGTGCCGCGGGGGCGAGTGAAGTACATCCGCGTCTGCCAGGAGGTCCGCGCGACGCTGGAGCAATTGCCCAACGGTGAGTTCCGCAAGGACCACGGGCCCGTGTTCGAGGATTTCTACGCCACGCCCACCCATTTGGTGACCGGCCCTTACGGCTGGCCGAGTTTTGTGGCCAAGGCCTCGTTGGGCATGGCGACGGTCGAGACCGACGGCTCGGCGAACTTCTACGCCCCGGCCGGCAAGGTGCTGTATTTCGAGGCACTGGACGAGAACCTCAACGAGGTCCAGCGGATGCGGAGCGTGGTGCAGTTGCAGCCGGGCGAGCAGCGCGGTTGCGTGGGTTGCCACGAGGATCGGCAAACCAGTCCGCCCCGCAGGCCCTCGCTGGCTGCCCGGCGGCCGCCCAGCCTGCTAGAAGAGCCGTCGTGGGGCGCTGTGCCGTTCTCCTACGAGGCGGTAGTCCAACCGGTATGGAACGCCAGATGCGTTTCCTGCCACGCTGCGGGCGACAAGCACCACATGAATCTCAGCGGCGTGTTGGGGGCCGACCGCGTGCCCGCCTCCTATCGCACGTTAATCAGCGGCGGCTGGGTCCACTATTTCAATTGGGCCTGGTCCGAGCGGCACCACAAGGCTCCGCCGCTGAGTTTCGGCACCGTCAAAAGCCGCCTCTGGCAAGTGCTGGACGCGGGGCACTACGATGTGAAACTCACGCGCGACGAGATGCACCGCGTAAAATGTTGGATCGACCTGAACTGCCCGCTCTGGCCCGACTACCAGGAGCGGTTGAAACGGCCGGGGCCTGCGGCGGCTTTGACGAGCGGCAGGCCGTAGGATGGGACGCAAACGTCGAGCTGGTTCCGCACGGCGCTGCTCACCAAGGTCAACAAGTCGGCGATTCGCTCGCCCACCGCCACGCTGCCGATGAACGGCCAATTTCGTCCGATCGCCACCTGCTTCATCAACTGCTCAATAGCGAATAGCGATGAAACAAGACACTCCGGATACCGACAAATCTTCCTCGCGAGTGAACTCATGAAATCCCGAATCCTGTCTGTTGCCATCTACCTCTGTGCGGCCCTGCCGCTCCGCGCGGAGGTCTACTTCGACGACGGCGCTAAGATCAATCTGGCCGCCTTGCGCGGGTCCAAGGTCTCCGCCTCCAAGACCTGCATCACCGCCGCTGACTTGGTGTGCCGGCCCGTCCACACGGCCGAAATGCGGTTCCAGAGCAACTACGGTCCGGCCTGGTGGATGATCCAGTTGCCGCAGACGTTGCGTCTTTCCAGCCACCGCATCGGCTATCGCGACCCGATGAAATCGGTCGGCTATCGCATCAAGACCGCGCTCGTTCCTTTGGATGAAGCCGGCTGGGCGACCGCCCAGCCGGTCTTCGAGTTCCGCGGGCCGCTGAGGACCTCGGGCAGCGACGGACTCTCCCACGGTTGGAGCGAAGGCCAGTGGCCGGCGGTTGACGCCCGTTTCGTGCGGATCGAATGGTTCGGCCACAATGGCAGCGAAGCAGGTCGTCCGGGGCGCGATCACCCGGACCTGATCGTGGGCAAGATCCAGCTCTTCGGCCCCAACCGGCTGGCGATCACGCCCATGGTCTCCGCGGCGCAAGCGACGTGGGCCGGCGGACAAGCGGCCCTGGACGACGCCCACGACGGCAACGGCAACTGGGCCGCGGTCGTCGACGACAGCCAAGCGGACCCGCGGCAGGGCTTCGGCTCGCTGACGGCGGGCTATGTCACCAATCCGGGCGACGCGGACTTGAAGAAGCTGCCCGCGCGGCCGGCGAGTATTATCGTCACGCTTCGGCACACGTGCCTGGTCGAGGCGGTTGGTTATTCGGCCGTTGCCCCACCCCGCGACGAGCGGCCGCGCGACCTGCTGGTCTACACTTCGCCGCACGCCATCGGCCAGCGCTGGGAACTGCAAAAGGAGTTGCACGATATCGCCGGCGGGACCTACGAAGAAATCGGCTTCGACCGTCCCGCCCGAGCGAAACGCGTGAAATTCGTCATCCCGCGCGTCTGGAACACCCGCCTCGACGGTAGTCGGCTGGCCAGCGGCTACATGGCCGAGCTCTACGTGTACGGCACAGGACTGAGCGGGAACCTCTCCTTCACGCTCCAGACCGATGCGACCATCAGCGCTACGATTCACAATCGGCAGGGCGAGTTGGTGCGCACGCTCTGGCAATTACGGCCCATGAAGGCCGGTCCGCATGTCGAGGAGTGGGACGGCCTGAGCGACGCGTTGACCGAAGCGCCGGCTGGCGACTACGAACTATGGCTCATTAGTAACGCCGGCCGCTATGAGAACGTAGCTGCGATCGGTAACACCGGCATGCCGCCGACGCCCGACGGCCACGTGCCCGTGAGCATCGCCTCGCTGGCCGTCGACCGCGACGGGGCCGTCTTCTCGGCCAACGGCTGGGACGAGGCGGGCCACGACTGGAAGAAATGGGACCGCGACGGTCGCGCCCTCATGCACGCCGACTTTAAAATCCGCAACGGCGATCCCAACGGCATGCCCTATCGCGTGGCCGTCGACGACCGCTTCCTGTATGCCGCCTACTTCTCGCACAACGGCGAGGTCAAGCCCGGCAGCCAATGGATCCAGCGTTTCGACCGCAAGACGGGCAACTCCGTGCGCTTCCCCAAGGGCTTCGCTCGCAACGGGCTGATTCAGATCTACCCGCCGCCGGACAAAGACCGTTCCGATTGGCCGATCACCGCCCTGGCCGTTTCGGGTGATATGCTTCTGGCCGGCGATGCCCGTGCCAATCGCGTGCTGAAATACGACAAGGCCACCGGCGAGAAGCTCGGTGAATTCCCCGTGGACAAGCCGGGACCGATGACCATCGACGCCGCCGGACGGCTGTGGATCGCCCGCGGCGGAACCGAAGTGGCTGTGCTGGACGCGGCCACAGGACAAGAACGTGCCCGGCCGATCTCAGGGCTGGGCAAGATCGTCGGTCTGAGCTTCGCTTCCGATGGCCGGCTCTATCTTGCCGACGACAAGGTCCGGCAAATCACAATTCACCGAGTTGACGACTTGACCACCGTGCAAGAGTCGTCGTTCGGCCGGCGGGCCCGGCCCGGCGACGACGCCCCGCAGCGGTTCTATGAGCTGATCGACGTGGCCGCCGGCCCCGACGGCAGCCTGATCACGGTCGATCGTCTGCCCGTGGGCGGTTCGCGGATCGCCAGGTGGCCGGCACGGTTCCAACCCGCACAGCCGTTGTGGACCCATCTCGGCCTGGAATTCACGGGCAATGCCGCTTATGCGCCCGAAGAACCCGACGTGTTGGTGAGCACCTATTTCCAGCAATACCAGTTGGATCGCAAGACCGGCGGCTGGCAGTTCCATGGCAACCTCTTCTGCGGCGGCAACACGGGCGAGTGCGCCTGGCACGGCGCGCCGCGATGGGTCACGCTCGGCGGCCAGCGGTTCTTCTACTTCGCCAACGGCGACGGCATGCAGGCCTATCGGCTCGACCGTTCGGGCCAGACCACGGAACTCCGCTTTGTCATGGCCCTTGGTGGACGCGAGCCGGGTCCCGACGGCAAGACTGACCGCAAGGACCCGCCCGGTCAATGGACCTGGACCGACGAGCACGGCAAGTCGCAACTCGATCCCGTCGACGTCCGCTGGTTCAAGAAAGCGGGACGGGGCCAACTGGCCTATTTCGGCATGAACGTTGACGTGCAAGGCAATATATTCTATTGCGACCATCAAACCCGTGCGATCTGGATGCTCCCGCTGCTGCGGCTCAACGCGGCAGGCAATCCGGTGTACGACTGGGCCCGGGCCCGCGAGGTAGTGCCGGCCGACGCTACGGCGGTAAAGTTCTTCCCCGTCATGGCCGTGCGTACGGAGAAGGGCCAGATTTACGCTCTGGGCCGCAGCGACTTATTCCCGCCGCACCCCGGCGCCGGCGCCGCCTGGATGGGCGGCTGGGCGCTGGCCAAGTTCGACGCGGCAGGCCGCCGCCTCTGGGCCACGCGGCTGACGCAACACTGCACGGGCATGGACTACGTGCCCGGCGACGGCGGCGTGGTCGTGGGCTACTTCGCCGAAGCCGTCGTCTATCATTACAATCGCGACGGCCTGCTGGTCGGTTCGGCCCGGCCCGGGGCGGCCGCGGGCGGCGTCTCAGGTTGGTTGGACAACACGGCCTCGCTGGCCTGCAATCGCGACCCGCGCGACGGGCTGATCGACGTCTTCGCCGAGGAGGACTACGCCCACCGCATCCTCTGGTACCGTTTCGACGATTCCAAGGTTGTGGTGAAGAAGCTGCCGGTTGTGAAGAACTGAGGGATTGACATGAAACGAACCTGGATCCTTTTCGGCTTATTGGTCGGACTTGCAGGCCCCTCATGGGCCGATGGGCCGCGACGCGACGTTTGGCAGATTGACCCGTCGGGCGCAGCCTTGTGTGACCTGACCCGCGACCCCGCGCAACACTGCGTCATGGAGATGCATGGTCAGCGCGTGATGGTACATGTCGAGTTGCCCGCTCCCTTGGACTCCGATTGGAAGATGGATCTAGGCTGGCCCATCCTCCGGCCGACGTCCGACTTGCGGGGCGGGATCATGGCCATTTCCCGAACGGATTTGCCGCAAGTCGTGGTCAACGGCGCGGCTGTGACGTTCCCCAAGCGAAAAGCCTGCCGCTATGACGGCGTCTTGACGGTCCTTTACGGTACCGAGAATGGAGTTGGCTTGTCGTGCGCCGTATTCCCCTCGGCAACGCACCGGGCGGCCATGGAACAATGGACCGTGGAGAATACGGGCGGCGCGCCGATCGCGGTAGCTGTCGAATCCAGTCGGAAGATCCTGGCTGAGCAGAAGGACGCCCTGAACCGCGCATGCACGTTGGAAAGACGCGTTGTCGGCATGCAAGGGAAGCAGGTCGCGCCGGGCGAGAAGGCCACGTGGAACATCACGTACACATTGCGACAAAGCGTGGCGGCCGAGGTCGTAGTGAATGTGGCCCAGGAGAAAGCGATCCGGCAGGCCATGTTCCGCCAGGCGCAGGAGACCATGATCCTGCGCACACCCGATCCGCTCCTGGACGGCACGTTCGCCTGGGCGAAGATGCGGCTCCTGGAAGCCCCCGTCGAGTCGGCCAAGGGACTCATCCAGGGAACGGGAACCAGGAACTACCTGGGCGGTGTCTGGGCAAACGACAACGTCGAGTACGCTGCACCGGCCTGCCCTTTCCTGGCTGATCCAACGCTGAACCTGGCCTGCAACAACATGTTCGGGTTGTGGATGAATGAGCCACCATCGGCGAGCATCTCTCCCTCGTACGAGAGCTATCAGCTCTGCAAGGTCGGCAATGACCGCGGCGACCAGGCGATGATGATGTACGGCTTGTCGAACTATCTGCTCGCCCTGGGCGACGCCGGCACGGCCGCGAAATACTGGCCGCTGCTGGAGAAGGCGGCGAGACTGACGAAGGCCGCAACGAATTCCCGCGGGATCGTCGCCTCGCGGACCGACGAGTTGGAGGGCCGCTATCCCACGGGCACTGCCAACCTGAGCACGTCGAGCCTGGCCTATGGCGGTTACCTCGGCGCGGAGCGTCTTGCCAGGTCACTGGAAAAAACGGCCGATGCAGACGACTTCAAGGCCCGGGCCGCAGCCATGTCGAAAGCCATCGAGTCCTATTTTGGAGCGGAAGTCGAGGGATATCACACGTATCGCTACTTCGACGGCTGCAAGGTGCTGCGGGGCTGGATTTCCCTGCCGTTGGCGATGGGTCTGCTCGAACGCAAGGAAGGCACGCTGGCGGCGTTGTTCTCATCGAAGTTGTGGTTCGAGGACGCCGCGAGGACGGACGCCGGCACGAAGGTTGTCTCCAGCGACCGTGGCGGCGGCTGGCCACGAGAGACCTACTACGCGTTGCGGTCCGCCTTCAAGGCCGGCCAGACACAGTTGGGATTGCAAAAGACACGGTCTGCCGTGCGCTGTGCCATGCTCGGTCCCTTGGGCCCGTACATGGATGAGGACGGCGGCGACCTGCTTTCGCCGAATGTCCTCTACGTGCTGGTCATTACCGACGGTCTGTTCGGCATCGAGCCGCGAAGTTTCGACCGCTTCGCCTGCACGCCACGACTGCCGGCGGATTGGCCGGCGATGCGTCTGCAGAACATCTGCCTGATGGGCAGAAAGGTCGATTTGGCCGTGGCGCGCAGCGGCCGGGAAATTACGCTGACCGTATTGCGATCCGGCAAGACTGTCTTCCAGCAAACGGGCGAAGATGGAACCACCTTCGACGTCGGTCTTTCCAAAGTGGATCGCTAAGCAAAGGAAGAACATCACAATGACAGCCAGGGCATTCGTGAGACACCATTTCCATTGGAGAACGCCATGAACAAATTGATACTTATTGAGGCTATCCTCGTGCTCGCATCGTTCGCGTTCGCGCGGCCCTCGCGGGCAATCGCCGCCGAGGACATCCTGATTGACACATCGGCGAAGAAGCAAGCCGTCCCGCCGCCCAACCGCAGCGAGGCAACGCCGCGATTGGAAAACGCTCAAGCCGTCAAGATCACGGGCAAGTACTTGATCTTCCCCGTCTCCAATAAGGGACAACGCGGCCGCATGACGATCGTCGTTGGCGACCAACTGGTCCACAACCTGGATTGCGATTTTCCCCGAACCAAGGACTCCATCGACTGGTGGGGCTGGCTCGACATGTCGGAATATGTTGGCAAGACGGCGCGGGTCGCCACGGCGGCGGCGCCGGAGATCCGCGCGTTGATCGAGTCCAGCGACAATATCCGCCACCTTCAGCCGCTCTATGATGAGCCGTTGCGGCCGCAGTTCCACATGAGCCAGATGCGCGGCTGGAACAACGACGCAAATGGGATGTGCTACTATGACGGCCAGTACCACTTCTTCTGGCAGAGCAACCCGGCGGGCCGCGAATGGGCGAATATGTACTGGGGCCACGCCACCAGCCCCGACATGGTCCACTGGACCGAGCAGGCCCACGCGCTCCGCCCCTACGGCGGCAGAGTCCAAAACCGCCACCCGTCCATGGCCGACGCGAGTTGCTTCTCGGGCAGCGGAAATGTCGATCGGCTCAACACCGCCGGCTGGCAGAAGGGCGACGAGAAGACGATGGTCGTCGCGTTCACCGATACCGCTTGCGGCGAGTCGATCGCCTACTCGACCGACCGTGGCCGCTCGTGGCAATACTATGAGGGCAACCCGGTCATCCGACACTCCGGCCGGGATCCGAAGTTGATCTGGTACGAGCCTGGCAAGCACTGGGTGATCGCCCTGTTCGACGAGCGTGCGCCCTACGGCGGCAACATCAGCATCTACACCAGCAAGGACCTCAAGGCCTGGGAATACGCCAGCAGCATCCCCGGCTATTTCGAATGTGCGGAGCTGTTCGAACTGCCGGTCGACGGCAACCCGGCCAAGAAGAAGTGGGTGGTCTACGCCGGTGACGCCCGCTATGCGATCGGGCAGTTCGACGGCAAGAAGTTCACGCCCGACCACCAGGGCAAGCACCAGGTGCATTGGGGCGCCTACTACGCGTCGCAATGCTTCAGCAACCCGCCCGACGGCCGCGTCGTGCAGATCGGCTGGGCACAGATCGACATGCCCGGCATGCCCTTCAACCAGACGTTCAGCCTGCCCACGAACCTGACACTGCGGACCACCGAAGATGGCGTCCGCATGTTCGCCAAGCCTATCAAGGAACTTGAACAGCTTCGCAGGCCGAACGCCAAGACGATCGAAAACCGGGTGTTGACGGCCGCAGCGCCGGGGGCCAGGTTCGACGTGGCAGGCCAACTCTTCGACATCGTGGTTGCCCTGAAAAAAGGAACCGCGTCGCAAGCGGTGCTGCGTTTCGGCGCCAATCTGGTGACGTACGATTTCGGCCGCCAACGACTCGACGACATGCCGCTGAAGATGACGGACGGCAAGGTCACGATTCGCGTGCTGGTGGACCGCCCGATGTGCGAAGTGGTCGGCGGCGACGGCGCTTGCTTCAAGACGAGCGGCCGCGGCGACATGGGCAGGCCCCTAGGCGCCATCTCAATCAGCGCCCAAGGAGGATCGCTCACGATCGAGTCGTTCAAGACTTACGAAATGGACTCGGCGTGGAAGCACAAAGCAAAATAGCCAATCCTTGACACGAATGTCAAACTGTTGTGGCTGCCCGTCCACGGCCGTCCTGTCCGACCATGACGCTCACGGTGCCCGCCCGGATTGTGGGCTCTGGTACGGCTTCGCCGTGCAGTCGCATTCCTTCGAATTTTCCATAAGTCCTTGAGCGTCGGTTTCGTTATCGTGCATTCTGGAGACACTCCATTCCTCAAAATCAAGTTGATGCGAACCATCCGGCGCGGTGCCGACAACGCCGATGTCGCCGCAGGCGAGGGTGTGCCACGTCAAGGCGTCATGGGCCGCCGATTTCAGAAAGATATGGGCCTTGTTCTTCCCGGCCACGCTTAATCGACTCCCGCGAACGATGAGGGCAGTGCTCTCCTCGACCGCCAGGCCAACCATCCGCCCCGGATCGCAACCGGGCGACACGTTGCCCAGTTCCTGCTTGTTTCGCAAGAGCTCCGCGAACCGCTCGATACGTCCCTGCCGGGCGTCGAAATGCTGCTCGGCCACGACGTTCGCGAGGACTCCCAGGCCCCGCGAAAGCTTCGCTCGGGCGGGACCGTGGCCGTCGCTGGCGATGGTCCCGACAATCATCACGTCCGAGAGGGCTGCACATCCGGCGGATGAACCGCCAACCGCGCCGCCGCGTGCCACGATATTCCGGACCTTCTTCTGGAAAAGCGTCGGCTGCAGCGGATTGACATAGAGCGCCGTCAGGTTTTTTTGATCGCCGCCCATGATCCACAACGCATCGGCAGTGTCGAGCAGGCCGCAGAATTCGGGCTGCTCGGCCCGGCCCGGTTTATCCGCGTTGATAAAGCGAAGGCTCCCCACTACGTCGGTCTTCCAGACTTCGGCCAGGTCGCTCGCCATCAATTCTTGGTTCGACATCCGGTGATAACTCTCGCTGGCCGATGGGCAGTGCAGGAGCGTCGGGTGGGCCTTGCCGGCAAGTCGCGGAAACAAGTCATACATCTCGACGGTACTTCCCCCGCCGTGCAAGACAACGGTTCCCATGCCGGGCGGCGCACCGAAGGGGTTTCCACCGCCGTCGGTTCTTGCCGCCGAGAGAACAACGCGATCCGGAGCGGAGGCGGTTGTGAGCAGGAGCGGCCGATCTCCCGCGGCAAGGCGGTACCAGGCGAGCGTTCTGCCGCCGTTGCTCTGCACGAATACGTGAACGTGGCGCTCGCCAATCGCGCGAATCGTGTTGCCGCTTAGAATGGCGACGGTGTGACGATCGACACCCAGTCCGATCGTCCGCCGATGTACGCCCGGTTTCCGCGCGACTCGATCCAGTTGGGGACCATTCCGCAAGGCGTCGGTCAAGCGTTCGACCCGCCCAGACCAGACGTCGAAGTTCTGATCCAGCAACGTATCTCGAAAGAGGCCTAGGCCAAAGGCCAGCCGGGCTCGGGTCCAGCCGCCATCGGCGTCGGCGATGTTTCCGGCGATCACGGTTTCCGCAAGGCTCGCCATTCCCCCACCCGATGCTCCCACAACTCCGCCCCGCGCCATGAGGTTCCGCAACGCCAACTGGAAGCGGGTCGGTTTGAGCGGGTCGCCGGCAAAACGCCGGATGACCCACTCTTGATCCTCGGCCGGAATCCAGATTCCGCTCGCTTCCTCGAGAACGGAAAAGAAACGCGAATGGTCGGGATCTTCGGGGCAGTCCCAGTGCAGGAACTGGAAATGGGCGCCGTTGCCACGACACAGTTCCTGCCATCTGCCGTAAACACCGCGGCGACCGAGCCGCTCCTCATAGGCCGCCAGCTTCTCGCCCGGCCTGCGCTGCTCCTCATCCGACGGAAGCAGGAGCACGCGGGCGTTCTTGCCCCCTGCCAAGCGGAGAAACTCTTGCCGTACGTATTCTTGAACTCCCCCGCCGCCGCCGTGCAACATGACGGACCCCGGCCTTTGCCGACTCGCCGGCTCGGGAAAGCCGAAGGGATTGTCCTGGGCGCAGACGCTTGATGCGGAGAATCGCTCCGTGCCCGCGCCCAACAACGTTACCCAGAACAGGATACGAAAGAAGGCGGAATTCACGAAAGACTCCCTGCCGACCTGGTGGAATGGATGAGAAATCCGATAACTTCAGCGACAGTACCGAGTCTATTTGGATAAACGGAGAAGTCAAGCAGGAAGAACTACGGCCGAAACGCGGACGCAGCCAGTTTGCCTTGTTTGGATCGCTCCTGATAGCCTTCGGCCGACCTTCGTTGCGAAGCGTGTAGGACAGGCCCAGCCGCCTCGCCACGTCGGTCCGCCATTGCTCCTCGCCCTAGGGACGGTTTCTGGCAAGGCAGATGCGCAGCTTCTCCAGTTCCTTATTTTCCTTGAATTGCGGTTGCGTGCCTGCGTTCTGTTGCAAAAGTTCGTCATCGGTGCTGATGGATTTCCCTGGGATTGGGTTCATCTTTTGCAACAGGCTGCGACTCGGGCGGGAAACTTGCGGTCCTTTCCTGCTGGATTTCGGAGTGGCAAAAATCGCGGCCGGAAAAACGCCGTATGCGTCCGTATGCATTTTTTGCAACAAAGTGTTGCACTTGTTGAATTGCCCCAAAGGGGTAAGTTCAAAAAATCCGCGGATCGCGCAGTGTGTGCTCGGCCGGCATCCCGTTCGTAGTCCCGGCTTCAGCCGGTCTTCATTGCGTAGGCCGCGAACAAGCCGTAGGCCGTGAACAAGCGCAGCGCAGTTCCGGCGAGAACGCGGCGTGTGGCCACGGCCAACCAGCGTCATCGTGGTTCTTGAACACCCGTCTACGACCCCACCGCCGTCACCGCCACCCCCGCGCTCTTCTGCGGCGACGAGGTGACGGCTGTTATTTACGCCGACTCCAGCAATAGCTATAATCCCAACGGCACGCCCGGCGACAAGTTCTACAACGGTAGCAGCGGGGTCTACGATCGCGTACAATATACGTATGACATGCAGGGAGAGATGACCTCCATGGAAGACCAGAACCAGACCACGCACACGTATACCTACGACGGCGTCGGGCATCTGCTCTCCGACAGCGTGACGGTGCCGGCGGGCGACCCGGCGAACATCGATACGACTGTGGCCAGTCTGGACTACGCCTACAAGGTCTGTGGCCGCTTGCAGTCGGTCAGCAGCGAGAACGCCGCCGGCACGGTGCTCAACCAGGTGGAGTACGGCTATGATTCCAACGGCAATCTAGCCGAGGAATACGAAGAGAACAACGGCGCGGTGAACACGAACTCAAGCCTCTACGTGGGCTACGGTTACGGCGACGCCACGACCGCCTACCGCCCGACAACGCTTCAGTATCCGACCAGCGGCAGCAACAGCAGCCGCACGCTGACCTACAACTATGGCGATTCCGAGGACACCATCGGCGTGACCAACCGCATCGGCTCGATCAGCGACAGCGCGGAAGGCGGGGTGACGCTGGATACCTGTTTCTACCTCGGCGCGGGCACGATCTGCCAGGAGGAATACAATCAGCCGACCGTGAGTTACAACCTGTTGGGCACGACCACGACCGCGGCCGGCACGCAGTCCAACATGGACCAGTTCGGCCGCGTGGCCGACATGGTATGGACCAACTACGGCAACGGCACCATGCTGGACGGCTACCAGTATACCTACAATTTGCAGGGCGACGTGGTCACGAAACAGAATCTGGCGGCCGACGCCTACAAGACGGCTTATCCTTCCTCGAATGTGCCATATCTGGACGAGGTCTATACTTATGACGAACAGGATCAATTGACGTCGCTCACCCGCGGTGAATTGGACCCCGACGCGGTGGATCAAATTCTGGGCAGCACGATCGACTTTCAGCAGAACTGGTCGCTGGATGGCAACGGCAACTGGTCGAACCTCACGGTGCAACAAGGCACGGGCGGCAACCTGACGACGACGCTCGATCAGGACCGAGATTCGACCGCCGCCAACGAGATCAAGGACTTTGGCAGTAACGAGGCGGGCTGGATCGTACCGGCCTACGACCTGGCCGGCAACATGACGACGATGCCCAAGCCGGGCAGCGAAACGACCGCCTTGACCTGCCAGTACGATGCCTGGAACCGGCTGGTCTCGGTGGGCGAGGGCGGCACGGTCCTGGAGAAGTATGCCTATGACGGACTCAATCGCTTGATCGAGACCCAGAGCGGTTTCACCGGACCGAGCCCCGGAACGAACCCTCAGACGGTGGTCCACGATTACTACGCGGGCGACCAGTTGATCGAGACCCGCGTTGCCATCGGCTCAGGGGCGGCCAATGACAGCGGCCAGTCCTTGACGCCGCAGTATCAGTATGTCTGGTCGGCTGGCGGTTCCACCGCCCCCATGCTCCGCGACACCTATGTCAGCGGCTCGCTCGTATCCGGCGACCGGCTGTATTACCTTACCGACGCCAACGGTAACGTGACCGCGGTGACCAATGCCGCGGGCGTGGTACAGGAGCGCTATGTTTACGATGCCTACGGGAACGTGACGTTCTACACGGCCAACTGGTCGAGTTCTTCGACGACCTCCTCGTCGTCGATCAACAACACGGTGTTGTTTGCGGGCATGCAGCGTGACGCGACCACGAACGTCTATTACGACAGTGCGCGTTGGTACAATCCCAGCACGGGCGATTATATGACCCGCGACCCGGCCCAGAGCGACGAGAACCTCTATCGCTACTGCGGTAACGACCCCATCAATGAAATCGACCCCAGCGGGATGTCAGGGGGCGGGACCAGCGAGAATCCGGGGACGCCGGTTTGTCCGGGGGCGAATCCTTCTTGTGGATCCGTACAAGGCCCCGGCTATACCGGGGACGTGCCAGATGGTTATGAGGCAATCCCTGTCTGTTTTGCTGCGGGAACTCTCATTCTTATGGCCGATGGCACGACAAAGCCAATCGAGAAGATTGAGCAAGGCGACCGTGTCCGCGCGGCGTCCCACGAAGATCCAGAAGGGCCTGTTTCTGATGGCGAGGTGGTCGAGATCTATCACAACGGGCCGCACAACGTCGTCGAGGTCGAGATCGGTGGACAAGTGATTCGCGCCACCCCCAAGCATCCGTTCTACGTTCGCGGCTGCGGTTTCACGGCCGCCGCCGAGCTTCACGCCGCCGACGAGTTGCGGACGGCCAGCGGTGGCTGGATCGCGGTTGGTTCGGTCGTTGACAAAGGCAATGTCGAGCCGGTTTATAATATTCAGGTCGCCGGGCTGCATACGTACTTTGTACGGAATGGCGACGGGAATTTGGGTGTCTTGGTCCACAACGATTCCGGAAAAAGCAATGGCGCTACGAACGCCGCCTCGACTTCCAAGACCGGTGACGTTATCTTCCACTCTGCCACGATTGCGACTCCATCCGGCACCTATCTGTTTGTGACGGATAGGGCCCCTTCTGGAGGCTTGCGTTGGTCCACAAGAAAGTACTTCTACTTCTTTGGTTATTCGAGCGTTCCTGCAGGGTGGGAGGGGTTCAGCGATGCGACCCAGGGATGGTTGTATTCACAAATTGGCACGACAACGATCGTAGGCGGAGTTTCCGGTTGGAGCAATTTGGCAGGGAGACTTTCCGCTGTGAACGACGGAACTCTTCCGATGATCGTACTTGCCGGGCACGGCGCGGGAAATGGTGGGGTGCAATCTTCGAGCGGCGACATGGATGCGGCGAGCCTGCGGAACCATCGCGAGGACGCAAAATCCATTAGTGCCAAACTTAAGCCGGACGGCATATTTATCCTTGGCGGCTGTCAGCAAGCTTCAGCCGACCGCGCCGCCGGAGTCGAGGACTTGGCGACGGAATTGGGGCGTCCGGTCGCCGCAAATACAGGCAATACCCACGCGGGGCTGTACGGCGAAGGAGACTGGAAGATATTCTATCCAAGGAACTGGACAGGCGTCCGCTTTCGACGCGCGCCAACGACGGACAATAATCCCTCTATGTCCAATAACCCGAACCCGTGAGAACCAATTAAGCAACCGTGTTGACAAGCGAGGAGTTTCTTGCCACTTATGTTTATCGTACGGAAGCGACGACCGTGCTCGTTGAATGATCGCGTTGCCGAGCCATGCGCTTGCCATTGTCGTTTGGCGGCGAAGCGCGTGCAGACGCGGTTTGAGCCTATCGGGACCGCGGCAGGCTTCCCAACGAAGTCCGACGAATGCTCGATTGGTCACAACTCGTCAATGCCGGCGCGGAAAGCGGCGTTTGCGGCACATTTTATGGTTCCGCCAAGTAGGGGGAAATCTAAAGCGCTGCGACGACGGGCGCGTCGCTTGTTTGGTCGCCTTATCTTCAAGCATTTCGGGTTTCCCTTTGCAAAAATACGACCCACATGGAGCCTGTCTTATGCGACGAGCCTTAATTATCATCGCTGTATTGACGTTCGCGACAGCGTTGACACTAGCAATAGCAACTATCGCGGACAACCCAGATCCATCGGCAGCGTCGAAATTTGATCCGCAACTGAGGATTGACACTGGGGGAATTACCGCAAGACTAGCCGTTTCACCAAACCGCGCGCTAGCTGTTTCCGTCCACGCGGGTTCGGTTGTACGGTTCATCGACCTGAATGCCGCGACCTGTTCCGTTATCACCGGCGACATACGCGCTGGCGGCGTCGCGATTTCCCCGGACGGGAGTGTTCTTGCCATGGGAGGAAAGTCTGGTTCGCACGCTGTGCTTGAGCAATGGGACTTAAGGACGCGCACCGTCAGACGTCGTTTCGATCTTGGCGATGGCAGCGTCTCGTTTGTAGCATTCGACCCCAGCGGACGCTATGTTTACGCCGCGACGCATGGAGGGGATGGAACCGTTGATCGCCTAGACCTTACGGCCGGAACTCTGAAACGAATCTTTGACGTAAGGTCGGCGGTAAGAGTTCCCACGAGGCCGGAGAATGACATTGACTCGTTCGCGATCGTGCCTGGAGAGGACGACGTAGTGATAGGTCTGGCGACGGGGGTCGTCGTTTGGAACCAACGGACTTCGACCGAAGAATTTTCAATAGGGCGCGAAGGACTCGCGAGCCGATGCATCGCAGTCTCCCCGGATAAATCGCAGTTGGCGACGGTAGGCGAGGGCATCATCGTCTATGACTTTCGGACCCGAAAAGTTGTCCACGAACGACGATTGGACAATCGCGGGGGATCCGTTTCGGCAATCGCTTTTTCACCGGACGGAAAGTTGCTGGTCGCATCTGTTACAAGCGGCAAAGGGTTCCCGAGTTACGCTATTGTTTGGAGAACAATTGACTACTCCGCAGAAGTCACGTTCCCGTTGCACGCCAACGTTGTCAGGGCAATGGTTTTCCTTCCAGGGACGCACAAAATCATCACGGGAAGCGAAGATCCAACGGTATGCGTTTGGGATCTCGACAAGCTATCGTGGGCGGGATCTCCGGGAGGAACGAAGGGAGCGAACCAAGGAACGAAACGGTGACAACCACCAGGAAGAAAAAGGACTCCGCGGAGCGAACGGCGAACGGGGTCGCGAACGGGGTCTGTACTTTACCAAGCAAAGTACACAACGTAAGCCTGACCCTGCGGCCCAGCACGGGTGATTATATGACCCGCGACCCGGCCCAGAGCGACGAGAACCTCTATCGCTACTGCGGCAACGACCCCATCAATGAAATCGACCCCAGCGGGATGTCCGGGGGCGGGATATGGACGGTGATGGGAGTTATCGGTGCGCCGCCATGTCCGGAACGGAATCCTACTTGCGGATATGCACTAGGCTCGGCTTTTATGGGGGACGCGGGAAACGGAGATGCGGACAACCCCACGACTTGGAGTCTCAATTTTCAATCGTTGTCTCCGCACTTCGACCCTTTAGGCACAAATCGGGAAAGCAATCCAGACCATAGTTTGCCTGATTTTACGCCCCCCACCATCGGGCTGATTCAGCACTTCTCCTTTAACGGTCCCGCACCTGAGGAATCCTTCCAGATCCCTCGATCGGCACTTCCACCGCTTCCGCCGCTTAGCTTTGACGACTCGAACGGCAGTTCGTCCTTGATTGATGTACTTGCTTCAATGATTTCGCTGGCTGCGGGAAACCCCGGGTCTGGTGTGCCACCGTCGAGCGTGCCGAACCTGTTCCGGCAGAGCAAAAATTCAGCAGCTAATAGCTCGCGGGACTTGCCGGGTGGCCCACCTCCACCGTCAAATAATCCTTCCGCCGCGCAGTATGGGACGAGCATATTCCTTAACGCTGCGGGTCAGGTAGGTGGTGCGCTCGGACGCGGGCTGCTCGATAAAGAGGGCAGCGCTGGCGTGCTTCAAGACCTTATCGAAGGGTTCAATAAGATCCTTCACATCCCCCCGATATCTCTCACGCTCAATCGGAACCTATTGGGCGTGTGCGGCCAGGCAGACCATGCTTTTGGCTGGGGCACCGGAAACAACAACGTTGGCGCCGGCTCGGGGTCTCCCTCAAATCCTTCAATGGGGCCGGATTTTTCGGTCGGCGGAATATTGCATGGAAGTCTCCGTTTGACACCCAATGTGACCGTTGGGGCCGAGGCTGGATCGTTTCAGCTAAACATAAGCAAACAGCCTGTTGGAGTGTATTTGGAATACATTCCGTACCCAACGCCGACTAGCCCTTTGTCCCGGTAAAGACTCGGAGCATGTATTCCTCGTTCGAACCGCGAGCGCGGTGTTCCATCGCCACGCTGTCTTGGTCTGAGGACTGCTTCAGCGACCACGTAAGTCGATTCAACCAAGCGAGGTTCTCGCGAAGATGCACGTCGCGCAAGGGAGGCTAAAATCGGCTACGAATCTGCCATCGGAGAAACTACGAGTGAGAAGCAGGCTCTAACCAAGGCGAGTCCAACACGGAGGCTATCATGAAAAATATTGTTCGATGCTTAGAGATGGCGTTGTTCTTCTTTCTTTTTGCGTCCGTTCTTTTCGCAGGCCCAAAAGAAGACCTGCTGCGGAAAGGGGAGGACTCGTGGCGGAAGAAAGACTACACCGCCGCCATCAACGTATTTACCCAGGTGGTTGAGTTGGAGCCGACGTGCGCGGATGGGTACGTCGCTCGGGCCCGGAGCTACGGTGCTATGCGAGATTATGAGTCGGCGATAAAGGACTACTCCGAGGCGATACGCCGTAACCCGAACGACGCCAGCGCGTACTGCGACCGTGGTTCGTCCCATCTTGCGATGGGACGCACAAAGGAAGCGCTTGCCGATTATGACGAGGCAATTCGCATAGATCCAAAGAGCGCGATGGCACGCTGCTGGCGAGGTTCTTTCTATATTGTCAAGAAGGACTTCGATGCGGCCATCGGGGACGCAAGTGAAGCCCTGCGTCTTGATCCGCGCTGCGCTGCGGCTCTCTACTGTCGCAGCTACGCCTATGCTACAAAACATGATTTAGACCGTGCGCTCGCTGATACGAACGAGTTGGTTCGGCTGCTCCCCGATGAAGCGAGGGTCTACATGCAACGCAGCGGCATCCGTACTGCGAAGGGAGACTACACGAGCGCAATCGACGACGCGACCAGAGCCGTCCAACTTGACCCGAAATGCAGCCACGCGTATTCCAACCGCGCTATAGCCTACAGGTGCCTTGGTAGGCTCGATGAGGCGATCCGAGACTTTGCGCACGTCGTTGAGCTCGATCGGAATTGCGTCGACTCGTGGCTCAACCTTGCGGACGCACGTTGTTCGAACGGCGAATTAGATAAGCGTGTGCGTCAAAATTACTTGTACAAATTGACATTGGCTAGTTTGATGGT
>CAZTPX010000033.1:0-72774 GCA_964615095.1 uncultured Planctomycetaceae bacterium | reverse complement strand
AAAGGTATTGCTCACACGGAGAAACTGCGGGGGAAAAAACGTTTGACACTCTAACGATAGTCTTGCCACAGCCGAAGGCCGTAGGCAATTTGTTACCAATTTGTATCCATTTTTTGGCAAACCGTGCCATTTTGGTGCAATTTTGTGCCATTTTTTGGGTGCATGTTCATTTGTATAGTATCTAGGGGTAGGACACACGGCGTTCTCTTTCGAATATTTGAGTGCAGAGTCATAAAAATAATTAATTGTCGTCACGGGAAATGCGGCGGTTCGTGACCGTTGCCCGGCCCCAAGTCTTGGGCAAGTTCCGCGCAGCGGCCGGCGCGGACACCGACTTGTGCAGGTCGGCGCCGCGCATAATGGTCCCCGGTTCGCTACGCCGGGGGCCGGTCAAATTGTCAAAGAGCAATCAACGCTGAATCTTCTTCAGCGCGCTTTATACCTAATAGTACGCGGCGAATCGCGCCGTCATTTGTGCGCAGCGCGGACTTTACGCCCGCTGCCAACGGTTGCGACGTTTCCGCTGCCATATTCGTGGCAGTTGCGGTTTCCTTCTGCCTACGCAGAAGATCTTTTGCAGAAAAATGGCGGGCAGGAAGATGGAGGAAAAAAATAGGGGAAAAGGCAACTATTTAGAGGAGTGAAGAGGACGACCCCTGCCAGCTTGCCTGGCAGGTGAGAGAGTCTTGTGAGCGAAGATGCGATGGCCAAAAATACTTCGTAGACCCCTGCCAGCTTGCCTGGCAGGTGAATGAGTCTTGCGAGCGATGGACGCTGCGGGCATTGCCAAAAGACTTCTTCACCCGCCGGCAAGCCGGCAGGGGTCGTGGATCGATTCGCGTACGTTTTACTCGCTAAGAAGACTCCTTCACCAGCCCGGCAAGCGGGCTGGGGTCTGTTCCTCCGTTTCGCTAAACAGTTACGGGAAAAGAATATTGGGAGAACGCTGATTTCCAGTAATCAGCCGTCATTAGACTTCCCGCTGCTGCCCTATGTTCCCCTCGCCCCCTGGGAGAGGGTTAGGGTGAGGGGCCTTCTCCCTTTCTCCCCTTCTCCCCTTCTCCCCTTCTCCCTTTCTCCCTTTCTCCCTTTCTCCCTTTCTCCCTTTCTCCCTTTCTCCCGGCTCCCCTTCTCCCGGCTCCCCGCCCTCGGCTCCCCCAGAATATGTACCTTCTCTTCTCCGGCGAAATTTTTTCCCCCGGCCGGTACCCTGACACTGTGTTTGTCGTACCCCACCCGCTATACTGAGACCAGTGCGTAGTGCGTAGGCCCAAACAACGGGTACCTCTGCGAAGGCGGCATCCTGTATTACATCGAGTCCCGCCGCCGCGTCTCGGTGCCGTTCGACGAGCCGCTGGTCGAGCGCACGCGGGAACTACTGGGGCAGATGCGCGAGATGGCCGCCGCGCGGGTCATGCCGCCGCCGCTGGACGACAGCCCGAAATGCCCGCGCTGCTCGCTGGTGGGCATCTGCCTCCCCGACGAAACCTGCCTGCTCAAATACGAACACGCCCTCACCCCCAGCCCCTCTCCCGGAAGGCGAGGGGAGAATGAGGTCACCGCCGCCACCACTGTAGGGAACGGACTCCGCGCCGTTCCGGACGAGGCCCCCACCGCCACCACTGTAGGGAACGGACTCCGTGGCGTTCCGAATGAGGTCCGCCGCCTGATGCCGGCCCGCGACGACGCCCTGCCGCTGTACATCCAGGAGCAAGGCGTGAGCCTGGGCAAGAGCGGCGAAGTGCTGACCGTCAAACGCCGGCAGGAGGTGATTCAGAGCGTGAAGATTAAGGACGTCTCGCAGGTCTCGCTGCTGGGCAACGTGCAAGTCACCGCCCAGGCCCTGCGGGAGATCGCGGCGGCGGGTATCCCGCTTTGCCACTTCTCCTACGGCGGCTGGTTCTACGCCATGACCACGGGGCTGGTCCACAAGAACATCGAGCTGCGGATGGCCCAGTTCCGCATGGCTGCCGATCCGGCGCTGTCGCTGCTGATTGCCCGGCAGATCGTGCTGGGCAAGATCCGCAACGGCCGCACGTTGTTGCGCCGCCACCTGGCCGAAGACGAGCAGGGGAGCGGGGGAGAAGGGGAGAAAGTGCGAGGGGGAGACACCGAGGTGGACACTGGCAACGGCTCGGCGCCGCGTGCAGAGACCGTGCCCCGCTGCTCCGCCAAGACGGTGACCCTTCGGCGCCTCGACGATCTGGCGGGCAAGGCGGAAACGGCCCCCGACCTGTCCAGCCTACTGGGCCTGGAGGGCATGGCCGGGAAGATTTATTTCGAGGGCTTTGCCAGGCTGCTGCATGGCGACGCGGCCTTCGACTTCGAATCGCGCAATCGCCGCCCGCCGCGCGACCCCACCAATGCCCTGCTCTCTTTCGTCTACGCCATGTTGACGAAAGACTTGACATTGACGTTGCAGGCCGTGGGTTTCGACCCCATGCTGGGCTTTTATCATCAGCCGCGCTACGGGCGGCCGTCGCTGGCCCTGGACCTGGTGGAGGAGTTCCGGCCGATCGTGGCCGACAGCGTAGTGTTGACGTTGATCAACAACGGCGAGGTGTCGGCGGGCAGTTTCCTTCGCCGCGGCGGGGGCGTGGTGCTGACCGACGCCGGGCGGCGGACGGTGATTTCGGCCTATGAACGCCGCATGGACAGCCTGGTTACGCATCCCATCTTCGGCTATCGCATCTGTTACCGGCGGGTGTTGGAAGTGCAGTCGCGGCTGCTTGCCAGGGCCGTGCTGGGCGAGTTGGGCGAATATCCTTCCTTTTATACACGTTGAGGAGCGACTGCCATGCGAAACGTTTACTTGGTATGCTATGACGTGGCCGACGACAAGCGGTTGCGAAAGACGTACAAGAAGATGTGCGGGTTTGGCGATCCGCTTCAGTATTCGGTCTTCCGCTGCGAGTTATCGGCGGTGGAGAAGCAGTTATTGAAGGAAGCCCTGTGGTCGTTGTTGAACTTGGAGCAGGACCGGGTCATGTTGTTGGACATGGGGCCGGTAGGCGCCCGGGGCGACGAGTGTGTCGAGTTTTGGGGCACGCCGCGGGTTGAGATACCGGACCGCGTGGCGGTTGTGGTGTAGAAGAACCGTGCGAGCGGTGCGGTGGCAAAGAAACACCCCGCACCGCTCGCAGTTGTAACTGAAGTGTCTACAAAGCTTTGCAGAAAGGAGAAACTGGTCATGGGCGTTCCGCTGGCATTAGAAGGCGTACCGCTCGAAAACGGCGTTGTAAGCCGTTGTGAGAACAGAGGATGCGAGGCGTGCAGTGTTTCCGCGGTTGAATGACCGCGGCCCCATTGAAAAAAGTTGGCGTTCATCGAGTTATCGCGAGTGGTGCCGGTGTTTCCGCGGTTGAATGACCGCGGCCCCATTGAAAGGCGTAGGTGATGCCGGCCAGCAGCATAAGCAGGGGTGTTTCCGCGGTTGAATGACCGCGGCCCCATTGAATAATGTTGAGTGGTAATTCCTATACGATACAGTCGAGTGTTTCCGCGGTTGAATGACCGCGGCCCCATTGAACACTTCTTCACTCATCTTAATTCTCCTTCGGACTTAAGTGTTTCCGCGGTTGAATGACCGCGGCCCCATTGAAGTCCCTCGGCCTGACGCGCGACGACATGGACAGGGGGTGTTTCCGCGGTTGAATGACCGCGGCCCCATTGAATGCGCTGCTGGCGATTGCTTCGCTTGTGGCTTGGTGCGTGTTTCCGCGGTTGAATGACCGCGGCCCCATTGAAATTCGGCATCGGCGAAGAAACGGCCCTTGTGCCGGATTACGTGTTTCCGCGGTTGAATGACCGCGGCCCCATTGAAATTTCGGCATCGAGTGGAAGGACGTGCTCACCGGCGGCGTGTTTCCGCGGTTGAATGACCGCGGCCCCATTGAAATCGCCCCACGCCGGAGCATGCCCTCTACGTTCTCGCGTGTTTCCGCGGTTGAATGACCGCGGCCCCATTGAACGAATCTTAGCGGTATCGGCTATAATGAAATCAGACGAGGGTGTTTCCGCGGTTGAATGACCGCGGCCCCATTGAACGCCATCGTAGGCTCGGGGTTTGTCGATTCCGCGGGACAGTGTTTCCGCGGTTGAATGACCGCGGCCCCATTGAACGGCCTACGGCTACTTGGCAGCCCTCCGTCGCCGCCAGGTGTTTCCGCGGTTGAATGACCGCGGCCCCATTGAAGCGGAGCCGATCCCCCGCGGCATGACGGCTGGTGGGGTAGTTTCCGCGGTTGAATGACCGCGGCCCCATTGAAGCGATTGGTCCTTTGCCCTTGCCGGTCGCCTTGCGGACGTGTTTCCGCGGTTGAATGACCGCGGCCCCATTGAAGCTTGTCCCCAAGCCGCCGACATTGCGCGAGACATTGGACGTTTCCGCGGTTGAATGACCGCGGCCCCATTGAAGCTCGTTCCACACGATTTGAAATTCCAGCGCCTGCCAGTAGTTTCCGCGGTTGAATGACCGCGGCCCCATTGAAGCGTAGCGAAGAACCGCAACCGCGGAATCAGGCACGCCGTTTCCGCGGTTGAATGACCGCGGCCCCATTGAAGCTACGGAGCCAAGGCGGGGTTTGAGCGGCTAGTGCGCGTTTCCGCGGTTGAATGACCGCGGCCCCATTGAAGCCCCGTAACAACAAGAGCGGCCGCGCCTCCCGTGGTCTGGCGTTTCCGCGGTTGAATGACCGCGGCCCCATTGAAGCTACATCGCAAGGGGTTAATGGAATGTTAAGAGCCTTTGGTTTCCGCGGTTGAATGACCGCGGCCCCATTGAAGCCAACGCCGGTCCCCGCGGGCGTGGATCCCAATGCCTTCGTTTCCGCGGTTGAATGACCGCGGCCCCATTGAAGCGCGTGCCTTGTCGTACCGCTGGATGCAGTCTAGCAGGTTTCCGCGGTTGAATGACCGCGGCCCCATTGAAGCGGCGACACTCAACAGCCCCTCCACAGGCCTGACCACGCGTTTCCGCGGTTGAATGACCGCGGCCCCATTGAAGCTCCGCCTGCTCCGGGCTATTGACGCTTTCCTCGGTGTCGTTTCCGCGGTTGAATGACCGCGGCCCCATTGAAGCCATCCTGGAGGGCACGCAGACGAGCACTCCGCACACGGAGGTTTCCGCGGTTGAATGACCGCGGCCCCATTGAAGCCGGGCAGCCTCCGCCGCCTCCCTGGCCTCTGTGGCCGTTTCCGCGGTTGAATGACCGCGGCCCCATTGAAGCGCTGGCCATCGACCCCACTTGCGCCGCCTGGTGGGAAGTTTCCGCGGTTGAATGACCGCGGCCCCATTGAAGCAACATTACCCAGAGCACACTTAACACGTCGGCTCTAGTTTCCGCGGTTGAATGACCGCGGCCCCATTGAAGCCAGCGTCTCCGGACGGATGCCCTGAGCGGAGTCGGACGACGTTTCCGCGGTTGAATGACCGCGGCCCCATTGAAGCGGTCCAGTGCGCTCCCTGGTAGCCTTCCTTCTCCAGTGTTTCCGCGGTTGAATGACCGCGGCCCCATTGAAGCAAATTCATTCCGGCCTGGTGGCACTTCGTCTTGCCGCAAGTTTCCGCGGTTGAATGACCGCGGCCCCATTGAAGCCACGCCAAGTGGATGGCCCGTTACCACGAATTCGAGCGTTTCCGCGGTTGAATGACCGCGGCCCCATTGAAGCTTGGGTGGGCGTTGTCGTTCTTTTTCTTCGCGGACTGCGGTTTCCGCGGTTGAATGACCGCGGCCCCATTGAAGCCATCACGGGAGGCGCGGGTTGACGTAGTTCCCTGACGTTTCCGCGGTTGAATAACCGCGGCCCCATTGAAGCGTCCTGCTCCTGGGCCAGCACTAGAATCGCCTGGCCGTCGATCGAGAGCTCGATGCCGTCGCCCGTCGTGTGCGGGCGTGGATTGAAACGCAGACCGGGCAATAGAACTTGCCATCCTCTTCGTCGCCCGTCGTGTGCGGGCGTGGATTGAAACTGGACAGACGTCGGGTGCGCATTTGGCAAGCGTCGGTCGCCCGTCGTGTGCGGGCGTGGATCGAACCCCTTGCGATAGTCAACCTCATCGACGACGAGCATTGGCGGCTACGGATACGCGCGGCTCAAAACCTCCCCTAAAGTGTCGCGCAGGCTGCGGCTGTTGGTCGCCCAAAGCTGGAGTTCCGTCGACCAACACCGACCACGCGCACATAGTATGCGGCATGGTGCCCACAACTCCGAAGTCAATTCTGAACTTGCCCACCACGGCGCGCAGGCACATCTTTCCCTCATTGTCTATACGACCCAATCTTTGTGTTTTTGTTATTTTGTTTTTGTTTTGCAAGTCGATACATTTTTCGTGAGCTTCCCCAATTGCCGTGACGTAGCATTTACTGCGCACGCAAGACCTGGGTATCAGCAAGCCATCGTTTCGCGTCGGAGCTTGCTGTCGTATGACGTGGAGATAGTTGGGCGGCAGACCGAGACGACCAAGCTGGAGAAGAAGGAGCCAACAATGCTCGTTTTATCGAGGCAGCGCGATGAGAGCATCATGATCGGCGACAAGGTGGTCATCACCATTGTTGATATCCGTGGAGATAAAGTGCGTTTGGGCATTCAGGCCCCCGAGGAGATCCCCGTACACCGCCAAGAGATCTACGAGGCGATCAAGCGGGATGGCCGCCATGCGGGGCACGATAACGGTCGAGATGCCCCGGCGAGCGCGCGCGGAAACGAAAATTCCCCATAAGAAATAACGGTTATACGGTTAATGCGAGCAATGTTGGTTCTTCCCACTCTGCGGAAAAGTAATTTTGTTGCAATCCTGGGCGGGGGGTGCCGACAAGAAATGAGGCGAACAGGGGAAAATTCTCCGATGTCGCTACAGTTTCCCTAAAGCACGCACTTTAGCCGGCCGATGGAGACTGATAGGTTTTGCCATAGGGCTACAACCGTGTGAACGAGCGGAAGTATCTGCTGCGAATTCCGGAATCGGCAGCCGATCCAGGTCCGAAGTGTTCGACTCGGCTTGAGGCGTGTCAGGAAGACTGACCGGTGAACTCGGTAATGGAGCCAAGTGAGCCCGTTTGGGTGGAGACCGCAGATTAGGTATAGACAGAAGCCGGCAAGGCCCTTGCCGGTTGTACAAACCATTAACGTTCCATACGAGTGATTTCCCGCACTCCAGACACAACCCTTTTTCTTTGAGGAAGAGACATGACCCGCATTAATACGAATGTCAGCGCCCTGATCGCCGAACAGAACTTGAACAACTCCAACAACCAACTGCAAGTTACGCTCACTCGCTTGAGCACCGGTTTGCAGATCAACTCGGCCTCGGACAACCCGGCCGGCATGATCGCCGCCACCGATTTGGGGGCCAATATCTCGGCCAGCAACCAGGCGATTTCCAACAGCCAGCTTGCCAGCCAGATGATCTCCACGGCCGACAGCGCCCTGAGCCAGATCAGTTCGCTCTTGACCACCATCAACGGCCTGATCACCGAATCGGCCAACACCTCGTCGGAGAGCAGCAGCCAGATCACCGCCAACCAGTCGCAGATCGACTCCTCGCTGAGTGCCATCAACAGCATTGCCAACACTACGAGTTTCCAGGGCCAGAACCTCCTGGACGGCAGCCTGGCCTTCACGACCAGCGCGGGCACGAACTATGGCGCAGTGCAGAACCTGCAGGTGAGCCAGGTCAACTTCGGCACGTCGAGTGCGGTGCCTGTCGACATCAACGTCACCGCCTTGGCCAAGCAGGCCCAGATCACCGCCACCGCGAACGATGGGGTGAGTGCCGATACGAAGGCCAGCACGACGATCACTTTCGGTGACGGCAGCACGCTCAAGATAACCGCCCCCAGCACGGGCACCAGTGCCGCCGGCGTCGTTGTGGCCTTCCAGGAAAGCGCCAACGTTCCCTCCGGCAGCGCCAGGGCGACCTTTAACGAAGCCACGAACACGCTCACGGTCTCGGTTTCCAACAGCGGCACGACCTCCGACCAGACGATTGCCAATGCCATCAACAGCGGTACCACTTTCACGGCTAAAGCCAGCACGACGTCAGCTACAAACGGCTACACGGCCGGCGTGGACACGCGGACCGACGGTATCACCAACATCACGACGGCCGATGGCGGCAAGCTGCAGATCAAATCGCTGGATACGGCGGATGATGCCGACACAGTGGTGTTCAGTGCGACCACCAGCGTGACCGCAGCCAATCCTACGGTGAGTCTCAGCGGCAACACGCTGACCATCGATGTCAGTTCCAATGGCAATACGTCCTTGGCAAGTATTGCCGCCGCGATCAACAAATATACGCTGACCAACGCGACGTCCACTTCGGGCGAGATCACGGCAGCAGTCACCAATTCCGGCAGTTTCGACACGGTGGTCAATCCGACAACCGGCATTCAGCCGGACAGTGTCGGCAGCGCCACGACGGCCAGCGCCACAGCGATTACGATCACGGGCGCCCAAAGCGGCCATATTTATCTAGCTACGGCTGGAGCGTTGGGCGACACCGCCAAAGTCGTTGTCAACGAGGTGGCCTCCACGCAAACGTCATCCGCCGTATGGGACGCAAACGCCAACAGCGGCGCGGGCGTCCTTACTTTGGATCTGGCCGCAGGCACTACCTACGACGCCACGGACATCACGAATTTGCTGGCAACGGCCGAAACTCCTAACGGTTCTGCCGTGACTACGCCCTTCTCGGTGGGGACTGCCGGCACAACTTCGTTCGCAGTCACAGGCGTAACATCCACCGACGATCTTAGTGCGGGCACGACCTCTTCGACCGACGCCGGTGGAGGAAGAAACGGTATTACCCTTGCCTTCCCGACCGACGGCCAGACCATGACGGGCGGTTCCACGAGCACGGCGAGCGGCATGCTCTTGGGTGGCGCCGGCACGTCGGGTCTTACGGCGAACCTGGTCTTGCAGGTCGGCGGAAATGCCGGAGGCCAACTCTTCACCTTCGACGCGGGAACGACCGCCGCACAGATGGCGACGGCCTTGAACCAGGCATCGAACGCCACCGGCGTGCAGGCCACGGCCGTAGGCGACCAGCTCGTGTTCAATTCTGTGGGTTACGGTTCGGCCGCACAGGCTTCGGTCAAGGTAGTCAGCGAAGGCACGGGTGGCACGTTCGGCACATCGCTGAGCGCCACGAACGCCACCGGCTCGGACATTGCCGCGACGGTGAACGGCGTTGCCGCCATCGGCCAGGGCAATACAGTCTCGCTGAACACGCCCACGCTGGCCTTTTCGGCCGCCTTGGATCCCACCCAGCTCACGACTGGTGAGAACATCGGTTTCAACGTCACGGGCGGCGGCGCGCTCTTCCAGCTTGGACCAACCGTGACTTCCGCGCAGCAGGTCAACCTGGGTATCCAAAGCGTCGATACCAGCACGTTGGGCGGCACGGTCGGCCGGCTGTATCAGATCGGTTCGGGCAACGACGCCTCGCTGACGACCAACGCGTCGTTGGCCGGCCAGATCGTCCAGGCGGCCCTGAACAGCGTCACGTCGCTTCGCGGTCAGCTCGGCGCCTTCCAGACCGCGACCGTCGACAGCAATATCTCGACCTTGACCAGTGCGGTGACGAATCTCACCGCGGCCCAGAGCGATATCCAGGACGCCGACTTCGCCAGCGAAAGCGCGAGCCTCACACGCGAACAAATCCTGGTGCAATCCGGCACGACGGTGATGGGAATCGCCACCTCCAACCCGGCGAACGTCCTCACCCTCTTGCAGAAGGCGGCGCAAGTCTGATCGCTGATCGGACCGCTAGCAGCCTGATCGGGTAAAACACACCGGTCCGCCTCGGCTTTCGAGGCGGACCGGTTGCATTTCGCTAAGGTCCGGACGATAAATAACTTCCGTGTTTGGCCGTAGGACGGATTGCTAATCCGTCTTGAAATCGCGGACGGATTAGGCGTTATATCTTCCCTTGCTCCTACAGATTCAACTCAACGGGGCAAGAACGCCGACATATATTTGATGTGAAGTCATGGGCTTTCTCTGTTCAGGTATTCCACTATGGGAGTTATCTCCGCCAGCACTGGGTTGAGCTCGGGGATCGATATTGCGGGAACGATCTCCAAATTGATGGCGATCAACTCGCAACCGGTTACCACCCTGACGAACACGGACACGACCCTCACGAACGAGGAGACGGCCGTTTCGCAGCTTTCCGCATTGCTGTTGAGCGTGCAGGACGCCACCCAGACCTTGGGACAATCCTCGATTTGGGGCAGCCAGACCGCCAGCAGCAGCGACTCCAGCGCCCTGTCGGCCACTGTGACCGGCTCGCCGGCCCAGGGCACCTATGAATACACGCCGTTGCAAATGGCCCAGAGCCAGCAACTGCTGAGTTCCAGTTTCCAGAGCGCCACCGCCGACTTGGGCGGGGGAACGTTCACTTTCCGTTACGGCAATACCGTCGACCAGGGCGTCAACCTCTCCGAAATCAACGGTGGGAAAGGTTTCACTGCCGGCGAAATTCGCATCACCGACCGCAGCGGCGCCAGCGCGGTCATCAACCTCTCCAACGCCCAGAACATCGACGACGTGGTCGAGGCGATCAACAGCGCAGGTACGATCGGCGTCACCGCCTCGACCGACAATGGAGAGATCGTCTTGACCGACACTACGGGCCAGCACGCTTCGGACCTTACCGTCCAGGAAGTGGACGGCGGCACAACGGCCGCCTCGCTAGGGCTGGCCAACGTCGACCTGGCGGCGAACTCGTCGGCAAGTTCAGTATCCGGCACGGATATCTTGAAGCTCACCAGCAACGTCCAGCTCAGTGCCCTGAATGACGGCATGGGCGTACAGATGAACCCCTTTTCCTTGGGCGACATCGACTACACACTTCACGACGGCACGCGGGGCACGATCAACCTCTCGCAACTCAACGGCGACTCGACTCTCAACGACGTCATCCAGCAAATCAACAGCCAGAGCGACGGCAAACTACAGGCCTCGCTCTCCGGCCAGAACCTGGTGGTCACCGACACGACCGTGACCAGCGCGAATGCCGGCAACACGTTTTCGATCTCCAATGCCTCGGGATCCACCGCCGCCGGCGAGTTGGGATTGGTCGATTCCACTACCGCCGCTTCAGTTACGGGCGGCGAAATCGCAGGCGGGCTGAACACGGTGCTGCTTCAGTCGCTGAACGACGGCATGGGCATTCAAATCAATCCATCCTCCCTGGGCGACATCGACTACACCCTGCACAACGGCAAGTCGGGCACGATCGATCTCTCCGGCCAAACGACCGTGGGCGGTGTGATCCAGCAAATCAACAGCCAGAGCGGCAACACGTTGCAGGCCACCATTTCCGGTCAGGGCCTGGTGGTCACCGACACGACCGTGACCAGCGCGAATGGCGGCAACACGTTTTCGATCTCCAATGCCACGGGGTCCACCGCCGCCAGCGACCTGGGGATCGTCGGTTCCAGCAAGACCAACACCGTTAGCGGCAGCCCCATCCTGGGCGGTCTGCAAACCGTACTGCTTTCCGATCTCAACGGCGGCCAGGGGGTCGGGGCCTTGGGCTACATGAAGCTCACCGACGGTAACGGGCATTCCGTCAATGTCGACCTGTCCGGCGCCACGACGCTGCAAGGCGTGATCGACGACATCAACAACGCGGTCCAGGCCAACAACGCCGGCAAAGACGCCCAGACCGTGGGCATTACGGCCGAGGTCAACTCGGCCGGCGACGGAATCCAACTGGTCGATAGTTCCGGCGGTACCGGTGCTTTGACGGCCGCTAACAGCGACGTCGCCGACAACGGCAGCAGCGACAAGCTCGACACGGCCGTGAAGCTCGGCTTCGCCACGGCCTCCGCCCCCGGTTCCAGCACAACGGGCACACTCAACAGCGGCGACATGCACCTCCGCACCGTCTCGCAGAACACGTTGCTCAGTTCCTATAACGGCGGGGCAGGCGTGGCCGCGGGCAGCTTCCAAATCACCGACACCGACGGCAATACGTCGACCATCCAGGTCACCAGCAGCATGCAGACCATCGGCGACGTGATCAACGCCATCAACCGCGGCACCACGGGCGTGCTTGCCACCATCAACTCCACCGGCGACGGCATCGTTTTGGAGGATACCGCCCACGGCACGGGCACGCTGAGCGTCTCGGAAGGCGACTCGACCACCGCGGCGGACCTGAACCTGCTGGGCACGGAGAGCAAGGTCGACGGCACGCAAACCATCAACGGCTCGACTACCCGGACGATTACCTTGAAAGCGGGCGACAGCTTGACGGACCTGCAAAACGACATCAACAACCTGGGCGGCGGCCTGTCGGCCGAAATCGTCGCCGGCGAATCGAGCGGCTCCTATCGCCTGGCGCTGACGGCTACGCAGTCCGGCCAGGCCGGCAACATGATCGTCGATGGCTCGCAGATCGCCGGCATGTCGCTACGGGAAATGACGCACGGCCAGGACGCCATCCTGGCCCTCGGCGCCTCAATGTCGGGCGGTTCCAGTGACGGCACCCAGGTGACGTCGTCGTCCAACACCTTTACCAATGTGCTGCCCGGCGCCTCGTTGCAGATCAACAGCGCCAGCGGCGAGCCCGTTTCCATTACTGTCGGCAACGATGGCACGAACATCGCCACGGATCTGCAGACCTTCGTGACGAACTACAATAGTTTTCGTTCGCAGCTCACCACCGACACCGCCTACAACACGACGACCGAGACCGGTTCGGTACTGTCCAACGATACCTCGGCCTTGCAACTCGACGTGCAGCTTTCGCAACTGGTGACCGCCCAGTTTGCCGGCAGCGGACCGGTGCAGTCGCTGGCCGACGTGGGCATTACGGTCCAAAGCAACGGCACGTTGACTTTCGACCAGAGCCAGTTCCAGTCGGCCTGGGATTCCGACCCCAAGGCCGTGCAGCAGATGTTCACGGCCGCGAAAACCGGCGTTTCCGCCCAGTTCGACACGCTGATCAACCAGCTTGCCGGACAGGACGACAACTCGCTGCTGGCCTCGAAGAGCACCGCCCTGCAGAGCGAGATCAGCGACAACGAGGCGACGATCACCCAGATGAACCAGCGGCTCGACGACGAGCAGAATCTTCTCTACACCGAATTCTATAACATGGACCTCACGATCGGGAAGCTGAAATCGAGCCAGAGCGTCATCAGTGCGATGTACTCGGTCGCGCCCGATTTCGGGGCCTCCGGCTCAAGCAGTTGATGGGATGTTCGACCGGCCAAGGCCGAAAGTAAGCAACACGGAAGGAACCACCAGTGCAATCATCCAGCGCGCGCGATCATTACTTCTTTACGGATGTCAAGACGGCTACGCCGCAGAGGCTGCAGTTGTTGCTCATCGAGGGGGCCTTGCGGTTGGCCAACCGGGCCGGCCAGCTCTGGCAGCAGGGTCGCAACGATTTGGCCCTTCAGTCGTTGCTCGATGCTCAGGCGATCGTGGCCCAAATACTGGCCGCCATCGATCATGAAGCCGGGGGCGACGTGGCCAAACGCGTTTCCGCGCTCTACGAGTTCATCTATCGTTCTCTGGTGAAGGCCGGTCACCGGCGCGATGCAAAGGGTTTGGCCGACGCCATCCGCATCCTGGAGATCGAGCGCGAGACCTGGCGGCAATTATGCGACAAACTTGCCGTGAATGCGCCGTATGCAACTTTCGGCAGCGTGCCGCCAGGCGTCGTGCCTGTCGAAAGTCGCGACCCGGACCTCATGACTCAAGCTGGCGGGTTCTCGATCGAGGCCTGATTGCCTTTCAAACGGTTTCGATCTGTCGCGAATCATCGCCAAGGCGTAAATCAGCCTTTAGGACCGGCGAATCAATGAGTGTCGTGTTGTAGGGGGTGAGTTTAGTCGCCCCCTTCGACAATAGGGCGACTAAAGTCACCCCTACGGCGTTGACTTGCGACAGTTATTGATTCGCCGGTCCTTAGCGGTCACAGGCTTCGCCAACCAGGCGGTCGAAGATCTGCTCGTATTCTCGCACTGCCCCCAGGTCTTCGAACAACTCCCCGCTGGCCGCCAGGATCTCCCGCTCGGCGGCCCGCCGGCGCTCGGCATCCGTCCCCAAGTCCACGGCCATCCGCACGTATTCGGTTGCGTCGTTGGCCACAAAACCGGCAATCCCCATCTTTCGGTAGCTGGCCAAGACACTGCGGCCAATCTGGAACCGCGAAGGCCAGGTGACGATCGCTTTGCCCAGCGATAACGCCTCCAGCGTCGTCGTCCCACCGCTGTAATACAGCGGGTCCAAAATCACGTCCGCCGCCGATACCAGGCACAAGTAGTCGGTGTACGGCAGGCGGGGCAAAAAGACGATACGGTCAAGCGCGTCGGCAAGCGTCCGGGCAAACCGTTGGCGGAGCATTGCCGTTATGCGCGCGCCGCGGTCCTCCACGAGCACCACCACGCCTGCCGGATCCGCTTGCAGGATGCCGGCTAGCAGCGGATCAAAGTCCGGATGAAACTTGCAGAGGTTTTGTGGGCAGACGTAGAGGTGTTGCTCTGCGCGGAAACCGAAGGCCTCGCGGGGCTTGGCCGCCGTCGGCTGGGAGGACCGACTGTGATAGCCCAGAAGGCTACGGGCGCGGAGCAGCTTTTCACTGTAATGCGCGTCGGCTCCTTCCGCCTCGATGAACACGCTGGAGAGGTAATAATCCATCTGCGGAATGCCGGAGGTCGCCTGAAGGCCGGCTAGATTGCACTGTACCGGCGCCAGGCGGAAGTAGGGCAGGAAATAGTTGAACGAATCCGACCCGGTTTCCCAGTGGCACAGCACATCGAAGCGGGCCTCGCGCACGGTATTGACGACCCGATCCAGCGGCTCGCGAACCGGCAGTAGTCCGATGCCGCCCAGGGCGAGCCGGATTCGTGCCGCTCCAGATTGCCAGCAAACGACGACGATTTCCCAGCCTTTGGGCTGCATTCGTCGCAACAATTCCGTACACCAGCGGAGGAAGATCCCTTCATGCCCCTGGGTCACGACCAGGCCGAGCTTCGGACGCGGGGAACGCTTGCGCGCCGTTTTCTGGACGGGCAGGTTGCGGAACAACCCGGCCCAGGCCTCCTTGATGGGCCGGTCGTCTCTCCCGTGGTAGAGCAGGTTGAAGGGCGGTTCGGCGCCCGAACTGCCCAATTGCGAGAGATCGACGTTGAACGTCCCGCGCGCGAGGTTCTCGACTTGCGCCAGTAATGCGGTCCGGTACTCATCGATCGCCTCGCTGCTTTCGAAGACCGCCGGGCAGATTGCCGCAACGCTCAGCCGCAGCAGGTCCCAGTCAGGATTCAATCGCAGGGCCTTCTCGTAAGTCTCCCTAGCCTGCGCATACTGGTCCCGGAACTTCAACACGTTTCCCAGGTTGTTGTAGGCATCGGCGTAGTCCGGTTTCAGTTCGATTGCCCGGCGGAAGCCGGCAATCGCCTCGTCCGACTGCCGCCCGTTCTTGAAGGCAATCGCAAGGTTGTTGTGGGCCTCGGCAAAATCCGGTTTCAATTCCAGGGCCCGGCGGCAAGAGGCAATCGCTTCGTCCAGATTCCCCTGCTGCGTAAAGGTGGCGGCAAGGTTGTTGTGCGCGTCGGCAAAGTCCGGTTTCAACTCTAGCGCGCGGCGGTAGCAGGCGACCGCTTCGTCCAGATTACCTTGGATGTGGAGGCTGCCGCCCAGGTTGTTGTAGACGTCGGCGAAATCCGGCTTCAACTCAAGTGCCCGGCGGTACCAGGCGGCTGCTTCCTCGAACTTTCTTCGGTCCCGGAGCACATTACCCAGGTTGTTGCAGGCCTCGGCGTACTCGGGCTTCAACTTTAGTGCCCGGCGGTAGCAGGCAACCGCTTCCTCCAGCTTTCCCAGGTCCCGCAGTACATTACCCAGGTTGTAGGCTGCGTCGGCATAATCCGGCTTCAGTTTCAGTGCCCGGCGATAGCAGGCAACGGCCTCGGAACCCTTGCCCAAGGCACGATGAGCTTCCCCCAAATTACTGTGGAAAGCGGCCACGGCGCCGTTCAAACGAATGGCCCGTCCTATGTATTCGACGGCCAGTTCGTGCTTGCCCGTTTGGTGCGCAAGCACGCCCAAGAGATGGATTGCATCGACTTGATTCGGTGCAACCGCCAGGACTTGCCGGTAGATCTGTTCGGCGGCTTGCAGCCGACCGCTTTGATGGTGCCCGACGGCAATCGCCAATGCTTCGGAAATCTTCATGGCGTTGAACCCAGCCGAGCGAAGAGGGGCCCCAAGGCGTGTTCGTAGTGCTTCCACCTTGCCACCGACGTGCGGAAGACCGGCTGCCGAACCTGAACGACGCTGGCCGTCCGTACCACCCGCTTGCCTTGGTGGAACGCCAGGCAACCGGGCTCCCATTCCAGTCCACACCAGTCCACGAGGCGGCGGGCCACACCTTCCAGGTCGGCGACCGTCTCTTCGTAGTCCACCTCCAGCATAGGCGCCGGTAGGACCGTGCGCCAATGCTCCATCATGCGCAGGTACTGGTGAAATCGGGAGGCGATATGCCGCTGGTCATTGGCCCAGCGAATCTCCGGGAAATGCGTCATCCAACAGGAGACGGCCACGTCGCGCAAGTCGCGGCGGCAATGAATGAACCTGGCCCGTGGAAACAGAATAGCCAACAGTCCCAAGAACAAGTAGTTGTCCGGCATCTTGTCCACGATGCGGAGCGCCGTGGGGCTAAATGCCTGCAGTTCCTCCAAGTGCCGCGACGCGAGGCGGCGGGCTGTCGTGTGTTCCAAGTGGCGAAGGCCCTCGAACGAACTTGTACCATCTTCGTCGAGCGCGGCCATCGTGTTGTTGGCCAATTTGAGTTCCCCCGCGCCGAAAATCTGACTGTGGCTGGCCAAGATCTGCTCGATCAGCGTTGTGCCGGACCGCGGCAACCCCACGACGAAGACCGGGAGTTCGCTGTCCAGGCCGAAGTCGCGGACACGCGCAAAGAAGCTCGGCATGCACACGCCCATCATCCGGGAAACGAACAACTCGTGCCCTGGCAGATTGTACTTCCGACCCCGCGCTTGCCAATCGGACAGCTGCAGCGCGTTGGCCCGTTCGAGGTGCTGGGCGGCCTCGGCATACTCGCCCCGGGCGTCGAGGACCTGGGCCAGGCCGAAGTGCAGCAACAACCGTTGTGCATCGGTCAATCGCGTGTCGTCCAGTAATTGACGCTGGGCGGCCATATCCTGCTGCGGAAGCTTGCCGCGCAAAAGATCCGCGAGTTTCTTATGCGCCGCCGCGAAACGCCGATCGTTCTGCAGCGCCGCACGGAAGGAAGTCTCTGCGCCGGACAAATCGCCGGATTCCTCCAAGACGCAGCCCAGGTTGTAGTGCGCCACAGCATAGTTAGGCTTCGAATCCAGGGCCCGGCGGTAGCAAGTCATCGCTTCGTCCAGCCTGCCCCGTTCTTTCAACGCGTTGCCCAGGTTGCTGTGCGCCTGGGCATAATCCGGCTTCAGCTCGAGCGCCCGGCGGTAGCAGGCGAGCGCAGCGTCCGATTGTCCCAACTCCTCCAACGCGTTGCCCAGATTGTTGTGCGCCTCGGCATAGTCCGGCTTCAGTTCCAGGGCGCGACGGTAGAAGGCAACCGCTTCCTCCGCTTTTCCTTGGTCCTTGAGGGCGATGGCCAGATTGTTGTGCGCCTCGGCATAGTTCGGCTTCAGCTCGACTGCCCGGCGGTAGGAGGCGAGCGCTTCCTCGGCCTTCCCTTGATCCTTGAGGGCGACGGCGAGATTGTTGTGCGCCTCCGCATAGTCGGGCTTGAGTTCCAATGTCCGGCGGAAACAGGCGATCGCTTCATCCAGTTTTCCCAGGTCCCGCAACGCATTGCCCAGGTTATAGGACGCCTCGGCGTAGTCCGGCTTCAATTTCAACGCCCGGCGATAAGAGGCGACCGCTTCGGAGGTTTTACCCCAGGCACGATATGCTTCTCCCAGATTGTTATGGAAAGCGGCTTCACTGCTTTTCAAGCGGATGGCCCGCGCGATGTGCTCGACGGCAACCTCGTGCTTGCCCATTTGGTGCGCAAGCACGCCGAGAAGATGAATCGCATCGACCTGATTCGGCTCGATCGCAAGGACCTGCCGATAGATCTGCTCGGCGGCTTGCAACCGGCCGCCTTGATGGTGTTGGATGGCAAGCGCCAAGGCTGTGGAGATTTTCGGCATAACATCAATACCCTGATTAACTTCGGCGCGATTCCTCGACCAGCCGGGTAAACACCTGCTCGTATTCCTGCACGGCCTGTTGGTCTTCGAATAACTCGCCACTGGCCCCGCTGATTTCCCGTCCCGCGGCCTGCCGGTATTCCGCGTCCGTTCCCAAGGCCACGGCCAGCCGCACGTACTCGGCCGCGTCGTTGGCCACAAAACCGGCAATCCCCATCTTCCGGTAACTGGCCAGCACTCCGCGGCCGATCTGGAACCGCGAAGGCCAGGTGACGATCGGTTTGCCCAGCGAAAGCGCCTCCAGCGTCGTCGTCCCGCCGCTGTAATACAGCGGGTCCAAGATCACGTCCGCCGCCGATACCAGGCACAGGTAATCCGCATAGGATTGATGCGGCAGGAAGACCACGCGCTCCAGCACTTCGGCAAGTGTCTTAGCAAATCGCCGGCGGAGCATGGGAGTGACGCACGCACCGCGATCTGCCACGATCACCACGACACCTGCCGGGTCCTGTCGGAGGATGCCGGCCAAGAGCGGATCGAAATCGGGATGGAACTTGCGGAGGTTCTGCGGGCAGACGTAGAGGTGTTGTCCCGCATCAAAGCCAAAGGCCTCGCGCGGCTTGAGGACCGCCGGCAGAAGCGGCCGCATGTGATAGCCCAAGAGGCTGCGCGCGCGGAGCAGCTTCTCGCTGTAGTGTGCGTCGGCCCCTTCCGGTTCGATGTACGCGCTGGAAAGATAATAGTCCATCTGCGGGATGCCGGACGTCGCCTGGATGCCCGCAAGATTGCATTGTACCGGCGCCAAGCGGAAGAAGGGCAGGAAATAGTTGGTCGGATCCGATCCGGTTTCCCAGTGACACAGCACGTCGAACCGTGCTTCGCGCACGGTCTCCACAATCCGGCCGAGCGTTCCAGAAATCGGCAGCAGTTGCAGACGGCAGCCGCTCAGGTCGGTCTCGACGCGCGGAGCGCCGGCCAGCGAGCAAATAACGGCGATTTCCCAGCCGTCAGGCTTGATCCGTCGCAATAACTCGGTACACCATCGTAGAAAAATCAGCTCGTGTTTCTGGGTCACCACCAGGCCGAGTTTAGGACGCGCCGATCTGCTGCGTTTTGTTTCTCGGATTGGCAGGTTGCGGAACAACCTGGCCCAGGCCTCTTTGATCGGCCGCTCGTTCCTTCCCTGGTACAGCAGGTTGAAAGGCGGCTGGGCCGCCGATTCCCCAAGTTGCCGAATATCGAACTTGAATTCCCCTTGCCCAAGGTCGTTGACCTGCGCAAGGAGGCCGGCCCGATACTCGTCGATTGCCATGCTGCACTCGAAGACGGCCGGACAAATGGCTGCGGAACTGAGACGCAGCAGATCCCAGCCCGGGCTGAGTTGCCGTGCTTTGTCGAAAGCCTCGCGCGCCTCGGCATACCGTTCCCGGGCCTTCAACGCTTTGCCCAAGTTGTTGTGCGCCAAGGGAAAGTCCGGCTGAAGTTCCACTGCCCGCTGGTAGGACGCGATCGCTTCCTCCACCTTCTCCTGATTCGTCAAGGCGAGACCGAGATTGTTGTGGACTTCGGCATAATGCGGCTTCAGCTCCAGTGCCCTGCGGAGACAGGCCAGCGCCTCGCCCATTTTCCCTTGTTCGTGCAACACGAGACCCAGGTTGTTGTGCGCCTCGGCATAGTCCGGTTTCAATTCCACGGCGCGGCGGTAACAGACGATCGCTTCCTCCAGCTTTCCCTGCTCCTCCAAGGCAGTGGCCAGATTGTTGTGGGCCTCGGCATAGTCCGGTTTCAATTCCAGGGCGCGACGGAAACAGGCAACCGCTTCCTCCAGTTTCTCCTGTTCCTTGAGCGTATAGCCCAGGTTGTTGTGGGCCTCCGCGTACTCCGGATTCAGTTGCAGCGCGCGGCGATAACAGGCAACCGCTTCCTCCAGCTTTCCCCGATCGAAATGGACAACACCCAAGTTGTAATGCACGGCGGGGTGGTTGGGATTCAGTTCCAGCGCATGGCGGTAGCAGGCAACCGCCTCTTCCGCCTTTCCCTGTTCCTGCAAGACGATGCCCAGATTGTTGTGCGCCTCGATATAGTCCGGTTTCCGTTGCAGTGCGCGGCGGAAGCAGGTGGCCGCTTCCGCCAACTCTCCCAGGTTCCTCAACGTATTGCCCAGGTTGTTGAAGGCCACGGCATAGCCGGGGTTCAGTTCCAGCGCCCGGCGAAAACAGGCGGCCGCTTCTTCTGGCTTTTCCTGTTCCTGCAACACACAACCCAGGTTGTTATGCGCCTCCGCGTAGTCCGGCTTCCGTTGCAGTGCGTGGCGGAAACACTCGGCTGCCTCCGCCAGTTCTTTCTGGTCCTGCAACAGGACGCCCAAATTGTTGTGCGCCTGGACGAAGTCCGGCTTCAGTTCCAGTGCCCTGCGGTAGCAGGCGGCCGCTTCAGGAATCTTGCGCAAGGCACGATAGGCTTCTCCCAAGTTACAATGGAAGGTCGCATCGGTCTTCTTCACCGCAATGGCTCGATGGATGGTTTCGATCGCGATCTCGTGCTTGCCCGCCTGGTAGGCAAGCACACCCAGGAGATGGATCGCATCGGCCTGATTCGGTTCGGTCGCGATAATCTGGCGGTAGATCTGCTCGGCAGCTTGCAGCCGGCCGCCTTGATGGTGCTGGAGAGCGACCGTCAACGCCTCAGAGATCGTTGCCATAGCGATTATTCCTTGCAGTTGTAGTGCCGCTGCGATTAACAGCCACGCGCTTCCTCGATCAGGCGGGCAAAGATCTGCTCATATTCCCGCACGGCCTGCTCGTTTTCAAACAACTCGTCGCTTGCCGCGCAGAGCTCTCGCCCGGCGGCCTGCCGATACTCCGCGTTTGTTCCTAAGGCCACGGCCATCCGCACGTATTCGACCGCATCACCGGCCACGAAACCCGCAATCCCCATCTTCCGGTAACTGGCTAGCACACCGCGGCCAATCTGAAACCGCGAAGGCCAGGTGACGATCGGTTTGCCCAGCGAAAATGCGTCCAGCGTCGTCGTGCCGCCGCTGTAGTACAGCGGGTCCAATACTACGTCCGCTGCCGCCACCAGGCATAAGTAATCCGCGTACGGTTGACGAGGCACAAAGGTCACTCGGTCCAGGACCTCGGGCATGCTCTTGGCAAAACGGCTGCGGAGCATCGACATTACACAATCGCCGTGGTCTGCCACAATCGCCACTACGCCCGCCGGGTCTTGTTGGAGGATGCCGGCCAAGAGCGGATCAAATTCCGGATGAAACTTGCGGAGATTCTGCGGGCAGATGTAGAGGTGTTGCTCCGCACGAAAACCAAAGGCCTCGCGCGGTTTGGGGGCCGTCGGCAGAAGTGGCCGCGTGTGATAGCCCAAGAGGCTGCGCGCGCGGAGAAGCTTTTCGCTGTAATGCGCTTCGGCCCCAACCGGTTCGATGTACTCGCTGGAGAGATAATAGTCCATCTGGGGGATGCCGGAAGTCGCCTGAATGCCCGCCAGGTTGCATTGCACCGGCGCTAGGCGAAAGAACGGCAGGAAATAGTTGGTCGAGTCCGACCCTGTTTCCCAATGGCAGATCACGTCAAGTTGCGCTTCACGCACGGTTTCGACCAGCTCATCGAAGCGCCTGGAAACCGGCAGCACTTGGACAAGACTGCCGCTCAGGGCGGTCTGGATGCGCGGGGCGCCGGCCAACGAACAGACAATGACGATTTCCCATCCATCGGACTTGATGCGTCGTAACAACTGGGTACACCATCGCAGGAAAATCCCCTCATGGTTCCGGGTCACTACCAGGCCGAGCTTGGGATGCGGGGAGTCGCTGCGCGATGCCTCCTGGACAGGCAGGTTGCGGAACAATCCGGCCCAAGCTTCCTTGATCGGCCGATCATTTCTGCCGTGGTACAGCAAGTTAAAAGGCGGTTCGGCGGCGGACTCCCCAAGTTGCGGAAGATCGAGGTTGAAACTTCCCTGCGCCAAGTCGTTGACTTGGGCCAGGAGTGCAGTTCGATACTCGTCGATCGCCGCGCCGCTCTCGAACACAGCCGGGCAGATCGCAGTGATGCTCAGACGCAAGAGATCCCAACCGGAGCCCGATCGCAATGCTCTCTGGTAGGAATCGCGCGCCTCTGCATACTGCTCGCGCGACTTCAGAAGGTTGCCCAAGTTATTGTGCGCCGCGGCATAGTCGGGATTCAACTCCACGGCACGGCGGTAGCAAGTGACCGCCTCGTGCAGTTTGCCCAGGTCGTGGAGGACGCCACCTAGATTATTATGCGCCTCGGCGTAGTCCGGCTTCAGTTCCAGCGCCCGGCGATAACAGGCGACCGCCTCTTTCAGCTTCCCTTGGTCCTTGAAGACAACGGCGAGATTGTTATGCGCTTCGGCATAATCCGGCTTCAGTTCCAGTGCCTGGCGATAAAAGGCGGCCGCTTGCTCGCGCTGTCCTTGCTGCTGCAACACGTTGCCCAAGTTGTACGCTGCCTCGGCATAGTCGGGCTTAAGTTCTAATGCCCGGCGGTAACAGGCGACGGCTTCGGGGACACTGCCCAAAGCACGATACGCCTCTCCCAAGTTGCTGTGAAAAGCAGCCTCGGTCTCGTTCAGGGCGATGGCCCGTGTGATGTATTCGACGGCCAGCTCGTGCTTGCCCAACTGCTGCGCCAGCACACCCAGAAGATGCATCGCATCGGCCTGATACGGCTCGACCGCGAGGATCTGCCGATAAATTTGCTCCGCGGCTTGCAACCGGCCGCCTCGGTGGTGCTCCACGGCAATCGCCAATGCTTCGTAGATCGTTGCCATTACGTTAATATCTGCCGCAACTTCGTGCTTCCTCAATCAGCCGGGTAAAGATCCGTTCGTATTCTCGTACCGCCCGCAGGTCCTCGAACAACTCTCCGCTGGCCGCGCCAATCTCCCGTTCGGCAGCCTGCCGGTACCCCGCGTCCGCTCCCAAGTCCACGGCCATCCGCACGTACTCGGCCGCGTTGTTGGCCACAAAACCCGTAATCCCCATCTTTCGATAACTTGCCAGCACACCCCGGCCGATCTGAAACCGCCCGGGCCAAGTCACGATCGGTTTCTGCAACGAAAATGCTTCCAGCGTCGTCGTTCCGCCGCTGTAGTAGAGCGGGTCCAAGACCACGTCCGCCGCCGCTACCAGGCACAAGTAGTCGCCATAAGGTTGAAGGGGCAGAAAGACCACACGGTCAAGCACGTCCGGAATCGTCTTGGCAAACCGACGGCGGAGCATGGGCGTCACGCGGGCGCTGCGGTCTTCCACGATTACGACGACGCCTGCCGGATCCTGTTGCAAGATGCCCGCCAAGAGTGGATCGAAGTCCGGGTGGAACTTGCGCAAGTTCTGCGGGCAGATGTAAAGGTGCTGGTCCGCGCGAAAACCAAAGGCCTCGCGCGGCTTGACTGTGGCAGGCAGGGGCGGACGCGTGTGATAGCCTAAGAGGCTGCGCGCACGGATAAGTTTTTCGCTGTAAAGGGCCTCAGCCCCTTCCGCTTCGATGTATTCGCTGGAGAGGTAATAGTCCATCTGCGGGATGCCGGAAGTGGCCTGAATGCCCGCCAGATTGCACTGTACCGGCGCCAGGCGAAAGTACGGCAGGAAGTAGTTGGTCGAGTCCGATCCGGTCTCCCAATGGCAGAGCACGTCAAACCGCGCTTCGCGTACGGTCTTTACGATCTGCTCGAACGGCCGGGAAACCGGCAGCACTTGGACGTCGCTGCCGCTCAAAGCGGTCCGCATGCGCGAAACGCCGCCAAGCGAGCATACAACGAACATTTGCCAGCCTTCGGGATTGATCCGCCGCAACAACTCGGCACACCAGCGCAGGAAGATCCCTTCATGACTGGGAGTCACTACCAAGCCAAGCTTGGAATGCAGGGAGTGGTTCCGCGCAGCTTCCTGGACCGGTAAGTTGAGGAACAATCTGGCCCAGGCCTCCTTGATCGGCCGGTCGTCTCGACCGTGGTACAGCAGGTTAAAGGGCGGTTCGGCAATCGATCCCTCGAGTTGCGAGACATCGACGCTGAATTTCCCTTGCGCCAAGCCTTCGACCTGCGCCAGCAGTCCAGCTCGGTACTCATCGATCGCGGAACTGCTCTCGAAGACAGCCGGGCAGAGCGCGGCGATACTGAGACGCAACAGATCCAGATCGGGGTTGAGTCGCAGGGCTCCTTCGTAGGCTTCGCGCGCTTCCGGATGCCGCTCCTGCAACCGCAGTAGATTGCCCAGGTTGTTGTGCGCCCCCGCGAACTCCGGCTCAATCTGCAACAATTGCTGAAAGCAGGCGGTCGCTTCCTCGATCTTTCCCATGTCCGTCAAGGCAAGGCCCAGGTTGTTGCGTGCCGCGGCATAGTCCGGCTTCAGTTCCAAAGCGCGACGGCAGCAAGCGGCCGCTTCTTCGGGTTTTCCCTGGTTCCGCAAGGCAAGGCCCAGGTTGTTGCGCGCCTCGACAAAATCCGGTTTTGCTTCCAGTGCGCGAAAGTAAGCGGCGACCGCTCCGTCGAGATCGCCCAGATCCTGGCAGGCGATCCCCAAGTTGTAGTGTACCTCGGCAAAGTCGGGTTTCAATTCCACAGCCCGCCGGAAACAGGCGACCGCTTCTTCGAGCTTCCCCTGGTCCTTCAATGCGTTGCCCAAGTTGTTGTGGGCTTCAACGAAGTCAGGTTTCAACTCCACGGCCCGGCGGCAGCAAGCGACCGCTTCGCCCAACTTCCCCTGGTCCGAAAAGGCAATGGCGAGATTGTTGTGGGCCTCGGCATAGTCGGGCTTCAGTTTCAATACTGCGCGGTAACAGGCAACTGCCTGCTCCAGTCTTCCTAGATCCCTGGAAATACCACCGAGCTTGTACAATGCTTCGGCGTGGTCCGGCTTTAACTCCAGGGCTCGGCGATAGCAGCCGGCTGCTTCGTCGGGATTTCCCTGGTTCTGGATAGCCACACCGAGGTTGTAAGAGGCGTCGGCGAAGTCGGGCTTCAGTTTCAGTGCCCGGCGGAAACTGGCGGCCGCTTCCTCCGACTTTCCCCCATCCTGCAAGGCGAGGCCCAGGTTGTTGTGCGCCTCGGCATAGTTCGGCGCCAGTTCCAGCGCCCGGCGATAGCAGGCGACCGCTTCGCCAACTCGGTGCAGGGCGCGGTATGCTTCGCCCAGGTTGCAATGGAAGGCGGGCGCATTCCCATTGAAGCTTATGGCGCGAACAATATACTCAACGGCGACATCGTGTTTACCGCTTTGGTGAGCGAGCACGCCCAAGAGGTGGATCGCATCGGCTTGATTTGGCCTGGCCGCCAGGACTTGCCGATAGATCTGCTCGGCGGCTTGCAACCGGCCGCCTTGATGGTGTTGGAGGGCGATTGCCAAGGCTTCGGGAATGGTCGTCATGGCATTTCGTCCAGCCGGGCGAATAAAGGTCCCAGGGCCTGTTCGTAATGCATCCACCTTCCCGCCGAGGTCTTGAAGACCGGCTGGCGGACTTGGACGGCGCTAGCCGTGCCGACCGGCCGCTTGGCCTTGTGGAACTCCAGGCACTTTGGTTCCCACGCCAGTCCGCACCAGGCCACGAGGCGTCGGGCCACGCCTTCCAGATCGGCCACCGTCTCCTCGTAGTCCACGTGCAACACGGGCGCCGGCAGGACTTTCCGCCAGTGATCCATGATCCGGCGGTAGGCCTGAAAGCGCGATACGATATGATCTTGGTCGTTGGTCCAAGGAACTTCCCGGAAGGGCGTCATCCAACAGGAAACGGCCACGTCGCGCGGGTCGCGGCGGCAGTGAATCAGTTTCGCTCGCGGAAACAGGCACGCCAACAGGCCCAGATACACATAGTTCTCCGGCATCTTGTCGACGATGCGAAGTGCTGCGGGGTTGAATGCATGCAGTTTCTGCAAGTGCGGTCCAGCGAGACGGTGGGCCGTGTGGCGGTTCAAACGGCGCAGGCCCTCAAGAGAGTTCGTGCTTTGTCCGCCGAGCGCCGCCATGGTGCCGTCGGCCAGTTGCAGCTCCCCCGCCCCGAAGACCTGGGAATGGCTAGCTAAGATCTGCTCGACGAGCGTTGTGCCCGACCGCGGCAACCCCACAATGAACACCGGGACTTCGCTTTCCAGCCCGAAGCCGCGCACGTGGTCGAAAAAATCGGGGGTGCAGATCTCGATCATCTGGATGACGAGAGATTCAAAGTGTTTCGAGTCATACACATGGCCGTCCTTGCGCCGCTCGGACCGTTGCAGTGCATTGCCCAAGGCGGCGTGCTCGGCGGCCTGGGCATACTGGCCTCGTGCGTCCAGGACTCGGGCCAACGCAAAGTGCAACCAAAATTGTTGCGAGTCCGTCAACGCCCGGTCCGCCAGTAGACGGCGCTGGACAGCCAAATCATTGTCCGCCACCCTTCCACCCAGGATCTCCGCCAACTTGTAATGCGCCAACGTAAAGCGGGGATTGTGCCGTAACGCGGCCCGAAACGCGTCTTCCGAGCCCCGGAGATCGCCGATTTGTTCCAGAGCGCTACCCAAGTCGCTGTGGGCCTCGGCAAAGTCCGGTTTCAGTTCCAGGGCACGGCGGTAGCAGGCGACCGCTTTGTCCAGGTGTCGCTGCTCATGAAAAGTGATGCCCAAATTGAAGTACACTTCGGCAAAATTCGGCTGCAGTTCCAGGGCCCGATGGAGGCAAACGACCGCCTCGTCGAACTTTCCCAATTTCCTCAGCGCATTGCCCAGGTTGTTATGGGCCTCGGCAAAATCAGGATTCAGTTCCAATGCCCGGCGGTAGAGAGCGACCTCTTCCGTAACGTCCTTCTGATCTCTCAATTCCAACGCGCGGCGGAAGCAAACGCCCCCCGCAGCGAGCTTTTCCCGTCCACCCACCAGATTGCCCAGATTGTACGAGGCCTCGGCATAGTTGGGCTTCAACTCCAAGGCCCGGCGGTAGCAGACGGCCGCTTCATCGCGATCGCCGAGGTCTTCCAAGGCGGCACCCAAATTGTAGCAAGCCTCGGCAAAGTCCGGTTTCAGTTCCAGGGCACGGCGGTAGCAGGCGATCGCTTCGTCCGGTTTTCCCTGTGCTCGCAATGCGTTGCCCAGATTGTTGTGCGCCTCGGCATAGTCCGGCTTCAGTTCCAGGGCACGGCGGTAGCTGGCGGCCGCTTCGGCGGTCCGCTGCAGGGCACGATAGGCCTCGCCCAGGTTGTTATGGAAGGCGCAGGCGTTTTCTTGCAACTCGATCGCCCGTTTAATGTACTCGACGGCAACTTCGTGCTTGCCCATCTGGTGAGCCAACACCCCCAGCAGATGAATCGCATCGGCCTGGTTCGGTGCCGCTGCGAGGACCTGCCGGTAGAGGTGTTCGGCGGCCTGGAAACGGCCACTCTGATGGTGCATGAGAGCAATCGTCAATGCTTCAGAAACTGTCGCCATAACGTAATTATCTGCCCGTTTCAGTGTTGTTACGTTCAACGGCTCCGCGATTCCTCGACCAGTTGGTCAAAGATCCGTTGATATTCTCGTACCGCCCCCAAGTCTTCGAACAACTCGCCGCTGGCGGCCTGAATTTCTCGCCCGGCGGCCTGCCGGTGCGCGGCATCCGTTCCCAAGGCCACGGCCATCCGCACGTACTCGGCCGCGTCGTTAGCCACAAAACCCGCAATCCCCATCTTCCGGTAACTGGCCAGCACACCGCGGCCAATCTGGAAGCGCGAAGGCCAGGTCACAATCGGTCTCCCCAACGACAAGGCTTCCAGCGTCGTCGTGCCGCCGCTGTAATAAAGCGGATCCAAGACCACGTCGGACGCCGATAGCAGGCCCAGGTAATCCGTGTAAGCTTGATAGGGCAAGAAGACCACGCGGTCGAACACCTCCGGCATGGTCTTGGCGAGGCGGCGGCGAAGCATTGGAGTCAAACAGGCGCCGCGGTCTTCTACGATCGCCACCACGCCCGCCGGGTCCCGTTGAAGGATGTCAGCCAAGAGCGGATCGAAATCGGGATGGAACTTGCGCAAATTCTGGGGACACGCATAGAGGTGTTGCTCCGCACGAAAACCAAAGGCCTCGCGCGGCTTGGGGACCGTCGGCAGAAGCGGCCGCGTCTGATAGCCCAAGAGGCTGCGCGCGCGGAGAAGCTTCTCGCTGTAATGCGCTTCCGCCCCTGCCGGTTCGATGTACTCGCTGGAGAGATAATAGTCCATTTGCGGGATGCCGGAAGTCACCTGGATGCCCGCCAGATTGCACTGCACCGGCGCCAAGCGGAAGTAGGGCAGAAAGTAGTTGGTCGAATCCGATCCGGTTTCCCAATGACAGAGCACGTCAAACCGTGCTTCGCGCACGGTCTTCACAATCTGGTGGAACTGCCCGCAAATCGGCAGAAGTTGGCTGCCACTGCCGCCTAGAGCAGCCTGGACTTGCGGAGCGCCAGCCCGCGAGCAAACAATGACGAGTTCCCATCCGTTGGGCTTGATCCGCCGCAGCAACTCGGTGCACCAGCGAAGGAAGATCCCTTCATGGTTCTGGGTCACCACCAGGCCGAGTTTGGGACGCGCCGATCGGCTGCGCCCAGTTTCCTGACTTGGCAGCTTGCGAAACAACCTGGCCCAGGCAGCCTTGATCGGCCGGTCGTCCCTGCCGTGGTACAGCAAGTTAAAAGGCGGTTCCGCAGCCGACTCGCCAAGTTGCGAGACGTCAACGTTGAAGGCCGCTTGCCCTAGCTGCTCGACCTGCGCAAGGAGACCAGCCCGATACTCGTCGATCGCCGCGCAGCTCTCGAAGACCGCCGGGCAGACCGCGGCGATGCTGAGACGCAACAGATCCCGGCCGGGGTCCAATCGTAAAGCTCGCTCATAGGCATCCTGTGACTCCGCATACCGTTCCTGCAACTTCAGAAGATTGCCGAGGTTGCCATAGGCGTCGGTATAGTCGGGTTTCAACTCGATCGCCCGATGAAAGGATGCCAGCGCTTCGTCGAATTTCCCCTGGCACTTGTAGGCAACGGCGAGATTGTTGTGCGCCTCGGCCAAGTTCGGCTTCAATGCCAACGCCCGACGGTAGCAGGCCAGCGATTCGTCCGACTTTCCCTGGTTGTGAAAAACGCTACCGAGATTGTTATGTGCTTCGGCATAGTCGGGCTTGCGTTCCAGCGCACAGCGGTAACGAACGGCCGCTTCGTCCGGTTTTCCTTGGTCCTGGAACACATTACCCAGGTTGTAGGATGCCTCAGCATAGCCGGGTTTCAGTTCCAACGCCCGAAGATAGCAGGCTACTGCTTTGTCGAGCTCTCCAATATCCCGCAACGCGTTGCCGAGGTTGTTGTGGAAGGCGGCGACGTTGCCTTTCAGGCGGATGGCCCGAGCGATGTAGTCGACGGCAACCGCGTGTCTGCCACTTTGGCGGGCGATTACGCCCAAAAGATGAATGGCATCGGCGTGATTCGGCTCGATTGCGACAATCTGCCGATAGATCTGTTCGGCAGCCTCCAACCTGCCAGCTTGATGGAGTTGGACCGCCATCGCCAAGTCCGCGGAAATCGTTGCCATGCCGCGCATTATGACTATACAAGCTGCCTGCTGCAATGTGAATTCCACCGCGGTTGACGTGATCCGCCGTGGCCGAAGACGCAATCCGAAATTGCGCAGGTATCTCAACAGGATGGAATTGACAGTTCGTTCTGATGTGGGTATATCATCACCCGTTATTGTCCATCCCAGACGATCTAGGCCCCCCCAAATGCGAGGGCGCAATTACTGGGAAGGAGTGCTTGCGGCCAGATTGGTTCCACGCAGTCGGTGGGATTATTACCCCGGCAAAGAATTCAATCACGTGGGATGGGCTTCCAAGCCCGTCCAGGACGGATTAGGAAGTCCATCCTACTTGATCTTTTCTTATGCTGGGGTAATTTAGCCAAAGGCCTGCGTCGAACTTTTCTCTGCAGCATGCCCTAGCTATTCTGACGTAGAATCCAAGACCGATGCAGCGCAACGTACTCGAGTACTTTGAACGAGGGGCACTACGGCAATTTCCCGATCAGACTGCGGTGGTTGACGGCACTGAGCGCTACACGTTCGCCGCTTTAGAGCGTTATGCCAAGAGCTGTGCCAACCGACTGATTTCCTCTACCGATCGGCCGGCCGGACCAGTCGCGGTATTTCTGCCAAAGAGCGCTGCCACCGTAATCGCCGACCTTGGCATTCTCTACAGCGGCAACTTCTATACGAACCTGGATGTAAAATCGCCGCTCAAGCGGTTAGAGAACATCCTAGCCAACGTCGATCCCGAATTGGTCGTTACGAACCATGAGTTGCGCACGCAACTCTTGACGGCAGGGGTTGAGGAAAGCAAGATTGTCTGCATCGATTCGGTTCTCACAGAGCCAATCCAATATGACGAGAATTCGCTACGCGCTCGCGTTGAAACGGTGATCGACACCGATCCACTATGTATTATCAATACTTCCGGCTCGACGGGGACCCCGAAAAGCGTGGTTCTAAGTCATCGTGGAGTGATTGATTTTATCGATTGGGTCACCGCAGGTTTCGAATTTCGGCACGCCGACATAATGGGGAGCCTCAGCCCCTTCCACTTCGACATTTACTTGCTGGAACTCTTTGTGTCGCTGGCAAAGGGCTGTTCAATGGCGATTATTCCCGAGCAGCTCTCGGCGTTCCCGGCCAAGCTTGTCGAGTTCCTCGCAGACCGGCGAGTTAGTTTCATCTTCTGGGTGCCGACGGTGATGGTGAATATTTCGAATATGGATCTACTGAAGGCGGCCAGGCTGGAATGCCTGCGCCGCGTCTTTTTCGCTGGCGAGGTTTTCCCCACCAGACACCTGAATTACTGGCGCCGACACCTGCCCGCCGTGCAATTTGTGAATCTCTACGGTCCGATCGAAATCTCGGTTGACTGCACGTATTTCGTGGTGGATCGCGAATTCCGCGACGACGAACCATTGCCAATCGGCTTTCCCTGTCGCAATACAGACATCCTGATTTTCAACGAACAAAACCAACCCGCGAAGGCTAATGAGCCTGGGGAACTTTGTGTGCGCGGCAGTTCACTGGCGTTGGGGTACTGGAACAACCCCGAACAGACGGCCAAAGCCTTTCCCCAGAATCCGCGAAACCCGCATTTTCCCGAAGTGATCTATCGCACGGGCGATTCCGTGTACCGCAACGAACGCGGCGAAATCATGTTCATCGGGCGCAAGGATTTCCAGATCAAACACATGGGCTATCGGATTGAACTGGCCGAGATCGAAAACGCCGTGCTGACGGTTCCCCAGATCCATAACGCCTGCGTGCTCTATCACCGCGAGAGAAAGGAAATCACGCTCTTCTTCGAGGCTGCCGAAAAGCTGACGCCGGCAGGCATTCGCCAGCGGCTGACGGATCGCCTGCCCAAGTACATGCTTCCGACAGTCTTCCACCAACTCGACACCCTGCCGCGCAATCCCAACGGCAAGATCGACCGGCAAGCGCTGGCGATTTCGCTGATGAGCTCAGTTATGGGATAAGATCTACCACCGAGGGAGAATGGACCATGCCGGATCGAAATGCCATACTGCAAGCCATTTACCGGGCCGTAGATTCCCTCAATGAAGATTGCGAGGAAAACCCGAAGATCGGCAAGTCGCCCGAGACTCGGCTGTACGGATCGCAGTCTGGACTCGACTCGCTGCGCCTGGTGGGCCTGGTAATTGCCTTGGAGCAGGAGCTTTGTGATACCTTCGGAGTGGTGGTCACCCTTGCCGATGATCGCGCGCTATCGATGACCAGCAGTCCCTTCAAATCGATCGCTTCCCTGGCCGAGTACTGCGACATGCTTCTCAAGGAAGACCACGGTGCGTGAAGAGAAAGTGATCTTGATTACGGGCACCCGCAAGGGCATCGGCCGGGCGTTGGCGGAGCATTATACTGCTGGTGGTTGCCGGGTGGTAGGCTGTAGTCGTTTGCCGATCGAGGGTGAGATCTCGAACTACGATCATTACTGTCTGGATGTGACCGATGAAGCTGCGGTCAAGCGGATGTTCTCCGCGGTTCGAAAGAAGTGGGGACAGCTTGACGCGCTGATCAACAACGCCGGGATTGCATCGATGAACCACTGCTTGCTGACGCCGCTCCAGACTGTGCAGAACATCCTGAATACCAATGTCGGCGGGACGTTTTTGTTTTGTCGTGAGGCCGCCAAGCTAATGCAGCCTCGGCACAACGGCAGAATCGTCAACTTCACGAGCGTGGCCGTTCCGCTCAAACTTCAGGGGGAAGCCGCGTATGCGGCATCGAAAGCCGCGGTGATCGCTCTTACCGAAGTTCTAGCTCGGGAGTTTGCCGAATTCGGCATAACGGTGAACGCCGTCGGCCCGACGCCTGTCCGTACGGACCTTATCCGCGGTGTGCCCGTGGAAAAAATCGATCGCCTGATCGGCCTTCAGGCAATCCCGCGCTTCGGCGAGTACCGCGACATCATCAACGTTGTCGACTTCTTTATTAGCCCTGCGAGTGACTTCATCACTGGCCAAGTGCTTTTTCTCGGAGGGATCTAATGTTTATTGATTTTCTTACGCAAGTTTTCCGTGAGAACCGCGAACAGGACGCGATTATTTGGCGAGACATGGCCTACTCTTATCGGACCATTCTGGAGGGATTGGACGGTTGGCGCTGCTACCTCGACACGAACCACGTCAGCGCGGGCAGCGTCGTCTCCATTGACGCCGATTTTTCTCCCAACTCCGTCGCTCTCATATTGGCAATGATCGAACGTGGGTGTATCATCGTCCCCCTCACGAACTCCGTTGCGGCCAAGAAGGATGATTTTCTCGAGATCGCCCAGGTCGAGTTTTGTCTGGGGCTGGACGAGCAAGATAACGTCCATTTGACGCGCACCCAATGCCGGCCGAGCCATGAGCTTCTCCGCCACCTTGCCGGCAGCGGCCATCCGGGGCTGATTCTCTTTTCGTCGGGTTCCACGGGGAAGAGCAAGGCCGCGGTCCACGACCTGCTCGGAATCCTCAATAAGTTCAAGGTAAAACGTCGCGCCAAGCGGGCCATCACTTTCCTTCTCTACGATCATATCGGCGGCTTCAATACGATGCTTTACCAGTTGTCCAATGGCGGCTGCATCGTCACCGTCCCTGACCGCAATCCCGACACGGTGTTGAGCGCCATCGAGAAGCATCAGGTGGAGACGCTGCCGACCTCGCCGACGTTCATGAACCTGGTTCTTCTCAGCGAAGCATACAAACGCCATGATCTTTCCTCCCTTACGCTCGTGACGTATGGCACGGAACCGATGCCCGAGAGCACTCTGCGCCGCGTTCATGAGATTCTGCCCGACGTCCAGCTTCTGCAAACCTACGGTCTCTCAGAAGTCGGCATTCTGCGTTCGAAGTCCCGCTCGTCCGACTCGCTGTGGGTCAAGGTCGGCGGCGAGGGGTTCGAGACTCGGGTGGTGGAGGGCGTCCTGCAGATCAAGGCCGAGTCGGCCATGCTGGGTTACCTGAATGCGCCCAGCCCATTCACGGAAGACGGCTGGTTCAATACCGGAGACCGCGTGGAGGTGGACGGCGAGTACATCAAAATCCTCGGCCGGCAGTCGGAAATCATCAACGTCGGCGGACAGAAGGTCTATCCGGCCGAGGTGGAAAGCATTGTCCAGGAGATGGAGAACATTGCGGAAGTCGTGGTCTTCGGTGAAAAGAATGCAATCCTGGGCCAGATTGTTTGTGCCCATGTTCGGCTCAAACAGCCCACAGATTCTCGCGAGTTGGCCCGGCAACTGAGACGATTCTGCCGTCAACGCCTGCAGGAGTATCAGGTCCCGGCGAAAGTGACGGTTGTAGACACCGCTCTTCATGGAGAGCGATTTAAGAAGACGCGTTGTTCCGACACGACGACTCATTAGAACTTGTTCCCAAAACCATAAGGGCTCTGCGAAGAAACCGCTCACAACTCATTTTTGAGATAAGTTCTAAGGTATTCGGTAGATCTTGTTCTGCCGGGAGTAACACGGATTACGTTGGGAAGTTCGTCCGATGCAGTTTCAACCCGATACGCTGGTAAATATTCGGCGGGGCATGGACGCAGTCAAATTGCGTTCCCCGGGCGGGTTCTTGACGAACTATTTCCTCCAGGAGATGGTCGGCGCCCAATTGCTTAGCGCCGCCACGGACCATACGGTCCTCTTCATCAACGATGAATGCGACTTCTTTCGCTTGTTCTACTTCACCACGGAGGTAGCGGACCTTGCCCGGGCCTTGAACGAGTTGGAACTTCCAGGAACGACCGTCGCAAGTTACTTGGACAGAAAACCCGACGAAGATCTTCTGGCAGCTTTTATCGAGGCCGGGTTCGAGAGAATTGCCGTTTTCCGGCGAATGACCAGCGGTGCGCTCCGCGTCTGCCGCACGAACAAGGCGCTTCAATTAGCTGCTGCCGATGACTTGGACGCGCTACATGAGTGCCTTTTCGGCGTTTTCAACAAGTACACCGACCACTTGCCGACGAGAGAACGTCTGGCTGAGTTCATAGCCGGGGGGCAGGTTCTGGTCAACAAGAAGGCGGGTATGCTGCGGGGGTGCATTGTTTTCCAACTTCAGGGCAAGCGCGTAAACTTCAATCATTTCTGCAATCAAAGTGATGATCCATTGGATTCACTTTACCTCTTGGAGAACTTCTACGGGCTGATGAGTCAGCGGGGCGTTCGGGCCGGGTTTCTATGGGTAAACGAAGCCAATGTTCGAGTCGTTCGGCTGCACCGGGCGTTCGGATGGCAGTTTGACGGCCTTCAAGACCATTTTTATCTCAAGGGTCGCGACGGAAAACCGGGCGACCATCCTTTATGAAGAGAATATTGGCGGTCCTGAACCAGATCAGGCCGGAGAACGATTTTGCGGCGTCCCACGACTTCATTGCCGACGGACTGTTGGATTCCTTCGACGTTGTGTTACTGGTATCGGAGCTGGACAAGGCATTTGTCGTCTCGATCGAGGGCGTCGAGATCGTTCCGGAGAACTTCAAGAACGTTGAAGCCATCCGGCAACTCTTGCGCAAGCATGGTGTAACCGAGTGAACTTCATATTCCACGACAAAACGATTAGCGGCGTGCTAGTGGTGGTTCCGGCCAACGAACGCAAGTTCGTCGACGAAATGCAGCAGTTCGATTTTCCCGCGGCACGCTCCAGGAAGCTGGCGGAGGTAATGGGCTACGACCGTCACCGCCTTGTCACCGCAGGCACCTGTGTGTCAGACCTTGTGTGCCATGGCTTGCGACACCTTTTCGATCGCGGTCTGCTGGGACGCGACGATTTCGATGCCATGATTGTCGTGACGCAATCGCCCGACTATTTCATGCCGTCGACCAGCAACGTCGTCCAAGGCCGCCTGGGCCTCAAGACGGACCTGTTGTGCCTCGACGTCAACCAAGGCTGCGCCGGCTTTGTCGTCGGACTGATCCAGGCCTTTTCCTTGCTGGAACAGGAATCCGTCCGCCGCGTCGTCCTTGTCAATGCCGACGTGCTCAGCCGCAAAGTCTGTCCCCGCGACCGGAACAGCTATCCCCTCGTGGGAGATGCAGCCTCGATCGTCGTTGTCGAGAAGGGCGGCGATTGTACAATCCACGCCAATCTGAAAATGGACGGAACCCGTTGCGAGGCGCTGATGATCCCGGCCGGCGGGTTCCGCATGCCCTCCGGGCCGGAGACGGCCGTGCTCGAGGACGTGGGCGACAACAACTTTCGCAGCAAGGACCATCTACGGATGGACGGATCGGCAGTCTTCAACTTCGTACAGGTGGAAGTGCCGGTCATGATCGCGGAGTTGCTGGCCTTGGCGAAGGTTGCGGCCGGCGACGTCGATTACTACGTCTTCCACCAGCCGAACCGGTTTATGCTGCAGAAGCTGGCGGAAAAGATGAAGGTCCCATACGCAAAGATGCCCAGCAACATTGTCGAGAACTTCGGCAACAGCAGCGGCGTGACAGTGCCCATCGTGCTGGCCTACAATCTCAAAGATATGCTGCTTGCCGGACAACTTCGCATCTGCCTGGCCGGCTTCGGCGTGGGGCTGACGTGGGCCTCGATGTACTTGAGCCTCGGCCGCATGACGTTCTGCGAAATGATCGATTACCCTTGATAACCAAAGGAGTGGATGCATGGAAGCCTTTTGTGCAAAACTGGCCGATATCTTGGAAGTGGATGAAGTCCGGCCCGAAGACCGATTGCAGGACTTCGACACCTGGGATTCACTGAGCGCACTTTCGATAATCGCCGTGCTGGGCAGCGACTACGGCATCCAAATGTCGGCGATGGAACTGCGGAATATCCGCACCGTCGCCGAACTTACAGCGGCTGTTCCGCGCGAAAAGGTCGAATCCTAATGGCTCGCGCGGAAAGCCAATCGCGTTCGGCAAATACCGCGATTCACGGCCCAAGGAGCACCAATCCCAATGTATAATCCTCTTGATTTGACGGGGCGGCGGATCTTGGTGACCGGGGCGGCCTCGGGGATAGGTAGGTCCGTGGCCATTCTGTCCAGTCGCCTGGGCGGGAACCTGGCCCTGGTCGACCTGGATGAAACCGGTCTGGAGGAAACTCGTATTCAGCTCGAGGGCGACGGGCACATCGGGCATGTTTGCGACTTGCGCGACATTGCCGGTATCGCGCAATCGTCAACCAAGATCGCCCGGGACTGGGGGAGCCTGCACGGACTCGTTCATGCGGCAGGGCTTCCTTGTGTCGTTCCGCTGCGCGTGCTGGAGCCCGATCGCTACCGCGAGATGTTCGCCGTGAACACGGAGGCTGCCTTGGCCCTGGTGCGGAGTTTCCAAAGCCGGAAGGTCTATGCGGGCGAGAAGGGCTCCGTTGTGCTGATTTCATCCGTAATGGCTTTGGTCGGCTCGGCCACCGTGGCCGCCTACTCGATGAGCAAGGCCGCGCTGATTGGCATGGCGCGATCGATGGCGATCGAGCTTGCCCCCAAGGGGATTCGCGTGAATTGCGTGGCGCCTGGATTCATCAATACGCCCATGCACGGCAAGGTGGCCAAGTTTTGGGACGCCGAACAGGAATCGCGGATGAAGGCCCTGCACCCGCTGGGTTGGGGAGAACCCGAGGACGTGGCCGGCGCGATTGCGTTCCTCCTCGCCGACACGGGAAAATGGATTACGGGGACGGTTCTGACCGTCGACGGCGGATATAGCGCACAATAGACAGCTTGGGAGATTTCGACATGGAAAACGCCTGCCGTACGCTGATCACGGGAGCTTCCTCCGGCATCGGCAGGGAAATTGCCGTTCGGCTTTCCCGCGAGCGAAGACTTGTTCTCCACGGGAGGGACCTAAATCGGCTTGCGGAGACGCAAACCGCCTGCGGCGGTGCGGCGCAACACCTGCTATTGCCGCTGGACCTGGCGGAACCCAGTGGGATTGAAGCCGCCCTGCGGGAATTCCTGCTACGAGAAGAATGCCACATCGATCGTTTCGTCCACTGCGCCGGCTTGCTGAAAATCCTGCCGATGCGGAACATGGAATTGCCGCTGGCTCGCACGATCATGGATGTGAACTTCTTTTCCGCGGCCGAGATCGTGCGGTTGTTGGTCAAGAAGAACGTAAATCAGCGCCAGTTACGGAGTATCGTCTTCGTGTCCAGCACGGCCAGCATGTTCGGGGCCAAGGGCTTCAACCTGTATTGTGCCAGCAAAGGGGCGTTGGACTCGCTCATGCGGGCCCTGGCCGTGGAACTGGCTCCGGAGATTCGCGTCAATTCCGTCCTTCCCGGAGGCGTGCGGACCGCCATGACCCAATCGATGTTCGAGGATCCCCAACTCGCCGAACGCCTCGAGTCACAATATCCACTCGGCGCTGGCCGGGCATCCGATGTTGCCGCCGCGGTCCGCTTCCTTTTGTCCGACGAGGCGCGCTGGATTACTGGGCAGCAATTGGTCGTCGACGGTGGACGGACCGCAAATATCTCCGCTTAGTCTTAGTTCGTCGGAGGACGTTGTGAAAAAAGATCTAATTATCATCAGTGCCGGGCAGTTCGGACGCGAAGTTTACACTTGGGCCTGCCAGGCGATTGAAAAGGGTGAGCCTTGGACCGTCAAGGGCTTCCTGGACAACCGGCCCGGAGTTCTTCAGGGGCTTAATTACGATGCCGAGATCCTCTCTTCGGTCGAAGGCTATGTGCCCCAAGCCAACGATATCTTCCTCTGTGCGCTGGGCGAGCCGCAATGGAAGCAGAAGTACTGCAAGATGATCCTCGATAAAGGGGGAGGGTTTGCGACTCTGATTCATCCGACGGCAGTCGTCGGCCGGAACGTCAAGATTGGCGCCGGCTCGATCATCTGTCCTTTTACACAGTTGTCTTGTGAAATCGTGATTGGCAGGTTTGTCACTTTTGGTACCTTGAGCAGCGCGGCGCACGACACAGTCATCGGTGATTGGTGTCAGATTAGCGGTCATTGCAGCGTCAACGGGCGCGCTGTTCTAGATGAAAGTGTCTTCGTGGGCAGCCATGCCACGATCTTGCCGGGTGTTCATGTTGGATCGCACGCCTACGTCGGCGCCGGTAGCGTGGTACTGAAACGCGTCAAGCCCGGCGTGAAAGTCTTCGGCAACCCGGCGGTGCCGATTGGCAAGGTCGACGTGGATTAGGGCGGGCCGCAGAGAACAATCTATCTACGGTTCATGCAAGGAAGGTTCTTAACCTATTCGGCCGCGTCGAGGACCAAGGGGACCTGCCGTTCCTGGCCGCCGCGGACGACGCTGAGTATCACCTGCTCGCCGGCCCGCTTGCTCTCGACCGCGTCCAGAAAATCGTCGCCCGTCTTCACCGGTTTTCCGTCGACCCCCACAATCAGGTCAGCCGCCGAGCGGTCGATCGTCTGGTATTCGTAGACGAACGGGCCTTGGCGTTTCTGCTGCCGCACGACCTTCGGGCCGCGCAGCCCGGCCCGCTCGGCGGGACCGCCCGGGGCGAGCGTGGCCACCAGCAGGCCGTGCTCGGTTTGATAGACTCGCACAATGCCGGCCTCCGGCCGCCGTACCCGGCCCTCGTGGATCAATTGCGGCACGATGCGGGCGATCGTGCTCACGGGAATGGCAAAGCCCACGCCCGTGCTCTCGCCCGTCTTGCTGGCGATGGCCGTATTCATGCCGATCATTCGCGCGTGGCTGTCCAAGAGCGGGCCGCCGGAATTGCCAGGATTGATCGCTGCGTCGATCTGGATGATCGATTTCAGCGAGCGGCCCGAGCGGCGACTGGGCAAGGAGCGGTTCAAGCTGGCGATGATGCCCGTACTCATCGTCCGCTCCAGTCCGAACGGGTTGCCGATGGCAAATACCCGCTGCCCCACCTTCAATTGTGTCGAATTGCCGAAAACTACGGGAAACAGCGTCGTTTGCGGGGCCTCGATCTTCAGCACCGCCACGTCTGTGGTGGGGTCCTGGCCGACCAACCGGGCATCGTACGTGTTGCCGTCGAAAAGGGTAACCTGGATTTGCCGGGCGCCATCCACGACGTGGAAGTTGGTGAGGATGTGTCCCTGACGGTCGATGACCGCCCCGCTACCCTCGCCTTCCGACGGCACCTCGATCATGAGGAAGCGTTCGCCCTGGTATCCCTTCGTGGCAATATTCACCACGGCCCGATTGGCTTGCTCATAGACCCAAATATTGACACGCTCGTCGGCGGTGTACTCGGCCGCTTCCGCTCGATTGGGCACGGCGGGAACTGCCGCCACCGGTGGCGCGATGCGCGGGTCGGCAGGCGGCACAGGCACGGTCAGGGCCGGCCCCGGCGCAAGCTCTTGGGCGGCCGAAGTAGGTTCCATGTGGGGACCCCGCGACAGGGCTGCAGCCAATAATCCACCCAAGACCCCAGAGATAAGACAGTATAAGGCGGTTCGTTTCACGACATTGCTCCACGGTTATTTTTGCTCATCTTACCATACCCAAAAAGCCCTAGAAAAGTCAACAGGGCCAAGACCTTGCCGTTGGCAAGGTGACGATTGAGCCGAGAATTATACTGCCCGCGGTTGAGACTGACACCACCCCGAAGCGTAAGCGAGGATCGCAAGTTGTTCCCTTGCTTACGCTTCGGGTTAGTGTGGGTTGGGCCAATCTCAACCGCGGGCAGAATAACTCGACCGGTTCCATGGTCGGCCTAACCTACCGCCGCGAAACGGCGTCCGTTTTGCTCCCCGTCTCGATCGGCGGCGAGGCTGCGTCGGTGGGCGGTGCGTAGGCGTAGCGGTCGGACAAGCGCCGGGCGATGACTTCGGCCGCCACGGCGTGGCCGTTCGCGTTCCAATGCTGGTCCTGGGCGAAGGTCAGACGCTCAAAACGGCCCGAAGTCCGTGCCGCCGTGAAATCGGGCAGGAAGTCAATCGTCTCGATATGGTGCGCGTGTACGCAGGACATCAGTAACCGCCGGGCAGTCGCTTCACACCGCAACTTCTCGGGCGCGGGGCCGGTCGACTCGCCCATTTCCGCCTGCCCAGGAACATAGGCCAAGATGAAGCGGGCCTGCTTCTCCTCGCAGGCCTGCTGAAAGCGGCCCAGGAAATCCTTGGTGATTACCACGGCAGGCGAGTCGTCCGGAAGCTGGGCGCCGCCGTCCAAGACCGACGCCCGGTGCTTGGCGTGCAGCGTCGCCACCGCGCGGTCGTAGCTGTAAACGAGAAGATTGAAGAGGCAGGAGTATTCCTTGAGGCGGTTCTTCCAGGCCCCGCCCGCCAGGTGAGTGGGCGGCACGGCCACGACCCGGCCATTTTCCAGTCGGGCGAAAAGATTGGTGCCGCCATCGTCGGTAATGTTGTCGGTGAAGTCGTTGTTGAAGAAGGCCAAGACCACCGTATCGCCGGGCGAGAGCTGCTCGCGAACGTAGGCCCCGAAGATGGCAAATTGCTGTACGGTGCCGGTGCCGTCCAAGCCGAAGTTCCGCACGTCGCAGTCCGGCAGCAGGCGGTTCAAGCGATCGGAAAAGACCTGGCCTTGGTCCACGCCCCAGCCCCAAGCGAACGAGTCGCCCAGGACGAACACCTTGTGGCGGCATTTCTCCGGCGGATTCTGGTACTCGTGGCGACGGAAACCGAGGACGTTGTGCGCCACCAGCACGTTGAACTCCGGCCGGCTGAACCGCCCCACGACATTGGGCCGGCCCTTCCAGCCGACCAGGTAGTCGGCCTCGTGGAAGCCGGCGATCGGATTGACATAGCTGCGGTTGTAACCGACCAGCCGCAGGGCCGCCTCGCCAATCGCGCAGGCAATCGTCAGCGCAAGCAGTATCGAACCCAGGCGAAAAATGGATCGTCGCATGTTGCCGCTTAGAAAAGAGTATAGATGAACGGTGCGGCCCCGGTCGTGGTGAGAAAGGCGAGCAAGCTGAGCGCCAGCAGCACGAGCACGATGGGTAACAGCCACCACTTCTTGTTCTCCGCGAGGAAGAGCAGGAACTCCCGGCCTATGCCCATCGGCTTGGCCTCGCTCGCGTTTTCAAAATCGGTCTTCGACATGATGAGGTCCTTTCTGTCTATGGTTACCAGCGGCGGAAATAACTGGCGGCGCTACCGGGCTGCCGTTTCGCTTGCCAATAGGTGGCCGCGCCGCGTTCGAATTTTCTTTGCAGCGGGTCGCGCCCCATGCAGCGGAACACCAGCCCCAGCGGCACGAACACGACATAATAGATCACCAGCAGGCACAATTCGTGGACCACGACACCGATCGGCCAGGCCAATAGACTCAGCCCCACAAACAACGGCCGGAGGCCCTGCGGCCAGACGAAGCCCAGCGCGGCGATCGCCGCCCCGGCCAGCGCCGCAGCCAGCACGATCGAGCCCGAACCGCGGCTCCAAAGCCAAGCCAGCGCGGGCAGCGCCACGAGTGCCGTCAGGCCAAACTGGCGGAGTTGCCCTCGCGTGGGATTCCATAAAATCTTGATGTGGCCGTTCATCGGGGTCAATCCAATTGGAACTGTGCCAGGTGCCGCGCTCGTTCACCGGCGTCGACTGTGCGGGTCTGCCGGCGTTTGTCGAGGATGTGCCGACCCAGGACGAGCGTGTCCATGTCGGTAGCCATGAAACAACGATAGGCGTCTTCGGGCGTGCAGACGATCGGCTCGCTGCGGACGTTGAAACTCGTATTGATCAGCACCGGGCAGCCGGTCTTCTCGTGGAACCGCGTTAACAAGCGGCTGAGCAGGGGATTCCGCTCGGTGTCTACGGTCTGCACCCGGGCGGAATAATCGACGTGGGTCACCGCCGGGATAGTCGAGCGGCAGTGGTGCAGCCGCTCCAGGCCGAAGGCCTGGTCCTCGCCTGCGGCCGGCGGTGTGCGGATCTCCTCCCGCACCGGCGCTACCAACAGCATGTAGGGACTGTCTTCATAAGGCCGCATCTGGAAGTAGCGGTCCACGTACTCGCGGAGCACGATCGGCGCGAACGGCCGGAACGACTCGCGGAACTTGATCTTCAGGTTCATCACCGATTGCATCGCTGAACTGCGGGCATCGCCCAGGATGCTCCGCGCCCCCAGCGCCCGCGGACCGAATTCCATCCGCCCCTGGAACCAGCCGACCACTTTTTCGTCGGCCAGGAGCGAGGCCGCAGTCTCGACCAGTTCCTCATCGCCGGCGACGGTCTCGAAGACCGCTCCGCAGGCCTCCAGCGTCTCGCGGATCTGGTCGTCGCTAAAGGCCGGCCCCAGCAGCGAGCCTTGTTGCAGATCGCGGCCCTTGGGGCTGCGGGGCTTCTCCAAGAGTTGATGCCAGATGAACAGTGCGGTGCCCAGCGCGCCGCCCGCATCGCCCGCCGCCGGTTGAATCCAGAGGTTTTCGAACGGTCCTTCGCGGAGAATGATGCCGTTGCCGACACAGTTCAGGGCCACGCCGCCGGCCATCACCAGGTTCTTCAGTCCTGTCTGCCGCTGAACGTGCCGTGCGGTGCGGAGCATGACCTCGTCGGTCACGGCCTGGATCGAGGCCGCCAGGTCCATTTCCCGCTGCGTGAGGTCGCTTTCCGGGCTGCGCGGCGGGCCGCCGAAGAGGCGGTGGAACTTGGCCGAGGTCATCGTCAAGCCTTGGCAGTAGTTGAAGTAGCTCATATCCATGCGATACGAGCCGTCTTCCTTGAGATCGATCAGGTGCTCGAGGATCAGGTCCTTGTAGACCGGTTGGCCGTAGGGCGCCAGGCCCATCACCTTGTATTCGCCCGAGTTGACGCGGAAACCGGTATAGTAGGTAAAGGCGGCGTACAGTAGGCCCAGGGAATGCGGAAAGCGGATCTCGTGGCTGAGTTCAATGCGGTTGCCGCGGCCCGTACCGAAGCAGGTGGTGGACCACTCGCCCACGCCGTCGAAAGTGATAATCGCCGCTTCGTCAAAGGGCGAAGGGAAGAACGCGCTGGCGGCGTGCGACTCGTGGTGATCGGTGAAGACGCAACGGCCCCGGTAGCGGCCCCCCAGTGCCCGGCCGATGGCCGAGGGGATATGCAGTTTCTCTTTCAACCATAAGGGCACGGCCTGGCGGAAAGAGCGGTAGCCCGCCGGCGCCATGGCCAGGTAGGTTTCCAGCAGCCGCTCGAACTTGGTGATCGGCTTGTCGTAGAAGCCGACATAATCCAGGTCCTCAATGGCGACGCCGGCCTCCTGCAAGCAATACTGCACCGCGCGGGCGGGGAAATCCGAGTCGTGCTTCTTGCGGGTAAAGCGCTCTTCCTGCGCGGCGGCCACGATCTGGCCGTCCACGACCATCGCCGCAGCCGAATCGTGATAGAATGCCGAAATGGCTAGGATCGCCGTCATTTTTCCCTGCCTTCCCCTGCATTGTACCACGGAGTGAAACGGATGGCACAGGCCAAGTTATCAAGTAGGTCCGTTCTGCCGGAAAGGACCAATACGTTCCGATCTGGTGGACAATTCGGAGCTTTGCCAGCGGTTCGGAGCGCATTAGCCCCTCTCGGCAAGAGGGGCCGACTCGCTCGCCCGGCAGCTCGAGGCTGGTACAAGCGGGCGGGATTCTAGTGCAGCGGCCCAGGCGGGTCAAGTGCAGCCGTTTTGGTGCGTAGCGCGGACATTAGTCCGCATGGATGAAGCGGACTAAAGTCCACTCTACGGTGGAACGCGGTCAACGCGTTTGGGCAAGGTTTTTCTGACGGGAAACCTTGCCTTGTGCTACGGGCAGTGAGCAACAGCGAAACCCTGCGTGCGCGCGGATTTTAGAAAACTTGAAAGTTTTTTCAAGTCATAAGCGCCAGAGAAATAACGACTTGCAACTCAATCCGATTTCCGGCCTTGGTTTTTCATGGTTGCCGCTTTGACTTCAGACCCGTATCGTGTATATCAACAGTGGAGGAGCTAAGTGAAACACTGCCAGCCGCTCCTCGCACGGTGTCATCTCTGTTCCATCCCACCCTTCGATATCAGGAGTGCGACGTTATCTCAGACCCTGAATTCAGCTTGAAAACGGCTGCTCGCCGCCCATGAGACCTAATGCCCATACTTGAGGGCCCCTGTCCGTGCAATCGGACAGGCGACCCTGACAGCGTGACAATTCACGCAGCATGTCTCCGCGGTGTACGCAGCCGTTTTTCATGCGCTCACGGGCCGATGCTCTGCGGATGCGTTTCCAGGAAATCGCGGGGACCGCGCGTCGTGTAGTAGGGATAGGATACGGCGGCCGTTGGACCGGCCGCCTGTTGCGCCTGCCCTTGCGGCTCGTGACAAGCCCTCCCGGCGGCGTTATTGGGACAGGCGTTGCCCTGGTTGCAGTTGCAGGTGTTGCAGGCACAGCCGGCAAAGATGGCCAGGAAGGTGGATGCGGCCAGAACAAGAAATGAGTGTCGCATTTCCGCTGTTTCCTTTCTCCCGCCTGCTAGGCCAGGCGGTCCCCCGGAACAGGTTGGCAGGTGCTTCAACTGGGTCAAGCGCCGGCCATCGTTCCGAGGAATAGAATTGTGTGTTTGGGGTGCCAGACGCCGGCCGAGGCATCGGTTCGCGATGTTGCGGACATCGAAAATCCACGCCTGCCAAGCCGAATTCCAGCGTCCCGGTACGGGAATTTATGGGGGCGAGGCCCCTGCGGACTTGTGCTAAAACCGTTTCCAGCCGGCTCTTTCGGCTGCCGGCCGGATGGCTTCAAACCCAGTCCTTGGATCAACATCGGGTGTAATTACCGCTAGAATCAAGAAAAACGGTAAAACCGTTGTGAGTTGCAAAGCCCGCACTATTGAACAAACGGCAATAATATGCGAAAAACAGGTGATCTGTGTTGCGAACTAGGGAAGACCGGAGATTATGGTTGCATCGCTCGAATACACTGAAAACACGATCACCGTGCTGCGCGAGGCTGCCGTCGCCAACCTGGCAGCCCCCGGCCGAACGGGCAACGTGATCAACATCGACGCCCAATCGGGCGACGACGTGATGATCACCGGCGATTTGCACGGCCACCGGCGGAATTTCAATCTCATCCGCCGCATTGCTGCGCTGGAGACCCTTCCGCGACGGCATCTCGTGTTGCAGGAGGCGTGTCACGGCGGCCCCACCTATCCGCAGAACGGTGGCTGCATGTCGCACGCCATCGTGGAGGACATCGCCCGCCTGAAGGTTCGCTACCCGGAGCGCGTGCATTTTCTCTTGGGCAACCATGAGTTGGCCGAGTTGACGGACTATCCCATCCAGAAGAATAAGCAGATGCTCAATATCCTCTTTCGCCTAGGGCTGGAGCAGATGTACGGGCCAGAAAGCGAACGCGTCCGCGAGTCGCTCCTGGCGTTCCTGGGAACCTGTCCGCTGGCGGTGCGGATCGGCGGTGGCGTGTTCGTCTGCCATAGCATCCCCGAGGGACTCGACAGCCGCCCCTTCGACCAGACGATCTTTTCCCGCCCGCTGGATCCGCTGGAATTCTACGAGCGGGGCGACATCTTTCACCTGGTATGGGGGCGCGATCACCGTGCGGAGAATGCCCGCGTCTTTGCCGAATTGATGGAGGCCCGCGTTCTTATCCACGGGCACGAGCCGTGTCCGGACGGTTTTGCCGTGCCCAATCCCCATCAGGTGATCTTGGATTGCTGCGGCGACAAGGCCTGCTACGCGGTGCTTCCCACGGACCGGGAGTGGACGCAGGCGGAGGTGGTGGAACGCATCCAGCGGCTGGAGTGAGAGGGCGCGGCAGGGTGCGACGAAAACTGGAGGAGGATGGCCATTGGACAAGCGGTCGAGATCGATTCATGGTTTAGCCAATGCCGGAGCACAACAACACTGTGGCCGATCAACAAATCGGCGATGATACATGCTCGTTACGCTCGCGCTGAATCTGTTCCCAGGCCCACTGCCAAGCGGCCACCGTCGCGGGAAAACCACGGGTATTCATGCCAAGTAAAATCGCCTGTTCGATCTCCTCCGTCGTGGCCCCATGTTCCAGGGCGCGGCGGACGTGACTCTTCACGGCCGATTCCAACCCGGCGCCCAATGAGATGCCGATCTTGATCAACTCGCAGGTCTTGCGATCCAAGGGACCAACCTTGTTGACGGCCTGTGCAACCTTCTCGTGGGCTTCGCCGATTTCAGGAAACTTCGTGACGAATGCCCGAAAGGTTTTGGGCAACTTAGGGCCCGGATTGCTGTTTTCTACGGATGGATTCATACACTCACCTCTAAGCATTCGGCTAGTTCCGTGTTAATATAGCAGAATTGGGCCGGCATGCAAGCAGACAAGAAAACTGGTTCGGGACAAGATCGCTCCCGGGAAGCTCTCGGGCACTCAGACCGATGAAGGGTCTGCCGTCTGATCTGCCGGCGGCAACGCTGCGAGGGCCTGTTGCAAGATTGCCCGATCGGCGTCGGACATGGGTACTTCGAGGGTCGCCCGCTGGCCGCGCGGCGACATCTTCTTCCAGGTCTTGCGGATAATGTCGGTGATCTTCGCCGCATCGTGCTGCCGAGCGAGATCCGTAAAGTCGTTCTCCAAGAACACCAGGCACGCCACATCCTCCAGGGCCTGCATCTGGGCGTCCGATTTCAGGTTCTTCTTCCGCAGCAGGTCCTGGACGCGGGCAATGGTCGCCTCGTCGTAGCCGACCTGGGCGAGGATGCTACCCGCCTTGTCGGCGTGGAATCCATATAACCGAGTCCGCCAACGGAAATAGCCCGCACGATCCATTGGGTACTCGCTCCTTGGAATCATCCAGCGACAGAGGTGCTGGCTGCGGGCCGCCAGTTGCAGTGTCTCGGCCGCGTCCGGCTCGAGCCTCTGCAGCCAGTGGGTCATCCGCTGTCCGTAGAGCAATTGTTGCGGGAACGATTGGCCTTGAAAAAACCTGCAGTTGGGGTCTTCGCGATTGGCCGCGTCGAAACACTCGATGGCTGCATGAAACCGTGCGGGATCGGAAATCATGGATGTATTCTATCGCATCGATCTTCCGCGTCAATCCTATGCAATGCCAAAGCGCGCCTCGTTCATCGCCTGGGAGGCCTACAAATCGCCACCTTTTTTTTGAAGGTTGCGGATCCGTACTGCACAATCCTTGTAGGATGGCTGCTTGGAATACGGATCGAAATGCGCCAACGTCAATTGATTGGTGACGTCGTAGTGCATGGGGATGAAGACCTGCCCGGCCTGAACGGCATACGTAAGAAATGCCTTGGCCCGGATCGATCCCCGCTGCGATTCAACGACGACCGTCTGGTTCGGCCGAATATTATCTCGGGCAGCGTCTTCAGGGTTGATCTCCACATAGACCTCCTTCGGCGCCAGTTGCCGCAAGACGGGCGATTTGGCCGTACGGGTCTGCGTGTGCCACTGCGCGGCCGACCCTCGGCCGGTGAGAAGCAGAAAGGGATACCGCTCGCTGGGCGATTCCGGCATGCGGCGCGGCGATTCAAAGAGAAGCTTTGCGCGACCGTTGTGATGATAGTAGCGGCCGTCGCAGAAAAGCCGCCTCGACCCCGACCCAGAGTACTGGGTGCCCCGCCCAGTATCGGTCGTACCTTCTGGATAGGGCCACTGGATACCGCCACAATCGTCGATCATGCGATAGTCGGCAATGCCCGAGATATCGCACGGTGTACCACGCGAGACTTCCTTGAGAATCTGAAAGACGGCTTCCGGATCGCTCCAGGCGCGGAACATCTCGCCGCATCCCCAGTACTCGGCGATCAGGCGGAAAATGGAAAAATCGGCCAGGGCCTCGCCCGGGGCTTTGGCCACTTTCTTGATCACGCCGTAGCGCCGCTCGGAATTGATGAACGTGCCATCCTTTTCACCCCAAGCGGCTGCCGGCAGGATCAAATCGGCCCGGCGGGCCGTCTCGGTGGTCGTATACATGTCCTGTACGACAAGGAAGTCGAGCCGCCCCAGGATATCGCTCAACATGTTCTGATTGATCCACGAGTGGGCCGGGTTCGTGCCGATCACCCACAACCCGTGGATCTTGCCGCCGAGAATTCCCTCCAGGATTTCGTGATAGGCCCAACTGTTCTGGTCTGGGATGCAAACCGGGTCGAGATCGAGGATCCGCGCGATCTTGCGGCGGTCTTCGGGCTTTTCGAAGTCATGGCCGCCTAGCAGGCTCGTGGCGTTGGCATACAGCCGCGAACCCATCGCGTTGCACTGACCGGTGACCGAGTTGGCGCCGGTACCGGGACGGCCGATGTTCCCGGTAATCAGGGCCAGGTTGATCAGGCTTTGGGCCACGCGCGTGCCCTCGAAGCTCTGGTTGACACCCATCGTCCACCAGAACGATACCCGTTTGCCCTTGTGGATCAGCATGGCCAGCCAATACAAGGCCGACTCCTCGATGCCGCTCCGCTTCGCGACCACGTCCGGCGTGAACTGTTCGACGTGCCAGCAAAACTCTTCAAAACCCTCGGTATGGGCTGCGATGTAGTCGCGATCGATCCAGCCCTCACGGATCAGAATATGGGCCAAGCCATAGAAGAATGTCAGGTCCGACTTGGGCTGGATGGCCAGATGCAGGCTGGCGGCCATCGCCGTTTCCGTCTTCCGCGGGTCGATGACGACGATCTGCGGGCGATGAGGGTTGCGGCAGATGCGGTCCCAGAGGATCGGATGCGCGATACACAGATTCGAGCCAACCAGCACGATGACATCCGATTGCTCGAAGTCGTCGTAGGAGTAGGGTGGGGCATCGAAGCCGAACGACTGCTTGTAGGCCGTGGCCGCAGTGGCCATGCATTGCCGCGTGTTGCTGTCGACATGCCGGAGCCCCATGCCGAATTTGGCCAAGCAGCCCAGCAATGCCATTTCTTCCGTAGCGATTTGGCCCGTGCTGAGGACGGCGATCGAATGTGGTCCATGCGCCTCTTGGATGGCCTTGAATCGGTCGCAGAAGGTCCGCATGGCCATGTCCCAATCGATCGGCCGTGACCGCCCGTCGCGACTTCCAAGGAGCGGAGTCGTGGCCCGATCATCGGCCTTGAGCACCCGTAGCGCCTCCCAGCCCTTGGGACAGGCCATGCCGAGATTCACGGGATACTCCGTATCGGGACTGAGATTGACCGCTTCGCCTTGCTGCAAATGAATCTTCAGGCCGCAGCCGGTCGAGCAGAACCCGCAGACCATCGTGGTCACGGCATCGGGCACCTTCTGGGCGGGAACCTGTCCTAAACCGAAGCCGCCGGGGACGCGCTCGAGTTTCTCCGTCAGAGGGCCCGACCGCTGGTGGAGGAGCGAAAGCGCCTTTTGGGCTGCAGCAACTACTTTCTCCGACAAGGAGCCGACCGCCCGACCATCAGTTCCTGGATTTTTCGCCGGGCGGACGTTCATGAGGCGGGCGATCCTGGCATTTTTGGGGCAACCACGGCCGTGAAAAACAGGTAGCGTTCCAACAACTCGCCGGCTAACAGAAAGACAATGATCGAAAGCGCGACAACTGCCAACATGGCTGAAGGATAACCACTGGACGTCAGGCGGTCTTCGATCAAGAGTGCCGCTGGCAGCAACACGCCGCCGATCGCGCCGCAGACGAATCTCAGCGTGGTGACTTTTCGCAGCTCCCCGGTCATCAGCAGCGCCGTTCGCTTGAGTGGCGTCGGCTGGCGACGGAGGAGCCAAACAAAGATCAAGGCTTCAAAGGCTAGTTTTGCCAAGGTGACGTAGAGGGTCCATAAGCAGAGCAGGCGACCATAAGCGATCATCATCGCGTGCAATCCGCCCGCATGCGAAAACAACGTTGCTGCAAGGGCCACCGATAGGGCCACGGGTAATCCCAGGAGGATTGCCGTGGCGAAGAATTTGGGGCCCGAGATCAAGACATCCCAGAACGGGCGGCGAGTGTCGGCATAGATCTTTACGGAACAAAAGACACCAACGAGGCCCGCCAGTGCGGCGGCGCCGCCGGCGACTTGCTCGATCTGTCGCGGGATCGTCAAACCCATCAAGGGTGCGCAGGCCGCAGCCGCGTAGGCCGAAGCCAGTCCCGCGAAGCCGCCAAAAGCCACGATTTCGCGGCTGAGCCACGACGTTCGCAGCCCGATGAACGCCCGGAACGCATACAACGGGCGCCCGAGATGAAAGATCGACGCATTCAGCCCAAGCAGTCCGATCACCAGGGCGGCGACGACGTGCGCGATATGAATATTTCGCCCGTCGTTTTCCAGCCCGTGCGGGAACGAGGCCACAAGTATCCGCTCGACGAGGAATGCCCCAGCCGACATCTGTGTCAGGACCAGCATGAAAACCAGTGGCAAATGGCTATGCTGCGGCGCTACCGACCAGTAGTCGGCCGGCAAGAGGTTTGCCGGCAGCTTCTTTTGCGTCTTGTAAATCGTGGCAGGCTTGGTGTAACCTGGCTCGGGCGCACCGGGCAAGAACAGGTTTGCCGCGGCCTTGGCCGACACCGCTTCCTTGTTCACGACCGCAATACGAATCGCCTCGTTGGGGCAGGCTTGCGCGCAGGCCGGGGCCTCGCCCACCGCCAGACGACTGCTGCACATGTCGCACTTCCGCACGATGCCCATTTTCTTGCTGTAGCGCGGAACGTCGTAGGGGCACTTCAGTATGCAATACTGGCAACCGATGCACTGGTCGTCAAGGTGCCGGACGATGCCCGTGATCGGGTCCTTCTCGTAAGCCAGCACCGGGCAGCCTTCCATGCAGGCCGGTTCCACGCAATGATGGCAGGCCGTCGAGACGTGCTGAATCACCGGAAGCTGACTGCTGCCGCCGGAGAGCAGACCAACCTTCCGCCAAAGTTCGTCTTCGTCCAGGCCGTTGAGATTATGGCAGGCCGTCACGCACGCCTTGCATCCCGTACAGGAATCGAGATTGACTTCGAAGGCATATTGCTCGCCTTCCTTGGGAGCATTGAGGGGCACCGGCTCGCGATACACGCGGGCTTCGGGTGGAGCGGTCTCTTCCTCGCGACCATGAGTACATGGTGCCCGGCGTGAGAAGCGATCGACGGCCGTTTCCTGCTGCTGCCTTAGCAACATGTCGACAATCGAGAATTCGCCCGACTGCGGCATGGAAAGCCGGCGGGGCTGGAGCGAAACCGGCTGGGGCGAAACCGGCTGGGGCGAAGAAGTCAAGAGACCAGGCATGGTAGTGCAACGCCCTCCCCAGTTTCCTCGAAATGATGTGCATGTACGCAACAGGTTCCTTCCTCGCCATTCTCGTGCGCGACCGGAACTTGGACGTACACGTCGTTTCCCTCGACCTTAACCGGAAAGACTTTGACCGTGTAATCCTCACCCGAGAGACACTTGCCGGACTCCAGCGAAAAGGCCTTCTTATGCACAGGACAGGCCACTTTCGGCACGCCCCCTTGATCGCCCAGAAGCCCGCGCGAGAGTACCAATTCCCGCTTATGCGGGCACATGTTCTCACAGGCGTGCCATTCGCGGGCACCAGGTACGCCTGGTCGGCTGGAAAAACGGTAGACGGCAATCTGGATCCCCTCGCACTTGACGCACGCGCCGGCGTCCTTGGGGAAATCGCTCACGCGGCCGACACGATGCCACTTCGCGTGCGGCAGATTACTGATCTGCCCGCTTTCTGGCAGGTTGGCAATCTGCCCCACGGCGGCCTTGGCGGGCGGTTCGATTTGCACAAAGTCCGACGGCCAACCGGCTGGGTGCTTCTGGCCGCGCTCAACGACGAACTCGACGCCCGGCTCTGTTTCGTCGGTATTGACGAACTGGCGGAACATGCGTCGTCTTTCCGGGTCCTTGACCACTTCCCGCCATTCGCAGCGGTACGACTCGACCAGGAACTGGGCCTGCCGCTCCAGCTCGTCGGCAATTTGCAAGCGATCGTTGATGATCACGTCGCGCAAGTACTCGATGCCACCTGCCATGGCTTCGAGCCACTTCGAGGTTCGCGTCAGGCGGTCGGCCGTTTGGATGTAGTACATTAGGAAGCGGTCGATGTAGCGGACGCAGGTGTCCTCGTCGAGATCGGCAGCCAGCAGGTCGGCATGCCGCGGTTGCGCCCCGCCGTTGCCGCAGACATAGAGATTCCAGCCCTTTTCCGTGGCGATCAGGCCGAAATCCTTCGACTGGGCCTCGGCACACTCGCGGACGCAGCCGGATACCGCGGCTTTGACCTTGTGCGGGGCGCGGATGCCACGATAGCGGAGTTCAAGACGCACGGCGAACCCCACCGAGTCGCCCACGGCAAAGCGGCACCAGGTCGTGCCCACACAGCTCTTCACCGTCCGCAGGGCCTTGCCGTATGCGTGCCCACTCTCGAAGCCGGCATCGACTAGTTCTTCCCATATATCGGGCAACTGATGGGCGGGGGCACCGAGCATATCGACGCGCTGCCCGCCGGTGAACTTGGTATACAGGCCATATTTCTTCGCGATCTGGCCAATCGTAATCAACTTGTCCGGCGTGATCTCGCCGCCCGGCACGCGTGGAATGACCGAATAGGAACCGCCGCGCTGGATGTTGGCCAGGAAGCGGTCATTCGTGTCTTGCAGGGCGGCGTGATCGAGAACGTGGTCGTTCCAGAGGCTGGCAAATATGGAAGCGGCGGCCGGTTTGCAAATCTCGCAGCCGTGTCCACGGCCGTGGCTATGCAAGAGATCATCAAACGTGCGGATCTGCTTGATCTTGATAATCTGGAACAGTTCCTGCCGCGTGAAGGCAAAGTGTTCGCACAGATGGTTGTTCACCTTGCGGCCCGCGGCCTTCATCTCGGCGTGAAAGAGTTCGGTCACCATCGGCAGGCAGCCGCCGCAACCGGTACCGGCCTTGGTCGCGGCCTTCACCTGGCCGACCGATTCCAGGTTCTTGTCGCGAATTGAGCAGCAGATGGCGCGTTTGCTCACGTTGTTACAAGAGCAGATTTGGACGTTGTCCGAGAGATCGCTCGCCTTGAGAGCCACCGCGCCGGAACCGCCGCCGCGGACTAGGTCGCTGGGCGCAATTGGCAGCGGCCCGTCGCTCTTGTACAGACCGAGCAACATGCCGTAGTCCGATGCATCGCCGACGAGGATACCGCCGAGCAGCCGCTTGCCGTCGCTACTGAACCAGAGTTTCTTGTACACGCCGCGGAACGGATCTTCAAAGGTGACGGGCTGGGTCGTACCGTTGCCGTCGGACGTATCGCCAAAGCTCGCCACGTCGACGCCCATCAATTTGAGCTTCGTCGACATGTCGGCACTTGTGAAGGTCCGCTGGCCACCGGTGAGGTTCGCGGCCAGCACTTCGGCCATTTCGTAACCTGGGGCGACGAGGCCATAGATCATGCCGCGGTGCAGGGCGACCTCGCCGATCGCGTAGATATGTTCATCGGATGTCCGCAGGTTATCATCGACGACGACTCCACCGCGGTCGCCGACCGTAAGTCCACACTTGCGGGCCAGTTCGTCGCGCGGCCGAATACCCGCGGAAACGACTACCATCTCGACCGGCAGTGGCGGCGAGTCCGCAAGCTGAATGCCTTCGACCTTGCCATTACCGAGAATCTCGCGGGTGGCTTTTTGCAGATGGACGTGGACGCCCAACTCCTCGATCTTCCTGACCAGCAGTCGTGAACCGGCGTCGTCGATTTGCCGAGGCATGAGGCGCGGAGCGAACTCGATGACGTGGGTTTTCAACCGCAGATCGTTGAGGGCCTTGGCCGCTTCCAGGCCCAACAGGCCGCCGCCAATCACGGCCGCACTTTGGGCACGATCGTGATCGACGATGATTTTTTCCAAATCCTCGATCGTACGGTAGACGTGTACTCCTTGCCGCTCGATGCCGGGGATTGCCGGTATGAAGGGGGCCGAGCCGGTGGCCAGTACGAGCAGATCGTAGTGGATTTCGCGTTTCTGCTGCGAATAGACGATCTTGGCCTGGCGATCGATCCGTTCGGCCCGATCGCCGACGAACAGCGACACGCCATTCTCTTTGTACCAATCAAGCCCTGCCAGATGAAGCTGTGCCGCATCGCGGTGCGAGAAATAGCTCGTCAGGTGAACGCGGTCGTAGGCATGGCGGGGCTCTTCGCAGAAAGTGACGATCTCGAAGTCGAGTCGAGCATCGTACTCAACCAGCCGTTCGCAAAAGCGGTGGCCCACCATGCCGTTGCCGATGACCACGACCGTCTTCTTCCTGCCGGACGTGTTGTTTGCAATCATTCGGGGTCCATCACGATGCGTAAACCGAGCCCAGCGTTTCAGGCCGCCAAGCGCGCCGACTGCGTACTTTGGGCTGGGCTTTGCAGTATGCAAATCCGGGGCCAAAGCTGCTTCTCGGGGCGGTGGATGCGATGGAAACTACCGCGCGCCATGTACCGCAAGACGCCCAGATGTTTATTACAACGCGAGTTGGCATAAATCTGCCATGCGGGGAAAATCGCGCCTCCTTTCGGCGCGATAGCCGATAGTGCGAGGGAATTAGGCGTGCGGTGACTATATTGCGAGCACTGACATCTTTGTCACGATAATATTTGTGTCAATAGGAGCCGTCTTTTGTTACGTGCCCATAGTAAGGAGCCCACGATCCAGAAACCAGTGCCGATTTGATTACGTCTCGCGACCTTGGCACGATAATTGCCATGCTGAGCTGTGTAAAAAGTCAACGCACACGCCACGCTTGGAGAATGACTTTGGAAAGCAACAAGGCCGCCAGGATCGACCTGTTTCGCACAAACAGCCCGCAGATGCGGGCTTTCCACCTGACCTGGCTTGCCTTTTTCTTCTGCTTCTTCGCTTGGTTTGGCATCTCGCCCTTGATGCCCATTATCCGTAAAGAGTTCCAGTTGACGCCCAGTCAGGTCGGCTGGTGCATCATCGCCTCGACCGCCTCGACCGTCTTCTCGCGGTTGTTGTTCGGCTGGCTCTGCGACCGCATCGGACCGCGGCTTTCTTACACGTGGCTTCTATTGGTAGGATCACTGGGGGTGATGGGAATCGGCCTGTCGCACGACTACACGACGTTCCTTATCTTCCGCCTGCTGATCGGCGGCATCGGGGCCTCGTTCGTGATTACCCAGTACCATACCTCGGTGATGTTCGCTCCCAACTGCGTGGGCACGGCCAACGCCGTCACCGCCGGCTGGGGCAACCTGGGTGGCGGGGCAACGCATTTGCTCATGCCGGCGTTGTTCGCCCTGTTGGTCGGTCCGCTGGCCTTGAGCGAACAGATCGGCTGGCGCGTGGCCATGGGCATGGCCGGCGGCCTTTGCTTTCTCATGGGACTGGCCTACTATCGCTTCACGCAGGATACACCTGAGGGGAACTTTGCGGAGCTCCGCGCCGCGGGTAAGTTGCGCGACCGGAAGAAAGCTAACGGCGCCTTCTGGGGCGCCTTCAAGGACTACCGCGTATGGGCTCTGTTCGTGGCCTACGGTGCGTGTTTTGGCATAGAAGTGACGATCAACAACACGGCTGCCCTGTACTTTACCGATAGTTTTAAGCTGAGTCTCTTCTGGGCCGGACTGGCTGCCAGTCTGCTCGGAATGATGAATCTCTTTGCCCGGGCGCTGGGCGGGTTCCTGGGCGACCGGTTTGGGGCCAGGTGGGGCCTTCACGGCCGTGTGCGGTGGCTTTTCCTCGTGCTCTTTGCCGAAGGGCTGGCCCTCATGCTGTTTTCACAGATGCGTGTATTGATAGCCGCCATACCCGTGTTTCTGGTCTTCGGCATGCTAGTCGACATGTCGTCGGGAGCGACCTATTCAGTCGTCCCGTTCGTAAATAAGAAGGCCCTCGGCGCGGTTTCGGGCATCGTTGGCGCAGGCGGGAATGCGGGCGCGTTTGCCGCGGGATTCCTCTTCAAGACATCGTCGTCCTACTGGCCGACGGCTCTCTTGATTCTGGGCGCCACGGTCACTGTCAGCTCGCTGCTGGTGCTGACCGTTCGGTTTTCGCCGCAATTGGAGCACGAAACCGAAGCAGCCGGCGAGAGCCCTCGCACACCAGTGTTGGAACCGGTCATGGCGTAGCCTTGATTGGGGAATGGCACGCAATTCCTTAGCCGCCGATAGTCACCATGTTGTGCGTCGGCCACATGCCGATGGGGATCGTCTTGTTGGGCACTTCGTCACGAATCAGCGAGCGCACCATCTCGATCCGGCCGGCGCGGTAGGGGGCGAGCAGGTCTACGCCATGTACGGTTCGTAGACAGGCATAGAGCCGGCCGCGGCTGTCGAGCCGCGTTCGATCGCAGCCGTCGCAAAAGGGATGCGACATGTTGGTGATGAAGCCAATCGCCTGCTCGTTCCCATCGACCATTAGGCGATGCCGCCGCGCGGTCGAACTCCGCGGCAGGGAGCCGAGATTCGTGAACTCGGTCTCGAGCGATTCGAGCGCCTCGTCTGCGGAAAGGAACTCTCGATCGTAGATGGCCGCTCCCTCACCGAAGGGCATCAACTCGATGAAACGTATCTCGCAGCCCAACTCCGCGGCAAACCGCACGAGTGACGGCAGCGAATCGCCGTTATAGTTCCGCATGAGGACCGTGTTGATGCGGATCTGCGGAAAGCCGGCCGCGTGGGCTGCCCGGATGCCGTCGACGATCGTCCGTACATCGCCGCCACGGGTCAGTTCTTTGCATAATTCCGGGGAAAGGGTGTCGAGGCTTGTATTGAGGAATTCCACGCCCGCACGCCGTACGGCTACCGCATGCTGTTTTAGCAACACCGCGTTCGTGGTCATTGCCAACTCGGCTTTGGGCAGTTGCTCACGAATTACCTCGATGAGTTCAGGCAACCCCGGCCGCAGCAACGGTTCGCCGCCAGTGATACGGACCTTATAGACTGGAAACTGTTCGTGCAGAAGGCTGATCAGCGCCAGCAGATCTTCGTCCGTCGCAAGCCCGGCAGGTGCGAATTTCGCACGCGACTGCGCAGGACGGCAATAGCGGCAGCGCAAATTGCAGCGGTCGGTGACCGACAGGCGCAGGTAGACCGGACGCCAAGCGGCGTTAGGGGAAGGCTTCAAAGCGTTTCCTTTCCAAACCCGGGAGGCCCGCCTGTTCGGGGCACCCGCTTGCGGGTCGGCGGACCCTATCGCCGGACGATCCGTAGCCGGAGAAGTTCTACGGCCGTAGGCTCGTCCGATCGGAAACGATAGTCAAACGTCGAAATTGTATACTTATAGGCTGCTGCAAAAAAGGGGACTCAAAGTATAATGGTTGAATCATGACGGTAATCATCAAGCTTTTCGGTCCCTTGAGCCGGGCGGTGGGCCGTGGGGAACTCGCGATCGCGATCGAGCACGGGCGGCCGACCTGCGGCGAGGTCCGCGCGCGGCTTGCCGCGGATGAACCGCTTCTGGCCCGCATGCTGCCCGCCTGTCGTTTTGCAATTAACCACGCCTTCGCGGCCGATGATCGTGAGATCGCCGAGGGCGATGAGGTCGCGCTGATCGGATTAACTTCAGGGGGGTGATGGTGCCAGCAGTGGTAGTACGAGTCTATGATGGTCCGCTGCCAGCCGAAGCCGTGTCGTGTTTCCAGGAAGGCGCGGGCGCGGCGCTCACCTTTGCAGGGCTGGTTCGGCCGCTGGAAGACGGGCGACTGATCCTCGCGCTCGATTACGAGGTTTACGAACCGATGGCCCGGCGCGTGCTCGAAGAACTCGCCGGCGAGATGCTCCAGACCCACGAACTGCTCGGCATTGCCGTCGAGCATAGCCGCGGTCGCGTGGGGGTCGGGGAGTGCTCGTTTCGCTTGCAGATTGCCGCGCCGCATCGCCAGGAAGCCCTGGCGGCGATGGCGGAATTCATCAAAAGCATGAAACGCGATGTGCCGATCTGGAAGAACGTCTGTCCCCTCAGAACCCTGGCCGCCATCCTTGCCGGAGGACTTGCTGCACGGCTAGGTGGAACCGCCAAAGGGCTGCTGCCCATCCCACAGGGTACGATCATCGAACGGCTCTTAGCCGAACTCGCCAGCGCTGCGATCGATGATGTGATTATCGTGGCCAACGATCCACAGCCGTATGCCGCACTTGGCAAGACGACTATCGGCGATCTGCGGCCGCGGGTGGGGCCCCTGGGCGGTATCGAAGCGGCGCTATCCTATGCCGGCGACGCCTACGATGCCGTGTTGGTCTTGCCCTGTGACCTGCCGAACGTTTCGGCAACCGAGATTCGCAGACTGTTGAATGTGTTTGCCCGAGATCCGCGGCGAGCGGCTGTGGCCGTTACGCCGGATGGCCGGCAGCACCCGTTGTGCGCAGTCGCTCCCGTGACGCTGCTGCCGCAAGTCGTGCAGTCGATCGAGGCCGGCCAGTACGGCGTGGGCCGGCTTTGGACCGCGTTGGCAGCGGCCACGGTGCCGGTCGCTGATCCCACGAAACTCTATAATATCAATACACCCCAGGACCTGAATCAGTTGCCAACATGAGTGAACTTACACATCTCGACGACCTGGGCGCGGCCCGCATGGTCGATGTGGGAGCCAAGAAACCGCAGCGCCGCAGTGCCCGTGCCATGGGTATCATCCGGCTGCTGCCGGCCACCTGCGAGCAGATCCGTGCCAATACCATCGCCAAGGGGAACGTGCTGACGGTCGCGCAGATCGCGGGGATTCAGGCTGCCAAGCGGACGGGCGAACTCATTCCGCTTTGCCATCCGCTGGGCCTGGACCATGTTGACGTGGCGCTCGAATTGGGCGACGCTGGCCTGATGGCGACCGGCGCTGCCTCCTGCACAGGCCGGACCGGCGTGGAGATGGAGGCCCTCGTCGCCGTGAGCGTCGCCCTGCTCACCGTCTATGACATGTGTAAAGCCATTGATCAGCAGATGAGCATCGGCCCTATCGCCCTCCTGGAAAAGGTCAAGTTCGATGACGCCGGATGAACGGCCGGCCCGGGTACCATGTACTCATGGTCGACCACCGCGACATATGCATTGCCTCGTCATCACGCTTAGCGACCGGGCCTTTTCCGGCGTCTACACCGACCGTTCGGGACCGCGAATTTGTGAACTCTTGGCATCGTTCTTTGCGTCTCAGGGAATCGAGGCAACTATCGAACAGTGCCTGTTGCCGGATGACGCCACGCTGCTTCGCCGCAAGGTCCTCGGCGGCCGGGAGCGGGGCGTCGACTTGATCATCACCACCGGTGGTACGGGGGTCGGACCCCGCGACATTGCCCCCGACACGATTGTGGCATTGTGCGACAAACTGATCCCCGGTGTCATGGAACATATCCGCGCCAAGTTTGGGGCGAATAACCCGCGGGCACGCCTCAGCCGCGCGATCGCCGGCGTGGCCGGAACCACGCAAATCTACACGCTGCCCGGAAGCGTGCGGGCCGTCGAAGAGTACATGCCGGAAATCCTCGTCACGTTAGAACACGTCGCTGACACGCTCCACGGAAAAGACACGCACTGAAGATTTATGATCACTGCCGATGAAGCCCTCAATCTCGTAATTCAAAGCAGCGCACCGCTGACGCCAGAGCCGTATGCGTTGGCGGCAGCCCGCGGCCTGGTGCTGGCAGAAGACGTTGCCGCCGACCGCGACTATCCGCCCTTTCCACGATCGATGATGGATGGTTTTGCCGTCCGTCTTGCTGATGCGGGGAAGTCCGTGCCTGTGATTGGGGAGATCCCTGCCGGCGCGAGTTGGGATGGAGAGCTTGTCGATGGCGATTGTCTGGCCATCCTGACCGGTGCGGCTTGCCCAACTGGCGCCGAGGCAGTCGTGCCCAAGGAACATACTCGGCAACAGGGAACCGAAGTCGTTTTGCCGGAGCATCTTGTGCCCAACCAGAATATCACAAGCCCTGGCAGCGAATGCCGGCAAGGCGACTGCATACTGTCGGCGGGCATACGCGTGACTCCCTTGATCCTTGCAGTACTTGCTTCGTTCGGCAGGAGTTCGGTAGGGGCGATCCCACGTCCCCGCCTGGGAATCATCACCACGGGGGGTGAACTGGCTGAAGAAGGAATAGCTTTGCAACCCAACCAGATCCGCAACTCGAACGGGCCTATGCTTGCGGCCATGGCGGAGGAAGTGGGGATCGATTCTCCGCAGTGTCTTCACGCTTGCGACGATGTGAATGAACTCCGGCAGTCCCTCGAACAGTTCGCCGACATGGACATCGTCGTGCTGACAGGGGGCGTATCCGTGGGAACCTACGACCTAGTGCCACAGGTACTTGCCGATATCGGCGCCGAGAGGGTATTTCACGGTGTCAAGCAGAAGCCAGGCAAGCCCATTCTATTTGCTCGGACCAACCGGCAACTTTTCTTCGGTCTTCCCGGAAATCCGCTCGCCTGCCATTTGGGGTTTCATCGTTACGTTTCTGCCGCAATACGCAAGATGAGTGGGCAGGACGCCCAACTGCGTTTTCTGGGGGAACTGGCTGGCTCTGTCGAATCGAAAGAAGGTCGTACGCACTTCGTGCCGGGGCGGGCAGAACCTGCGATCGACTCATCCGCTCCTTGGCGCATCGCTCCCCTGATTGCGGCAAGCTCCGCCGACCTATTCCGCACCTGCAACGCCAATTGCTACATCGAACTACCGTCGTTGAATCGCACATTGTTGGTCGGTGAAACTTGCCCCTTCACTTGGCTGGCCGATCAGCTTCAAAGCCGGCTACGTTGATGAAACGGTCCTTCGATTGGGGCGGTTTCTCGTCGAGCAGCCGCAAGCGAATTGAGTGCGTGCCGGGCTTGAGGTTCTTCTGAGACCATGCGAAGGGCAGGTCCCGTCCCGGGCCGTACTGGTCCACGGTGGCGATGACCTTGCCGTCGATGCGGACTTCCGCCTTGCCGGCATCATCGAAGCGGAAGCCCAACCAGCGAACCCCCGTTCCCTCGAATTTGCACTCGGCGGTCGCACCAACCGAATTCGTGTAATGGAACGCGGATCCGTCATGCCAGCTTCCCTGGTAAGAAAGCACGCGATGCGAAATTCGGTCGGCGGCGGCGGGATCAAAGTACAGGTAATAGGGTTCGCCTTCCTTGTAGGCATAGAAGGGCCGCACGAGGACGGCGGGATCCGCGGCGAGCCGCCAGGTCAGCGCCTCGCCACGGGCCGGGACCAGCGATTGCGCGGGGTGCTCCAGGTCGATCTTCTTCGCGAAGTTACCATTCCCGGCACGCACCGCTAGCGCGACCGGACCAAACAGAATTGCCGCGGGATAGCGGCAGCCGGCAAGAGAACTCGTTGTCAGACGCATCGGCAGCTCGACGGCCACCCGGTCGCCGCGGCTCCACGTGCGCTGGATCACCGCCCAATTCTGCGAATCTCTTTCGATGCCGGCCGCCGCCCCGTTGATTCTCGCCTTGACGGGCCCGGCAAGCCAGGCGGGACAGCGAATCTTCAGGCCGAAGGACACCGGCTGCGCGAGATCGACCGTGAACTGCGTCAACGGCTCCTCGGGAAATCGCGTGGTCTGACGCAGCGTGACGGGCGTGTCGTGGACCGACCAGCGCACCGTGGAGGGCGTGAAGAGGTTCACGTAGAGGTTCTCTTGGTCCTTGAAGTAGACAAGATCGCAGCAGTCGGCCGCCGCCTGGGGACGCGTGCCGGTGCAACACGACCAGCCGAAATCGGTATTCCGCTTTTCTCCACCGTGTGGATTGTAGTTGGAGTAATAGAAGACCCGGCCGTCGGCGCTCATGGGGATGCTGGCGCCGATTCCATTCAGCACGAGGCGTTCCACCCAATCTCCGTACTTTGCCTCGCCGGTGGCACAGAGGAGGTGCTTGGCCATCTTGAAGCCCGCCCACGCGCCGCACTGGGTTTCAAAGGTGTTAGCGGTGTTTTCCAGGCGCTCACGGAGCCTGTCGCAGGGCAGGAATTGTTCATCGGGTCCGTAGCCCCCCGTCGCGAAGATCTGGTTGGCCTGAAGCGAATCGTATGCGTTGATGAGGATATCGAGATAGCGGCGGTCTCCCTTGACGAGATAGGCCGCGCCCGCCCCGCCCAGCGTGTTCACGTGGCTATAGGCATGGTAGGCGTCGTTGCGCTGGCCGCTGGGGCGCGGGGCGAAGAGATCGGCCTTGCGGGCGTAAATGTCCCAGTACTCGCGATATTCCCAGACTTCAGCGAAGTCGCGATACACGCTGTCGCCGGTGGCAAGATAAGCGCGATCGAGGTTCTCGCTCAAGGTGTACCACTCGGTGCCCGTGTCGGCCGTGCGGCGCGAGCGTTCCAGGTTCTTCACGGCCCAGTCCGTAATCCGCCGCAGATGGCCCAGCGCCTCCCGATTGCCACAGTAGAGATACGCATCGACAAGGCCGCCGACCATCTTATCGTAGATATAGTGCGGGGCGTTCGGTTTGGCGGAATAGTAGAAGTAGCCGTCGGCGGCGATGCACTTGCCCCATTCGCTCACCAGCGCATCGACTTTTTCCTTGCACGCGGTGTCGCCGCTCGCGGCGTACAAGCGGGCCAGGCCCGAGAGAATCTGCCCGAAAACGTGGAACGTGTCGGAACTGTACCAGCCGCCGAGATCCTTGCCCGGAGCGGGCTTTTTTGCTCGTTGCCGAAACCCCTTGAGAAGGTCGTCGTTGGGGATGCGGAGATAGTAATCACGAACCTCGTCGAGTTGCAAGCGCAAGCGGCCGCCGTCAAGGGTCACCCCGCAATAGTCGAAAACATCGAGCTTTCGCAAACCTCTTGGCGCAGCGCCCTCGGCGGCACAAGAACAAGGGTATACGGACAACGTCATCGCCAGGCTGAGAAGGACCGAACGTTGTATAAACCGAAACATGACATTTCCTTTCGAATGCTGCGAGGTGGTAACGATCCCTTAACAGCATACCGCCCCCGCTTTCATTTCACCACAAGCCAGAACTCGGTGCTCATGGGGTCAGGTGCTCATGGGGTCAGGCCGAGGTTAGAGATTAGCAAGCTGCTCCTACAAGGCGGCAAGGGTCGCCGCGACCCCCTTTCCGGCCGCTTCCACGCGAGCCACGGCGGCGCCAACGCTGCCATGCCCGCTGTAACCCAGCGCCCGGGCGATGGTCACCGCCGGATACCCGAATCGCCGGCGTGCCAGGTACGCCGTCGCCGCCCGACCCAGGCAGTCGCTCCGCCGCCCCGACGACCAATATGGCTTGGTACGGTGGGCACCGTTGCCAGCCGTGCGCTTCGTCGCCGTCGCATGCCATAACCGATAAGACCCAACGTCGCCGCCCCCAACAGCGCCAGCGTCGATGGTTCGGGGACGTCCATGATGCTCACCTGCCGCGGATCGCTGAGTCCAGACAGAATCGTCGTAACGTCGCTCCCATCAAGGTTCGCCGAGCGAAGGCGGCCGCCATCCAAGTCGGCCCAGTACATCCGGCCGTCGAACAAGTCCATTCCAAAGGGGCGTTCTCCGCTTAACTGCAGGACTGTTTCCAGTCCCGTGCCATCAAGATTGGCGCGATCAATCCTGTCTTCATTGGGGAGCGACAGGTACATTTCTCCTGCAGCCAGGTCCAGAGCCAGACCGGAAGGCCCAGCGCCCACAGTCGAAGCAAGAGTCATTAGCGTCACTTGATCGCTGCCGTCGTAGTTTGATCGCATCACCTTGCCATCCTGAGTAGTCCAGTAAAGCAACTGGCGGGTCGGATCCACGGCCAAGGCATCCGGATACTCGCCCGGCGAGCTGAACGTGCCGATGACGGGTCCCCCTGCCAGGCTCGCACGGCCGATCGTGCCGTTGTTGGCGTTGGCATCGGTCCAGAATATCAGGTTCGCCGATGGATCGATCGCCAAGTTTAGATAGTTGGGTGTACCCCCTAGCGTGACTAGTGTCGTGACGTCACTGAAATCAGCGTTCGCTCGCATGATCGTCCCCTTGCCGTCGTCGATCCAATAGACCTGGCCCGTCGAGTCAAGCGTCACCATCCCCAACAACTGGTCCGGCTGGACCAGCATCATGCTGTTGCTACCGTCGAGATTAACACGACCGACTTCCGACGGAGTACCGAATTGGCTCCAATAAAGCTGCTGCGACAGCAAGATTCCTGGCGAGAAAAACACGATCATCGCTGCGCAAAGGGCAACGCAACTGGATTCGACTTTCTTCATTATGGCCTCCGAGTTTTCGTAACCTTCAGGGAAAAAGTCAGTTTTGTGTGCGTGTCAGCCCAGGCATTGGATGCCAGGAGCACAACCGAAAAAAAGAGTTGGGCGATAACCAGGGCGGAACGGCGGCGGGACTTGGAACTGATCATGACGTGCTCCCTTGGGGAATTGGTTCGCCCGAAATCGGACGCGTTTGACAATTAGCCAACCGCAACAACGGCACGGCGCGCAACACGACTCACTTCGGAAAACTCTCAAGGGAGAACGAACCAGCGAAAGAAGGGCGCGCAGTGCGAGACTCGCTTGAGAGTCACCGTCAAAGTGAGCCGCGCCGGTGCAGCTGAGTAAATAGGATCCCCGCCGGGCTATGGGGCTGCTACCGTGCTCGTTACGCGCAACGCTGCCTGCAATGAATTGCCATGCGTGTGGGCTGCACACCCGTGCCGCCCGTGTTCAGGAACCGCCTACATACATGTAGGATTCCTTGCTGGAACAAAAGCCAAGATAACCACGCGACATGGCTTTGTCAAACAGCCGGAAGAAATTTTGTTGCAGCCGGGGCAAGCAGCAGTGATGCCGATGATGGGCGGCTTGGTCGCGCCGGGCCCAATTCAATGGAATCGGCGAATTGCCGCAATAAAACATGCGAGAATAAATCGGGCCGCTGTCGCCGGCAAATGAGGCCAGCGGCCACGTTGACTATAAGAAATGGATAGTCAGAAGCGTGGGCCTTCGCCGCGCTCGATCATGCTGCCCTTCGTGCCGCGTGCGCTGTGGACGCCTGCGAGGGGAAAGACAGGATAGCTGGAGCGTGGGGTTGGTCGAAGGCCGTTGGCTTCACAGTTCTCGTTGCCATTCGCCTTCGCCAGCCATAGCCGAGAAGGCCGATGGCACCGGCGGCGAGAAGGGCGGAAAACGACGATGCCTTCTTTGCCGAACACCGCCAGCGCCGACCCCAGCAGCACGCACAAGAGCAGCAGGGTCCGCAGGCGGAATTGGAAGGGCGGGCGGGGCGGCGGTGGAATGGGGTGGGGTTCTGCTTCGCCCATATCGCTCGCGCCCAAGCATGCGGCGTTACCGAAGATCTCACACTTTCGGCCCCGCTCTACCGCACCTCTTGAATGCTTCCAAGATCATCTTTGGTCACGGTGTTCGCACGGCCCTCGATCGCCCCGGCCAGCGCAGGACTATCGGCCGTGACGACAGGTACTTGATCTAAAAGGGCGCGAGTCAAAAAACGGCTTCCCAATCTCGTCGCCCGCTTTGGCTTGGAACTCGACCATTGTCTGGTGATCAGTCGGCGGGAACGAGCCAGAGACTTCTTCTCGCAACTCGAGAATGACCGATGCCGGGCGCGATACGGGCAAGATGGCATGAACGCGGGCGTGCGGGGGTGGCGGCGCTCGGAGGCCCAGTCTGGTAGGGCCGCTGGTGGCGCGGTATACTGGCAGGCATGGACACGCCCGAGAAACGTCGCTGGTATCGCCCTACGCCGGATTGGCTGGTCTGCGGCTCACTGGCGGTGACGGGCTTGCTGTTCGCGTCGGAAAGGTGGCGGTGGTTCCCGTTCAATGAGCACAAGGGCTGGACCGTGCTTGCGGCTTTACTGGTTTGCTCAGCACGCCCGGCGGCAGCGGCGGGATCAACATGGCACGGGACTCAAAATAGCGAATAGGCAAACTGAAAGGACTGGCGATCATGAAAACTGCTGCCGGATTGTCTGCGGTATGGTTGATTATGGCTGGAACATCCCTGCTGGCCGATGACAAGGCGCCGCTCGGTTCGCCGGACTTCTATCCCTCGCCGGAACACCCGGTGGGATGGCGTGGCGACGGGAGCGGGCGTTTCCCGGGCGCCACTCCGCCGACCAAGTGGAGCCGCCGACTAGCGGATATTACCTCGGAGATCAGGGTTCAGGCGGTCAAACCCAAGGGAAAACCTGGCTCCCACAGTCACGTCCTGGAATACTTCACGGTGAAGGACTGGCTGCTGGCCGGTCCCTTCCCTGCGCCTGATCCCGAAAAGGACATTGACAACGATTTTCTGGGTGGCGAGGCCGAGATCCAACCGGACACCGGCGCCAAGGCCGGGGATAAACAGTGGAAAGCGCATCGCGCCTATGAAGGGTCGCAGGCCTATCACAGGTATAACGAATCCACATGTACGGAAACGTGGGTAGACTTCGTCTATGCGCTAGGGACGCTTGTCCCAATACAGGATCCGAATTGCCCCCATAGTGTCCGCTACGCAAATCTTGACCACCTGGCCGCCTACGCCCACACCTATCTTTATGCTCCGCGCCCGGCGGATGTAGACTTGGACATCCTGCACGAGTTGCCTGCGGTGAAGATCTGGGTTAATGGCGCGCCGCAACGCGTGGCCAAAGGCAATCGCGGCGATGTGAAGATCCACCTCAAGGAAGGATGGAACCGTCTCCTGGTCAAGGCCATCTGCGATCAGGCGCAGAAGCCGTACGCGTGCGCAGGGAATTTCCCTAAAGATGAGTTGGGGAAGATTACATGGCGTTTCGCCGCCTACATCAGGCCTGCGGGAAGCCGCCAGAACTACTCGGGCGGATATGAAACCAAGAACATCGCCTGGATGCTCAAGTTGCCCGCGCGCAATGCGTCCCAGCCCATTGTCGCCGGCGACAAGCTGTTCGTTGGCGGCGGTGACAGCGATCTGTTTTGTCTCGATAAACACAGCGGCAAGATTCTCTGGCTGCACACCGGAACATGTTGGGACGCCATGACCGCCGAGGCGCGTGCCGCAGTTAAGGACCAAACCGGGCCGCTGCTGGAGGAGTTGGACAAGGCCAACACGGAATTGGTCTCGCTGCTGAACGCGAATATCACGCCGCAAGGCCTGGACGCGAGCCGTCAGGCCGTCATCGACCAGAAGCTTGGCGAACGAAAAAAGCTCATCAAGTCGCTGCACGTCGCGCTCTCCACACGGGGAAGAGGGAGACTTTACCTCAACGAGATTTCAGCAGGCAATGCCACGCCAACCAGCGACGGAAAGCAAGTGTATTGGGTTGTCCAGGGAAGAGGCGGGTACCTGACGTCGGCGTTCGATTTGAAGGGAAAATTGATCTGGAGCAATTTCGAATATCAGAAGACCCAATGCGAACACGACACCCACGGCTCACCGCTGCTCTTTGAGGGTAAGCTGCTCCTAAGCACCTTGGAGAATCTGATCGCTCGAGATGCGGCGACTGGCAAGGAACTGTGGCGGACGCCCAACACCATAACCGAGAACTGGAACCTGCAAGTCGATCGCCCCATCGTGGTGCAATTCAATAATCGGCCGGCCTTGCAGACACCCGAATACCTGGTCAGTATGAACGGAGAAGTCCTGGCGAAGGGCGGGTATTGCGGCTATGGATGTTACATTCCGATCATGGAAGACGGGGTGCTTTACAACCCCTGCAATCGCTGGGGACATGAATTTCAGGCCATCGCGATTCCCGGACGAGATGATGAAAAGTATAAGGTCATCTGGAATCTGGACGAAAAAACGCTCTATGGCCCATTGGTCCATGAAAAGTGGTTCTCTGTAGCCTCGCCACTATTTGCGGACGGATTGATTTACCAGGTTGATCTAATCGGAAATCTGGCGGTCATCGACACCAAGGAAAAGAAACTGGTCTATCACCGCATGATGGACGGCTACAATGTCAACGGTTCAGGCACCTTCGGTTATTGCGCCAGCCCGACGCTGGCGGGGAAGAACATCTACCTGATGGATTGTACCGGATACGTGACAATTCTCAAACCCGGCTCCGATTTCGCGGTGGCTGGGAACAATGTCCTCCAGAACATCACAAGCCTGCCGGCCAGCGCTCCCGGCAAGCAGGAGGTTTTCTATGCGACAATGTATTTTGACGGCAAACGGATGTTCCTGCACGGCGACGAGTATCTGTACTGCATTGAGGCGAAGTAAGGTGACAGGGAAAACAGTCATTGCCCATTTTCGCTGATAGCCTGCCGTCTGACCCCGACCCGCGACCCGGGGGGGTGAGGCCACTAGGATGTCTGTCAATACTGGCGGTGTTCCCGTTGCGACGTCTTGGGTCTTAGGGCTTGGGCCTTAGGTCTTGGGGATGTCTGTCAATACTAGCTGCGTCCCCGTTGCGACTCCTTTTTAGATAGTCTTTCGGGATTTGCGGCGGTGAGCGGCGAGTGGCCCCGGGCACAAACAATGCAACATATTCGATGCTGGCTTGCCAATTAGCCGTCCCGGAGTTGGCTGTCGGTGGCGGCGAAACTCAGGACCAGCTTCGCAGGACCAGGGGGCCAGAACGCGCGCGAATTGATGGCGGTGGGCGGGGGCCGGGCGGGCGGGAAAAGGTGTCAGGAACCGGGAAAAGGTGTCAGGAACCGTTTGCAGGCAGGAAACAATGAATACAACGGTTCCTGACACCTTTTCCGTACCCCGACCGCAGCTCGCACCACATCCGTCGGGCTGCCGCTGGGCTGCCGTGCCCGGGGCGCGGCAACGGAACTTGCCGCGCATGTGCTACCTGAGGCATCTCGCGAAGCAGCAGGGTTGCCATCGGGGATGGTTTGTGGCAGAGCCTTCTTTGAGTCCGGATCCCCGTCTTCCCGCAAGTCGTAAACGGGTTCCTCATTCGATTCCGCGGCAGTCGGTTGAAAAATCTCTCGACAGGTCGGGCATATCGCCTGTCGCGGCAATGAGTCGCTATCGGCCGCAAGGCTGGCCGAGCAACGGGGGCACGTAAACCTAACCGGTGTTGGCGTGTTACCCAGGAAATCGCACGCCAACAGCCAAGTAGTGTCGAATTGCGGGCCGGCGTGCCGGGCTTCCCCGCCATAAAGCACCAGTCCGTTCAGGTCGTCGCTCCACACTAACGGCGCGCATTGGTGTCGCGGTGGCATCGGCCACGCGTCCCCCATCCGCCAAGCGTCACCAACGCGCACGAGAAAGCCGTTCTGGCGTCCCAAACCGCCGAACATCACCAAGCTCTTTGCGGCGTGGTGGTACGCCAGGGCGTGGTCGTCACAAGCCGGCAGATCCAGGGATGTGGCCATCCGCTGCCAGGTCTCGTTGCGAAAGAGCCATGTGTCGCCGAAGCTGCGCCGGCCGTGGTCGTCTTCGGAACCACCGTTGAGCACACAACCCTGTAGTTCGGGATCGTAAGCCAGGGCCGCATAACGGCGGGGGGCTGGCCCCGCGCCTTTGATTGCCCGCCATGACCTGCCGTCGAACACCCAGGTATCACCCAGCGGCTTGTCATGGCGGGCAATCCCGCCGAATAGAACCGCGACGCCGGCCGTTTCGTCAAAAGCGAAAGCATGTCCACAGCGCGCCGGCGGTCGCGTGAAAGTAACCTTGCCCCAGCGGCTCCACTCTTGGTTCGCATACGTCCATGTGTCGTTCAGCAAGGGAAACCGCCACCCCTCGTGGCCTTGCCCGCCGAACAAGATCGAATACCCGGCCTGGGGACTATAGACCATAGCCCCGCGGTGGCGGGCTGGCGGACGATCGGGTGTTCGGACGCGCGACCAACGACGCGTGTGAAACTCCCAAGTGTCGCCCAGGAGAGCTCCTCCAGCGGCCCAATCAATACCGCCGAAGAGCACGATGGCCTTCCTGCCGGTGTCATAGGCGAAGCTATGCCGGCTTCGCCGGCCCGGGCCTTGGTTGCCGGCTACGATTGCGTTCCAGACGAACTTCGTCGCGGGGCCGCGTGGCGCATCCGGCCGCGACGACTCTCGCCGTCCGATCATCGGTTCTTGTGGCATGCCAGTCCTCACTCCGCGAGCAGCACCCCAAGGCGCGCGAACTCGGTCGACGTATGGATCAGGCCCAGGGCAGATGCGGCGACCTGGGGTTCGCTCGCGCTCATGTCCGCTTCCTCGTAGCCGGCAACGGTTCGCCCGCCCGACGCCGCCCCGCCGCAGAGCGTCCAGCGTCTCACCGCCATTCTACCGCGCCCCGATATCCTGCACCACAAGGCCGCAAACCCCAACCTCAGCTCCCAACCCCGCCTCAGCGGCAACCTTCGTGCGGGCAAGGACGATCGGAACGCGGGCGTGCAGGGTAGCGGCGCTCAAGGCCCATTCTGGCAGGGCCGCTGGTGGCGCGGTATGATAGCAGGCATGGAAGCTGCTGAGAAACGTCGCTGGTATTGCCCTACGCCGGGTTGGCTCGTGCCGGCCTCGCTGGCGGTGACGGGCCTGCTGTTCCTGTCGGAGCGGTGGCGGTGGTTCTCGTTCAACGCGCACAAGGGCTGGACGGTGCTGATGGCAGTGGCTGGCGTGGGCGTGGTGCTGCTGGCGATGCTGCTGTGGTCGCTGGCTGCCCTGGTCTTTCGATGGCGGTTCCAGTTTGGCATTCGCACGCTGCTGGTGCTAGTCGTGGCGGTGGCTCTGCCGTCCAGTTGGCTGGCGGTGGAAATGCAAGCGGCAAAGAGGCAGAGGGAAGCTGTAACAGAGATTTTGAATACGGGTGGTCTTGTCATATTCAGTGATGATGCGTGGCTACGGATCCAACGAACGGGATCGAATTACGACGTCAAGAAGACGAGAACCGTGCCCGATTGGCAATGCCGGTTATTCGACTACGACTTGCTTTCGGATGCGGAAATTGTTGCCATGGGACCAAACGCGACGGATTCCGACGTGAAGTGCATTAGCAGGAAAAGGTGTCAGGAACCGTTTGCAGGCAGGAAACAATGAACACAACGGTTCCTGACACCTTTTCCCACCCTGACACCTTTTCCCACCTTTAATGTTTTGCATTGGGGTCTGCCAGAGTGGAGTCGCGCATCGCGCATCGCATCGGGGCCTGACTTTAACTGCTAACCGCGGCATGTAGGTTCGCGGGCGGGCTGCCTTGGCTAAATTTGGGAGAGGCTGGTGGACAAGGCAATTGGGTGAGCCGATCGAAATGGTTGAGGAGTTGGGCGGGATTCATGGGGCTTGCTGGTGGCGAGATGGTGGGCACGTCGGCAGGCATAAACCGGGCTTTCAGCCCTGGCATTTGCTTGGGGCTATTCTACCTAGGCCGTTGGCCTAGGCTGGTATAAGGCGCACCTTCGGTGCTGGGGATGGAAATCGATACCGAAGCGACTGACGCCGGCATTTCCGCCGGGCCGAAGGCCCACAACCATATCAGCCTGGGGCATCGCCCCAGGTCCACATCGCCACCCCTGCGATACAAGGGCCAAAGGCCCGTCTCATCGTTCAATCCCATAGGTAGCGCTCATCGAATTCGATCCCGTATTTCGTTAGGAATGCCTGGTATTCCTCCTGAAATGATCGCGTGCGATGATGTTCCATCTGCCCCTCGATTCAGGCGATCACCCCTCATCCCGCATCCTCATCCCAATACTCATGCATGGGCTGTTGTGGCGCCTGGTAAATGGAATTATGCGGTGTCGGACGATATCCCCTATTCCAGAACCCCGATGTGGCCATCCGCTGCATCTTCGCCAACCGGGCATCCATTCTCTTCTCCTCCTCATCCTCATGCACGGCAAAGGGCAGCCGCATGCACATTTCCAAGGCGTCGGGCCCGTCGTCGTGCTCGGCAAAGGGAAAATCCATGAGCTGCTCGACCAGCAAACGGCAGCCGGGCGAATCGGCCTTGAAGCGCAACTCCCGATTGATCACGTACTGGCTCAAACGGCGGATGCGGGCGATCTTGTTTACGCCCTGGGTACGCATTTTCCAAAGCCCCATGGGCACGGGCAGACGCATCGAATCGCCGCACTGCCGGCGGAACTCGTGGACCAGCAACTCCTGGAACTGGTCGGCCTCGATGCCCACGTGCTGCGGCCGCCACTGGCGGCACAACTCCAAGAGCTTGTGGACGATCTGGTCCAAAGGGATCCGCTCGATCACGGCGTCGACATAGAGCAGGTTGTCGCTGCCGATGCCCATGAAGACGATCGCGCAGTAGTCGCCCTGCCGGTCGCTGGCGCCCTTGCTGGGATCGACACAGATCAACGGCATCTTGAAACTCTTGGGCCACTTCTCCGGCGGGACCCAGATGAAGTCGCCAAACAGATCCGGGGCCCACTCGGCGGAAGAGGCCTCGGCCGGGTTCTGCTGGTACAAGGCCGCGTAGGCCCGGGGGTCCTGCTCGCGTATGATATCCAAGTCGCCTGCCGACTTGAAGGAAGGCCAGAGCGGCTCGCCCGGCTGGCGATGGTCGCTGGGAT